>DASRAJ010000021.1:0-96361 GCA_035638255.1 Chitinophagales bacterium
AGGAAGTGACACCCTTACACTTTCAAATTTCATCACCGTTTACACCAATCCCTTTGCTCCAATAATCTCGCAAGTGGGCAACACACTTACAAGTACGCCTGCCACATCGTATCAATGGCAACTCAATTCGGTTGACATTCCCGGTGCAACGAATCAATCATACACCATCACTCAATCAGGATTGTACACCGTGATCATCGGTGATGATAACGGCTGTACGGCTCAGGCAAGTGTTGATGCTTCTTATGTTGGAATTGAGGAGGTGGGTACAACTTGTTTCGTGAATGTTTATTCCAATCCTGCTACGGATGCTTTGATGGTAGAATTCCTGTTTGCAGGGTCTAATGGTTTTGCAGGAAATGAAATCACTATTTCAATTTTCAATGCGTTGGGGCAGAAGGTATTTTCTTCTGAAGAGAAAATTATTTCGGGAAAAATGAAAATTGATATAAGCAATATCGTCGCAGGCATTTACTTCCTTCAATTGCAAACCGGTGCATCAACAACTGTCAGAAAGTTTGTGAAGGAATAATGCGACGAAAATAATTTGTCAGGACCGGGATGTTGATCGGTTACTGCAACAATCAGCATGAGACACAAACATTTATTTTCATTGTAACAACCCAATCTCTTGAAGAAATTTTTCGCCTGTTTCATTTCAGTTTTGACATGCATTATGTATGTACAAGCGCAATCCGGGTTGATTGCTTGCTATCCTCTTGACAATAGTCCGAATGACCACAGCGGTTACAATCATGATGGAACTGCTTACAATTTAACCCCTGCCACCGACAGGTTCGGAAATCCAAATCATGCTTATCATTTTTCGGGAAGCAACAGTGCAGTGATCATTGATGATTCTGCATTCATGATCAACAGCTACACCTATTCCGTATGGTGTAAGCTGGACATCACACCAACACCTTATTTCTATTTTTCAGTGCTGGCAATCGGTGGCGACATTGCCGATCAGTCTATACTGGTTGGAAATAATCCCGGCAATGGAGGTAACATTGGAATAGGTGGCGGATCATGGGATACCATTCCCACTGCTCATCATTGCTATGTTGATTCGCTCCCCAACACAAACCAATGGTACCACATTGTTTTTACGAGAGACACGGACACACTGAAACTCTACGTTGACAATATTCTCATTTGCTTTCAACCCACAGGAAATAACGCGGGGTACCTGGGGTATTACAATACATTCTCAATCGGGTCGAGAGGTAATACATCCATACAAAATTTCATCGGGGATATTGATGAGGTGAAAATATTCGATAAGGTTTTGAGTCAGGCAGAAATAACTCTCATAGATTCTGTTTGCCTGTATGCAACTGCGTCCTTTGCAGCGAATGACACTGACATCTGTGAGAAGTTTTGCATTGACTTTTTTGATTCTTCGCAGAACAATCCAACATCATGGCTGTGGGAATTCCCGGGAGGAAATCCTTCAACATCTACCGATCAAAACCCAATGAACATTTGCTACAACACACCCGGCCTTTATGATGTGACGCTCATCACTACCAATGCAGGAGGAAGTGACACCCTTACACTTTCAAATTTCATCACCGTTTACACCAATCCCTTTGCCCCAATAATCTCGCAAGTGGGCAACACACTTACAAGTACGCCTGCCACATCGTATCAATGGCAACTCAATTCAGTGGACATTCCCGGTGCAACGAATCAATCATACACCATCACTCAGTCAGGATTGTACACCGTGGTCATCGGTGATGATAACGGCTGCACGGCTCAGGCAAGTGTTGATGCATCGTATGTTGGAATTGCAGGAGTGGATGGAAATTCTTTTGTGAATGTTTTTCCAAATCCTTCTTCAGGAAGTTTTATGGTTGAATGGTCGAATGGTCCCGATTTAGTCGGGATGGTTGGTGAAGTTTCGATTGATGTTGTGAATACGCTTGGACAAAAAGTTTTTTCTTCTTCAGAATCCCGATCCATCGGGACTTTGGCTCATTTCAAAAAAGAAATTGACTTGGGTGATGTTGCTCGTGGTGTTTATTTTATCGAGATAAAAACTATGAATGAATATGCCTGCCCCGCCTGTCCCGATTATTTCGGGGATTTTTTCGGAGTGAGGAAGAAAATTTTGATTGTAAAATAATTCCTGCGCCTTCAATGTTTTATCTAAAAATCAAAAAACAAACGATAAAAGCTCTTCTGTCTATCCGGGGTAGCTTTATCGTAGCAGGACTTATGATCTCCCTGAGTATTACAATCTGTAAATTTTCAACCGGACAAATAATTTGCATTTTCTGTTATGACCAAAATGTTTCCATTAGCTCGGGAGTAAATAATCTTTTACTGAATGGAGGTTTTGAAAATACAACGTGTGCTATCTCCGTGGATTGTTTTTGTCCCAACGCCAACAACTATTCATGTGATATTGATAATTGGATATGTACTGGTGGTGGCACGAATACTATCGCAAGAATCTGGGATAGTACTTATTCAACCATTGTGGAGGGGACTAAAGCGGCTTACCCCGGCAATTTTTTTTGCCAGGCATGTTCGCCTATCATTGATGACACTTCTTGTTTAATTAATTCAGATTGTACAATTACGGGAATTCCTGTTGGCTATCCGGTCAATACTCCCGCTCAAGGCGGGACTACCGGCGTTAGTTTGGAGCAAACAGTAACGGGGCTAATACCAGGTAATACCTATGTATTGGAATTTTGGGCGGGTGGATTCGATGGCAGTGGTTGGAATTTTCCTAATACCGGGCTATTTGCTGTGGATGTCGGATTTGGAGATACCATGCTGAGATGTAAACCAACACCACCAACAGCAAATATCGGAACAACCTATATTATTGAATTTAATGCTGTGGCTTCTACTCATACTATCAAATTTACAAACTGGGGCCACATATGTAATGATTGCACCGAGATAATTTTAGATAATGTCCGGTTATACACGCTCGCTGAATTGTCGTCGTCTGTTCCATATTGCAGCGGATCATCTTCCTTATCTTCTTTTGCAGCTTCAGATACCGACCTTTGCGAAAAGTTTTGCATCAACTTTTTCGATTCATCAGGTAATAATCCTACAAGCTGGCTGTGGCTTTTCCCCGGTGGTAATCCATCTTATTCTGCTCTTCAAAACCCCATCAACATCTGTTACAACTTGCCCGGAACTTATGATGTAACACTTATTACCACCACCGCAAATGGAATTGATACACTCACGCTGCCGAATTACATCACCGTGTATCCAACTCCGCCGTTTCCAACCATTACACAACTTGGTTACACACTCACATCAAGTGTTGCGATTTCCTATCAATGGCAGCTTAACTCTGTAAATATTCCGGGCGCCACCAATCAATCCTACTCTGTATTACAATCAGGATTGTACACGGTGGTTGTGGGTGATGCAAATGGTTGTGTGAATTCAGCAAATAAGTATGTGCTGATCACTGGTGTTGATGAGGTGAGTGATGATGAAAATATTTTCATCTTTCCAAATCCTTCGAATGGGCATTTCATGATTGAATGGTTGAATGGTCCCGATTTAGTCGGGATGGCTGGTGAGGTTTCGATTGATGTGGTAAATACGCTCGGACAAAAAGTTTTTCCTTCCTCAGAATCCCGATCCATCGGGAATAATTCTGTTTTGAAAACAGAAATTGATTTATGTAATGGCACAACATGTGATGTTTCCACAGGAGTTTATTTCATTGAAATAAAGACCCAAACTGTTTTCCTGAAAAAGAAAATCATCATCATGAAATAGAAATTTTATGAAACGCTTTCTCACTTTATTACTTGTTGCCGCTTCAACTCAATCGTATTGTCAAATGGGAGAATGGACCTGGATGAAAGGCGACATGGTACCGAATTCAGCGGGAGTGTTTGGAACGAAGGGCATAAGTGCATCCACCAATACTCCCCCGGCATTGTATGGGGCCGCTCTGTGGCTCGATGCATCGAACAATATCTGGTTGTTCGGTGGTGTGAGTTTTAATACGCTTTGGAAATATGGTATGAGCGCTAATGAATGGACATGGATGAACGGCACTACCTTTAATAGTTCTCCCGGTGTTTATGGAACCATGGGAGTTCCTGCTGCGGCCAACACTCCCGGCGCAAGGGGATATGGATTCTTATCGTGGAAAGATTTGAATGGTGACTTCTGGATTTATGGCGGCGACGGATATGATGCAAATGGCAATGAAGGATTGTTAAGTGACCTCTGGAGATATTCTGTTGCGACCAATGAATGGACATGGATGAATGGAAGCAATTCCGCGCTTCCTGCCTCATCACCTGTCTATGGCACGTTCCAGGTTCCTTCAGCTACCAACACCCCCGGAGGTCGGGAGGAAACAACTGTCAACTGGGTTGATACTGCGGGAAATCTCTGGTTCTTCGGTGGCTTTGATAATTACATCAACACGAAAGATGATGTATGGAAATATGACGTAGCACTCAATGAATGGGTGTGGATGGCGGGCTCTTCCGGCCCCAATGCCTCGCAGGTATATGGAACTATGGGAGTATCATCTCCTTTAAATACTCCGGGAGGAAGAAATTCTTATAGTGCATGGAACGATCTCTCCGGAAACTTTTGGCTGTTTGGAGGAGGCACGATTGGAAGCTCGTATGATGATCTGTGGAAATTAGATTTGACATCTCTTGAATGGACATGGATGGGAGGAAGCACTGTGATTGGCGCAGCGGGAGTAGCAGGCGCGCAATGTGTTTCTGATACTTCCTTTTATCCTGCGTCCCGTTCTGAAAACCGTGCCTGCTGGAAAGATGCCTGTGGCAATTTCTGGATGTTCGGCGGCAGCGGCTATTATAATGATCTGTGGGCTTATCGTCCCGCCTATGGCGACTGGACGTTTGCGAACGGATCATTAAATGCAAATGCAAGCGCAAGCTATGGACAGCAGGGTGTTTCGAGTCCATCAAATAATCCCGGTGGCAGGTATGGCTCACCTGCCGTTTACGATCTCTCAGGAAATGCCTGGATTTTCGGCGGGCACTTTAACAACAACAATTACGGCAACGACCTGTGGCGATTTGTTATAGATACTACCTGTCCTGCATTGCCGAATTGCAGCGCTTTCCAGTTCCCGTCTTTTCTTGTCTCCGATACGAATGTCTGCGAAAAGTTCTGTATTGATTTTACCGATCAATCGAATAACAATCCTGTTGCATGGCTGTGGTTATTTCCCGGAGGTACTCCTTCTGCATCCACTGATCAGAATCCTTCGCAGATATGTTACCAGGTTCCGGGAGTGTTTGATGTAACCCTCATCACCACCAATGCAAACGGAAATGATACACTAACTCTAAACAATTACATCACGGTCAATCCTACTCCTCCCTTTCCTACCATAACACAAGCGGGTTATACACTCACATCAAGTTCGGCATATTCTTATCAGTGGCAATTCAACTCGGTAAATATTCCCGGTGCTACCAATCAATCATATACCATTTTGCAAACCGGTTATTACACCGTGATTGTGGGTGACTCGAATGGTTGCGCAAATTCTTTTACGGTGTATGTGCTGATCAGCGGTATTGCTGATATGGTGGGTGATGAGAATATTTCTATCTATCCTAATCCTTCTTCGGGAAGCTTCATGGTTGAATGGCTTAATGGCTTAATGGCTGGTGAAGTTTCTATTGATGTTGTGAATACTCTTGGCCAAACTATTTTTTCATCAACGAAAAACATTTCACCATCTCCATTCAAAAAGGAAATTGATTTAAGTGACGCTGCTCGCGGAGTTTATTTCATCGAGATAAAAACGGAGAAAGAATTTATGAGGAAGAAAATTTTGATTGCGGAGTAACTCCAGCAATAAAGAGTTTATCTTCACTCTGAAATCCTGCAGTACTGCAGGACTTCACTTCACTGTTAAATTTTATTGGGATGAAAAAAAGTTTATGTATTCAACGAAGCTTTCCTGTCTCCCTAAGTTTCAACACAGGGAGAAGCGTAGTTGGATTGCTGCTCTTCCTTTTCATTTCCAATTTTTTGTTTGCTCAAAATCCTTTGGTGAAACAGTGGGATTATAGGTTTGGAGGAACGGATGAAGATTATCTTTCTTGCTTTCAGCAAACCTCTGACGGAGGATTTATTTTGGGAGGATATTCTTTATCCGATAGCAGCGGAGATAAAACCCAAACATCGTGGGGAGGATATGATTACTGGATTGTAAAAATAGATTCACTTGGCGTCAAGCAATGGGATAAACGGTTTGGAGGAATTGCCTGGGATTATCTTTATTCCCTGGAGCAAACCACTGACGGAGGATACATTTTGGGAGGTACTTCATATTCCGGAATTGGCGGAGATAAAACCGAGCCATCGTGGGGAGGAAAGGACTACTGGATTGTAAAAATAGATTCAGTCGGGGTTAAGCAATGGGATAAACGCTTTGGAGGAACTGCTAAGGACGAATTTTATTCCTTAGAGCAAACCATTGATGGAGGATATATTTTGGGTGGAAATTCTGAATCTGGTATCAGTGGAGATAAAACCCAGCCATCGTGGGGAGGAAGTGACTACTGGATTGTAAAAACAGATTCACTCGGCGTCAAGCAATGGGATAATAGGTTTGGAGGAACGGAGACTGACGTGCTTACTTCTTTGCAGCAAACCACTGACGGAGGATATATTTTGCAAGGACATTCCTATTCCGGAATCAGCGGAGATAAAACCCAGGGATCGTGGGGTGGAGCTGACTACTGGATTGTAAAAACAGATTCTCTCGGGGTCAAGCAATGGGATAAAAGGTTTGGAGGAGTTGGTGCTGACGGTGATGGATTTTATACCGTACAGCAAACCACTGACGGAGGATATATTTTGGGAGGATTGTCATTATCTGGAATTGGCGGCGATAAAACTGAGCCATCGTGGGGAGAACATGACTACTGGACTGTAAAAACAGATTCACTCGGGGTCAAGCAGTGGGATAAACGCTTTGGAGGAACTGATAATGAATACGAATTTGGAAATATTACGCAAACAAGCGACGACGGCTATTTAATTGCAGGAGCTTCCAACTCTTATATAAGTGGCGATAAAACAGAAAATAATCTTGCCTTATATCAGACATGGGTTGTAAAAACAGATTCTCTTGGAAATAAGCTATGGGATAAGACTCTTTTAATTGATGGTAAGATTAATGGAGGTTATGCGATTCAAACAAAGGATGGGTGCTACGCAATGGCAGATGCTAATAATGGTTCTATTGCAGGAGACAAAACTCAATCTATGTGGGGGGGTGGTGATGATTTCTGGATCATCAAATTTTGTGACACAACCACAATAATTCAACAACCTCCTCAAAGCGCGTTCACTTCAAATGCAAACAGTGGTTGCGCCAATTCCTGTTTTGAGTTTACGAGTACCTCAGTTAATGCAACAGCATATCAATGGTTTTTCGTGGGAGGGAATCCTGCTATTTCTACTCAACAAAACCCAAACAACATCTGCTACAACACATCGGGCTCGTATGATGTCACGCTCATCACAAGCAATGCGTATGGGAGTGATACGCTCACACTCGCAAATTACATCACAGTATATGCGGCGCCTGCGCCACCAATAATCACGCAGAGCAATGACACACTCACAAGTTCTGCCGCTTACAGCTATCAATGGTTCATGAATGGAAGCGTAATTCCTGCCGCTACCAATCAGCTACTCATCATCACACAATCGGGAGATTACAGCGTGACGATCACTGATTCACTTGGCTGTTCAGCGAGTGATACCATTGCTGCGGTGTGGTTGTATCCGCAAAGTGCATTCAACTCCAACACCATCAGCGGCTGCCCGGGAAGCTGTTTTGATTTCACCAATGCTTCATTGAATGCAACAAGCTATCAATGGTTTTTCACAGGAGGAAATCCTGCTTCTTCATTACAACAAAATCCACCGAGCATCTGCTATGCAAATCCCGGCGTGTATGATGTCATGCTGATTGCATCTTCAAACTTTGCATCGGATACGCTTGTACAAGCAGCATACATTACCATCTTCACACCGCTTGTAGTTTCTATTTCACAGAATGGAAATTTTCTCACGTGCAATCCTGCAGCAGCAAGTTATCAATGGTCACTGAATGGAAATCAAATTCCGGGTGCTACATCACAAACTCTTTTCATCAATCAAACAGGAATATTCACCATTGAAGTGATTGACATGAATGGTTGCAATGCATTTGATACACTCGTCGTCAATAATATTCCTTCGCCAAACTTTTCTACCCCTGATACTACGCTCTGCGAAAAGTTCTGTACTGGTTTCTTCGATCAGTCCACCAACAATCCAACAGCTTGGCAATGGATTTTCCCCGGCGGTGATCCCGCTTCTTCCACTTCTCAAAATCCAGTGAACATCTGCTATGACTCACCGGGCACGTATGATGTAACACTCATCACGACCAATGCAAATGGAAATGATACACTCACACTACAGAATTACATCACCGTCTATCCTACTCCGCCATTTCCAACCATCACACAAGTTGATTACACCCTCACATCGAGTCCGGCAAGTTATTATCAATGGCAATTTAACAGCGCAGATATTCCGGGTGCCACCAATCAGTCGTACACCATTTTGCAAACGGGTTATTATACGGTGGTGGTGAGTGACTTGAATGGTTGTATAAATTCTTTTACTGTTTATGTCTTGATCAGCGGGATCAATGATTTGTTGAATGACGGGAACATTTCAGTATATCCCAATCCTTCTTCGGGTGATTTTATTGTTGAATGGCTAAATGGTTTAATGACTAATGAAGTTTCCATTGATGTTGTGAATACACTTGGGCAAATTATTTTTTCATCTGCAGAATCCCGATCAATCGGGTCTTCCCATCTCTCCGAAGGAGTCTCCCAAGGAGTCCTCACGGACCATACGGACAAAAAGGAAATTGATTTGAATGACGCTGCTCGCGGTGTTTATTTCATCGTAATAAAAACCGGGAATGAATTTGTCAGGAAGAAAATTTTGATTGCATACTAACCTGACAAAGAAAGAGTGTAACTTCACTCTGCGATCCCCCGGTATTGCGGGACTTCTCTTCACTGTTGATTTTATTTCGATGAAAAAAAGTTTACTGCTTCTCCTGCTATTCATCTCAAATTTTTCACTGGCCCAAAATCCTTTGATGAAGCAGTGGGATTATCGGTTTGGAGGTATAAGTGATGAGGTCCTCACCTCTTTTCAGCAAACATCTGACGGCGGATATATCCTTGGAGGTTTGTCCGGCTCAGAAATCAGCGGTGATAAAACACAGGATCTATGGGGAGATATTTATGATATTGATTACTGGATTGTAAAAACAGATTCACTCGGTAACAAAGAATGGGATGGTGACTTTGGAGGAATAGATATTGATGTTTTGACTTGCCTGCAACAAACTGCTGATGGCGGGTATATTCTCTGCGGATATTCTTATTCTGTTTCCAGTGGCAATAAGACGCAAACTTTATGGGGAGGAGCGGATTATTGGATTGTCAAAATAGATTCCTTGGGCATCAAGCAATGGGACAAAGATTTTGGAGGAATAGACGACGATACACCTCTTTCAATACAGCAAACTGCTGATGGAGGATACATATTTGGAGGACGATCGCTTTCTCAAATCATCGGGACTAAAACGCAAGCTTCCCGGGGAGGGTGGGATTACTGGATTGTTAAAACTGATGCTGCAGGCACTCAGCAATGGGACAAAGATTTTGGAGGAACAGCCGATGATTTACTTTTTTCAATTGATCAAACTGATGATGGAGGATACATTCTTGGGGGATATTCCAACTCAGACAGCAGTGGAGATAAGACACAACCTACAAAGGGAGTTTTTGATTATTGGATTGTAAAAACTGATTCACTTGGTATCAAGCAATGGGATAAGGATTTTGGAGGAGTATTGGATGATAAGCTTTATTCATTGCAGCAAACAACTGATGGAGGATATATACTTGGAGGAATTTCCTGGAATGACATAAGCGGAGATAAAACATATCCATCGTGGGGTTATAGTGACTACTGGATACTAAAAACTGACTCGTCGGGCAATAAGCAATGGGATAAAGATTTTGGAGGAACATATTATGAAGATGAGTTCGGAAAAATCTGGCAGTCCCCTGACGGAAAATACCTGATGGCCGGAACTTCATATTCACCTGTGAGCGGGGATAAGACAGAAAGTAATCTTGGCAACGAACAAAGCTGGATCATAAAGACAGACGTGTTTGGAAATAAGCAATGGGACAAGACGCTTCGAACCGGTACAAATAGTGACGATGAAATTGGCTTAGCTGTTCAAACAAAAGATGGATGTTATGCCATGGCCAACTCCACTTACGCCGGAATAGGAGGCGACAAAACACAACAAAGTCGTGGAGGTCATGATTATTGGTTCATCAAATTCTGTGATACTTCTTCTTACATTTCATTGATTTCAAGCGATCAGTCTTTTTGTGAAAAATCCTGTATCAATTTCCTCGATCAGTCTAACAATGTCAACAACACTTCATGGCTCTGGCACTTCCCCGGCGGCGATCCCTCTTCATCCACAGATCAAAACCCATCGAACATCTGTTACAACACATCGGGCACGTATGATGTAACACTCATCGCCACGAATGCAAGCGGAACTGAAACGCTGACATTATCAAATTACATTACAGTCTATGCTGCCCCGCCTGTTCCAACCATCACGCAAGCTGGTTACACGCTCACATCGAGTCCGGCAAGTTCGTATCAATGGCAATTCAACTCGGCAGATATTCCGGGAGCCACCAATCAATCGTACACCATTCTGCAAACGGGTTATTATACGGTAGTTGCCGGTGACCCGAATGGTTGTGTAAATTCATTCACCGAGTATGTGTTGATCAGCGGTATCCATGATGTGATGAGTGATGCGAACATTTCTGTATATCCGAATCCTTCTTCAGGAAGTTTCATGGTTGAATGGCTTAATCCCGAAAGAATCGGGACAGGTGGCTTAATGGCTGGTGAAGTTTCTATTGATGTTGTGAATATGCTTGGGCAAAAAGTTTTTTCTTTCTCTGAAAAAATTTCCTCTGCCAACTGGACCAGGCAATTTGATTTAAGTGATGATACTCGTGGTATTTACTTCATTGAAGTAAAAACGAAGAATGAATTTGTGAGGAAGAAAATAGTGATTGCAGATTAACACCGAAACAAAAAGATTGTACTTTCACTCTGCAGTCCCGTCGGACTGCGGGACTTCTCTTCACCGTTAATTTTTCTCCTGCTTTGAAAAAAAAATTATTTATATGCCCGGGCTACAATGCAGTTAAACTCTTTATTATTTTCTGCTGTGTAGTGAATTATAATATATGTGTTGCACAGTCCGGAGAATGGACCTGGATGCATGGCGATGCCGGCGACAATCCACCCGGAGTCTTCGGTACACAGGGTGTACCCGCTTCTTCAAATAAACCTCCCGGCTTGTATGAACCCATTTCATGGACTGATAACCAGCATAATTTCTGGTTGTTTGGTGGTCTGCAGGGTGGCCTTTACGGAGATATGTGGAAGTATGAAGTGGCAACTAATTATTGGACGTGGGTAAAAGGCAATGCCGGTGTCAACGTTCCGGGAGTTTATGGAACCCAGGGAATTCCAAGCCCATCAAATCATCCCGGTGGACGGGGATACGGAGGGTTGGGGTGGGTTGATTCTTTAAACAACTTATGGATGTTTGGAGGCTGGGGATATGATGCCGCCGGTCAGTATGGTCCTTTGAGTGATCTGTGGATGTACAATATATCCACTAATGAATGGACCTGGATGAAAGGCAGTACACAGGGTTATCAGCTCGGAAATTATGGCACCATCCAGGTTTCCAGTCCAGGTAATGAGCCCGGCAACCGCTATGAATTTAATACAGGTTGGACCGGCGAAAATAATGACCTGTGGATGTTTGGGGGCGAAAGCCAGCAAGTAGGCAGTATTAACCTGAGTGATGTTTGGAAATATGATCTGTCATTGAATGAATGGACGTGGATGCAAGGTGCTGCGGCCAGCGCAGGCTATCAGTCTGCTGTTTACGGCACTCAAGGCGTATCTTCTCCGTTGAATACTCCGGGCTCACGTTCCGTTTATTGCGTTTCAAAAGATGTTGCCGGAAAATTCTGGATGTTCGGAGGTTATTACAGTTTTCCTACCCCTGCTTATAATGATATTTGGATGTTCGATCCGGCCTTACTTGAATGGACCTGGATGGGGGGAAGTACATTGCCGGACGATGCTGGTAATTATGTTGCACTTTGCGATACTCTTCCGCAACTCCTCGCTTCCCGCTATGAGAATCGCTCCAATTGGACGGATGCTTGCGGCAACCTCTGGACGTTTGGCGGAGTCAACAATAATTCAGGAGCGCTGACCGATCTATGGGTTCACAAAACCTCTACCGGTAAATGGATCTGGGCCAATGGAAGCAGTTCAGGAAACGTGTCTCCGGTTTATGGTACACAGGGTGTTCCTGATCCCGCCAATATTCCCGGTGGACGATCCGGAACAGGAACATGGACGGATAGCGACGGAAGTCTTTGGTTGTTTGGCGGCTTCACTTTTAATTATGCCTGTAAGAATGATCTGTGGCGATTTGTTCCCGATAGTTTATGCGTTGGAGGAAATTGTATCGAGAGTCAGTCGCAAGTATCTTTTGCTGCCAACGATACCCAGGTTTGCCAAAAGTATTGCATTGACTTTTTTGACTTCTCTTTAAATAATCCCACAGCGTGGCAATGGAATTTTCCGGGCGGAGCTCCGTCTTCTTCGATAGATCAAAACCCTGCCAGTATCTGCTATAACTTACCGGGAGTTTATGATGTAACTCTCACTACCACGAGCGCAAACGGAACCAGTACACTTACGCTGCAGAATTATATTACAGTTTATCCTACACCTCCGTTTCCCACTATAACACAAGTTGGTTACACCCTCACATCGAGTTCGGCAAGTTCTTATCAATGGCAATTGAACAGCACCGATATTCCGGGAGCTACCAATCAATCGTATACTATTTTGCAAACTGGTTATTACACAGTGATTATTAGTGATGCGAATGGCTGTGTGAATTCTACTACATTATATGTGCTGATTAGTGGCATTCAGGAGGCGATGAGTGATGGGAGCATTTTGATTTATCCCAATCCTTCTTCAGGAAGTTTCATTGTTGAATGGCTGAATCCCGAAAGAATCGGGACAGGTGGCTTAATGGCCGGTGAAGTTTCGATTGATGTAGTGAATATACTCGGGCAAAAAGTTTTTTCTTCTGAAGAATCCCAATCAATCGGGACTGCCGCCAATTTCTCCAAAGGAGTCTATACATACAAAAAGGAAATATATCTAAGTGATGTTGCTCGCGGAGTTTACTTTATCGAGATAAAAACAGAAAACATCTTTCTGAAAAAGAAAGTTATCATCACAAACATATCCGATGAGAAATAATCTCTTCACCCGGCAACGATATGATGCTGCCCGGCTTTTCATTTTTCTATCTTCTATCCTCTACCTTCTATCCTCTCCTAAAGCTCATGCCCAGGCCGGCGAGTGGACGTGGATGAAAGGTTCAAACACATCAGGAGCAGGAGGAGTGTACGGAACACAAGGAGTTGCTGATGCTGCGAATAATCCTCCTGCACTCTATGGGGCGGGGCCATTTACTGATCACGCAGGAAACTTCTGGATGTTTGGAGGAGGTTCTTATGCAGCGTTATGGAAATATGAGCCGTCCACAAATAATTGGACGTGGATGAAAGGTCCTATCTCAACATCTCAGTTGGGAGTGTATGGAACGCTTGGTGTTGGTGATGCAAATAATTATCCGGGCTCCCGGGGTTTTGGATTTCTAACCTGGGTTGATACTTCGGGAAGCTTTTGGCTTTATGGGGGAAGAGGCTACTCTGCCAGCCTCCAGGGCTACCTAAGTGATCTGTGGAAATATGATGTCGCCACTAATGAGTGGACCTGGATGAATGGCTCAGACAACAATGTTAGCCTGATGCCAGTATATGGAATTAAAGGAGTTCCTGCTGCTACCAATTCACCCGGAGGAAGATTCGAGGTTACGTGCGGATGGACTGACAGCCATAACCGGCTTTGGTTTTTTGGAGGATTTGATGGCTATGCATCTTATCGCGATGATGTTTGGATGTACGACATCAGCACGAATGAATGGACGTGGATGGGAGGAAGCAACGGACAAGGTCAGATTCCCAATTGGGGAACACAGGGTATTTTCAGTGCTGCCAATACTCCCGGCGCGCGGCTTGCTTATGCTCACTGGAAAGATGCCGATGATAATCTATGGACTTTCGGCGGCGGGTATCCTGATGAATATGCCGATCTGTGGAAGTATGACATCACGCTGAATCAGTGGGTATGGATGAGCGGGGTGAATTATGTGAACTATTCCGGAATACAGGGACCCCGGTGTGATCTTTCCATTTACTCACCCAAGTCGCGTTCAGAAAATCGCGCTGTGTGGACTGACTGCTGCGGGAAGTTTTGGCTCTTCGGCGGTGGCGACTGTAACGGTGATCCAGCTTACAATGATCTTTGGGTTTATGATCCCGCTATAAATAAATGGTCATGGATTAATGGTGATTCCATTGCCAACCCTACAGGATCTTACGGCACCCAGGGAGTTTCATCACCCGCTAATAAGTCACCGGGAAAAGCAGGAAGTGCAACGTGGATTGATGACCAGCAAAACTTGTGGCTATTCGGCGGCATCAGTGTTACATGGACCACTGTTTACAATGACCTGTGGCGCTATGTGCAGGATACGACTTGCCATGGATGTTCACTTTATAGCTGTGCTTCCAATTCTGTTCAGCCGGTTGCATTTAGTTCTTCAGACTCTTTTCTCTGCGAAAAGTTCTGTATAAATTTTTATGATTCTTCTCAAAGCAATCCGGTTGCATGGCAATGGATTTTCCCCGGCGGTTCTCCTTCATCTTCTACTGATCAAAATCCTGTTAATATTTGCTATCAAACACCCGGAGTATTTGACGTTACGCTCATCACCACCAATGCCAACGGAAATGATACGCTCACCTTATACAATTACATTACTGTTTACCCTACTCCGCCATTTCCTTCCATTACGCAAGTTGATTATACGCTCACATCAAGTCCTGCGAGTTCGTATCAATGGCAATTCAACAGCGCAGATATTCCGGGAGCCACCAATCAATCGTACACCATCTTGCAAACCGGCTATTACACAGTGATCATTAGTGATGCGAATGGCTGTGTGAATTCAACTACAGTATATGTACTGATTAGTGACATTGAGGAAGCGATGGGTGATGGGAGTATTTTGATCTATCCCAATCCTTCTTCGGGAAGTTTCATTGTTGAATGGCGTCATGGCTTAATGGCTGGAGAAGTTTCGATTGATATAGTGAATACTCTTGGGCAGAAAGTTTTTTCTTCAGAAGAAAAAATTACTACTACTGATTTCTCCGAAGGAGTCCATTCGGACAAAAAGGAAATTGATTTGAGTGATGTTGCTCGCGGAGTTTATTTCATCGAGATAAAAACAGAGAGTGAATTTTTGAGGAAGAAAATTTTGATTGCAGATTAACATCAGCAATAAAGAGTTTATCTTCACTCTGAAATCCCGCAGAACTGTGGGACTTCTCTACACTGTTAATTTTATTAGAATGAAGAAAAGTTTACTACTGATTTTTTTCTGCTGCGCAGTGAGGTGTGATGTGTGTGTTGCGCAAGCGGGTGAGTGGGCTTGGATGAAGGGAGATAGTATACCCAATTCACTTGGCGTTTTCGGAACCTTGGGAGTTCCGGATTTATTAAACACACCCAAGTCTCTTTATGAGCCTGCAGAATTTAAGGACGCGCAAGGCAGGTTCTGGCTTTTTGGGGGAGTCAACAACTTTTTTACTTCAGTATATAATACCTTTTGGATGTATGACAAAAGCACCAATGAATGGACATGGGAGGGTGGATCGACTACAGCAAATCAGCCGGGTGTTTACGGAACGAAAGGAGTTCCGAGTGTTAATAATCATCCCGGGGCGCGCGGCTGGGGCGTGCTTACTTGGGTTGATAACAATGGGCTACTCTGGTTATTTGGCGGAGTGGCTTATGATTCGCAGGGAGACTATGGGTACATAAACGATTTGTGGAATTATAACATTTCGACTTCTGAATGGACATGGGTAAGCGGATCAAACCTCTGTCACCAATACGGAGTGTACGGTACGCAAGGCGTTCCAGATACAGCGAATCATCCCGGACGCCGAGGAGAAACAAATGCTACTTGGGTAGATGATGACAATGCACTTTGGTTTTTTGGTGGCTTTGACGGCATTTATTCATGGAATGATCTCTGGAGATATAATCCCTCTACAAATGAATGGACATGGATGAATGGTTCTGATACCTGCTGTCAATCGAATAGCTATGGAATATTAGGAGTATCTTCTCCAAGCAATCACCCGGGGCCAAGGTGGACTTACTCAAAGTGGCGTGATTCACAAAACAATTTTTGGCTCTTCGGAGGGTATACAAATTTCGGCGCTGTTAATGACTTGTGGAAATATGATCCGGTAACCAATGAATGGACATGGATGAGTGGAAGTCCCGTAGTTAATGATCTGGGCACTTATACAGCAATCTGCGATTCGAGCGCAGTTAATTTTCCCAAATCACGATATGAGAATCGGGCATGTTGGACAGATTACGAAGGAAAGTTTTGGTTGTTCGGGGGTAGGCACTGGTCATACGGCGAAGTTTACAATGACCTCTGGTATTACGATCCTTCGACAAACGAGTGGACATGGTCGAGTGGAAGCAGTGGCTTTAATGATTCTGGCATTTATGGTACGAAGGGAGTGCCTGATATAAATAACCAACCCGCATCTTCCATAGGAAGTGTCGGTTGGATTGATGACTCCTGCCAACTCTGGATGTTCGGTGGTTTTTACTTATCAGGTTATTATTCTAATGCACTTTGGAAATATATTCCAGGATGCGGCTCTTGCAAAATTCTCCCGCAAACTTCATTTGCTGCGTCAGTCACAACAATTTGTGAGAAGTTTTGTATGGAATTCTTTGACCAAACAAATCATAATCCGACATCATGGCAATGGAATTTCCTTGGCGGCGACCCTTCAACTTCCACGGATCAAAACCCGACTAACATCTGCTACAATTCACCAGGTATGTATGATGTAACACTCATCACCACCAACGCCAACGGAAATGATACGCTCACCTTATATAATTACATTACTGTTTACCCTACTCCGCCATTTCCTTCCATTACGCAAGTTGATTATACGCTCACATCAAGTCCTGCAAGTTCGTATCAATGGCAATTCAACAGCACAGATATTCCGGGAGCCACCAATCAATCGTATACCATTTTGCAAACCGGCTATTACACAGTGATCGTTAGTGATGCGAATGGCTGTGTGAATTCTACTACAGTATATGTACTCATTAGTGACATTGAGGAAGCGATGGGTGATGGGAGTATTTTGATTTATCCCAATCCTTCTTCGGGAAGTTTCATGGTTGAATGGCTTAATGGCTTAATGGCTGGCGAAGTTTCGGTTGAGGTAGTTAATACTCTTGGACAAATTATTTTTTCATCAACAGAAAAAATTTCCTCTACCAATCGAACCAAAGAAATTGAACTGCACAATGCTGCCAATGGTGTTTACTTCCTCAAAATAAAATCTCAAAACATTTCTTTAAAAAAGAAAATCATCATAATAAACTAACGCGATGAAAAACAATCTCCTTACCCAACGAAGCCTTAACGCTTTGGGGCTCTTCATTTTTCTATCTTCTATCTTCTACCTTCTACCCTCTCCCACGGCTCATGCCCAGGCCGGCGAGTGGACATGGATGAAGGGTTCAAACTCATCAGGAGCAACAGGGGTGTTCGGAACCCAGGGAGTTGCTGACGCTGCCAACACACCTCCGGCACTCTATGGGGCGGGACCATTTACTGATCAAGCAGGAAACTTCTGGATGTTCGGTGGATCCGGCTACGATTCTTATGCAGCATTGTGGAAATATGAGCCGGCTACAAATAATTGGACGTGGATGAAAGGACCCAGCACACCGTCTGAATACGGAGTGTATGGAACACTTGGTGTTGCCAATGCAAATAATTATCCGGGCTCAAGGGCTTATGGATTTTTAACCTGGATGGATACCGCGGGAAATTTTTGGCTTTATGGAGGAAGTGGTTATTCGGCCAACAACCAGGGCTACCTAAGCGATCTATGGAAATACGATGTTGCCACTAATGAGTGGACCTGGATGAATGGCTCAAACAATAATGTTAACCTGATGACTGTGTATGGAATCAAGGGAGTTCCTGCTGCTACCAATTCACCCGGGGCACGATTTGAGGTTTCGTGCGGATGGACTGATAGCCAAAACCGGCTCTGGTTTTTCGGAGGATATGATGGCAACACCTCTTATTGTGAAGATGTTTGGATGTATGACATCGCCACAAATGAATGGACCTGGATGGGAGGCAGTAACTTACAAAATCAGTTTCCCAATTGGGGAACACAGGGAGTTTTCAGTGCTACCAATACTCCCGGGGCGCGGCTTGCTTATGCTCACTGGAAGGATGCAGATGATAATCTATGGACTTTCGGCGGCGGCTATCCTGATATGTATGCCGATCTGTGGAAGTATGACATCACGCTGAATCAATGGGCATGGATAAGCGGGGTGAATTACGCGAATTATTACGGGACACTGGGACCCGCGTGTGATCTCTCCGTTTATTCCCCCTTCTCGCGTTCAGAAAATCGCAGTATGTGGACTGACTGCTGCGGGAAGTTTTGGCTCTTCGGTGGTGGCGACTGTAACGGTGATCCATCTTATAATGATCTTTGGTTTTATGATCCCGCCGTGAATAAATGGTCATGGATCAATGGCGACTCTATTGCCAACCCCGCAGGATATTACGGTACCCAAGGAGTTTCATCACCCGCTAACAAGTCACCGGGAAAAATAGGTGCTGCAACGTGGACTGATGACCAGCAAAACCTGTGGCTGTTCGGCGGCGCAAGTGTTTCCTGGACCACTGCGTACAATGATATGTGGCGCTATGTGAGGGACACCACTTGCCACGGGTGTTCCCTTAGTTGTTCTCCCGCCTCGGTTCAGTCAGTAGCATTTAGTTCTTCAGATTCTTTTCTCTGCGAAAAGTTCTGTATAAATTTTTATGATTCTTCTCAAGGCAATCCAATTGCATGGCAATGGATTTTCCCCGGTGGATCTCCTTCATCTTCTACTGATCAAAATCCTGTTAGCATCTGCTACCAGACACCCGGAGTATTTGACGTTACGCTTATCACCACCAACGCAAACGGAAATGATACACTCACTTTATACAATTACGTCACTGTTTATCCTACTCCTCCATTTCCTACTATTACACAGGTTGGTTATACACTCACATCAAGTCCTGCAAATTCTTACCAGTGGCAATTCAACTCTGTAGATATTCCCGGAGCTACCAATCAATCGTATACCATTTTGCAAACCGGTTATTACACAGTGATTATTAGTGATGAGAATGGATGTGTGAATTCTTTAACGGAATATGTGCTGATCAGCGGCATTGATGACGCTGATGATGATGAGAATATTTTTGTTTATCCCAATCCTTCTTCCGGGAATATAATGGTTGAATGGCTTAATGCCTTAATGGCTGATGAAGTTTCTATTGATGTCGTTAATACACTTGGGCAAATTATTTTTTCGACAACCGAATCCCGATCTATCGGGACTTCTCAATTCAAAAAGGAAATTGACTTGACTCATGTAGCGAGCAGCATTTACTTCATCGAAATAAAAACGACGAATATATTTGTAAGAAAGAAAATTTTAATTGAAAATTAATCAACCATGAAAAATATTTTTCTAATTGGTTGTTACACATTTGCCTTCTGTCTTTTCCTTTCACACCTTACATATTCGCAGGCAGGCGAGTGGACCTGGATGAAGGGTTCAAACTCGTCAGGGGCAACGGGAGTGTTCGGAACACAAGGAGTTGCTGACCCTGCCAACACTCCTCCGGCGCTCTATGGTGCCGGTCCGTTTACTGATAAGGCTGGAAACTTCTGGATGTTTGGAGGATATAACAACAATTCTTATACGGCATTGTGGAAATATGAGCCGGCTACAAATAATTGGACGTGGATGAAGGGCCCAGGCACAGTATCTCAATACGGAGTATACGGAACTCTTGGCGTTGCTGATATAAATAATTATCCCGGCTCGCGGGCGTATGGATTTCCAACCTGGGTTGATACCTCAGGAAACTTTTGGCTCTATGGAGGGACTGGTTATTCATCAAACACTCAAGGCTACTTAAGTGATTTATGGAAATATGATGTCGCCACCAACCAATGGATATGGATGAATGGATCAAATAATAATACTAATCTGCTACCCGTGTATGGAACAAAAGGAGTTCCTGCTGCAACCAATTCACCGGGAGGAAGGTTCGAGACTACTTGCGGATGGACTGACAGTCAAAACCGGCTCTGGTTTTTCGGAGGATATGATGGTGCTTTAGATTTACGTGATGATGTATGGATGTATGATATCGGCACGAATGAATGGACGTGGATGGCAGGAAGTAACATCCAGAATCAGGTTCCTAATTGGGGAACACAGGGCACCTTCAATGCTACCAATACTCCCGGTGCGAGGTGTGCATACACTCACTGGAAGGATGCCGATGATAATCTATGGACTTTCGGCGGCGGCTATCCTTCTAACATATTCGCTGATCTTTGGAAGTACGATATAACATTGAATCAGTGGGCCTGGATAAGCGGAGTGAATTACGCGAACTATTTTGGAATACAAGGACCCACGTGTGATCTCTCCATTTACTCGCCTACGTCGCGCGCAGAAAACCGCTGCTCGTGGGTTGATTGTTGTGGAAAGTTCTGGCTCCTCGGCGGTGGTGACGGTAACGGCGATCCATCTTACAATGATCTTTGGTTTTATGATCCCGCAGTGAATAAATGGTCATGGATCAATGGTGACTCTACTGCCAACCCCGTAGGATATTACGGCACTCAGGGACTTTCATCACCCGCTAACAAGCCGAGGGGGAAAATTGGAATCTCATCGTGGATTGATGACCAGCAAAACTTGTGGCTGTTCGGCGGTGCAAGTGTTTCCTGGACCACCCCGTATAATGATGTATGGCGCTATATTCGGGATACCACTTGCCACGGTTGCTCACTCAGTTGTTCTTCCGCTTCTGTTCAATCAGTAGCATTTAGTTCTTCTGATTCTTTTCTCTGCGAAAAGTTCTGTATAAATTTTTATGATTCTTCTCAAAGCAATCCAATTGCATGGCAATGGATTTTCCCCGGTGGTTCTCCTTCATCTTCTACTGATCAAAATCCTGTTAGCATCTGCTACCAGACACCCGGAGTATTTGACGTTACGCTTATCACCACCAATGCAAACGGAAATGATACACTCACTTTATATAATTACATCACTGTTTATCCTACCCCGCCATTTCCCACGATTACGCAGGTTGGTTACACCCTCACCTCAAGTCCCGCAAGTTCTTATCAGTGGCAATTCAACTCCGTAGATATTCCCGGAGCTACCAATCAATCGTATACCATTTTGCAAACCGGTTATTACACAGTGATTATTAGTGATGAGAATGGATGTGTGAATTCTTTAACGGAATATGTGCTGATCAGCGGCATTGATGATGTAATCAGTGATGGGAATATTTCTATCTATCCCAATCCTTCTTCAGGGAAAATAATGGTTGAATGGGTAAATGGCTTAATGGCTGAGGAAGTTTCTATTGATGTCGTTAATACGCTTGGACAAATTATTTTTTCATCAACAGAACCCCAATCTATCGGAACTGCCTCATTCTCTGAAGGAGTCCATTCGGACAAAATTGAAATTGATTTAAGTCATGTTGCGCGCGGTGTCTATTTCATAGAGATAAAAACAGAAAATGAATATGCCTGCCCCGATTTTTTCGGGGTGTGGAAGAAAATTTTGATTGCCGAATAGTCTGCCGAAGAACATAAATTCACACTGCAAATATTTTTCTCCTGTTTACTGTGTTCATTTTTGTTGCGATGAAAAAAATTTTATTCATACTCCTTAATTCTTAACACTAAAAAAACAGCACCATGAATTTTTTTTTATTTATCCAACGAAGCTTTCGCATAGCAGGACTTCTTGCAGCGCTGAGGTTATTAACTGTAGCAGAATTGCCTGCTGCCGTTCCTAATTGTCACCCTGTGTCATTGCCTTCCTTTGCGGCTTCAGATTCTGAACTGTGTCAATTCTTCTGCATTGACTTCTACGATTTATCGAACAACAACCCAATAGCGTGGCAGTGGCAATTCCAGGGTGCTATTCCTTCTTCTTCCACTGATCAAAATCCGGTAAACATCTGTTACAATACGCCGGGCAGCTATGATGTAACGCTCACTACTACGAACTCAAACGGAACGGAGACCGTTACGATGTTTGATTACATCACAGTATATGCTACTCCGCCAGTTCCTGTCATCACACAACTTGGTTACACGCTCACGTCGAGTCCCGCGAGTTTTTATCAATGGCAATTCAATGCTTACGATATTCCCGGTGCCACCAATCAATCGGTGACAGCGGTACAAACAGGATATTATACAGTGATTATTATTGATCAAAATGGCTGCTATAATTCTACCACCATATTTGTTTTGGTGACCGGAGTTGATGAAGTGGCTGATGAGGCGGGGATTTCTATTTATCCAAATCCTTCTTCGGGAAGTTTCATGGTTGAATGGTCCCGACTTAATCGGGATGGCTTAATGGCTGGTGAGGTTTCGATTGATATAATGAATACTCTTGGGCAAATTATTTTTTCATCTGCAGAATCCCGATCAATCGGGAATTCAACTTCATTCAAAAAAGAAATTGATATCACTCGCTTCGCTGATGGGGTTTATTATATCATGCTGCAATCAGAAAATATTTTTTTTATAAAGAAGCTGATGATTGCGCGATAAACTTATAGTCTTTGACTTTGTTGATTTGAGAACCAACAAGCGCATTCAATTATTCCTTCACCACTTTCTCACTAAACGATTGCCCACCACTATTAATAGCAACCAGGTACACCCCCGCCGGCAACTCAGCGAGTGAAAGCTCAATTATTTTTTGGCTGGAAAGAAGCGTATATGATCTTACTTTTCTGCCCAGGGCATCATATACAATTAACTCAGCGGGTTGGGTGATGGTATATTGGATTTGAAGGTGGATGGTAAAAGGGTTGGGGGAGATTTGAATAGCGAAATCTTTTTGATGGATTTCAGGAATATCTACGCTGCATTTAAAGTGTAACTTGGCAACAAAAGGTGTTTCTTCCTCAATGTTTATCAATGTATCATTTCCAAGAATTGCAATAGGGGGATAAATATCACCACCAAAGTAAACATTGTCCGAAGCATCAGTTGCAATTCCGATTCCATCATCGCCACCAAATAATAAGTCAGTTCCCCATATTGCATTGCCTGATGAATTGTATTCTACAATAAACATATTGTCCAGATTAAGTGTATCAGGAGTGAGAAGGATAGTATCAAAAATAATTGCAGGAGAAATTAGAGTGCCTACCAAAAGGATATTTCCACAGGAATTCGAAGCTACACAACGACTTCTGCCCACACCTTGAGTTTGTGATTTTGCCCAATCTACATTTCCTGATGAGTCATACTTTGCAAGAAAAATATTACCTGCTCCTACAGAGTTGAGAGTATAAGAGCCGAAAGTGAGTGTTGGAGAATCAAACTCTCCCGTTAAATAAAAATTACCAGCAGCATCTGTTGTTGAAGACCATGTATAATCCTGACCTGTTCCTCCAACACTTTTCGCCCAAAGAACATTTCCATCGGCATCGTATTTTACGCTAAAAAGATCACAGGTAGCGGTATTAGTAACGTTTGTTAATGTATCAATTCCTACAATGAGTTGAGGTGAAGAAAAAAGCCCAGCTAAATATACATGACTGTTTGCATCAGTAGATACACTCATCCCTACATCAACGCCGGTTCAAATTCCGCTTCTTGCCCAAATTACATTTCCATTTAGATCAAATTTAACTAAGAAGAAATCGGAGGAAGATGTTGTCGAATCTGTATTTGTAAGGATAAAGGAGTCCAAGGCAATTGAGGTATTATCAAAATATCCTGTTACGTAAACATTGCCAAGCACATCCGTTGCAATGCCCGATAACCGACCAGTAAAATTTTTTGCCCAAAGAATATTACCCAATGGATCATATTTAGAGATGAATATATCGTACCATCCAATATTATGCAATACTATCGTGTCAATTAAAATAGAGTCTGCTTGAAACGATCCCGCCATATAAACATTCCCACTTGCATCAGTTGCAACATTGTTTCCCCAAGAGTAGCCATTCACCTGTTTTGCCCAAAGTTCATTCCCAGAAGAATTATATTTTGAAACATAGGCAGTAAATCCACCACCTAAGTTTGTTAATGTAGCAGTACCAAAAATCAGAGTGTCTCTGAAGAAGCCAACGAGATAATTATTTCCATTTGCATCAGCAGCATTGCTCCAACCTTCCCCTAATGAGAGTATGCCACTGCCAGTAGTAGGACTTCTCGCCCACTCCCAAGTTGGTGCTTGAGATTTCACTTGAGTAATAGTGAAAATGAAAACTATTGTTAAAAAATTTTTCATTGCTTAGTGCAACAATTCTTTTTCACCGAAACTACCATAAAAAAAATTTGTCCATGATTGAAATCCCTTAACCACAGACAAGCATTAGTAAAAACCGAAAAGAAAAGTGTGTACCTTCAATCTGTCAATATAAAAATGAAGAATGAGTATATTCATCCTGTGATTAAGCAAGAGCAAAAAATCTACTCATGAAAAAACCTCTGCTCCGTCTCATTTTTATTCTCATAACTCATAGCCTATCACTCATTGCTCACTGCTCCGCCCAAACCGGCTGGGCCTGGATGAAAGGATTCAACGGAGCAAACAGTAATGGCAATTTCGGAACACAGGGTATTCCCGATCCTGCGAACAATCCGCCTGCATTATATGAGCCGGCAGAGTGGACAGATCTGCAGGGAAATTTCTGGCTCTTCGGTGGCATGCCGCAGACTATCTCGCCTGTGGATGGACTCTGGAAATTCGATCCTGCTCTCAATGAATGGACGTGGGTAAGCGGAAGTGCATTCTGTTGCGAGTTTGGTGTTTATGGAGTTCAGGGCGTTGCGGATCCTGCCAATCATCCCGGGGCGCGCAAATGGGCTGCCGCAACCTGGGTTGATCTTGACGGCAACTTATGGCTATTCGGCGGAGTGGGATATGATGGAGGCGGAGTATATTCCAACTTAAATGATCTGTGGAAATATGACATCACCACTCATGAATGGGCGTGGATGAAAGGATCGCCTATAGGCAATTCAACCGGGTCCTATGGAACTAAGGGCGTCTCCTCCCCATCCAACGAACCCATCAGCCGCCACGAATGTGGCGCCCGGTGGACTGACAACAACGGAAACCTGTGGCTCTTCGGAGGCTACACCACCACTTCTCAGCTTATGAATGACCTGTGGGAGTTCAATGTAACTACCGGCGAGTGGACATGGATGAATGGCGATTCCGCGTTTGGACAGCCGGGAGTATACGGAGTGAAGGGAATTCCGGACTCAGCAAATAGCCCGGGAGCAAGAGGGGGATATACAAAATTGAAAGACTCACAAGGCAACTTTTGGTTGTTCGGCGGTGCCAATGGATTGGTTCGTTATAACGACCTGTGGAGATTTGACCCGGTGAATAATGAATGGACATGGATGAGCGGACCCAATAACAATGCTGACAGCGCAGGAATATATACCTCTTATTGCGATCCCGACACCGGCAATCTTCCACGAGCCCGCTATGAGAATAGGGCGTGCTGGATTGACGGACAAGATCGCCTGTGGTTTTTTGGCGGATGGGCTTATAGTGTCGTCATGAATGACCTCTGGTATTATGATATTGCAAGTGGCGAATGGAATTGGGTGAGTGGCAGCAGCGCCGGCAATCAAAGCGGCGTATGGGGAGCCCAGGGAATTGCTGATCCTGCCAATCATCCTTCGGGGCGGGTGGGTTCTGTGAGCTGGATGGATTCTGCCTGTCATCAATGGCTATTCGGAGGGATAGATTTCAATACGCTTGATTTTTATAACGACCTGTGGAAGTTCACTGCTGATTCGGCCTGCGGCGGTAATTGCACTCCGGTTATTCCTTCTCCGCTTTTTGGTGCATCATCCACTTCGCTCTGCGAAAAATTCTGTCTTGATTTCTTCGATCAGTCAACTAATAATCCACTCTCATGGCAATGGATTTTTCCGGGGGGTGATCCTGCATTTTCTTCAGATCAAAATCCAACCAATATATGCTACGATTTGCCGGGCGTTTATGATGTGACACTGATTACCACGAATGCGAATGGAAATGATACGCTCACGCTGACTAATTATATAACCGTCTATCCTACTCCACCATTTCCAACTATCACACAGGTGGGTTATACGCTCACATCAAGTCCAGCAACTTCTTACCAATGGCAATTCAACAGTGCAGATATTCCAGGAGCAACCAATCAGTCTTATACCATTTTGCAAACGGGATATTATACAGTTATAGTAAGTGACACAAATGGTTGCATAAATTCTATAACCGTCTATATAGTGATCAGCGGGATTAGTGATTTGATGAGTGATGGAAACATTTTAGTCTATCCCAATCCTTCATCAGGAAATTTTATTGTTGAATGGATTAATCCCGAAAGAATCGGGACAGGTGGCTTAATAGCTGGTGAGGTTATGATTGATGTAGTGAATACACTCGGGCAAAAAGTTTTTTCTTCCGAAGAACCCCGTTCAATCGGGACTGCTGCTGATTTCTTACAAGGGGCCCATTCGGACAAAGAGGAAATTGATTTGAGTGACGTTGCGCGCGGAGTTTATTTTATCGAAATAAAAACAGAACGAGAATTTGTCAGGAAGAAAATTTTGATCGCAGACTAACCTGATAAAGTAAAGAATGTAACTTCACTCTGTGATGAAAAAAAAATTATTCCTCATTGCTTCTTCCGTATTGCTCTCAGCAAATTGCTTTGCGCAGGCAGGTGAATGGACCTGGATGCATGGCAGCTCTTCCTATAATCCAAATGCCACTTACGGCACGC
Source organism: Chitinophagales bacterium (assembly GCA_035638255.1). Lineage (GTDB taxonomy): Bacteria > Bacteroidota > Bacteroidia > Chitinophagales > UBA10324 > DASRAJ01. The sequence goes on from DASRAJ010000021.1 coordinate 27,317, forward strand.
AAGGAATTCCTGATTCACTGAATGAGCCTCCGGGAGTATACGGTCCGGATTGCTGGACCGATCATGAGGGAAACTTCTGGCTCTTCGGCGGTGTCACCAACACACAAGACCTTCAGAGTGATTTGTGGAAGTATGATGTGACTGCAAACAATTGGACATGGGTAAAAGGTCCGGGCATGGAAAATCAAGCGGGCGTATATGGCACCAAGGGTATTCCTTCAGTTCTCAATAATCCCGGTGCACGTGCTTATGGTCCTGCAGCGTGGACAGATGCAAATGACAATCTCTGGCTCTATGGCGGCAACGGTTATGGAAACACAAATTTCAATACTCAAATGCTCGCCGACATGTGGCGATATACTATTTCTACTAATGAATGGACATGGATGTCGGGTAGCACTTCAGACAATGTTCACTATGGGTTGCAGCAGATTCCTGATACCGCCAACACACCCGGAATGCGCGAAGAATGCACAGCCAACTGGATTGATAACAACAACGGTCTTTGGTTATATGGTGGAGAGAACTACGGCGTCAGTGCTGTTTTTCGCAGCGACATGTGGCGTTATGATGTATCTCTTAACGAATGGGAATGGATGAGCGGTGACACTGTTACATCCGTTCCCGCTTCTTTCGGAACACAAAATGTCTTCAACGTTACTAATACTCCCGGTGCAAGATTTAACTACTCCGGCTGGCAAGATGCTTCAGGTCACTTCTGGCTCTTTGGCGGATATGAGTATAACGCAAACCTTTTTTCTGATCTCTGGGAATATGATTCTTCCATCTTCCAGTGGGCTTGGGTTAGTGGCAGCTCTGTATCAAATAATGGAGGAGCAGCGGGAAACCTATGTGATACATCCGCCGCATTTTATCCTAAGTCGCGCTGGGAAAATCGCGCGCGATGGACAGATGAATGTATCAACTTATGGCTATTTGGCGGATTTGGTGAAACGGGTATTCTGAATGATCTCTGGGTTTACAGCACGCTGTCCTATGATTGGTCATGGGTGAGCGGGTCTCTCCTGAACAACCAGAACAGCGTTTATGGTACTAAAGGTGTTTCAGATCCTTCCAATGTTCCGGGGGCAAGAATGGGCGCAGGAAGTTGGACCGATAACAATGGAAACCTCTGGCTCTTCGGTGGATCAAAAGATGGCTCTTATACGAAGGTTCGCAATGATCTGTGGAGATATGTACCTGATCCATATTGTCCAGTGCTAAATGCTTGTGCAGTTGCACCTCATAGTGCTTTTCAATCTTCAGACTCGCTATTATGCGAAAAATTATGCACCAGCTTCTTTGATCAATCCATCCATAATCCCACTTCATGGGAATGGATTTTCCCCGGCGGAACTCCATCTACTTCTAATGATCAAAATCCGGCAAACATTTGCTACAACTTGCCAGGTACTTATGATGTAACACTCATCACCACTAATGCAAATGGAAATGACACACTCACGCTACCGAATTACATCACCGTCTATCCTACTCCACCATTTCCAACCATTACACAATTGGGCTACACGCTCACATCCAGTCCGGCAAATTTTTACCAATGGCAATTGAACAGTGCAGACATCCCGGGAGCCACGAATCAATCTTACACCATTTTGCAAACAGGATATTATACCGTGGTTGTTGGTGATGAAAATGGCTGTGTGAATTCAACAACCACTTATGTTTTGATTTCGGGAATTGATGAAATTGATGATGCCGGCATTTTTATTTATCCAAATCCTGCAACAAGTATCCTGATGATTGAATGGCAGAATGGTTTGGAAGGAGAAGAAGTTTCAATCCGGATTTATGATGCGCTTGGGCAGGAAGTTTTTTCCTCAGATCGAATTCCTGATGCTGATCGCAACATGAAAATTAACCTGACTGATTTAGCTCAAGGCATTTATTTTCTCTCGATGAAAATCAATGATGAAATTGTCAGGAGAAAGATTGTGATCACTGTTAATTAACTTCACTCTTAAATACTGTGCGATGAAAAAAATTTACTTCTTGTCCGCGATGTTCGCCTTTCATTTTTCATTTTCACAAAATCCTTTAGTGACACAATGGGATTACCGTTATGGGGGAACGGAACATGATTTTCTTTCCGGCATTCTGCAAACATCCGACGGCGGCTTGATGTTAGGCGGCTATTCTTTATCGCCGGTTAGCGGAGACAAAACACAACCTCTCTGGGGACCTTATCAGCTTGATTACTGGATTGTGAAACTTGACTCCTTCGGCATTAAACAATGGGACCGGGATTTCCAGGCAAGCAATGATGACTATCTTACTGCAATGCAGCAAACAAAAGATGGAGGATATATAGTGGGAGGATATAGTCTATCCGGATACAGTTTTGGCGATAAGACACAAAACTCATTTGGTTATAATGACTACTGGATTGTGAAAATTGATGCCCTTGGAAATAAGCAATGGGATAAAGCTTTTGGAGGCACCTTGGGTGACTATCTTACTTCTATAGATCAAACGAGCGATGGAGGATATATTCTCGGCGGATATTCATGGTCAGATAGCAGTGGTAATAAATCCCAGGCTCACTGGGGAGAGTATGACTATTGGATCGTAAAAACAGATTCGCTTGGCAACAAGCAATGGGATAAAGATTTTGGAGGAACAAAGTCTGACTGGCTTTATTCAGTGAAGCAAACCAAGGATGGAGGATATATTCTGGGAGGACATTCTAATTCTCAAGCCAATGGAAACAAGACGCATCACCTTAAAGGTTCCGAAGATTATTGGATCGTTAAGACGGATGCTAACGGTGTCAAGCAATGGGATAAGGACTATGGAGGCAATGCCGGCAATTATCTGAATTCATTGCAGGAGACAACTGATGGAGGATTTATTCTAGGTGGATCGTCATCTTCAGGCATAAGCGGAGATAAGACACAAGCTTCAAAGGGAGGAGGAGATTACTGGATTGTAAAAACCGATTCGGCCGGCAATATACTTTGGGATAAAGATTTCGGCGGAACAGGTGGTGATGGACCGATCGGAAGCATCTGCCAAACCTCCGACAAAGGATATTTGATCGCCGGATTATCCGGTTCACCCATTAGCGGAGATAAGACTGAAGATAACCTTAGCCCCGGGCAAACCTGGGTAGTAAAAACTGATTCACTCGGGAACAAACAGTGGGATAAAACTCTTCGCACTAATTACATTCCTTACTATGGTCTGGATGAACAAACAGGATTTGCCATTCAAACAAAAGATGGATGCTATGCGATGGCCAATTGCACTACAGCAGGAATCGGAGGAGACAAAACGCAACCAAGCTGGGAAAACTATGATCATGGAACTTATGATTACTGGATCATCAAATTCTGCGACACCACTTTTTCTTGTCCTCTGCCAACGGCATCAATAGCCGCTGATGGTCCAACAACTATTTGCAAGCCGGATAGCGTATTGCTCACCCTCACTTCCAGTTACAGTACCAATTTTCAATGGAAGAAAGGAGGCAACGAAATCGCTGGTGCAACCAATGCTACTTATTCTGCAACCAAAACCGGAACTTACAAATGCCTTGTCACCAATGGTTGTGGCAGCAAAACATCCAACAAAATTTCAGTAACGGCAAATCCACAACCAGCAGCAACCATTACTGCGCCTAATGGGCTCGACCTTTGTCCAACCGGATCAGTGCTGTTGCAGGCAAACAGCGGAGCCGGATACAGTTACCAATGGAAGAAAGGAGCCAACAATATTTCTGGTGCAACAAATCAATCTTACACTGCAACAACAAAAGGAACGTACAAAGTTGTTGTCACGAATACATTCAACTGCAGCAAGACTTCATCAGGTGCTAAAGTGATAAAGACTTGCAGAGAAGAACAACTTTTAGCAGATAACATTGAGTTAAGCGTTTACCCAAACCCTGCATCAGACAGAATTCAAGTTGAATCAAATTTCCTGATGCAAAAAATTGAACTCCATGATTTAGCAGGACGCCTGCTATTCTCTAATGAAAATGTAAACTCAAACTCTGCATCACTCAACCTGGAAAAGCTTCCAAAAGCTATGTACGTAATTACATGCTTTACCACGAGTGGAGCTGTCAGGAAGAGTTTTGTGAAAGATTAATTGACGGTTGTATGTCCTGCACTTTTTCGCCACTCTTGCTCATGCCCAATCTGGTGAATGGACCCGGAATTTGTCAGAAAGGAAAATTGCGATCGTAAACTAAACCGAAACAGAAATATGTAACTTCACTCTGCAATCCCGCACCGTACTGCGCGACTTCTTCCTTCAATTGAAATATTTCTTACGATGAAAAAAATATTACTTCCGCTTCTTTTTATTTCTCTCTTCTCTTTCTTCCCAAAAAAATCCTTCTCACAAAACCAATTGGTGAAGCAATGGGATTATCGCTACGGAGGAACCCTGGGAGAATTTCTCTATTGCTTTCAACAAACTGCTGATGGCGGATATATTCTCGGAGGATTTTCTCAATCCGACAGCAGTGGGGATAAAACACAGAACCAGTTTGGCTGCGCAGATTTCTGGGTTGTAAAGATTGACGCACTTGGCATCAAGCAATGGGACCGAGATTTCGGTGGAATTGGTGGCGACCAAATTTATTCTCTCCAGCAGACCACAGATGGAGGATATATTCTCGGAGGAGTTTCTGATTCTGGAATCAGTGGAAACAAAACTCAGGATGAATATGGCTTCGGAGATTATTGGATTGTGAAGCTTGACGCACTCGGCGATAAACTCTGGGATAAAGATTTCGGAGGAACAAATCTTGACTGGCTTACCTCCCTGCAACAAACAAAAGATGGCGGATATATTCTCGGGGGATATTCTTTTTCAGGAATCGGCGGTGATAAAACCCAGAACACTTATGGAGGAGAAGATTACTGGATTGTAAAAACTGATTCGCTCGGCAACAAATTATGGGATAAAGATTTCGGAGGAACGGGCTATGATGATTTTTATACATTGCAGCAAACTGCTGACGGCGGATATATTCTCGGCGGACAGTCTTATTCCGGAATCAGCGGAGTTAAATCACAAGCCAACTGGGGTAATGATGATTATTGGATTGTAAAAACTGATTCACTTGGCAATCAGCTATGGGATAAAGATTTTGGCGGAACTAACTACGATAACTTTTTTTCATTAGATCAAACTGCTGATGGGGGATTTATTCTGGGTGGATATTCTTATTCCGAAATCAGCGGAGATAAAACTCAGCCAACCTGGGGATCAAATAATGATGATGACTACTGGATTGTAAAAACGGATTCACTTGGCAACAAGCTATGGGATAAAGACTTTGGCGGAACAAGCTATGAAGCTTTCAAAGGAAGTATCTCCCAAACTTCTGACAAGGGTTATTTGCTGGCAGGCACTTCTCAGTCGCCGGCAGGTGCCGACAAATCAGAGAATGATTTAGGAGGTGAACAAGCATGGATTATAAGAACAGATTCGCTCGGCAACAAGCTTTGGGATAAAACCATTTTTACCGACGCACAGGATTTCACAGGCCTCGCAATACAAACAAGCGATGGATGCTACGCAATAGCAAATTATACTTATGCGGGAACAGGAGGATATAAAACACAGGCATCCTGGGGCAACTATGATTATTGGATTGCCAAGTTCTGCGACACCACAGGAAATTATTTATTGCCTCAACCCTCTTTCTCATCACTTGACACAACTATCTGCGAGAAATTCTGCATCGGCTTCACTGATCAATCCAACAACAATCCAACCTCATGGCAATGGTATTTCCCCGGCGGTGACCCTTCATCTTCCACCGATCAAAATCCAAACAACATCTGCTATAATGTTCCAGGCACTTATGATGTAACACTCATCACTTCGAATGCGAACGGGAGCAATACACTCACCTTATCAAATTATATTACCGTCTACCCTACTCCACCATTCCCTACCATCACACAAGTGGGCTACACGCTCACATCGAGTGCAGCAACATCTTATCAATGGCAATTGAACTCTGTTGATATTCCCGGAGCAACAAATCAATCGTACACCGTTTTGCAATCAGGTTATTACACGGTGATTGTTGGTGATGAAAATGGTTGTGTGAATTCGGCATCGCAGGATGTTTTGATTTCGGGAGTTGATGAAATTAATGATGGAAATATTTTCGTTTCACCCAATCCTTCGAATGGAAATTTCATTGTTGAATTGCTCAATGGTTCAATGGAGCGAGAAGTTTCAATTGATGTGGTGAATACACTCGGTCAAAAAGTTTTTTCTTCCAACGAAAAAATTTCCTCCACGCATTGGACGAAGCAAATTGATTTGAGCAATGTTGCTCGTGGTGTTTATTTTATCGGGATAAAGACAGAGAATGAATTTGTGAGGAAGAAAATTGTGATTGCAGAGTAATCCCGAATGAAAGAGTGTAACTTCACTTTGTAATCCCGCAGTACTGCGGGACTTCTTCTCACTGTAAATATTTTTTGTGGTGAAAAAAGTTTGGGTGTTTATTTTTTTCTGCTGTGCACTGAAGTGTGATGAGTGTGTAGCACAAGCGGGTGAGTGGACTTGGATGAAGGGGGATAGTGTCTTCAATGGCACGCCCCTTTATGGTACTCAGGGCATTGCCGACGCTAACAATACTCCTGGTGCGTTGTATGAACCAATACAATGGACGGATAGACAAGGAAACTTCTGGCTCTTCGGTGGGTTATTAAATTTTCAAGATGAGATTAACACACTTTGGAAATTTGATCCAACAATAAATGAATGGACTTGGATAAAGGGTTCTTCTTCAACCGGTGCAGCAGGAGTATATGGAACGCAGGGTGTGCCAGACGTAAACAATACGCCGGGTGGCAGAGCATGGGGGGCATGGGCGTGGATTGATAGTTCTGGAAACCTCTGGCTATATGGCGGATTTGGTTATGACGCTGGCGGCACTCATAATTGGCTTAGCGACCTGTGGATGTACGACATCATGAGCAATGAATGGACCTGGATGAATGGACCAAACATTGGAACATCTAGTGCGGTTTATGGAACAAAAGGAATACCTTCTGCAACTACATCTCCTGGCGGACGAAATGAAGGCGATGCTGCACGGGTTGATGATGAAGACCGCCTATGGTTATTTGGTGGATTAGGATGGAATTCACAGTATGGATTTGAAAATGATATGTGGATGTGGGATCCAAACATTCATGAGTGGACATGGATGCAAGGCACGAACATACTAAACGATATTGGGGTGTTTGGTACAAAAGGAGTTGCAGATTCAGCGAATGTCCCAGTGGGTAGAGGGTGCTACTGTAATTGGAAAGACTCTGACGGAAACTTTTATTTTTTCGGTGGTTGGAACAATTCTTTCTGGAATGACCTATGGAAATACGATTGGCAGACGAATGTGTTTACATGGGTATCAGGGTCATCATTGCCTGGAGGAAGTGGAACTTATGGCACTCAAGGAATTCCCGACACAAATAATATTCCCGCAGCACGTTTTGAAAACCGTTCTTTCTGGCAAGACGACTGCGGAAACTTTTGGCTCTGGGGCGGAAAGTGGAGTTACTGGGTAATGTCGAATGATCTCTGGCGGTACAAACCTTCAACACGAGAATGGATGTGGGTGAGCGGAGAAAACGTCGGAAATTATACCGGATCTTATGGCGTGAAAGAAGTTTCTTCACCTTCCAATGAACCACCGGCAAAATGGGGAGGTGTAAGTTGGATTGACAACAGTGGAAATCCTTGGATGTTTGGGGGAGCAATTCTCCAAAGCGCTTTTAATGACTTATGGCGTTATGTTCCTGATTCATTATTCTGTATTCAACAACAGGCATCACCTGTTAATTTCGGAGCAATCGATACCACTATCTGCGAAAAGCTTTGTATCGACTTTTATGATTCCTCGCAGAATAACCCAACATCTTGGTACTGGCAATTCCCCGGGGGTAATCCTTCTTCATCAACAGATCAAAATCCAACCAACATCTGTTACAACTTACCCGGTGTTTATGATGTAACACTAATCACTACGAATGCAAATGGAACTGACACACTCACATTGCAGAATTACATCACTGTCTACTCTACTCCGCCATTTCCAACCATTACACAAGTTGGATATATACTCACATCGAGTCCGGCGAGTTCTTATCAATGGCAATTGAATGCTGTTGATATTTCAGGAGCAACGAATCAATCATATACCATCATGCAAACAGGATATTACACGGTGATTGTTGGTGATGAAAATGGTTGTGTGAATTCGACGACTACTTATTTTTTGATTTCGGGAGTTGATGATGTGAGTAGTGGAAACATTTCCATTTCACCCAATCCTTCGAATGGAAATTTCATTATTGAAATGTTGCAAACAGAAAATTCAGGTGAACTTTCAATTGATGTGGTGAATACGCTCGGGCAAAAAGTTTTTTCTTCCAACGAAAAAATTTCCTCCGCGCATTGGACGAAGCAAATTGATTTGAGCAATGTTGCTCGTGGTATTTATTTCGTCGGGATTAAAACAGAGAATGAATTTGTGAGGAAGAAAATTTTGATTGCAGAGTAATCCCGAATGAAAGAATGTAACTTCACTTTGTAATCCCGCAGTGCGGGACATCTTCTCACTGTAAATATTTTTTGTGTGAACAAAATTTTACTCGCACTACTTTTCATTTCACAATTTTCACTTGTCACTCTGCAGGAGTCCTTCGGACAAAATCCATTAGTGAAACAATGGGATTACCGGTATGGCGGCACAGCTTCAGATGATATTACTTGCTTTCAGCAAACGGCTGACGGAGGATTTATATTAGGAGGAATGTCCCGTTCCGGTATCAGTGGAGATAAAACACAATCAACATGGGGTTTACCGGGATCCGATTATGATTACTGGGTTGTTAAGCTTGATTCACTTGGCATCATGCAATGGGATAAAGATTTCGGAGGAACAAATAACGATTTGCTTTATTCATTGTGTCAAACTACTGATGGCGGATATATTCTCGGAGGAAGTTCCTGGTCGGACAGCAGCGGAGATAAGAGCCATAAAAATTGGGATTCTACTTTGACGCTTCCGGATTACTGGATCATAAAAATTGATTCATTCGGCAACAAGCAATGGGATAAAACTTTTGGAGGTACAGAATGGGATGAGCTTTTCTCATTGCAACAAACGACTGACGGAGGATATATTTTGGGCGGAATTTCAAACGACCTTATCAGCGGAGATAAAACACAAACCAATTGGGATTCCACAACCTATTCCTGGGATTACTGGATTGTAAAAACAGATTCACTCGGTAATAAAGAATGGGATAGGGATTTCGGCGGAACAAAAAACGATGTCCTTTTTTCCATGCGCCAAACCGCTGACGAAGGATATATTCTCGGTGGAACTTCCTGGTCCGGCATCAGCGGAGACAAAACGCAGCAAACATGGGGAGACAGCACTGATTATGATTTCTGGATTGTAAAAGTTGATTCACTCGGAATTAAGCAGTGGGATAAAGATTTTGGAGGAACCAATGGAGACCAACTTTTTTCATTGCAGCAAACTGCTGACGCCGGATATATTCTCTCAGGGCAATCAATATCCGATAGCACCGGTGATAAAACTCAGCCGACATGGGGATTTATTGATTACTGGATCGTAAAAACTGATTCACTTGGTAACAAACAATGGGATAAAGATTTTGGAGGTACTGACTGGGAAGATGAATTCGGAAATGTTTCGCTCGCACTGGATGGCGGATACATCATTGCCGGCACTTCTTACTCAAATATTGGAGGAGATAAGACAGAAAATAATTTATTTGGGAACGAGCAGGCGTGGATTGTAAAGACAGATGCTTCAGGAATAAAGCAATGGGATAAAACAGTGTTTGCTTATGGGCACGATGAAATGGGCTTAGCCATTCAAACACAAGATGGATGTTATCTATTTGCAGTTATGGAGAGTGGAGGAGTTGGAGGATACAAAACGCAGCCGGCCTGGAATTATTCAAATGATTACTGGATCGTAAAATTCTGTGATACCACTTCGCTATCAGCAGTTAATTTTCTTGCGAGTGATACCACGTTGTGCGAAAAGTTCTGCATTGACTTTCATGATTCCTCTCAGAACAATCCCACCGCATGGCAATGGATTTTCCCCGGCGGTGATCCTTCTTCATCTACTGATCAAAATCCAACTAACATTTGCTACAACTCACCTGGCAATTATGATGTTACGCTCATCACTACTAATGCAAATGGAAGCGATACGCTCATGCTGCACAATTACATCACAGTCTATCCTACTCCGCCATTTCCAACCATCACGCAAGTTGGATACACGCTCACATCCACTCCGGCAAATTCTTATCAATGGCAATTTAATTCGGTTGATATTCCCGGAGCAACCAATCAATCGTACACCATTTTGCAATCCGGCTATTACACAGTGGTTGTTGGTGATTCCAATAGCTGTAAAAATTCTACCACAGTTTATGTTTTGATTACGGGAGTTGATGAAGTGAATGGTGATGTGAATCTTTCCATCTATCCCAATCCCTCATCAGGTAATTTTATTGTTGAGTGGATCAATAGCTTAATGGTTGGCGAAGTTGCGATTGATGTTGTGAATACGCTTGGACAAAAAGTTTTTTCTTTTAAACAATCCCGATCAATTGGGACAACTTTTGGGTATAAAAAAGAAATTGACTTAAGCAAGGAAGCCTCCGGCGTTTACTTTATACAAATAAGAATGGAAAATATTTTTGCTGCAAAGAAAATTATAATCACAAAGTAGTTACAATGAAAAAAAATCTGCTCTTCTTTTTTCTAACATCTATCTTCTACCTTCTAACCTCTCTTGGCTTGCGTGCACAGTCCGGGCAATGGACCTGGATGAAAGGTGATAACACTCAAAGTAATCCTCCTGTTTACGGCACGCAGGGTATTCCCGACTCCACCGTAAATCCTCCTTCAGTATATGAGCCCGTGGAATGGACCGATCTGCAGGGAAACTTCTGGCTCTTTGGCGGCGACGGGGTAGGGAGTACATACGCTGACTTGTGGATGTTCAATGTCGCCTCAAACAATTGGACATGGATGAAAGGACCGGGCTTACCTGATGTCATCGGTATATATGGAACGCAGGGTGTTCCTGATGCATTAAATAATCCGGGCTCAAGAGCATGGGGCGCCATGTCGTGGGTTGACACATCGGGAAACCTTTGGATGTTCGGGGGACAGGGTTATGGAACTTTTTACGGTCTTGATTTTCTCGGTGAGCTTTGGAAGTATGATATAGGAACCAATGAATGGACCTGGATGGGCGGGCTTACTCAGCTTCCCAACCATGGCACTCTTGGCGTTCCTTCTCCCACTAACTATCCCGGGGCGCGTGTTGAAGACAATGCATCTTGGGTAGATGCAGATAACAACCTCTGGTTTTTCGGAGGCATTTCTGATCTCGGAATGATGAATGATCTGTGGAAATATGAGATGTCCAGCGGAGAGTGGGTATGGATGAAGGGCTCCAGCTCAGCAGGACAGTCCGGTACTTACGGAACAAAAGGAGTAGAGAACGCTTCAAATGTTCCGGGTTGCCGCGGCACCTATTCAAAATGGAAAGACGCTTCCGGAAATTTCTGGATGTTTGGGGGATGTAATTACGCCGGAACAGTCTATAATGATTTTTGGCGCTTTAATCCTGTAACAAGTAGCTGGACATGGATGGGTGGAAACAATTTTTCAAACGGACCTGGCGAGGCCGGGATCAAATGCGAGGACTCATCTGACTTTATAAGTAACCCGAGATATGAGAACCGGGCTAGCTGGACGGATGCATGCGGCAATTTTTGGCTCTTGGGAGGTCGTGACCAATCCGGTTATGAGCACAATGATCTTTGGGTTTATTCAGCAGGGCAAAATAAATGGGCCTGGGTGGCAGGAACCCTGAATGCGAACGCCGGCGGAGTATATGGTACCAAGGGCATCCCTGATACCGCCAATCACCCTGGTGCAAGATCCGGAAATGTTGGCTGGCTAAGCGCTGATGGAAATCTTTGGATGTTTGGCGGGTTGAACGTTAATTATTTTAATGACCTCTGGCGATTCACTCCTGACTCATCGTGCCTCGCATGGTTGTATTGCAGTGCGTCGCAATTTTTGCCGGCCGCAGCATTCTCTGTTACTGATTCATCAGTATGTGCCGCTGCTTGTCTCTCATTTACTGATTTGTCTCAGAACAATCCCACCTCGTGGCATTGGGAATTTCCGGGAGGAATACCTTCTTCATCCGGTGTTCAGAATCCAACAAATATCTGCTACTACACTGCAGGAACCTATGACGTAACATTGATCGCGACCAATGCTGCGGGCAGTGATACTATTGTTCTTGCAAATTTTATCGCAGTCAACGCTCCCCCTTCTGCTGCGATTATCCAGAGCAACGACACGCTCTATTCTTCAGCAGGATTCAGCTATCAATGGTATACGAATGGAAATAGCATCAGCGGAGCAACAAATTATTTTTATGTGCCGTCCTCAGAGGATTTTTATTCTGTGGTCATCACCGACAGCAACGGATGTAACGCTGCCGACACCATCTTTTTTTCATTTGCACCCCAGACAAACTTTTCTGCTCCTGATACTACAATCTGCGAAAAGTTCTGCATGGATTTCTTTGATCAATCCACCAACAATCCGGTAAGCTGGAGTTGGAATTTCCCCGGAGGAAATCCTTCTTCATCAACACTTCAAAATCCATCGCAGATTTGTTACAATTTGCCGGGCAATTATGATGTCATGCTTATTACAACGAATGCTTTCGGAAGTGACACACTCCTGCTGAGTGGTTTCGTTACCGTTTATTCCACGCCTCCGTTTCCTTCTATTACACAAGTTGGTTACACGCTCACATCAAGTGTTGCAGATTCATATCAATGGCAATTCAACTCGGTAGATATTCCCGGAGCAACCAATCAATCGTACACCATTTTGCAAACCGGGTATTACACAGTAGTTGTTAGCGACTCTAATGGTTGTGTAAATTCTTCTACCGAGTATGTGTTGATCAGCGGCATTCATGATGTAATAAGTGATGGGAACATTTCTATATATCCTAATCCTTCTTCGGGAAGTTTTATGGTTGAATTGATAAATGGTTTAATGGTTGGTGATGTTTCGATTGATGTAGTGAATACACTTGGTCAAATTATTTTTTCATCAACAGAATCCCAGTCACCCGGAGCTTCTAATTTTAAAAAAGAAATTGACTTAACTAAAGAAGCTCAGGGTGTATACTTCCTTAAAATACTCGCAGAGTCCTTTGGAAAAACAAAAACTGTTTTTGCTACGAAGAAAATTATCATCACAAAGTAGCTAGTATGAAAAAAAATCTATCTATCCAACGAAACTTTAGCGAAGTCGGACTGCTCTTTTTTCTAGCATCTCTCTTCTACCCCGAAGAAAAATCGGGATTTCGCAAATCATTTTGTTTACTATTGGTGCTCAACCTTCTACCTTCTCCTTCGGTGCGTGCACAGTCCGGCGAGTGGACATGGATGAAAGGTGACAGCATTCCGAATTCACCCGGGACCTTCGGAACAATCGGAGTACCGGATGCTGCCAACAAACCTCCCGCATTATACGAGCCGTGTGAATGGAGAGATCATGATGGAAACTTCTGGCTCTTTGGCGGCGGCAACAGCTACAACACACTTTGGAAATTTGATGTGTCAACAATGGAATGGACATGGATGAAAGGAAGCAGTGGTCCTAACGGTATAGCAGTATATGGAACACAGGGTGTTTCCAGTCCCAATAATACTCCCGGCGCGCGGACCGCTTCCACATCCTGGGTTGATAACGATGGCAACTTATGGTTGTATGGCGGCAACTGGGATATTAACGGCAAAAGTGATCTTTGGAAATATGAAGTGACAACGAATGAGTGGACATGGATGGATGGTTCGTCAGGTGTTGATGCACTTGGTGTCTATGGAACCAAGGGAATTCCTGATCCGCTGAATGATCCGGGAGCGCGTTTAGAAACAGCAGCAGCGTGGGTTGATGATGCAAACAATCTTTGGTTTTTCGGAGGACAACTTTGCTGCAATGCCATGGGTTATATTGATGACGTTTGGAGATATAATACCACCTCGGGTGAATGGACATGGATGCAGGGATCTTCTGTTTCGTTACAACCACCAGTCTATGGAATGCTCGGCGTCGCCGATTCTGCAAACACTCCCGGCAACAGAAGAATATATTCACATTGGAAAGACATAGACGACAACTTCTGGATTTGCGGAGGTCAGAGTAACGGTAATTGCTTTAATGATTTGTGGAAGTATGATCCGGACTTAAATGTATGGACGTGGATGCATGGCTCCAATACAGTAAACTCAACCGGACATTACGGAACATCCTGCGTCTTCGATTCAATTAACGAACCTCCTGCACGAATGGAGAATCGTTTTTACTGGAGTGACTCGTGCTATAATTTCTGGATGTTCGGAGGAGTGAATACCAGCTCCGGGTTTTATCACAACGATCTCTGGTGCTATTCGCCTTCTATCAATGAATGGAAATGGACGGGCGGTTCTTCCCTGCCGGATGAGGACGGATTGTATGGAACGATGGGTGTGTCTTCCTCATCCAATCATCCGGGAGCACGGTATGGCGGAGTGGCATGGCTTGGCCCCAATGAAAGCTTGTGGCTGTTTGGCGGCCTTGGCTATCCGTTTAATAATAATGTTGGTGAATTGAACGATCTGTGGCGCTTCATTCCTGATTCAAGTTGTGTTGCGTGTAATGTTATTTATCTGCCGAATGCTGCTTTTCAAAGCTCTGATACTTCACTCTGTGAAAAATTCTGCATCGGCTTCACTGATCAATCCAGCAACAATCCAACGTCATGGCAATGGATTTTCCAGGGCGGTAATCCTTCATCTTCTACGGATCAAAATCCAACCAACATTTGCTACGATGTGCCCGGCGTTTATGATGTAACGCTAATTACAACTAATGTAAATGGAAGTGACACACTCACACTGTTGAATTTCATCACCGTCTACCCTACTCCGCCATTTCCAACCATCACTCAAGCAGGGTATACACTCACATCGAGTCCGGCGAGTTTTTACCAATGGCAATTCAACTCTAATGATATTCCGGGTGCCACCAATCAATCATACACTATTTTGCAGACAGGGCTTTATACTGTAATTGTCAGCGATTCCAATGGCTGCGTGAATTCTGCCACCACGTATGTTTTGATTTCAGGAATTGATGAAGTGAATAGTGCTGTCAATCTTTTCATTTATCCTAATCCTTCTTCAGGAAATTTCACCCTCGAATTGTTGAATGAAATGTGTTGTGATGAAATTTCGATTGATATAATGAACATGCTTGGCCAAAAAGTTTTTTCTTCCTCTGAAAAAATTTCATCCTCTGATTGGAAAAGGGAAATTGATTTGTCCAAAGGACTCCATTCGGAGAGTGAGGTTGTTCGCGGTGTTTATTTCATCGAGATAAAAACAGAGAAAGAATTTATGAGGAAGAAAATTTTGATTGCCGATTAACCTGCCGAACAAAGAGTGTAACTTCACTCTGGTAAATAACTCGCTTCTCTTACTGGTAATTTTATTAGGATGAAAAAAAGTTTACTGCTGCTCTTGCTTTTCATTTCCAATTTTTTGTTCTTCTCTCCGCAGGAGTCCTTCGGACAAAATCCATTGGTGAAGCAGTGGGATTATCGGTTTGGGGGAACCGGTGATGAGTATCTCTCTTGTTTCATAGAAACATCTGACTTAGGGTACATGATCGGTGGAGATTCTTGGTCTGATATCAGCGGAGATAAAACGCAATCTTCATGGGGTGAAAGTGATTTTTGGGTTGTAAAAATTGATGGGGTTGGCATTATGCAGTGGAACAGACGGTTTGGAGGAACGAATTATGATGAGCTTTTTGCCATTCAGCAAACTTCTGATGGCGGATATATTTTGGGAGGATTTTCTTCATCAGACAGCAGCGGAGATAAGACTGAGCATAGTTGGGGCAACTGGGATTATTGGATTGTAAAGATTGATGAACTTGGAAATAAACAATGGGATAAGAGGTTTGGTGGTAGCAGTGATGATGAACTTTATTCTCTTGAGCAAACTTCTGATGGTGGATATATTTTGGGTGGAAGTTCTAATTCTCCAATCAGTGGAGATAAGACACAAGATGCGTGGGGATCTTCGGATTATTGGATAATAAAAACTGATTCACTTGGTAATAAGGTGTGGGATAAACGATTGGGTGGAGGTGATTATGAACAACTTTCTTACATTCATCAAACAAATGACGGAGGATTTATTTTAGGAGGAATATCAAGTTCATTAATTGACGGAGACAAAACAGAATCCAGTTGGGGATATCAAGACTATTGGATTGTCAAAACTGATTCGGTGGGTAATCAATTATGGGATAAGGATTTTGGAGGAACAGGAAATGATCAACTTTATTCCTTGAACCTAACTAGTGATTATGGGTATATTCTTGGGGGACTTTCTCAATCCAATATTAGTGGCGATAAAACCCAACCAGTATGGGGTCCTGTAAGTGATGTAGACTATTGGTTAATAAAAATTGATTCCATAGGAACCAAGCAATGGGATAAAGACTTTGGTGGAACTGAATACGATGATTTTTTTGGAACTATTTCTTCAACATTAGATGGAGGGTACTTAATTGCAGGTTGGTCTAAGTCCGATAGTAGTGGTAATAAGACAGAAAATAATTTAGGTGCAATACAATCATGGGTCATTAAGATCGATTCATACGGAAACAAAATATGGGACAAGACGCTATTCGCAATTGGCAATGACAATGGAGGATATGCGTTGCAGGATAATGATGGATGTTACGTAATAGCTACTCCTACTAATGCAGATGTTGGCGGTTATAAAACTCAACATAATTGGGATCCTTCATTTAATACCGGTGATTATTGGATCGTTAAATTCTGTGATACCACAGGAAGTTATTTGCTTCCGCATTCTTTCTTCTCCTCAATTGATACCACCATCTGCGAAAAATTCTGCATCAACTTCCTCGATCAATCCAACAACAATCCCACCGCATGGCAATGGCAATTCCCCGGAGGTAATCCATCTTCTTCAACTCTTCAAAATCCAACCAACATCTGCTACAACATACCGGGCACGTATGATGTAACACTCATCACCACCAATGCAAATGGTAGTGATACCCTCACGCTGCACAATTACATCACCGTCTATCCCATTCCGCCAATACCAACCATCACGCAAGTGGGTTACACACTCACATCAAGTCCGGCAAGTTCTTATCAATGGCAATTGAATGCAGTGGATATTCCCGGCGCAACCAATCAATCTTACACCATTTTGCAAACAGGTTATTACACGGTGGTTGTTGGTGATTCAAACAGTTGTAAAAATTCTGCCTCTGTTTATATTTTGATTTCAGGAGTTGATGAAGTGAGTGGTGATGCAGGCATTTCTATCTATCCCAATCCCTCCTCCGGAAGTTTCAAAATTGAATTATTGCAACCAGAAAACTCCGGTGAAGTTTTAATTGATGTGATAAACACACTCGGGCAAAAAGTTTTTTCTTCCCAACAATCCCGATCAATCCGGACTTCTCCTGACTTCAAAAAAGAAATTGACTTAACTAAAGAAGCTCAAGGTGTTTACTTCCTTAAAATAAAAACGAAAACTGTTTTTGCTACGAAGAAAATTATCATCACAAAATAATTACAATGAAAAAAAATCTACTGCTCTTTTTTCTAACATCTATCTTCTACTTTCTATCCTCTCCTTTAGTGCATGCTCAATCCGGCGAGTGGACCTGGATGAAAGGTGACAGCATTCCAAATTCACTTGGGACTTTCGGAACAATCGGCATCCCCAATGCAGCCAACAAACCTCCCGGACTATACGAGCCGTGCGAATGGAGAGATCATGACGGAAATTTCTGGCTCTTTGGTGGCAGCTACAGCTACAATACTCTTTGGAAATTTGAAACAACTACAAGTGAGTGGACATGGATGAAAGGAACCAATGGTGTGGGTGGAACAGCAGTATATGGCACTCAAGGTGTTTCTGATCCTAACAATACTCCCGGCGCCCGGCTTGCATCAACATCGTGGGTTGATAACGATGGCAACTTATGGTTGTATGGCGGTGTCGAGACTTCTGCCGGCAAAAGTGATCTTTGGAAATATGAAGTCACCACTAACGAGTGGACCTGGATGGATGGCTCATCAGGAGGAAATGCTCTTGGTGTTTATGGAACCAAGGGAATTCCTGATCCGCTGAATGATCCGGGAGCGCGTTTAGAAACAGCAGCAGCATGGGTTGATGATGCAAATAACCTGTGGTTTTTCGGAGGACAACTTTGCTGCAATGCCAACGGATACATTGATGATGTTTGGAGGTATAACACAACAACTGGTGAATGGACGTGGATGCAGGGATCGTCAATTTCATTACAACCTCCCGCGTACGGGACTCTCGGCATTGCCGATTCAGCAAACACTCCCGGCAACAGAAGAATATATTCACACTGGAAAGATGCAGATGGCAACTTCTGGATTTTCGGAGGTCAGGCCAACGGTAGTTGCTTTAATGATTTGTGGAAGTATGATCATAACTTAAATCTATGGACGTGGATGCATGGTTCCAACATTGTAAACTCAACAGGACATTACGGAACAAGTTGCACTTTCGATTCATTGAACGAACCTCCTGCGCGAATGGAAAATCGTTTTTACTGGACTGACTCGTGCTCTAATTTTTGGATGTTCGGAGGACTGAATACAAGCTCCGGGTTTTATCACAATGATCTCTGGTGCTATTCGCCCGCCATGAATAAATGGAAATGGACGAGTGGTTCTTCCCTGCCGAATCAGGATGGATTGTATGGAACTATGGGTGTGTCTTCTTCATCCAATCATCCGGGAGCACGATATGGCGGAGTGGCATGGCTTGGTCACAATGAAAGCTTGTGGCTGTTTGGCGGTCATGGCTATCCTTTTGATAATAACGTGGGTGACTTGAATGATCTTTGGCGATTCATTCCTGATTCAGGTTGTGTGTCCTGTAATGTTGTCAATCTTCCGGGTGTCGCTTTTCAAAGCTCTGATACTTCACTCTGTGAAAAATTCTGCATCAGCTTCACTGACCAATCCATCAACAACCCAACATCATGGCAATGGATTTTTCAGGGCGGTAATCCTTCATCTTCTACCGATCAAAATCCAACCAACATTTGCTACGACGTGCCCGGTGCTTATGATGTGACACTGATTACAACCAATGCGTATGGAAGCGATACACTCACCTTACCGGATTTTATAACAGTCTATGCTACTCCGCCGTTTCCCACCATCACGCAAGTGGGTTACACGCTTACATCGAGTCCGGCGAATTCTTATCAGTGGCAATTCAACAGTGCAGATATTCCGGGAGCAACCAATCAATCATACGCTATTTTGCAAACGGGGCTTTATACTGTGGTTGTTAGCGATTCAAATGGCTGCGTGAATTCTGCGACCACGTATGTTTTGATTTCTGGAATTGATGAGACGAGTGGTGGAAATATTTTCATTTCACCAAATCCTTCGAATGGAAATTTCATTGTTGAATTGCCAAATGGTCCCGATTTGATCGGGATGGTTGATGAAGTTTCCATTGATGTAGTGAATACCCTGGGGCAAAATATTTTTTCTTCTTCAGAATCCCGATCAATCGGGATTGCTTCTCATTTCAAAAAAGAAATTGACTTGAGTGGCGTTGCCGGCGGCGTTTATTTCATCGTGATAAAATCTCAAAACATTTTTCTGAAAAATAAAATCATCATTACAAAATAATCCTGATGAAAAAATTCTTTACCACGAAATTCTTTTTTAGTCCTGTTTCTTTCGTCTTATGTCTTGCGTCAGTACAGGCGCAGCAAGGCCAATGGACATGGATGAAGGGCAATAGCGGAAATGCCACCACGGCTGTATACGGAACGCAAGGTGTTCCTGCGGCGGCAAATACTCCGCATGGCCTTTATGAAATGTGTGAGTGGCGTGATAAGCAAGGCAACTTTTGGATATATGGCGGGTTGAACGCAGGCTTCTATAGCAATCTTTGGAGGTACGATCCAATTACTAATGAATGGGCCTGGATGAAAGGCCCCGGCGCTGTTGTGAATCAGACTCCTGTTTACGGAACACAGGGAGTTCCGAATATTAATAACACGCCCGGAGCCAGAGGCCGCGGCAGCGCATCATGGGTTGATACCTCTGGTAACTTATGGCTTTTTGGTGGTGACAACGGCGCTGAATATGATGATCTGTGGAAATATGATATCAGCACGAATGAGTGGACATGGATGTCAGGTACAACAACACAACTTTCGTCCGGCGTTTACGGGACTCTCGGCATTCCTTCATCCGCGAATCATCCCGGGGCAAGGCGTGAAACCAATGCCGCCTGGTGCGATGCCGGTAATAATCTGTGGATGTTCGGTGGATATGGGTACGATTTCTACGGAAGTTATATCGGAGTGATGAATGACCTTTGGAAATACAATATTGCAACCAACGAATGGACATGGATGCGCGGTTCTGAATTTTCCGGTAACTATGGAAGCTACGGCACCCTGGGCGTCTCTGATACTTCAAACAATCCTCCGGCAAGGATGGTATATACAAAGTGGATTGATACGAGTGGAAACTTTTGGATCTTCGGCGGGGGTGATTACAACACCGATGATTACTACAACGATGTTTGGAAATATGACCCTGACATAAATGAATGGACATGGATGAGTGGAACCAATCTGGTGAACAATGATGGAAACACCAGCAGCTTGTGTACATCGGGAATTGACCTCGTTGGTCCTGCCCGTTTTGAGAATAGAGCTTGCTGGACTGACAAGTGCAACGGCTTCTGGACATTCGGGGGATCGAGAACGGGCAACCTTCTTGACAACTATAATGATCTGTGGTTTTTCAATTCGCAATCTTTGGAATGGACCCAGGCAGAAGGTTCAGTGATTGCCAATCAGTCGGGAAGCTACGGTACGCAAGGCGTTTCTGACCCTTCGAACCAGCCACCGAGCCGTGGTGGTTCAATAGCATGGCGTGATGATGCCGGTAATCTCTGGATGTTTGGCGGTGCTGATCAATTTGTAATTATGTACAATGATATCTGGCGCTATGTAAGCGATCCCTCTTGTCCTCCTCAAAATCTTTGCACAAGTTCAGCAGGCCCTCAATTTTTTACTGCCGATACTGACGTTTGTGAAAAGTTCTGCATCTCTTTTTTTGATACCTCGCAGAACAACCCTACTTCATGGCAATGGCTATTCCCCGGCGGATCACCATCTTCGTCAGCATTACAAAATCCTGCAAACATCTGCTATGACATTCCGGGCGTATACGATGTAACCCTGATTACCACTAGTGTCGGCGGAACTGATACGCTAACACTATCAAATTACATTACTGTATATGCCACACCACCATTTCCAACTATTACGCAGGTTGGTTACACACTCACCTCGAGTGCTGCTGTCACTTATCAGTGGCAATTGAACTCGGGAAATATTCCCGGCGCAACAAATCAGTCGTACACAGTTTTGCAAAGCGGTTATTATACGGTGATTGTAAGTGACTCTAATGGTTGTGTGAATTCTGCTTCCATAAAAGTTACCATCAGTGGTATTGATGAGGTAAGTGATATGAATGTTTCTATATATCCCAATCCTTCTTCAGGAAATTTTATTATTGAATGGCTGAATGGTCCCGGGATGGTCGGCGAAATTTCGATTGATGTAATGAACATGCTGGGGCAAAAAGTTTTTTCTGCTGAAGAACCCCGATCAATCGGGACTGCTGATGATGTAAAGAAGAAAATTGATCTTAATGATGTTGCCCGCGGTATTTATTTCATCGAGATAAAAACAGAGAAAGAATTTATGAGGAAGAAAATTTTGATTGCGGACTAACCTGACAAGGAAAGAGTGTAACTTCACTCTGTCATCTTGTAATACTGCACGACTTCTCTTTATTGCAAACTTTATTCGATGAAAAAAAAATTCCTCATTATTATTTTCTGCTGTGCCGTGAAGTATGATGTGTGTGTTGCCCAGGCAGGAGAATGGACCTGGATGAAAGGAGATAGTACCTCTGTCCCTTTCGGTGTTTTTGGTACACAGGGTGCTTATAGTTCCCTTAATAACCCGCCGGGACTCTATGAGCCTTCAGAATGGAAAGATTTAGCCGGCCACTTCTGGCTTTTCGGTGGTGTTGGGGAATACAATACGTTGTGGGAGTATGATCCTTCCATCAACCAATGGCGATGGATGGGTGGATCAAACTATGCGGCTGCACCGGGAGTGTACGGCACTCAGGGAATCCCTTCTTCAAATAATATTCCGGGAGCACGCGGCTGGGGTGCTGCAAGCTGGACAGATAACTCCGGAAATTTTTTCCTCTTTGGCGGAGGTGGTTATGATGTGAACGGATATTATGGAAGCTTAAATGATCTCTGGCAATATGATGTTTCAACCGGAGAATGGACATGGATGTCCGGCTCATCAATGATAGAACAAACAGGCGTTTATGGAATTCAAACGGTGCCTGGCCCTGCAAATCATCCCGGTGCCCGCAGTGAAACAAATAGCTCATGGATTGATGCCTCCGGCAATATTTGGCTGTTTGGAGGTTATGCACTTTATCCTTTTGGAAGCTTTAATGATCTATGGAGATTCGATTTGAGCACTTTAGAATGGACATGGATGAAGGGTGCAAGCTATCCGAACCCGGGAGGTATTTACGGAACTCTTGGTGTTGCTGATATAAACAACACCCCCGGTGGTCGCATGAGTTATTCAAAGTGGAAAGATCAATCAGGGAATTTCTGGTTGTTTTCAGGACTTGAGATCTCCACTTATGATTTAAGGAATGATGTCTGGAAATATGATCCGCAGGCAAACGAATGGACCTGGATGAGTGGTTCTAACTCTGTTAATTCGCAGGGATCTCTATCTTCTAATTGTGATCCATTAACTACCAATATTCCCTCGGCGCGGTTTGAGAACAGAGCTGCATGGTCAGACTGTGGTGGACACCTCTGGACATTTGGTGGTGCGGGTGATGCCTATGGATACAATTCCTTTTCTGATTTATGGTCGTTCAACAGTAATACACTTGAGTGGACGCTGGTTAATGGAACTACCTTGGGAAATCAGCCCGGTTTTTACGGAGCACAGGGGATACCCTCTCCAGATAATTATCCGCAATCACGCTTTGGAGCTATTTCATGGATAGATGATAGCTGCAACTTATGGATGTTTGGCGGATCTGGCCTGAATGATTTATGGAAGTTCCAACCTGATCCATCATGCCCCGGAACATTTGTTTGCAATTCAGATTGCAATCCACTTTCGCAAATCAGCTTTGGTGCATCTTCATTGAAACTCTGCGAAAAATTTTGCATTGATTTTTTTGATTCTTCCTCGAACAATCCTACAGCATGGCAATGGATTTTCCCCGGTGGGTCTCCTTCATCTTCCACCGATCAAAATCCAAATAATATTTGCTACACGGTACCCGGCATCTTTGATGTAACACTCATCACCACCAATGCAAATGGAAACGATACACTCACGCTGTACAACTACATCACTGTCTATCCTACTCCACCCTTTCCTACGATCACACAAGTTGGTTATACACTCACATCGAGTCCCGCAAGTTCGTATCAGTGGCAATTCAATTCAATAGATATTCCGGGAGCGACCAATCAATGGTACACCATTTTGCAAACCGGCTATTACACAGTAGTTGTAGGTGACGAGCATGGTTGCGTAAATTCTTTTACCGTATATGTGCTCATCAGCGGCATTGATGATGTGATGAGTGATGGGAACATTTCGATTTATCCAAATCCTTCTTCAGGAAATTTTATGGTTGAATGGCTTAATGGCTTAATGGCTGATCAAGTTTCGATTGATGTAGTGAATACTCTTGGGCAGATTATTTTTTCATCAACAGAATCCCGATCTATCGGGACTACTTCAGGATTCCAAAAAGAAATTGACCTGAGTAATGCAGCAAGCGGCATTTACTTCATCGAAATAAAAACGGCGAGTGTATTTGTGAGGAAGAAAATTTTGATTGCTGAATAAGCTGATATAGAAAGAGTGTGACTTCACTGTGTAAATAGCCCCTTCTCTTCAGTGTTAAATTTTTTAGGATGAAAAAAATTTTACTCTTTGTTATTTGCTGCGTGATGATTGCAAATTGCTTTGCGCAGTC
Organism: Chitinophagales bacterium; assembly: GCA_035638255.1. GTDB lineage: Bacteria > Bacteroidota > Bacteroidia > Chitinophagales > UBA10324 > DASRAJ01. The sequence continues at coordinate 51,645 of DASRAJ010000021.1, forward strand.
GGGATGTGGACGTGGGTAAAGGGCGACACAGTACCAAACAGTCCTGGCAATTATGGAACTCAGGGCATCTCCGATCCACAGAACACACCACCCGCAATTTCATTCGTTGGAAGATGGATTGACCTACAGGGTAATTTTTGGATGTTCGGCGGCTGGAGCGGACCTTTATACAATGATCTTTGGAAGTTTGATCCTGTGAGTGAAAATTGGACCTGGGTTAAAGGACCAGGTGTAGTAAATGATCCGGGTTATTTTGGAACACAAGGGATTCCTTCGCCATTAAATAATCCTCCGTGCATGAATGCTCCAATGACCTGGACTGACAATTCAGGAAACCTCTGGCTATATGGAGGCTTCGGAGAATGCGGAGGCCCTTTTGACAATGAGTTGGCTGCTTTGTGGAAGTATGAAATTGCAAGCAATGAATGGACATGGATAAATGGCCAACAGCAGTGTCATATTTCACCGTCATTCGGTTCTTTAAACACTCCTGATCCATCAAATACACCCGGATCCAGATATTGGGCAACAAGCACATGGGTTCAACAAGACACACTATTTTTATTTGGTGGCAGAAATGGTAATCAACCGTATAAATTTTACAGTGATATCTGGAAATATGATCTCTCTACCAATGAATGGACATGGATCAAGGGACCGAATGTCGAAAATCAAAGTAGCATTTATGGCACGATGGGAGTACCAGATTCTCTGAATAATCCAAGCGCACGGGGATGCGTGAGTTCATGGACATCCTTAAACGGAGATTTTTGGATGTGGGGTGGTGATAATGCTCTTCCAAGTGACATCTGGAAATACGATCATCTTACACACGATTGGACTTGGGTAAGTGGCATCATAAACATTATTGATACGGGTAATTATGAAGGCGAATGTTCTCAGGATACGTTACAGCGGCCAGCTCAACGCATTGAGAATTCCGCTATATGGCGAAACAAGAATGACTTGGTCTTTACGTTTGGTGCCAGCTTTGGCATTTTCTGTAGAAATGATTTATGGGTTTATTGTTCATCAGTAAACAGGTGGGTTCTTTTAAAAGGAAATAATTTACTTGATCAACCAGGCCATTATGGAATTCAGGGCATAGCAGATATAGCCAATATCCCATCCTCACGAGGAGAATCTGCTTCCTGGATTGATTCCACCGGCAGGTTGTGGCTTTGGGGCGGAATACAGTCTAATGGTTGGAAAAATGATCTTTGGAGATTCGTTGTGGATTATAACTGCTTTGAAAATGTTTGTGATATTCATGAACTCTCATTCTTTGTAACAGATTCCAGGCTCTGCGAAAAATTCTGCACCAACTTCTTCGATCAATCCATCAACAATCCCACCGCGTGGCAATGGCAATTCCCTGGTGGTGATCCGTCTTCTTCTACCGATCAAAATCCAACGAACATCTGCTATGACTCTCCCGGAACGTATGATGTAACACTCATCACGACCAATGCAAATGGAAGTGATACTCTCACACTACCGAATTATATTACGGTCTATCCTACTCCGCCATTTCCAACTATTACACAAGTTGGTTATACGCTCACCTCGAGTCCGTCAAATTTTTATCAGTGGCAACTCAACTCGATAGATATTTCCGGCGCAACCAATCAATCATACACCGTCATGCAGACAGGATTGTACACGGTGATGGTGAGCGATTCAAACGGCTGTGTTAATTCTGCGAATCAATATGTGCTCATTGACGGCATTGTTCAACTTAGTAATGAAAACATTTCCATCTATCCCAATCCTTCTTCAGGAAGTTTCATGGTTGAATGGCTGAATGGTCCAGATTTAATCGGGATGGTTGGTGAAGTTTCTATTGATGTTGTGAATACACTCGGACAAAAAGTTTTTTCTTCCAAAGAATCAAGATCAATCGGGACTGCTGCTGATTTCTCCAAAGGAGTCCATACTGACAAAAAGGAAATTGATCTTGGTGATGTTGCTCGCGGTATTTATTTCATGGAGATAAAAACTGAGAATGAATCGGTGAGGAAGAAAATTTTGATTGCAGATTAACAGGGCAAAGAAAGAGTGTAACTTCAATGGCAAATAGTTCTCTTGCACCTCCGCCCTGTTTCTCTTCTGAAGGTTGGCCACACTTCGGAAGTTCAAATGTAAATTCTATATCAACGCCGCGTCCATTAAAAAACGAGACATGGCAGTGGTACAATAGAAATAAAAAATGAAATTTGGATGCGTAAGGTTTTGTGAATTCTTATAAGGATTAGTAACCTGAGCATCTTACTTTTACTTTATATTCTCCAGACCAAATCATACATTAGATTGCGAGAAGTGTTTACCACATCGGGATAAAATCGCAAAACATCCTGCTAAAAAAAGAAAATCATCATTAGAAATTAATGGGATGAAAAAAAATTTATTCTTCGCTTTCATTATGGGATCATATCATTTTGCATACACGCAGGTGAATTTGTGAGGAAGAAAATTGTGATTGAAAATTGACCTAAAGAAAGAGAATAACTTTACTCTATACTATACTATTCTTTTCATTTCAAAATTGATTTTGTTATGATGAAAAAATTTTTATTCTCGCTTCTATTCATCTCCAATTTTTCTTTTGCTCAAAATCCTTTGGTGAAACAATGGGATTACCGGTACGGAGGTTTGGATCAGGACTGGTTTTATGACTTTCAACAAACTAATGATGGAGGATATATTTTAGGAGGCGAATCATCATCACCTGTAAGCGGAGATAAAACTCAACCTTCATGGGGTGACAATGATTACTGGATTGTAAAAACAAATTCATTGGGAATTTATCAGTGGGATAAACGCTTTGGAGGAGATAATGATGATGAGCTTTACGCACTTCAACAGACAAGTGACGGTGGATATATTTTGGGCGGATGGTCTCGTTCCGGGATCACAGGAGATAAGAGCGAGTCATCCCGGGGTGTGATAGATTACTGGGTTGTAAAAATTGATTCTCTTGGAATAAAACAATGGGATAAACGGTTTGGAGGAAACAACATTGATGCATTGTTTTCTTTAGAGCAAACTGCAGATGGCGGTTATATTTTAGGGGGAGATTCATATTCCGGAATCAGTGGTGATAAAACCCAACCTAATTGGGATACTTATCTTTATTATCCTGACTACTGGATCGTAAAAATTGATTCATCAGGTGGCTATCAATGGGATAAAAGATTTGGCGGAACAGGTGATGATGAACTTCATTCGATACGTCAAACCAAGGATGGTGGATATATTATGGGAGGAATGTCAAATTCCGGAATCGGTGGTGATAAAACCCAGGCTAATTGGGATATTACTCTTTATCATGGTGATTACTGGATAGTAAAAATTGATTCTGACGGCAATTACCAATGGGACAAAAGGTTCGGAGGAACCGAAGACGATGGAGTTTATTCATTGCAGCAAACTACTGATGCCGGATATATCCTCGCAGGGTCGTCAAATTCTGGTATTAATGGAGATAAGACTCAACCTACATGGGGAGATGAAGATTACTGGATAGTAAAAATTGATTCAGTCGGTAACCAACAATGGGATAAAGATTTCGGAGGAACCGATATCGAAGAGCTTTCCAACTTACAGAAAACAGATGATGGATACTTGATCTCAGGGTCATCCTATTCTTCAATAAGCGGAGACAAAACTGAAGACAATCTCGGAGTGGAACAAACCTGGATTATTAAAACTGATTCACTTGGAAATAAAGAATGGGATAAAACCATATTTACTACAGGGCATGATGAAGTTGGCATGGGCATACAAACAAGTGACGGATGTTATGCAATAGCCCTAACGACTGATGCCAACTTGGGAGGATACAAGACACAACCCAATTGGGGTGTCCATGACTATTGGATTATAAAATTCTGCGACACAACCGGCGCTTATTTAATGCGACCTACATCCTACTTCAATTCTAACAACCAAGCTCTCTGTGAAAAATTCTGTTTGGACTTCTATGATCAATCCGGCAACAATCCCAACTCCTGGCTTTGGCAATTTCCTGGTGGTGCCCCGTCATTTTCCACCGATCAAAATCCAACAAACATCTGCTACAATGCTGCAGGTGCTTATGATGTTACACTCATCACCTCCAATGTCAATGGGAGTGACACACTTACATTGACTAATTACGTCACTGTATATGCTACTCCACCCTTTCCTACTATCACCCAGGCTGGCAACACGCTCATGTCAAGTTCATCAAGTTCTTATCAATGGCAATTCAACTCTAATGATATCCCTGGCGCCACCAATCAATCATACACTATTTTGCAAACGGGACTTTATACTGTGATTGTCGGCGATTCAAATGGCTGCGTGAATTCTGCCACCACCTATGTTTTGATTTCGGGAATTGATGAAGTGAATAGCGATGTCAACCTTTCTATCTATCCCAATCCTTCATCAGGAAATTTTATTGTTGAATGGCTGAATGGTCCCGATTTGGTCGGGATGGTCGGCGAAATTTCGATTGATGTAATGAACATGCTTGGGCAAAAAGTTTTTTCTGCCGAAGAATCCCGATCAATCGGGACTGCTGCTGATTTAAAGAAGGAAATTGATCTTGATGATATTGCCCGCGGTGTTTATTTCATCGAGATAAAAACAGAGAAAGAATTTATGAGGAAGAAAATTTTGATTGCAGACTAACCTGACAGAGGAAAGAGTGTAACTTCACTCAGTCATCCCACAGTATTGCGGGACTTCTCCTCACTGCAAACTTTATTCGATGAAAAAAAAATTCCTCTTTATTGTTTTCTGCTGTGCTGTGAAGTATGATGTGTGTGTTGCCCAGGCTGGAGAATGGACCTGGATGAAAGGGGATAGTACCACTGGCCCTTTCGGCATTTTTGGTACGCAGGGAATTTACAGTCCCCTCAATAAGCCGCCTGGACTCTATGAGCCTTCAGAATGGAAAGATTTAGCCGGCCACTTCTGGCTTTTCGGTGGTGTTGGAGAATACAATACGTTGTGGGAGTATGATCCTTCCATCAACCAATGGCGATGGATGGGTGGATCAAACTATGCAGCTGCACCGGGAGTGTATGGCACGCAGGGAATCCCTTCTTCAAATAATATTCCCGGAGCACGCGGCTGGGGTGCTGCAAGCTGGACAGATAACTCCGGAAATTTTTTCCTCTTTGGCGGATATGGTTATGATGAAAACGGATATAATGGTAGCTTAAATGATCTTTGGAAATATGATGTAACAACCGGAGAGTGGACATGGGTTTCCGGTTCGTCAATCGCAGATCAGACAGGCGTTTATGGAATTCAAACCGTGCCCGACCCTGCTAATCATCCCGGGGCCCGCAGTGAAACTAACAGTTCATGGATTGATAACTCCGGCAACATTTGGTTGTTCGGTGGGTTTGATGGTTCAGGAACTTTTAATGACCTGTGGAAATTCGATCTTGGTACTCTCGAATGGACATGGATGAAAGGCTCAAGTTCAATGAACGCAAGCGGCATTTATGGTACTCTTGGTATTGCGAACATAAACAACACTCCCGGAAGTCGTTGCAGTTATGCAAAATGGAAAGATCAGTTTGGGAACTTCTGGATGTTTTCAGGGCTTAAGTATTCCTCTTATTACAATTCAGAATTAAGGAATGATGTCTGGAAATATGATCCGCAAACAAACGAGTGGACGTGGATGAGTGGTACTAACATTGCAAATCCGCCAGGCTCTCTGTCTACCAACTGCGATCCATTAACTACCAATATTCCCTCAGGCCGTTTTGAGAACAGAGCTGCATGGTCTGACTGTGGAGGACACCTCTGGACATTTGGTGGTGCGGGTGATGCCTATGGATACAACTCCTTTTCTGACTTGTGGTCGTTTAACAACAATACACTCGAGTGGACGCTGGTGAATGGAACTACCATTGAAAATGAACCGGGTTTTTACGGAGTACAGGGGACCTCCTCTCCTTATAACTATCCGAAATCACGCTTTGGAGCTATTCCATGGGTTGATGATAGCTGCAACTTGTGGATGTTTGGCGGCTCTTTTATGAATGATTTATGGAAGTTTAAACCTGATCCATCATGCCCCGGAACATTTGTTTGCAATTCAGATTGTAATCCACTTTCGCAAATCAGCTTTGGTGCATCTTCATTGAAACTCTGCGAAAAATTCTGCATTGATTTTTTTGATTCTTCCTCGAACAATCCTACATCGTGGCAATGGATTTTCCAGGGTGGTTCTCCTTCATCTTCCACCGATCAAAATCCAACGAATATTTGCTACACGGTACCCGGCTTCTTTGATGTAACACTCATCACCACGAATGCAAATGGAAATGATACCCTCACCTTGTACAATTACATCACGGTCTACCCTACTCCACCCTTTCCAACTATCACACAACTTGCTTATACACTCACATCGAGTCCTGCAAGTTCATATCAGTGGCAATTCAACAGTATAGATATTCCGGGAGCTACCAATCAATCGTACACCATTTTGCAAACTGGTTATTACACAATAGTTGTAGGTGACGAGCATGGTTGTGTAAATTCTTTTACCGTGTATGTGCTCATCAGCGGCATTGATGATGTGATGAGTGATGGGAACATTTCGATTTATCCAAATCCTTCTTCAGGAAATTTTATGGTTGAATGGCTTAATGGTTTAATTGCTGGTGAAGTTTCTATTGATGTTGTCAATACTTTAGGGCAAATTATTTTTTCATCAACAGAATCCCGATCTATCGTGACTAGTTCAGGATTCCAAAAAGAAATTGACCTGAGTAATGCAGCAAGCGGCGTTTACTTCATCGAAATAAAAACGACGAATGTATTTGTGAGGAAGAAAATTTTGATTGCGGAATAATCCCGCAATTAAAGAGTGTACTTTCACTGAACAAATATTTCTATTCTTTTCACTATTGATTTTTATTGGGATGAAAAAAATTTTACTGGCTCTCCTATTCACTTCACATTTTTCCCTTGCCCAAAATTCATTGGTGAAGCAATGGGATTATCGGTTTGGAGGAACGGATGATGATTGGCTTTATTCCTTGCAGCAAACCACTGACGGAGGATATATTTTGGGGGGATATTCAATTTCTGATAGCAGCGGAGATAAAACCCAACCATCGTGGGGAGGATGGGACCACTGGATTGTAAAAACAGATTCACTCGGGATCAAGCAATGGGATAAACGCTTTGGAGGAACTGGTTATGATAAACTTTCTTCCTTACAGCAAACCACTGACGGAGGATATATTTTGGGAGGATCTTCTTATTCCGGAATCAGCGGAGATAAAACCCAGCCATCTTGGGGAGGATGGGACTACTGGATTGTAAAAATAGATTCACTCGGGATCAAGCAATGGGATAAACGCTTTGGTGGAACTGATGCTGATTGTCTTTTTTCCTTGCAGCAAACCACTGACGGAGGATATATTTTGGGAGGATATTCATATTCAGGAATCGGCGGAGATAAAACCCAGCCATCATGGGGAGGATGGGACTACTGGATTCTAAAAATAGATTCACTCGGAGTTAAGCAATGGGACGCACGCTTTGGAGGAAATAGTCATGAGTTTTTTTCTTCCCTGAAGCAAACCACTGACGGAGGATATGTCTTGGGAGGATCTTCTGAATCCGGAATCGGCGGAGATAAAACCCAGCCATCATGGGGACATGATGACTACTGGATTTTGAAAATAGATTCACTCGGGGTGAAGCAATGGGATAAACGCTTTGGTGGAATTGGTGATGATAATCTTTGTTCCGTGCAGCAAACCACTGACGGAGGATATATTTTGGGAGGATCGTCATCTTCCGGAATCAGCGGAGATAAAAGCGAGCCATCATGGGGAGGAGATGACTACTGGATTGTAAAAATAGATTCACTCGGCGTCAAGCAATGGGATAAGCGGTTGGGAGGAACCGATGATGAACAGGGATTTGGAAACATTACACAAACAAGCGACGGCGGCTATTTAATTGCAGGAACTTCTTATTCTCCCTTCGGCGGAGATAAAACTGAAAATAATCTTGGAGTGGAACAAAGTTGGATTGTAAAAACGGATTCTAACGGCACTAAGGAATGGGATAAGACAGTTCTAACCACTGGTCATGATGAATTAGGACAGGCAATTCAAACCAAAGATGGATGCTTTGTTATTGCAAACTGGACTCTCGCAGGAATAGGTGGTGATAAAACACAAGCAAGCCAGGGAAATTATGATTACTGGATTGTCAAGTTCTGCGATATGACATCAATAATATCATTCGTAACATACGATAACAACCTCTGCGAAAAGTTTTGCACTAACTTCCAAGATCAATCAATGAACATTAATGCAACCTCATGGCAATGGCAATTCCCCGGCGGTAATCCTTCATCTTCAACCGAACAAAATCCGGCAAACATTTGCTACAATGTTCCCGGAGTTTATGATGTAACACTCATCACCACCAATGCTTTTGGAAATGATACACTCACACTGGTGAATTACATCACCGTCTATCCTACTCCGCCAATTCCAACCATCACGCAAGCCGGATATACGCTCATCTCGAGTCCGGCGAATTCTTATCAATGGCAACACAACTCGATAAATATTTCCGGTGCAACCAATCAATCATACACCATTTTGCAATCCGGTTATTACACAGTGATAGTTGCTGATTCTAATGGCTGTGTAAATTCTTTTACCGAATATGTGCTTATAAGCGGCATTGATGGTGTGATGAATGATGGGAACATTTCGATTTATCCAAATCCTTCTTCAGGAAATTTTATGGTTGAATGGCTTAATGGTCCCGATCTAATCGGGATGATTGGTCAAGTTTCGATTGAGGTAGTAAATACACTTGGGCAAATTATTTTTTCATCAACAGAATCCCGATCTATCGTGACTATTTCAGGATTCCAAAAAGAAATTGAACTGAGTAATGCAGCAAGCGGCATTTACTTCATCGAAATAAAAACGGCGAATGTATTTGCGAGGAAGAAAATTTTGATTACGGAATAATCCCGCAATTAAAGAGTGTACTTTCACTCCGACCAATTCAAATCAAAAATATTTTCGCTTGAAAAAGTATTTCATTCACATTCAGTTTTTGTTTTGGGTAGTACTGCTTAGTTGCTGAGTGAAAAATGTTTTAGTCGTTTTGCTATTTAACGTGAGTTCGGGATTAGAAATGTTAACTCAACCATCCTTCTTAAAGAAGTTGAAGGAAAAATAAAATAACTACTGCGTCATAATTCAACTTAAAATCAGGATAAAATATAGCAGCTACGGGCAAATGAAACCTTATTACCTTAGTAGAAAGCCAAAGGAGGATAAATCAAAAACCTTATGACCTTATCATAAGCAATCATAGCAAAATAAGGTAATAAGGTTGAGAGTGGAACCGGCATTGGCGTTTCTACTAAGGTTTAAAAATTAATCCCGAACTCGCGCTATTTATTCTTTTGAGACATAAAATTCATTCCATGAAAAAACTTTACGCCATTATTTTTTTCTCTCTTTTTCTCAATTCAGCACTTGCACAAAAGCAAGCCTGGAAATGGTATTTCAGCAACAATGCTGCGATGGATTTCAGCACCGGGGTACCGGTGGCACTCTTTGACAATGCCATGTATCAGTATGAGGGGTCTTCTTCTATTGCTGATGAAAATGGCGATCTGCTTTTTTACTCTGATGGTATTACTGTTTGGAATAAAAATCATCTGCCGATGCCGAATGGGACCGGCATGCTCGGAAATTATTCCTCCACGCAATCGGCCCTCATCGTTCCAAAGCCGGGAAGCACGACCATCTATTATATTTTTGTCACTGACGAAACCTCTACTGCCCATTATTCAGAGCTTGATATAACACTCGATGGAGGGCTGGGCGATATTACCGCAAACAAGAATATTCTCCTGAACAATAACTGCAATGAAAAATTAGCAGCCGTTCGTTCGGCAAATGGCCAGGATATCTGGGTTGCAGTTCATGAGGTCAGCAACAGCAACTTCGCTGCATACCTTGTAACAAGTTCAGGAGTGGGTGCTGCAGTTGTTTCCAATGTCGGCAATCAGATCGGAGGCGGACCGGGACAGTTAAAGTTTTCACCCAACGGAAAAAGAGCTGCCCTGGGGACTCTGGGTTCAGAAACAATTGATCTCTACGACTTCGACAATTCCACAGGCATATTTTCTCATCCCGTGGCACTAACAACAGTGTATAATCAAACATACGGTCTTGAGTTTTCACCAAACAGCAAAGTGTTATACTCAGGTGAATTTCCCGGTACTCAAAATGTGCATCAATGGAATCTTGATTTACCGGATTCACTGATTCAGTTGTCGGATGCTACCATTGGTATATCGTTAGGGAGCACAGCATCCTTTCAATTAGCTGTTGATGGCAAAATTTATTTTGCACAGGATGGCGCTTCTTATGTTGGATCCATTAGTAATCCTGATGTTTATGGGGGCGCTGGTTATGATAACATGGCAATAAATGTTTCACCAAAGGTTGTCGGTCTGGGTTTACCCAATTTTATCGCAAGCCTTTTCCAGCCCGTGAACGCTGAACATTTCTGTTTTGGCGACGCCACTAATTTTTATTTCACGGATTCTGCTTTGTACACTTCGGTCTATTGGAATTTTGGTGATTCCGCTTCGGGCGCTGCTAATATTGATTCTGGTATCAATGTTTTTCACGTGTTCTCTGATACAGGTGAATATACTGTTCAGGTGGCAGAGAATTTTAGTAACGGAAGTGTTGATACGCTCTATACAACAATCACGATTGTTCTTTCTCCTCTTGTAAACCTGGGAAACGATACTTCAATCTGCGAAGGCGACTCGCTGTTCATTGATGCCGGCAATGCCGGAAGTTCATTTCTGTGGAGTGATGGAAGTGTTTCACAAACACTTTTAATTTCCGCAGCGGGCATCTACTCGGTGGCTGTTTCTGATGGCACCTGCACCGGTGTTGATACCATTGTTGTTTCCACCATCAACTGCAACCAGCTTCCTGCTTTTGCTGCATCGGATACGGATGTATGTGAGAAATTTTGCGTTGACTATTTTGATCTTACGCTCAACTCTTTTGAATGGCACTGGACTTTTGAAGGCGGCAGTCCTTCTTCGTCAACCAATCAAAACCCAACCAGCATTTGCTACAACTTTCCGGGCACCTACGATGTGACCCTCATCTTCACGAATGCAAACGGAACTGATACACTTACGCTGCCTGACTACTTAACAGTCTATGCCACTCCTCCGCCTCCTGCTATCACGCAAGCTGGTTATACGCTCACTTCGAGTGCTGCAAATTCTTATCAGTGGCAATTCAACAGTACCGATATTCCCGGCGCAACGAATCAATCGTACACCGTTCTGCAATCAGGATATTACACCGTGATTGTTGGTGACGCGAATGGCTGCATCAATTCATGGACTACGTACGTTTTGATTTCAGGAATTGAGGATGCGGATGATGAAGCGGGCATTTTTATCTATCCCAATCCTTCTTCGGGAAGTTTCATTGTTGAATGGCTTAATGGCTTAATGGCTGATGAAGTCCAAATTGATGTTGTGAATACATTGGGGCAGATTATTTTTTCGTCTGCTGATGCACCATCTATCGGGACCTCTTCATTCTCCGAAGGAATGCATTCAGACAAAAAGGAAATTGACCTGAGTAATATGGTGAGCGGCGTTTACTTCATCGAAATAAAAACAACCAATGTATTTGCACGGAAGAAAATTTTGCTGGTACACTGAACTGTTTCCCTTCTGTTAAAAATTTCTGTTCTGCGGGCGAAGAAAGGCATAGATTTGTTTCATAGGATTCCATTCAGAAAGTGATGCCTCGCACAGGATTGACTTCATTAAAATAAGAGCAAGCTTTTTTTCCTTAATAAAAAAAATTGATCGCTCATAAAATTATCATCATGAAAAAAAATTTCCTCCTTCAACGAAGCTTCTATCTTCATGTTAGTTTCAGTAAACAACTCCGCGTAGCCGGACTCATCACCGCCCTTGTACTTTCCTGCTCAACAGTATTTGCGCAAAAGCAAACCTGGCAATGGTACTTCGGTTACAATGCCTCTATGGAGTTCAGCACCGGCGTGCCGGTGGTGACGAACAACAGCGCTATGAGCCAATGGGAAGGTTGCGCTTCCATTGCTGATGCAGACGGTGATTTGTTATTCTACACCGATGGCCTGAGCGTGTGGAACAAGAATCATACTGTTATGCCCAACGGTACCGGACTACTCGGGGATCCTTCGAGCACGCAATCAGCATTGATCATTCCCAAGCCTGCCAGCAATACCATTTATTATATCTTCACCACGAATGGATCAACAGCGTACTACTCTGAATTAGACCTTACGCTGCAGGGCGGCCTCGGAGATATAACCGCGAACAAGAATATCCTGGTGTCATCAAATTCTGCTGAGAAGCTGGCAGGAGTTCGCGCAGGAAGCGGTGACGATATTTGGGTGGCGACACATCAGAATGGCACCACGATGTTCCAGGCATACCTCGTTACCAGTGCAGGTGTGAATCTCACTGCGATTAATTCTTCAGTCGGCAATACACTCGTTGGCGGCATTGGTCAACTGCAATTTTCTCCCGATGGAAAGCGCGCAGCCATGGCGAGTTACAGTTCACCTAACAATGAAACAGTTGAACTGTTCGACTTCGATAATTCCACCGGAATTTTTTCCAATCACATCGGCTTATCTACATCGTATTTTCAAACGTATGGACTTGAGTTTGCACCCAACAGCCAGATTCTTTACAGCGGCGCAAATCCCGATAATCAAATACACCAGTGGGATTTGAGTTCCGGAGTGCAGGCCACCATTCTTGCATCGAACACCATTGTGGGAAGTGATGCAAGTACGGTGGGCTCATTTCAACTGGCCCCCGACGGAAAAATTTATGTAGCAAAAGAAAGTACCGGTTACCTCGGCGTAATTAACAACCCCGATTCACTCGGTATGGGTTGTGATTATGTTTCACTCGCAGTGAGTCTTTCACCACAATCCGTTGGACTTGGCTTGCCCAATTTTCTCGCAAGCTTTTTTTCTATGATCAAAGTGGAGAACACGTGCTTTGGTGACTCTACACACTTCTTCATCACCAATGCCGATGGTGACTCTATAGTATCCTGGGATTTTGGTGATCCTGCTTCAGGCGCTGCAAATACCGGCTCGGGACCGGATGTGTATCATGTGTTCACCACCGCAGATACTTTCCTTGTAACCATCATCGAATACTTATACGGCGGAACGGTGGATACCACTTACATGAGCGTACTGATCTCAAACATGCCGGTAGTTGAGTTGGGAAATGATACGATACTGTGCCTCGGCGACGTCTTTATTTTGGATGCAGGGAATGCAGGAGCGAATTACGCATGGTCGAATGGCGGCAACACTCAAACTATTTCCGTAACCGATTCAGGATCTTACTCGGTGATTGTTAGTGTCGGCGGCTGCAAAAATATTGACAGCATTATCCTCAGCTTTATTGACTGTACACAGCTTCCGCAGCCGGGGATATCTGCGCCCGATCCCACCATCTGCGAAAAGTTCTGTATGGATTTTACGGATCAATCCACCAACAATCCTACCGCATGGCTCTGGACTTTTGAGGGCGGAAATCCTTCCACATCCACTTTACAAAACCCAACCCAAATCTGTTACAATTTGCCGGGCACGTATGATGTCACGCTTACGGCTTCCAATGCTTTTGGCTCTCTTACACAAACATTTCCAAATTACATCACTGTTTATGCAACACCGCCGGCTCCAACTATCAATCAATCGGGATTAACGCTCTATTCCAGTTTCGCAACAAGTTATCAATGGCAATTCAATTCTGTCGATATTTTGAATGCGATCTACCAGTCGTACACGGTAACGCAATCCGGGTATTACACAGTGGTAGTTTATGATTCTCATGGATGCTTCAATTATTCTACGGTGTATGTGTTGATTTCCGGAGTAGATAACCCGATCGGAGGAGCAAACTTTTTTATTTCTCCTAATCCTTCGAATGGAACGTTTATGGTTGAATGGATTAATGGCTTAATAGCTGGCGACATTTCGATTGATGTGGTGAATGCAATCGGGCAAATTGTTTTTTCTTCTTCTGAATCCCAATCAATCGGGAGCGGTGCTGATTGGAAGAAGGAAATTAATTTGGGTGATGTGGCTAGTGGTGTCTATTTCATTGAAATTAAAACGAAGGATATTTCATTGCGGAAGAAAATCGTGGTGGAATAGCGGAGGACCAGATTTGACGATTCCGCAGTACTTATCAAATCATTTTTGCGGGGGCCAGATTTGACAACTTCAAAAAAAGTTGTCAAATCTTTTCCGCGGGACTTTTCCTCCACTTTCAATCCATTATTAGAACAGAAAAATATTTTGCCGTAACCGCATTGAAGTTGAATCGCGTATTTCAATTTGTTGGCTTCGGGAGGGCGGCAGATTTGAGAAAGAATTACACCTCCACCTTCAGCCCATCATACGCCAGAAAAATATTCCGCGGCAACTGCGCTGAAACAACATCATGCAATCCCATCTGATGACTCATGTGGGTGAAGTACGTTTTCTCTGCGCCGATTCTTTGTGACATTTCTATTGCTTCATCGAGACTGAAATGCGAGATGTGCTTTTCTTTTTTCAAGGCATTGAGGACTAAAACTTTTGTGCCTTTTATTTTTTCAAATTCTTCTTCTGCTATAAAGCTTGCATCGGTGATGTATGTAAAATCGTTTGGTTCTCCCTGTCGTGGGTTGAGGTGAATAAAGCGAAAGCCAAGCACGGGTAATTTAAGGTGAAGTACTTCTGCGGGAATAATTTTCAGCGGTCCAATTTCAAACGGTGAAAGCGTGATGGTATGAAACTTCATCTTCGGAATCCACGGATAATTATAGTTCGGATCAAAAGCATAATAGAATTCGCGGCGAATGGCTTCCTGCACCTCTTCCGTTGCATAAATATCCATAGGCTGCTGCGTGAAATAATTGAAAGCGCGGATGTCATCCAGGCCGGCAACATGGTCTTTGTGCGAGTGCGTGTAAAGAATAGCATCCACCTTCTTCACCTGCTCTCTCAACATCTGCTGGCGGAAATCAGGGCCGGTGTCAATCACGAGCGTAAAATTATTTTCTTCGATCATCACTGACGTGCGCAGGCGGTTGTCTTTTGTATTGGAGGAATGGCAGACTTCACACGGACAAGAAATGACAGGAATGCCCTGCGAAGTGCCGGTGCCGAGAAACGTAACTCTCAAGCGTTGAACTATGGGTTATTGGGTTATTGGGAAATTAGGTTATTCGGAAACACTGTGTAATTGTCTTGCGTGCTGAAGAAAATCGAGTGACGGTGAAGATAGCTTTGACTCATCCAATTCAATCTGCGAAAGAATTTCGAGCAGCGAGTTGATGCGGGATTCTGTGTCAAAGTATTTGTTGATCACCACTACTTTCTTATCGAGCAGAATGCAATAGCCGGCTTTGAAAGTTCCCTTCTCATAGCGAACAACATAGTCGCCTTCGCGAAAAAGGTGTTCGAGTTTATTCAGCGTTGTCGGAGTATAGCGGAACATAAAGATTTTTGATTTTTGATTTTTATTGTATTACTTGAATCGTGAGTCGTGTTCCGGAATCGCGATACGCGTATCGCGAACCGCGCTTTTCGTACGTTTGCTGTGTAAAGGTAAATCTTCATCGTCATTGTGACGCAACAGTTATTCACAGCAGCTATGAAAAAAAATCTTCGTTTCGTTTTTCTTTTCATCTTTTCAATTTTCTTTTTGGAGAGACCGGTATCGGCACAGGATCAACCATCCGAAGCCAAACAAGCGGCTCATGATAACTCTTATGAGCCGAGCATGCACATTCGCGGAGCTGTAATTTTCGGAATCAATGCAGCACAAATTGATGGGGATGATTACGCAGGTTATCACAAGGTGGGATTGAACTTTGGTTTTTACGGACAGATTCCGGTTTCAAAAAAATTTTACTTCTCCACTGAAATTCTTTATTCGGAGAAAGGCGCAAAGAATCCTATTACTCCAAATACACCCGTCCAATATTGGTACACCTGGAAAATTCAGTATGCAGAAATCCCGTTGCTGATTCACTTCCAGGACAAGAAAGCATTCAACGTGGGAGTTGGATTTTCTTATTCAAGAATGGTGGATGAGAAGCTATCTGTAAAGGGATTGGACCCGATTCCTACTCCCATTTGTCCGGGTAATAACGTGGTAATTGACTCAGGCAGCATAGTTCCTTTTTGTCTGAAGAAAAACGATTTTGAATTGATCGCTGAAGCTAATTATTTTCCTATAAATCACCTGGCGATTAATGTCCGATATCAGTATTCACCATTTCCTATGGGATATTTCGTGAACAGCAACTTCATAAATCGAAGCATGCACAACAACTTGCTTTCATTTCGACTGATGTTCATCTTTGGAAAATAGAATTGAAAGTACTTACGAGATAATCAATAATTCCATAAATAAAATTTTTACTTGTGCATTTTATAGCAATGACTAAATTTCGGAGGTCATGTATATCATCCACACAAGGACAAACGAAGAAGTAGAATGTAAAATCGCCGAAATTAAGCCGAAGGATCTTTTTTATACCCGCAAGGAATTTTCATTTGATTGGATTCAGGAAGCGTCAAAATATTCAGTTTACAAATTATATACTTTGAACGATCAAAGAATTCAAGGATTGATTAGCACTCTTGATGAGAGAGACTTTCTGTTTCTGAACCTTATTGAAAACGCAAAAACCAATGTTGGCAGCCAAAAAATATTCGCAAGGGTGGCAGGGAATCTTATCGCCTTCGCTGCATCACTCTCATTACAGCAGAATGATGGTTTCATGATGATGATTGCAAAAACGAAGCTGATAAATTGGTATCATGAAACCTACGGATTTGTTCGTTTAGGTAATTCAAATAAAATGATTTCACAACCAGACAATTCGAAAAAATTAGTAATTTCGTATCTATGAAAAGCACTCTTAAAAATCATAAGTTATCCGACGATCAGGACGTCGCTATGCCAATACTTCATGGTACGTCACAGATGACTAAACAGGATTACGAAGAGGTGCGGCAATTTATTCGCGCTTACAAAAAGCGCCACGGCAAAAAAACTCGCCTTCAAAAAACTTCGTGATTCCACATTGTAATATCAAACCTTCTTCTCAAGAATCAACACCACCTTATTATAATCGGCAGCGGCGTTTATCACTTTCTTAAATTCCTCGAATTCAGTAGCAGGGAAACGGACTTTCTTATACACTTCATCAATGATCACCTTCACGGTATTGCCTTGCGTGGTGTATGATGCATGAAAGTAGCACGGGGTATCATTGCCTTCTTTCATATCCACATTCAGCTTTAGCGCATCAAGATTTTTGATTTGGTATCCATCCGGGATGGTGAAGGTGATCTCGCGGTAAAAGCCACGGTTGAATTCATTCTCGATAGGATTCTCCCGCTTCTCTTCTGAATACATTTCTTCCTGCGTGCCGAGAACGTTGCCGATCTTGAAAAGAACTTTGTTTCCCGCTTTCTCAATCAGGGAAGAAAGGGTGATGTCGGCTTCAAAAATAAAAGGGTGCCCTTCCACATTATCAGCAAGCTGGTTGGTGACCTTAATATTTTCAGCTTTTGAATCGTCACCCATCAACTGCATCAAGGCATCAGTAATTTTTTTCTTCTGCTCATCATTTAAGAAATCATAGTAGGATTGAGATATGGATTGTGCAGCATAACCGGTAAACACCAATTTCGTTTTTACTTTCACTTCTTCAAATGGTTCGGCGAGAGAAACCGAAGCATAAATATCACTGCGGTTCGTGGAATAGTCAGAAGCTGCAATGTGTTTTACTTTTCCCACGCCACTCGTTAAATCGCCCACGGTTAATTTCTTAATAAAAAATCCATCATTTTCAATACACTCCTGCGGTGGCAATCCATTGCGTACATCAAATTCCGTTGGAACAAGATAAATGTTGAGTGAGGGAATAAACAGCAGCACCTTGTCGAGATAATTCCATGTTTGAAATGATCCGTCGAAAAGCTCTTTGAAGCGATCGGTAGTCAGTACCAATTCAGGTGTGAAATTCATTTGCGTAAGCATGGCGATGTACAACCTCACCATGCCACGACTGTTTGCAGTTTTGCTGCTGAGGATTTTACGAATGTCCTGCAGGTCAGGATTGGCTACGCGCTGCAGAGCAATCGTGCTCTTGAGGTAGTTATCAAGCCAAAAAACTTTTTCCTTATCACTGCTGCCTTTGATGTCGAGCTTCTTCATATATTTCGCTACCTCGCTCACCTCTTTATCTTCATCAACAAAGTATTGGTTAAAGAATGTCTCTGATGCTCTGCCCCAGTCCAGCATGCGCTTATCACTCGACACACGGTTATACGCCAGCGTATATTCAACGCGCTGAAGATTCGCATTGTACGTTGCATATCGCTCACCATTCAATGCAGGCAGGTAATCTGCACTGAGTGACCAGTGTCTCCCGTCTTTGTAGTTGGTATCTGCTTTCATTTCCACCAAACCGTTGTACGACTTCACCGCAAACTCGAGATTCTCCGGGGTATACAGATCAAACTCTAAATTTTTCTTCGGGTAATCATTTTGAAGAATTTCGTTTCCGAAAAGCTGCGCATCAAATTTCAGGATGTACAGATATTCTACTTCACTTCCCGGCTCCAAACCTTCCATTGCAAAATATTGATAGTCGGCGCCGGACTCTTCATTTTCTGTTTTCTTAATATCATTTTGTGTGAGCGTAGTCACTTTGCCATCCTTAGTGATGGAGCGCGCTTTCATTTTTACTACTTCGAGCACACCACCGGTGGGGACATAAATCTTATTGAAATCCTCAATGGCTTCCTGTGTATTTACCTTTACAATCGTGTGCTTCATGTAGTACATCACCAGGTTCCGTTCTCTGTCTTCAGTATAAACATATTCGAGGATGCGCTTGTCTTTTAATCCGATCTCCTTGGCCTTGGTGTCATCACCGCTAAGTACATGCGGCTTGGGCTTCGCCTCCCAATCATATTTTCTGGAAATGATGTCTTGTGCCGAAGAAATTTTTATTGAAGCAATGAAGAGAAGAACGAGGAGTAGTGGATTGAGTATTATTTTTTTGCTCATGATTTTTTCTTTGGTTTTATGATTTCGCCTTTTTTCAGGATGATGGCGTCGCTGTATGCCTTGTTTAGCTCTTTGATCATCACGTTCCAATCGGGAAAATCTTTTCTCTTCAGAAGAAGCACATTCAGGTATTGTGATTTATCGAGAATGATCTTATTGCCGCTTTGAATGTAAGCAACGCTGAACCCAAACAGATCATCATGAACTGATTTCGCCGGCGGAAGATACTCCACAATGTAGCCCTTTGGAATTTCTAATTCGTAATGCTGACGTAAAAGCCATTTGTAATCTTCTTCGTAATCAAGTTTTCTTTTTGCGGTGTCGAGAAAATCATTGTACTGCATTTTGTCGAGGTTGAGATTGATGTAGATCTCATCCCCCGCCTGCTGAATATAATCAGCGAGATAAAACTGGCTCGTCACGATAAGGTCTTTATCACGATCATCACGATTTGAAATAGTGAAAGTATCGAGCCGGTACTTGTTATTTCCGACCGTAAGGTGCGACTCCATTGCTTTTTTGAAATTATGCTCTTCCAGGTTGCCCAAAAAATAACTAAAGTACTGGCGGTCATAACCAGTGAGACGCTCAACGGCATTTCCTCTCAGCAGACGATCCTCAATTTTCAATTGGAAGGAATCAATGGTCGTATTCTTTTCAGAAGGAACTTCCGGCACCTTTTCAATTTTGTAATTGCCCGAATCAATAGCGATCAATGCTTCTTTTCCCTGTATAAAACCGGATGGATAACCGTAAGGTAAATGATTGGATGTGCCATCGAGAAAAATAAATTTACCCTTATACTCCAGCGTGGTGATCATGTGATTGTCAGTAAGGGGTGACGGCAACTCCTCGTAAGTGTACGGGATATCGCGAGTGCCTACCCATGTGGGATACGCCTTGAATCCTGCGAGCTTGAGCATGGTGGTGAGAATGCTGCTCATGTCCTTACAATCACCATAGCGTTTTTGACAAATGCTATCTGCCTCACGCGGAATAAAGCCCTGCAGGCCGTCTTCAAACGCCACATATCGAATGTGATCCTGCACCCAGTAAAAGATGTTTCTCACTTTATCGAGGTCATCTTTTGTGTTGTGGGTGAGTGAATCAACTATCTCCTCCAGTTCTTTGGATTTTGTTGTATTAATGTTTTTGATGAAGCCGTAATACCATTTGTACAAATCATCAGACGATGAAAGCACATTCGTGCTGGTGCCGTTACTCGAATAATTTTTTAACCGCACCACGATGTGTGGCATAAAGTAGCGGATGGAAGGAGCATTGTCATCAATAGTTGTAAGCGCCTCCACTTTATCCATTTGCCATTTGTAAATCTTCTGCTTGTTCTTTTCTTCCACGGTAAAATGCACCAGGTCTTTGTCAACGTTGAAGAGCTGGTATTCGATGTTCACATTGTCGGGAACGGTGATGGTATATGAAGATTCCTCACAGGGAGCATAGGATTGAAAAAAGAACTGAGGCAGCAGTTCAGGCAGTTTGATTTCCTGCTTATACGACACCACGCGGTGTGCGCCCGGCTGCAAGCCTGTGAAGAAAATTTTCTTCCTCATGTAATCATCGTAAAAGATGTCTTCGTCCATTGATTTTTCGGTGACGATGTTTTTTGCGGCTACTGCGTGATACTTATTCTTCTCAGGCACCATCGTTCTCGCATCTAATTCCATCAAATCATTCATTCCGGAGTATCCTACCGATGATTCTGAATATTTATTCACGTTGTTGCCAAGCAGCATCAAATCTTCATAATGATCTTGTGTGATTACCAATTTGCCTTTCACATACGTGACTATAACGCTCCGATTGTTCAATAAGAACACAGCATCGGCATCTTTGTACAATTGCTGGTACTTTATGAGATCATTGGATGGCTGTGCAAAAAGGGAGGCCGTCAATAAGAATATTGGAAAAAAAAGAAGTTTTTTCATAGAACAGCTTAACGGGTGCAAGGTGTTGAAAGTTCTTTGATCGCTGAAATAAAAGAGAGATGGTGGTAAGAAACGCGGCGATGTTGCATTGATTGTGCGTTCTGTTTTTACCGGAGAGATCGGTTGACAACTTCACCTCTATCTTTGAAAAAAATTTCCGCCATGCGCCGGTCCCTGTTCTTATTTTTTTATTCTGTATTGCCATTGATTTCGCTCTCGCAGGTTTCTGTTCTCACACAACACAATGATTTGGCGCGCACCGGTGCAAACCTGAATGAAACACATTTGAGTGTTGCCTCCGTGAATCCTTCCACCTTCGGAAAAATTTTTAGCCGTGAAGTTGACGACCAGGTTTATACGCAGCCCCTGGTAGTGAGCGGAGTGAACATTCCGAATGCCGGGAAAAGAAATGTCGTGTATGTAGCCACCGTGAACAATACCGTGTATGCTTTCGATGCTGATGATGCTGCGAACAATAGTTCATTCTGGCAGGAAAATTTTACCCCCGCAGGAACAGCGGCCGTAAAGAACACTGACATGACCGGCGCTTGCGGAGGCAACTACCTCGATTTCTCCGGGAACATGGGCATTGTGGGGACGCCGGTGATTGACACCATAGCGCAGGCAATTTATTTTGTGAGCCGTGATAAAGTGATCAGCACCGGAATATTCGAGCAGTGGCTTCATGCCGTTGACATCACCGATGGAAGTGAAAAGCTTTTCAGCCCCGTGCTGATCACAGCAAAATATCAGGGCAGCGGTGACGGCAGCGTGAATGACACCATCACCTTCGATCCTCAAAAACAAAATCAACGACCGGCGCTCACCTTGGTGAACGGTGTGATTTGGATCGCATGGGCCTCTCATTGCGACTGGGGACCGTATCACGGCTGGGTGATCGGGTATGATGCCGCTACGTTCGAGCAGACTTATGTCTGGATGAATACGCCTGAGGGATACAATGGCGGCATCTGGATGAGCGGACAAGGAATAAGCGCTGATGACGACGGCAACTTGTATCTCTCCACCGGCAACGGCAGCATCGGAAACAATGGTGATCCTGCTGATACTATCAATCGCGGGGAAAGCTTTTTGAAGTTGAAGCCTTCCGGCAGTTCCCTGAAGCTGATGAGTTTCTTCACGCCGCATAATTACCAGTACCTCGAGGATTTTGATGTTGATCTTGGCTCACAGGGAATCCTGCTCGTACCCAATACACACTTTGCAATCTCCGGCGGCAAAGAAGGAAAAATGTATGTAGTGAATCGCGACACCATGGGTGGCGTTGATACGGTAGATCACGTGACCGAAAAGTTTGATGAAGGCTCCGGAAATCAGTTGCATGGCGGCCCCGTGTTTTGGCACAGTGACACCGCAGATTATATTTATGTGTGGGCGGCGAATCAATACATGCATGCATATAAAGTCAGCTACAATCCGATGCAGCCACTCGATCTTCCTGCTGCAATGACCAGCGGTGTAAGCTCTTCACAAGGTCAGCAGGGTGGCATGCTTGCTATCTCTGCGAATGGCAGTTCACTTGGCTCAGGGATTTTATGGGCCACTCTTCCGCTGAGCGGTGATGCTAACCACGAAACACGGCCCGGAATTTTGCGTGCTTATGATGCTGATGATTTATCACACGAACTATGGAACTCGCAGATCAATCCTGCGGCTGATTCCATTGGCGGCTTTGCAAAATTTGTTTGCCCTACGATAGCAAATGGAAAAGTGTACATCGCCACGTTCTCAGGACAACTTCTTGTGTATGGTTTGTTTGCTGAACAAGGAACAGAAGCTATTCCGGGTGAAGAAAATAATTGGTCACTCTATCCGAATCCTTCAACAGACGAGATCGCCCTCAGCGGCTATCTCACAAATTTCATTCATCAATCCATCGTAATCATTGATGTTACAGGAAAGGAGTGGTATCGCTTCAGTTCAAACGATTTGAAAAATAAATTCAATACAACGATTGACGTGCATGCGTTTCCTGCCGGAGTATATTTTGTGAATCTGAGTGGAAGCGTGAAGAGCTTTGTGAAGAAGTAATTCACTATTCACTATTCACCATTCACCATTCACTCTCACTATCTTCGCCGCCATGAGCAAAAGAATTCTAATCACCGGCGCTGCCGGTTTCATCGGTTCCCATTTATGCGATCGTTTCGTGAATGAAGATTTTGAAGTGGCAGGAATGGACAACCTCATCACCGGCGATCTGCGAAACATCGAGCATCTTTTTCCTCTCAAAAATTTTTCATTCTATCATCACGATGTTTCAAAGTTTGTGCACGTGCCGGGCGATCTCGATTACATTCTTCATTTCGCATCACCGGCATCACCCGTTGATTATGTAAAGTGGCCCATACAAACGATGAAAGTGGGTTCGCTCGGAACACACAATTGCCTGGGGCTGGCGAAAGCAAAAGGTGCGCGCATCCTCGTTGCATCAACATCAGAAGTATATGGGGATCCGCTCGTGCACCCGCAAACGGAAGAGTATTGGGGCAATGTAAACCCCGTGGGACCGCGAAGCATGTATGATGAAGCGAAGCGTTTCCAGGAAGCGCTCACGATGGCGTATCACAATGCGCATGGCCTGGATACACGGATCATCCGCATCTTTAACACCTACGGGCCGCGCATGCGGCTGAAGGACGGAAGAGTGCTCCCGAACTTTTTCTACCAGGCAATCACAGGGGAAGATTTAACAGTATATGGTGACGGATCGCAAACCCGCTCGTTCTGTTACGTGAGTGATTTGGTGGATGGAATTTACCGCCTGCTTTTTTCCGATTATCATTTGCCTGTGAACATGGGCAATCCCGATGAGATCACCATCCTTCAGTTCGCTGAAGAGATCATCAAGCTCACCGCAACCAAACAAAAAATTATTTATGAGCCCTTGCCGAGAGATGATCCAAAACAACGCCAGCCGAATATTGATAAGGCCCGGAAACTTTTAGGATGGGAACCAAAGGTGAATCGCGAAGAAGGGTTGAAGATTACTTATGAATATTTTAAGAAGGCACTGCAAGCTTCTTAGCGATTCCTTCGCAGAGAACAGAGAATCATAAACCATCTAACAAATTTTTTCCCGCTCTTAAAATTCAATTGCTAAATTTGAAGGAACACATACTGCAAGTCTATGATCGAATTGTACAAGAAAATTTTTCTGATGCTGTGCTACATTAGCGTGATCACGTTTTGCAGCGCACAAAATTTCGTCAATGGCTCCTTCGAACTGAACACCGGCTTTTGTATCATCAATGCTTACAATGCATATATCACTTCGAATGTTACCGGGTTAGATGCTTATGGCTGCGGAAATGAGATGGACCTGATGAATAACACTTGCGGCTACGGCACCGCTTATGCAGGAGATTATTTCTTATGCCTCGCAAACTCTTCAGGAATTTGTCCTGACGCTTGTACCCTGCAATTAGATGCACCTTTAGTTTCCGGCAACAGTTACACCATTTCTTACTATGACCGAGGCTGGGATCAATACGGGTGTTGTCCGCCAGGTGTGCCACTCGAAATCGGAGTATCCGATATAGCGGGTGCAGCGGGCACTATCGTTTATACAAGCCCTGTTCCCACCACTAATTCCTGGAGTCATCGCGTGTTCACGTTTGTCGCTCCTAACAGCGGACAGTATATCAGCATTGCAGCACAGGATAACACCACGAGATGGACCCATATTGATTCGATTGGTTTTCAAGGCTGCTCTGCCAGTCTTTTCATTGTTCCTTCCGCTCCTTCCATCTGCGCCGGTGACAGCGTAACAGTCAGCGCAACAGGTACAGATACTTATTTGTGGAATCCTGCAAGCGGATTGAATTCGACAACCGACTCTGTTGTGATTGCTTCACCGGATTCAACTACCACTTATACTTTGATTGGAAATTCTAATGCAGGATGTGCTGATACCATTACCGTAACTGTTACGGTGAACGCAACGCCCTCAGTCACTATCATGCAGAGCAATGACACGCTGTTTTCTTCATTTGGGAATTCCTATCAGTGGTACACCGGTGGAAATGCAATCAGTGGTGCAACGGATTCTATTTATGTGCCTGCTTCAGAAGGTTTTTATACTGTAGTGATCACCAACACGAGCGGATGCATGGCGGCGGATACCATTTACTTTTCACTTTCTCCGCAAACAGGTTTTGCTGCATCCGACACTGCGATCTGTCAGAAGTTTTGCATGGATTTTTTTGATCAGACGGGAAACAATCCAACATCATGGCAGTGGAGTTTCCCCGGAGGAAGTCCATCATCTTCTGCACTGCAAAATCCAACTCAGATCTGTTACAACAGTGCAGGAGCGTATGATGTAACATTAATTACTACGAATGCCTATGGCACCGATACATTGATACTCGCTGATTACATTACTGTTTACTCAACTCCGCCCTTTCCTACCATCACGGTAAATGGTTACGTCCTCACTTCAAGTTATGCCGGTTCTTATCAATGGCAGTTCAATTCTGTTGACATTCCCGGGGCGACCAATCAATCATATACTGTAACACAAACAGGTTATTACACGGTCAGAATCAGCGACGAAAATGGTTGTGTGAATTCAGCGATGGTGTATGTACAGATTGTTGGAGTGAATGAACTTGCAGATCCCGGTATATTCATTTATCCCAATCCGTCGGAAGGAAAATTTGTAATAGAGTTTTCCAACATCTCATTTAATCAGATTTCCATTGACATGGTAAATGCATTGGGTCAAAAAGTTTATTCAGACTATATGACCAACACTTTCGGAACGGCCATCAAAAAAGAAATTGATGTGAGTAACCTTTCTAACGGAATCTATTCAATCGGGATCACAGAAGGAAGCAATGTTGTTCGCAGAAAAATTGTGATCATGCGGTAATGGCTTTCAACACCAAAAGACATCGGTGAAAATGCAATGCCCTCTTCGTTCCTTTAGAGACATTGACGCATTCTGCCTCATGCGATTGCATTGCCCCTATGAAGTTGATCTTTGATTTCCGGAATAGCACCTCATAATCCCTGAATCATCACCAGTTTTAACTTTCATTCGCTGTATAACCAAGAAGAAGTAACTTTGGAAGCATTCAAGAACGCTCTCATGCGCACTGCCTTACGCCGGACTTTTGGACTTATTGGTTTTTTATTTCTTCTTTACAATTGCTCTGCTCAAAATTTTTTGAACGGCGATTTTGAAATCAACACCGGATTCTGCATCATCAATGGAGGCAATGCCTGGATCACAGCCAATCTTTCTAACTCGAATGCGTATGGCTCAGGACAAGAGATTGATTTGATGGACAACGGCTGTGGCTATGGAACTGCATACAGCGGAAATTATTTCTTATGTCTTGCCAACTCCTCCGGAACCTCGCCTGATGCAATTACATTCACACTCGATGTGCCGTTGGTTTCCGGCCAGGCTTACACGCTCTATTATCATGATCGTGGCTATGATGTTTATGGATGCTGCCCGCCCGGCGTACCTATTGAAGTAGGCGTTTCAACTATCTCGGGAGCGCAAGGCACGGTAGTGTACACCAGTCCCGTTCCCACTACAAATGTGTGGTCGCTGCGAACGGTAAACTTTGTGGCACCCAACAATGGACAATATATCAGTTTCCAGGCACAAAACAACAATACCCGGTGGACGCATATTGATTGTCTTTCACTTGGCTTCAGTGCGTGCTGCGCTCCGTATACGTTAAACCTTACAACAGTGGATGCAACGTGTAATCAGAATAATGGAATGGCAGTAGCAGTTGTTTCCGGCGGCGGTGGTCCCTTCACCTATTTGTGGAGTACGTTACCTATTCAAACTACAGACACCGCATTTAACCTGGGACCCGGCACGTATGCAATCACAGTGACAGACACTAATGGTTGCTCAGGAACTGACTCTGTCACCATCCTGAATGTGAATCAACTCAGCCTGGCCGTGAATCCTTCTTCAGCAACCATCTGCTTTGGAGATAGTGTCACGCTGACTGCCACCGGCGCAGCATCTTATTCCTGGAACCCATCAACAGGATTGAATAGTACAACCGATTCCGTGGTGCTTGCTTCACCATCTTCTACAACAACTTATACTTTGACCGGAACTTACTCGGCATGCATTGACAGCGTTACGGTTACCGTGACTGTGCAACCGCTTCCGCTTTCACCATTTTCCATTGTGCCTGATTCAGCTTGCACAGGCACAGATGTCGCGATCACCTACACAGGAGGATCGTCGCCCGCTGCATCTTATACCTGGGACTTTGACGGAGGAATCATTACTTCCGGAAGCGGACAGGGACCTTACCAGGTTCACTGGGATTCCGGTGGAACATATATTGTTTCGTTAACGGTCATTGAAAACGGATGCACGTCTCTTCCGACAATAGACACCGTGACCATCTTTGCGCCGCCTGATCCTTCGTTCACGATTTCACCTCCTGAAATTTGTGCCGGAGAAATGGTGGGGGTCACTTACACCGGCAATGCATCAGCTTCGGCAATTTACGTGTGGGGTTTCGGAACAGGAGCGATTTTGCAGGGCAACGGCGAAGGTCCTTACGTATTGCAATACAATACTGCCGGACAGGAAGTAGTGACGCTCACCGTGACAGAACATGGTTGTCCGTCGTCACAGAATGATACGTTACAGGTTGACTCGATTCCCATTGCTTCTTTCGTGGCGTCAGATACGACAGGATGTGATTCGCTACTCGTTCACTTCGCCAATCTCTCATCGGGTGCCTCAAGTTACCTCTGGAATTTTGGTGACGGAACTACGGATACAACCATGAATCCTTCGAAAACTTTTGACATAGGAACATACACCGTGAGTTTGATTGTGACCTCTTCTAATGGTTGCAAAGATTCAATGCTAATTCTTGATTATATCAATGTGTATCAGTCACCGGTTGCGCAATTTTCTGTAAATCCTCCGGCAAATATTCCGCTGTTCCTGAAAGATGCTCTTTTTCAATTCACCAACTCTTCGCTCAACGCTTTTAGTTACGAATGGAATTTCGGTGACACTACTTTGAGCACTGAAACAAATCCATTGCATCAATACACTGAATCAGGAAACTTCACAGTCACATTGTATGCTTACAATGGTACTTGCGTTGATTCTGTTGCTCTCAGTTTCTTAATGGTAGAACCTAATCCCGGTTATTTTTTTCCGGATGGCTTCACTCCTAATGGTGACGGCATCAACGATGTATTCAGCGTGTTGGGATTTCATCTGCAATCTGTAAACATTAGCATCTTCAACCGCTGGGGTCAGTTGATTTTTCAATCATCGGATATTGATCATGGGTGGGATGGAACCTACAATGGATTACCCGAGGAAACAGGAGTGTATGTTTATCTTGCTGGGATAGTTTTTCTCACCGGTGAACAAGCAACAGCGAAAGGAAGCATAACGCTTATCAGGTAGTAACTTTTCTTAGCCAGGACCTTCCGAAAGGGAATACTGATTCAAGTCCCCGTATTTTTTTCAACCCGATTTTTTATTCGCTGAAACGCAAGCAAAACATTTTTACTGACAGCCACATAAAATAGCATGAGCGGAAGTAAGTAAAACATGGCCCGCGAGTATCCGCTCGTGATGTAGCTGAGCGAATTAAAATCTTTGTAATCAACATCAATCTGGTAAAAAATTCCTGTCAGTAAAATCCAGGAAAGAAAGACGACGCTGAGTAAAGCCAATTGATCACCTTTTCGAATAAGTGCTGCAATGCTGATGAGAACTCCGGTCAGGAAAATGTAAATCGTGAAACCATATAAATCGGGTTTGAAAATGAGCGGCATGATTTGAGAGAGCATTCGTTCAAGTTTTTCTTTATCGAAAAAAAGATGCCGCACCATGGGCTGCTCGCTTCCAACCTTTAGTATGCCGGACAAATAAATCTGCCAAGCAAAAAAAATGATGAAGCACACGGCAGAGTAGAAACCGGCTAACCAAACTTTTTTCTTTCTGAAGCTTTTTATCACCACCAACATTCCACCGGCAATAGCAAATGCAAGGGATTCAGAGCGTGTCCACAAAGCGAAAACCATGAGCAATGTTCCCAGCCAGAAATAGGCCATATCATTTTCTTCATACCAGATATAAATACAGAGCAGTGCCATGGGGCAATAGAATGTGCAGGGAATACTGCCTGACGACAAAGAAGAAAACGCTGCGAGCTGTGGGATGGTGACGAGCAAGAACGTGAACAATGCCGCTGCAAAGTGATTTGTGAATCGAATAAGTAACGCGTAAAAGCAAATAACTGTAGAAGCGAAAAAGAGTGTGATAACAATCTGCGATGAAAAATTTCCGGTGGCATAAGAAAACGCAAATGCTAATGGCACTAAGGGCGGATACAAATCGCGCACAGTATAAAGAGGATTGCTCTTATCAAAAATAGAGTTCTGAATGGTTCCTTCGTGCGCAATTGCTCTTCCCAAAAAATCATATCCGGCAACACTGTCATAAATGAAAACGATCCAATATTCGCCCTTGATCATGATCATGGCGGAAACGGCGAGAATGCAGGCAATCAGAAAAACCCATGCGGCATGAAATTGCTTTCGCTCAAAATTTTTGCCCGCAAAAACTCCCTTCCCTAAGGAATCCTTCGGATTGGAAAAATCATCAAGCGAAAAAAACAGGCGGGGGTCAAGAAATATTTTTTTATCAGTAAAGAAAAGTGCAACGAGTACGGTGATGATTCCGCCCCACAAAACAAAAAACTGATTCAGCGGCAAACCACCGATGTCAAACAAGAACATCATCATCGTGGTGACACCGATGCCAACCGGAAAAGCAAATCCCGATTTTTCAAGAAAAGAAAATTTCCGGGAGATGCTGTTCAGCACCGCGTAACCTAACAAGTAAATGAGCAGCCAGCTTATGAGCGCCATGCTAAAGATTTATAGGGATCACACCGGTTGTAATTTTATTCTCCAGCTTGTAATGAATTTTATCCAGGCCCCAGCCATTGAATACCACAACGTAATTCGCTTTTTCATAGAGAGGATTCGTATTCTTTTCTTTTTCATATACGAGCTTGCGCGGGTAGACAAAATAGCTTGCCCAGTTCTTCTCGAGAACTTCTTTGTGAAACTTAATCTTGCTTTTCGAATTGAGCAGCACAGTGTCCGGCGGCATAATTATGATGGCATCGGGCGGCGTATGATTCACGATATTATTCAGCAATGAAAAAGTTGCGCCGAACCGAAGCTGGTATTTCTCTTCAGGACTGTTATTCCAGTGAAGGAAAATAAATTTCATATCCTTCGGCAGATCAGAAGAAATGTAGCGGTAATAAGGCGTGAGCAAAATCATTGTAACCAATGAGATCGTAGCTGCTAACAACAATAATTTTTTTTTCGTGATTGATGACATTCTCAAAAAGTAAGTCGCTGTTGGGAACCCTGATCTCCCACGATGTGCAAGATCAGCAAATCTAAATGACCAATGACTACTGACCAATGACCAACGACCAACGACCATTCACTATTCACTATGTTTGTGCTGCTTTATGAGTGAAGAAAAAACCTACTTCGCACATCCCACCGCGATAATTGATGAAGGATGCTCCATTGGGAAGGGAACGAAGATCTGGCACTTCACTCATGTAATGAGCGGCAGCGTGATCGGTGAGAACTGCAGCTTTGGTCAAAACGTGGTGGTGTCATCAGATGTGATCCTGGGAAAAAATGTGAAAGTGCAGAATAACGTTTCCATTTACACAGGAGTGGTTTGCGAAGACGATGTCTTCCTCGGTCCTTCGATGGTGTTCACCAATGTAATTAATCCGCGCAGTGCTGTTGTTCGTAAAGATCAATACCGGAAAACATTGGTAAAGAAAGGAGCGAGTATCGGCGCGAACGCCACGATTATTTGCGGAGTCATCATTGGTGAATATGCATTTGTCGGAGCGGGTTCGGTGGTGAACAAAGAGGTGAAGCCATTTTCTTTGGTGGCGGGAAATCCTGCACGGCATATTGGATGGATGAGCGAGTACGGACATCGTTTGGAGTTTGATGCAAATGGTTTTGCTGTGTGTTCAGAGAGCGGGCAGCGGTATGAATTGAAAGAAGGTGTTGTAAAAAGAATTTCTTAGAAGATCATGTACGACGAATTGATTCAAAAAGAAAAAAAACTCGCCATCATCGGTTTGGGTTACGTTGGGCTTCCCATTGCCCTCGCATTTGCAAGAAAGATTTCTGTCATCGGCTTCGACATCAATTCGCAGAGAATTGCGATGATGAAAAAAGGAATTGATCCAAGCAATGAATTGGCTAAAGAAACTTTTGAAGGCTGCGACATTGAATTTACTTACGACCTCAATGAGCTTCGCAAAGCAAATTTTTTTATCGTCTGTGTTCCCACGCCGGTGGATGATCACAGCGTTCCTGATTTAAGGCCGCTGATACGGGCTTCGGAAACAATTGGTAATGTTTTGAAGAAAGGTGATTATGTCGTCTTCGAATCCACCACCTATCCCGGCTGCACGGAAGAAGATTGCCTGCCCATCATCCAGGAGAAATCAGGATTAAAATCCGTTGCTGATTTTAAAATCGGTTACTCGCCGGAGCGCATCAACCCGGGTGATAAAGAGCATACTATTGATAAGATCATGAAAGTGGTTGCCGGCTGTGATGACGAATCGCTCGAACAAATTGCAAAAGTGTACAGCATTGTCTGCAAAGCAGGGATTCACAAAGCGCCATCCATCAAAGTAGCGGAAGCTGCGAAGATCATCGAAAATACACAGCGCGATTTGAATATCGCTCTGATGAATGAGCTGTCTAGAATTTTTCATCGCCTCAACATCAACACGTACGATGTGCTCGATGCTGCGGCTACCAAGTGGAACTTCCTGAAATTTTATCCGGGACTTGTAGGCGGTCATTGCATCAGCGTTGATCCGTACTACCTCACGTATAAGGCGCAGGCGCTCGGCTATGAATCAGAGGTGATCACCAGCGGAAGACGTATCAATGATGATATGGGTCCGTACATCGCGCGGCGCACGGTTCAGCTATTAACCCAGTCAGGGAAGGATCCCGGCAGGTCCAAAGCTTTGGTGATGGGCGCCACGTTCAAAGAAAATGTTTCCGACATCCGCAATTCAAAAGTGATAGACTTAGTGAATGAACTAAGACAATTTTCAGTAAAGGTTGAGGTCGTGGATGCTTATGCAACGAGTGAGGAAGTCCAACGTGAATACGGGTTTCCTCTCGCCGAAAAAATTTCCACTGACTACGATGTTGTGATCCTCGCTGTAGCTCATGATCAGTATCATGGTCTCACCGAAGATTATTTTCTTTCCATCACCAAACCCAACTCGATCTTCGTGGATGTGAAAGGGATTTTCAGGAATAAAATTCAGAAGCTGCTTTATTGGTCGTTATAATTTTTTCTATTGACACAGGAAAGAAAAATTCTCATCACCGGCGGCGCGGGCTTCATTGGCTCGCATGTGGTCAGATTATTTGTGAAAAAATATCCGCACTACAGGATTTTTAATCTTGATAATCTCACCTACGCAGGCAACCTCGAAAATCTTCGTGACATAGAAGAAGCAGCCAACTACCGTTTCATCAAAGGCGACATCACTGATGCTTCATTCATTGATCAGCTATTTTCAGAACAGCAATTTGATGGCGTGATTCACCTTGCTGCTGAAAGCCACGTGGATCGCTCGATTGTTTCTCCGATGGATTTTATCAACACCAATATTATCGGCACCGTGAATCTTCTCACCGCTGCAAAAGCGGTTTGGCAAAATCAGAAATCGGAAATCCGGAATCCGAAATTCTTCCAGGTTTCAACCGATGAAGTTTTCGGATCACTGAATCATGGTGGTTACTTCACTGAAGAAACGAAGTACGATCCAAAATCTCCGTACTCAGCCTCGAAGGCAAGTGCTGATCATCTTGTACGTGCTTATGCACACACATACAAGCTTCCCGTTGTGATTACCAACTGCTCGAACAATTACGGACCATTCCAGTTTCCTGAAAAACTAATCCCGCTTGCAATCAACAATATCAGGAACATGAAGGCAGTGCCGGTATATTCAAAAGGAGAGAACGTGCGTGACTGGTTATATGTGGAAGATCATGCTGTGGCCATTGATTTAGTTTTTCATAAAGCAAAACCCGGTACGAACTATAACATCGGCGGCTTCAATGAGTGGAAAAATATTGACCTGATAAAATTGCTTTGCAAGATCATGGATGAAAAGCTTCAGCGACCTGAGGGTACTTCTGAAAAGTTGATCACCTTCGTGACAGATCGCCCCGGTCATGACTTGCGCTATGCCATTGATTCGCGAAAAATTTCTGAAGAGCTTGGATGGAAACCATCGCTCACTTTTGAAGAAGGACTTCGTAAGACTGTGGACTGGTATTTACAGAATGAAGAATGGCTGAAGCATGTGACCTCGGGAGATTATTTGAAGTATTACGAGCAACAGTATCACGAGCGATGATTTTGAAATTGAAATTTCAGAATTTCCAAATTGAAAATACTTTATGTACGAAACTTCCTTTCATCCAAAGTCATTAACTGAATTTTCCTTCCTCATCACCGGTGGCGCCGGCTTCATTGGCTCACATCTCGTTGAGTATTTGCTAAAGCATAACGCGAAGAAAGTCCGCGTCCTCGATAATCTTTTAACAGGCAGGGAAGAAAACATAAAACTCTTCAGCGATCAGCCGGCCTACGAATTTCTTCACGGAGATATCCGCAATCCTGATGAGTGCCGGGAAGCATGTGATGAAATTGACTTTGTGCTGCACCAGGCAGCGCTCGCTTCGGTGCAACGCTCCATGACAGATCCTGTTACAACGCATGTGGTTAATGCCGACGGTTTTCTCAACATGCTCATTGCTGCGCGGGATTCGGGTGTCAAGCGGTTTGTGTACGCATCTTCTTCCTCTGTCTATGGCGATCATCCAGATCTTCCGAAGCAGGAGAGCAAAACAGGAAATCCATTATCTCCTTATGCTGTCTCAAAAAAAACAAATGAGTTGTACGCGCATGTATTCGCCACTGCCTTCGGAATGGAAGTGATCGGCTTGCGCTACTTCAACATCTTTGGTCCGCGACAAGATCCGAACGGTCCTTATGCCGCAGTGATTCCCGCTTTCATTCGTGACTTAAAAAACGGTGAGGCTCCAATAATCTATGGGGATGGCTCGCAAACCCGTGATTTCACGTTCGTGGAGAACGCTGTGCAGGCAAACATCAAAGCGTTGTTCACTTCACACCCTGATGCTCTGAATCAGGTTTACAATGTTGCATGTGGTGAACCGTGTTCCATTCTTCAACTTTTCAACATGATTGCGCTGGCAATGCGTCTGGAAGTGAAACCAAAACTTGAAGCGCCACGTAAAGGAGATATTCTGCATAGCACAGCTGATGTTTCGAAAGCAAAGCAGTTATTACAGTATCTGCCCTCTGTTTCAATTAATGAGGGTTTAAATATTTTATTGCAGTCAGACATTCAGGAATCAAACAACGCTTGACGATCATTATCACACATGATTATTGAAAAAATCTCTGCGCCCCATAAGGGGAATGGAAAAGGAGTCCTACATTTGCGCACCAATAACAAACCCAAAACCATGAAATTAGTGCTACGCCTCGTGCTCATATTTGCACTGGTTGTGAAGTTCGCCGAAGCTCAGCAAAACCCGAAGCTGGAAAATCCACCCGATAATTTACCCTCGGGAAACGGGTATATTCAACAATCTATAACTGAAAATAACCAAAATCTGCAAACGCTGGGAATGAATCCCATCCAGGTATATCAGGATAAACAAGCACAACCGCAAGGCAATACACAGCCTCAGCAAAAGACTTCCGGAAATAATCCTCCGTCCCCACCTGCTCCTCCTTCAAAAACTAAAAACACAGCACCTTCGGATACATCACGGCCTTACATTGATACCACTAAGTTGCCAAAATCAGCAATTTATGGTCATGATTATTTCCGCAACAAGAATTACCAGATGTTCAATCGCACCACCGATGCTCAAGCCATGGGCAATTACATTATTGGAGTAGGTGATCAGATTGGAATCAACGTATGGGGCTATTCGAGCTACAGCGGCTCTTACACTGTGGATCAAACCGGTTCTATTATGCCGGAGGGAGTTGGCAAAATTTTCATAAAGGGATTGACTCTTGAAAAAGCCAAACAACTGATCCGCAGTCGCTTCGCAACATATCTTGACATGCCGAACTCGCAGATTGAAGTGACAGTCATTTATTCGAGAGTTATTACTGTGAACATTGTGGGCGATGTTTTTAATCCCGGTTCGTATTCTATCCCCGCGTTAAACACAGCATTCAATGCGTTGCTTGCTTCAGGTGGTCCTACTGATCTCGGTTCTGTGAGAAATATATTCGTGAAGCGCCAGGGACAAACTGTTCGCATGCTTGATATCTATCAATTCCTGCTTGACCCCAACAGCAGCACGGATTTCTTCATGGAAAACAACGATTACATTTTTGTTCCTCCCGCACAAAAGGTTGTTTCGGTGGGTGGTGAAGTAAATCGTCCGTTCAAGTATGAATTGATTGAGGGCGAAGATTTGAATAACCTGATTACCTATGCAGGCGGATTAACCGCTAAGGCATACACGAAAGCAGTCCAGGTGAAACGCTTTTCAGGAAACCAGTATGTGCTGCTCGATGTAAATCTCGACAGCTTAATGAGAGTGAAAGGAAAATTCAACCTGCTCAATGGAGATGAAGTATTGATAGGTACAGTGCCGCAGAATATTTTTCGTTTCGTGAAAGTGAGCGGAGCCGTAATGCAACCCGGGGAATATAACTTTAGCGAAGGCATGAGAATTTCTGACATTCTTTCACAATCGCATGGCTTGAAAGAATCAGCAATGACGGATCGGGCTTACATCATTCGCAAAAACAGTGATCTGACATCTAAATACATCACCTTCATTCCCGATAACATAATCAAGAATCCAAACTCTTCCGAAAATTTCAAACTGCAAAACCTGGATGAGCTTGTATTCTTCGACAAGCAAACTTTTGTAGATACAGTAAAGGTGACTGCTGAAGGTGCTGTTCGTCTTCCCGGGAAGTATACGTATGCCAATGGAATGACGCTGAATGATCTGTTGTTTAGTGCGGGTGGTTTGAAACCGGAAGCTGCAAACACAAGGATTGAAATTACACGGTATGATACCAGCAACAGGGGAGCTCCGAGAGTGATACAGACCTTCACCATTGACAAAGATTTAAAAATAGTTTCTCCCGGGTTAGAATTTGAACTGCGCCCCTTCGACGTAGTATTTGTTCGTTCGGTCTCAGCGCTCGATACACAAATGGTAGTGACGCTGACAGGTGAAGTGATGTACCCGGGCGTATATGCACTTACAAGTAAAACTGAAAAGTTAGTTGACGTAATTCAACGTGCCGGCGGATTAACAAGATGGGCAGATGCCAATGAGGCCACCTTGGTTCGTATAGAAAATAATCGCGGATTGGTATTCATGGAGCTTGACAAGGCCTTGAATGACCAGAACGGAAGGTTCAACATTTTGCTCAAGCCGGGAGATAAGATTGATATTCCTATCATGAACGACATCGTTTCCCTTTCCGGCATGATCAATTTTCCTTACAAAGATTCAATGGGTTTCCTGAATGCACCGTGGAAAGAAGGCAAACGTGCGAAGTGGTACATTAAAAAGTATGGGTTGGGTTTTGCTCCCGACGCCAAGCGTATTCGCACTTATGTTATTCAACCGGGTGGAACTGTACAGGACCCTCGGCGATGGACCTTCATTCGCATTTATCCTAAAGTGCAAAAAGGTGCTTCAGTAGTTGTGCCTTATATTTTAAATAAAGATGGAATGCCCGGACCTGCCCCTGGTACTCCGGCACCCGCCGCTTCGCCACCTGTTGATTGGAACCAGGTGATTGAAAGCGCCATGGTCAAGATCACCGGCTTGCTTACGTTATACGTGCTCATAACACGAATTAATTTTTAATTTTAATCGAAGATCTCTTTGGATATGAATCAGGATCAGCCGCAACACAGGATTAATCCTGCTGCAAAAACAGAAGATGAAGAGATACAGATTGGCCCGTTGTGGACTAACCTTAAAGGTACTTTCCGGTATATTCTGAGAAGATGGTACATCTTACTGTTGTTCATTGTCATCATCTCTTCATTAGCTCTTGTATATGTTTGGTGGTATGGAACTAAGTACATTGCTACTGCCTCATTTGCCCTCGAAGGTGAAACGGCTTCCAGCGGGTTGTTGAGTTCCTCGCTATCCATAGCCAATCAATTAGGACTCCAGGGCGCTCCGGGAAAGAACACTACCTATAATAATAACTTCTTCGCTTCCCTTATTCAATCGCGAAGAGTGATTAAAGCGTCCTTGATGGACTCAGCTATGATGGGTGGAAAGAAGGATTTGCTGGCGAATCACTACATTAATCTTTATCACTGGAGAACCGGGAGCTTTATTCACAAGGGATGGAACAAAGTTCCGAAGCTGAAAGATTTTTATTTTAAAGAGAAGTCACTCACTCAATTGACGCCTCTTGAAGACAGCATCATGAATGTGATTTATGAAAACATCATCGAGAACAACCTGGTGGTTACTTATGATGCCACCACACCATTCAATGTGGCAACCTTCAACACGAAAAGCCGTGATTTCTCTATGTGGATGATGAAGTACATGGTTGACAAATCAGCGAATTACTACATGGATAATGTTTTTCATTTGAACAAGAAAAACATGAATATTGCTGATCAGCGTGTGGATTCACTCGGAAGGGTTTTAAGAAGCCTGGATTACAGAGTGGCAAACCTGCGTGACTTATCGAACAACACCATTCGCCAAAAAGGATTGCTGGATGTGAATTCAGCCAAACGCCAGCAGGATTTATTAAGCACTCAATATTCTGCGGCTGTCAACAACGTGGAACTGGCAAAGGTGACCATACTCACAACGGCACCCATTCTGCAGGTCATTGATGATCCTCTTTTTTCAACGGAGGTTTCTTTTGTTCGTTGGTACCTGGCACTTATTGTCGCTGCAATTATCGGGATCTTTCTCGGCACCATTTACTTAGTGATTGCCAAAGCCGTAAAGACATCCAATGAAAAAGTAAAAGCGCGTAAGCAACTGGAAGAACAGCAGAATTCAGGAACCGCTGCCGCCTGATCTTCACATCGTGTTTGATTTTCTTTTTAAGAAGCAAAAAAAAAATCGGGATGCAGACCAATCTCTGAAGGTTGATCTGCATTCGCATTTACTGCCGGGCATTGATGATGGCGCGCAGCATGCTGATGATACCCTCACGCTGATTCGCGGGTTGCAATCGCTCGGTTACCAAAAGTGCATCACTACGCCTCATATTTACCTCGGTGTTCACAATAACTCGAAGGAAATTATTATGGATGGTTTGAAGAAGGTGCGGGACCTGTTAGACCAACAGAAAATTAATTTTCAAATTGAAGCCGCTGCAGAATATTTTTTCGACGAACAGTTTTTCAAACTCATTGATCAAAATGATCTCATGACGTTCGGAAACAAATATGTGCTATTCGAGCTTCCTTTCACCACCAAGCCCCTGATGGTGGATGATATTATTTTCAAAATGAACCTGGCAGGATACCAGCCTGTGCTTGCTCATCCTGAGCGCTATTCTTTTTTCCACAACAAAAAAATGCAGGAGTATGAGCGGATGAAAAACGCAGGAGTATTGTTTCAACTCAACATTATGTCACTTACCGGTCATTACGGCGAACCGGTCAGGCATGCAGCCCGCGAGTTGATTTCACAAGGCGTTGTTGATTTTCTGGGTACTGATCTCCACCGTGAAAAACATTTGCCTATAATTGAAGCAGCAAAGAAAACACAAGAGTATTCCCGGCTTCTTGCTTCAGGAAAATTGTTGAATGAGACGCTGTAAGGTCTTCAATTACCAATCATCATTCCGATCAATCACCAAATATTTTCTCCAAACGAGTCCCATGGACAATAAACCGACTACTAAATGATTTGCATTTGGAGTTTTTTTTCATTTGAATTTTTCCTGTCCGCAGGACTCTGGGAGAAAGTTAGGAGCTTGATCTTTGTCCACAGGACTCCCCTGAAGAAATTTGATTACAGCGCTCCCTTCACTTTCTTTTCAAGCCATCTGGTGATATCAAAATAATCATATACCGGCTGCTCGCGGCGATCTTTCTTTAGCTGGTCAAATTTTTTCAGGTAGGAAGAAAAAAATTCGCGGGGTTTTTGTTCACAGGTGATCTGCAAAAGTTTTGTCACCAATTCACTCAATAACTTTTCGCTGATGAATGCTGATTTGCTCCTCGCAGTCATGCGCTTCACTGAGAGCGCGAGATAACTGAGTAAGTCAAAATTTTCTTCTTCAAAATGAATGATCGCCTGCATCACATGAACCATGAATAGCGTTTGACGCCAGCGTACCGAATCACCACTCCTGAAAATTTTCTGAATGTAGAAGATCGCTTTCTCATGATCCTGCAATTCGAAATGGCAGGCAGCGAGCACGAGGAAAATTTCTGACCGTTTTTGTGATTCAAATGAGGCAACATGCCGGACAAAATATTCTTCCGCTTCCCGAAGACTTTGCAAATTCGCTTTCACAGTTCCGGTTTGAATGGATATTGCTAATTCAACCGGCAGCGTCCAGGAGAGCAAAACATTTTTGAACCTGCTGCTTCTGATTTTTCTGATCTTGCTCGTATCCGTAAGCTTGCGAAGCTGTTGTATGATTTTCGTTGCCTTCTCATACCGGTGCAGGCGAAAATGTACCAACAATAATTCATTAAGCGCATTCAGGTAGTTGCCCGGCGATGCGGAAATAAAATGCGGATGCTGCTCATACAGCGCGATGTGTTTGTTCAGCATCCTTTCCGCCTTTTCATATTGAAGCTGATAAAGAAAATAGGAAGATTGGATAACAAAGTACAAGCTCTTTGATCGCAAGCTGATGGCATTCCTCTCACTCTGAAGCAGCTCATGCTTCATCAGCTTTTCAATTGCTTTCTGTTTCTGGCGATGGTTGTTTTCACTTCGGCCTAAGAGCATTCGCAACGTCATGGCGAGATATGAAATCTCACCGTAGTTATTCAGTTGCCGAATGATTTTTTTCTCCTCAGTGCCGAAACGCAGGATTTCCTTTTCAAGATTCCGCGGTTCTATGATGTGCTGAATGATTGTATACTCCTTGTGAATAATCTCGAGCTGTACTTTCCATTCTTCATATTGCCGCGCGATTTTCTTTGCCCTGGTGAGAACGGAATAACAATCATGGAAAAGCGCCTTGTCACTGAGGATGGAGGCATCGAGCATCATTTCCTTCAGCGTAAAATCAAAAGACCTTCCTTCGTGAAAATTGCGCAACCATTTCAGGAGCAAATGATAGAGCTGAATTTTCTTGACAGCAAAATGCTTCATCTCCGATTGGCGACTCAGTTCTTTCTTCAGTGATGCATCGTCGGAGATTTTCTGCTCATCAATCACTTTAAACATCCGCAGATAGTCACTCGAATCGCCGTGAGCGGAAGCTTGCAGGGTGAAATATCTTTTTTCACTCTGCGTCATGGTGCGAATAAGACGGTAGATGGAGCCGGAGCGATTCATGGGTGAAAGTTACAAGAATGAAAATTCCAACTTCCAACTTCCAAATCACAAATAAGAGCAAAATTGAAAACTCAAAACCCAAACTTCGGGATCGCAGCTCTTGATGATAGTTGAGCCGAACACCTGGTTTGGAATTTTTTCTTTTGAATTTGCTTGTGATTTGGAATTTGGAATTTGGTACTTGGTACTTGGTACTTGGAATTTATTCTGAGTTACATTTGCCGCCTCTCCGAAGGAGTCCTTCGGACAAATTTTTATAGCGATGCAACCCACTATTGACATTCAAAAAATTATTGACCTCGCGCGCAAAGCCGGTGATGAGATCATGAAAGTGTACGCACAGGATTTTTCTGTGGAGCTTAAAGGCGATAATTCTCCCCTCACACAAGCCGATCAGAAATCAAATGGTTTGATCATTAACGGATTGAAGAATTTGTATCCTGAAATTCCGATCATCTCCGAAGAAACAAAGCTCACTCCCTACGATAAGCGTAAGAATTGGAAAACCTATTGGCTGGTTGATCCGCTTGACGGCACCAAAGAGTTTATCAAGAAGAATGGGGAGTTCACAGTGAACATCGCACTGATGAGTGAAGGACGGCCCATGCTTGGTGTTGTGTATGCGCCTGCGC
This sequence comes from Chitinophagales bacterium, assembly GCA_035638255.1. Taxonomy (GTDB): domain Bacteria; phylum Bacteroidota; class Bacteroidia; order Chitinophagales; family UBA10324; genus DASRAJ01. The sequence continues at coordinate 93,104 of DASRAJ010000021.1, forward strand.
AAAACAAAATGTGGTATGGAATGAAGAGTGAAGGAAGTTTTTTTGTGAATGATGACGGCTCAAAAGTTCCGCTGCAGAAAGGAAGAAACTGGCGTGACCTGCAGAAAGTAAATGTAGTTGCAAGCCGCTCTCACCTGAGTGATGAGACGCTGCAATTTGTCGAGGACTTGAAAAAAGAAGGTAAAGAAGTAGACTTTGTTTCTTCCGGAAGCTCCTTGAAATTTTGTTTGGTGGCGGAAGGAAAAGCAGACGTCTATCCGCGTTTTGCTCCTACCATGGAATGGGATACCGCCGCCGGTCAGGCCGTAGTTGAAATTGCCGGAGGAATTGTTTTGAACTGGCACACCAAACAGCGGCTCGAATACAACAAAGAGAATTTGCTGAACCCATTTTTCATTGTAGAATTTCCTTCATAGAAAAATGATACTCTTTCGTGATTGTGCTACCTTGTCGCCCCAAATTGATTTTCTATGAAACACTATTTAACAGGTCTTAAAAATGCCCTCATCATTCGCGGAATACTGGCGATACTCTTTGGGTTGTTTGCTTTGTTTATGCCTGACATTACACTGAGAACATTTGTTATCGTGTTCGGTTGCTTTGCCATTCTCGACGGCGCATTTTCCATTATTCTTTCCCTAACCCGAATCAAGCATGAGCATAGCTGGTGGTATCTTTTATTGCAGGGATGTTTGAGCCTTCTTGTAGGATTGCTGGTGTTGCGTGCACCGTTTCTCACGGAAATACTAATCGTAATTTATATCGCCATCTGGATGATCGCCATTGGTGTTCTCGAAATAACTACTGCCGTTCGCATTCACCGATTTATCAAAGGGGAATTACTCTATGTCTTTTCAGGGATCATTTCAATACTTGCCGGCATGGTGATCTTGTATGATCCGATGGGTGGTATTTGGGTGCTGTCATGGTTAATCGGCGTCAATGCAGTTTTATTTGGAGTGATCTTCCTCATCATGGGCTGGCGACTTTCGGTACGGGTTAAGACTATGGAATAGTCAACTGTGAGAGTGCAATGATCGGGAAACCAGTTAAGAGAATTATGAATCGGATTCTTCACTCTTCAGTGCGCGATGAAATAGCTGAGCCAGTTCCATGGCATTAAATCCCGCAAGTAAGAGAATCGGATATTAGGTTCTTCAGTGTACCACCAGAATTTTCTCTCTATAACTTTTATTGTTGGAAGAAGCGATGATCAAACACACGCCGCTGTTCGGGTCGTATTATGTGTATCGTGAATCGTATTACGTGAATCGTGTTACGCGCATCGTGATTCGCTTCCTATCTTTACCCCGCCTGAATATATTCACCCACCAAGGACTTCCCGAAAAAAACGGGATAAAAAGGACTCGCTACTAACCACTGCATGGTATTCAACAGTTTCGCTTTTCTCATATTCTTCCCGGTAGTCACGATTATCTATTTTCTGCTACCGCATAAATGGCGATGGCTGCACCTGCTCATTTCGAGTTGCGTGTTCTACATGTTCTTCATTCCCATTTACGTCTTTATTCTCATTTTCACCATCGTCATTGATTACTTCGCCGGCATTCTCATTGCCAGTGCGCAGGGTACACGGCGAAAACTATTTCTGCTTATGAGCATCTGCGCCAACGTGGGAGTGCTCGCGGTGTTCAAGTACTACAATTTTTTTGTGATGAATACTTTGTGGGTAGCGAACCTGTTTCATGCTCATCCTGATATTCATTACCTCAGCATCATCCTGCCCATCGGTTTGTCGTTCCACACATTTCAGGCGATGAGTTACACCATTGAAGTGTATCGTGGAAATTTCAAGCCCGTAAAAAACTTCGGCATCTACTCGCTCTATGTCATGTTCTACCCGCAACTCGTTGCCGGACCCATTGAGCGCCCGCAGAATCTCATCCATCAATTCTACGAGAAGCACGAGTTCGATTACGACCGGGTGGTAAGCGGACTGAAGCTGATGCTGTGGGGATTGTTCAAGAAGATCGTTATCGCTGACCGCCTCGGGGCTTATGTCGTGAACGTTTTCAATTTTCCGCATCAGCATTCGGGCGAGCCACTTACCTTTTGGGTAGCAGCATGGATGTTCGCAATCCAGTTGTATTGCGATTTCGGCGGCTACAGCGACATTGCCATCGGCAGCGCACGTATAATGGGCTTCACCCTCATGACGAATTTCCGACGGCCGTATCTCGGACAATCCGTTGGTGAAGTGTGGACCCGGTGGCACATCTCACTCACTACATGGTTTCGCGATTACGTGTTCAACCCGCTTGGTGGTTACCGCAAAGGAAAGTGGCGCGGCATCTTCAATCTCGGCGTCCTCATGTTTCTCGCGGGCCTATGGCACGGCGCCAACTGGACGTATGTGTTATGCTTCCTGATCTTCTATTTATTCCTCACCACAAGATTAATTTTCAGAAAGTCGCTGCAGAAGTTTGATGACCTCGTTTATAAAGTGAATCCGCTGTTTGGCAGAATCGTGAATACGCTGCTTGCTTTTCACTGCGGAATTTTCTCTTATATCTTTTTTCGCTCACCCACAGTGCACGATGCACTCTATTATTATTCGCAGATGTTTAGCTTTAAGAGTTTGAAGTTTTATGACGGAGATGCTTCGACACTTTGGTATGGATTGTTCGGCATCATCTGTTTGTTCGCAGTAGAAGTTTGGCAGGAAGATTTTGCTTCGGATAAGAATGCAGTGTTTCCGGAGCCCGGGCGGCAATGGATGAAATACGTTTTTTACGCGGCTGTGATCTCTATTATTCTGTTGATTGGTGTGTTTGATGCCAGTCAGTTTATTTACTTTCAATTTTAAATTTTTTTAGAAGAATGAAAGACTATTTGACGCGGAAAGGCAAAAAAATTTGTTTGGGAAAAGAGAATTAAGATGAAAAACCAACTTATGATCTCCGATGAAGTGATCATTAATAAAATCTATTTTATCAGAGGCAAGAAGGTCATGATTGATCGTGATCTTGCTGAATTGTATGGTGTGGAAACAAGAGTATTGAAGCAAGCGGTACGACGAAACATCGATCGTTTCCCACAAGATTTTATGTTCGAAATGACAGAAGGGGAACTCTCGAATTGGAGATCACAATTTGTGACCTCCAATTCTACCAGGATGGGTCTTAGGTACCCCCCATTTGCTTTTACAGAACACGGAGTACTCATGTTGTCTTGCGTTCTCAATAGTCCTCAGGCGATTGCGGTGAGTATTCAGATTATGCGCGTGTTCGCTCAAAT
>DASRAJ010000022.1:0-11781 GCA_035638255.1 Chitinophagales bacterium
CGGAGCAAACAAGCTAATCCATGTATCATTAAAAGGATTGGGAAGGTTGGTGGCCAAATCACTGAAGCCGCAAACCAAAAGATACCCGTTAGAAGTAAATTTTATGTCGTGGTATTCATCGTACGATTGGCCCGCATCGTGATATATCTGCCAAAGCGGAAAGCCGGCTGATGATACAGCAAACAAAAGTCCGTCGCGGTCTGCACCGGGCTTATGTCCTGCAATAGTTCCGCATACATAGATCTCCCCGGTTGCAGGATTTTCACATAAGCTATAAGCAAAACACTGTGACGTGGTGTAACACGGTACTTGCGGAGTCACAAAATTGAAAGACCTGAGCCATACTACTGCACCCGCATCAGTAATACGCGCAACAACGGCATTGACGTGCGCTGCTTTTATGGAATAGCCGCACACAAGGTAAGTACCCGCAACAGCGAGAGAACGGATTACGCCGTGAGCAACATCAGCACCGCTGTCAATGTCTATGCGCTTCTTCGTGCTTACGCCGCCACTGTTTGTAAACTTGCCAAAGAACCAATCAGTAAAACCGGGAATACCGAGCGCATCAGTAGCAGGATTATCATTTACCTCTCCCACAATAATGTAACCGCCGGTACCCTGACCATTATCAATTTCACATAAATCCTTTCCTCTTGTCTCGTACCATTTAGGAGTTACATCAGCGAATTGAAAGGCAGTATTTGCTTTTGCCGTTCCGTTCTTGGCGGTATGAAGAAATCGCAATCGGGCATCTGAGTTGCCCCCTATTGCCATCTCCGATGACCCTGTAGCAGCGAAATAATAATTCTGCGGATCGCCACCGGCGTAATTTACGCGGCTCTTCAATCCATCATCAAATGCTTCATCGCGAAAGGGAGGAAAGAGAATTGTTTCATTGAAAAACCGGTGAAAGTATTGGGCATGTGCTTGCATGGCAAAGCAGGTAATGCCAATGAGAAAAAGTTTTTTCATAAGAAATTTTTTTGAGGTTAAGAAATGATGCGTCAAAAGTATCACTGCAAATAGCCCCTGTCAATCCCGACATTTCGTGACAAGACGTGAATCGTGAGTCGTGAGTCGTGAGTCGTGAATCGTAAATCGTGAGTCGTCTTACGTAAATCGTGAATCGTATTATGGGTAACTACACCAGCCGCTGATGAATGGCCTTCGCCACGGCTTCTGTCATACAAGTGACGTGAAGTTTTTCATAGATGCGCTTCATATAGGTCTTTACGGTTTCCATGCTGATATTCATACGTGAGGCAATCATTTTATAGGATAATCCTTCTGTAAGCAATGTGAGGACTTCACGCTCGCGCAGCGCGAGATGATAATCTTCGGTAGCTACTTTGGAAGCAGCGGTCTTCTGAAAATGCAGCATCACTTTGCGGGCAATGGACGGCGTCATCGGTGCGCCGCCATGATATACTTCTGAAATGGCTTCGAGAAGTTTTGTTGGAGAAATGTTTTTAAGCAGATAGCCCATGGCGCCATTGCTGAGCGCGCGAAAAACCCTTTCCTCATCATCAAACACCGTGAGCATGATGACAGGGATTTTCGGAAATGATTGATGAAGTACGCTGACAGCATCGAGTCCATTCACTTCAGGCATGTCAATATCCATAAGCACCACGTCCGGCTTATATACTTCCACCTGGTTCAGTGATTCTGTTGCGTTGGGGAAACTTCCGCTGAGCTCAAATCCGGGAGCGCTGCTGAAAAGCAGCTCCAGCGATTCGCGGATCTGCTGGCTGTCATCAAAGAGGATGATTCGGATTGTTTGCATCATGGTGCAAAGTTGATCATCATTCTGCTCGTAATCAATCCCTCATTTTCGGGACATCAATTCCAATATAAATGAATCATGGTTCCATTATTACCCACTGAAATCACTTCGAGCATGGCGTTCATCTCATTTGCGCGTTGTTTCATGCCCGGTAATCCATTGCCGTTGTAGGATTCAGGTTGCTGATGATTGAACCCACTTCCATTGTCCTTGATCATGAGTTCAGGCTTGCCATTTTTTAAATTCAGTGTTATATGAAGCTCCTCACACCCTGAATGCTTTACACTGTTGTAAACTGCTTCTTTAAAAATGAGAAAGAAATTTTTTCGTTCCGCCATTCCTAAATTCAATTTCATCACATCATTGCTGCAGGAAAAATAAACCCTAATCTCGTTGGAGTGACATTGATCTTCAGCAAATCGTTTCATCCGCAAAATAATTTTCTCCATCGTGTCATTCGCCGCACTCACCGACCATACGATGTCACTCATGTGCTCGATCATAAGGCGCGAGTTGGAGCCGATTCTCTCGAGGATGTCGAGCGCTTTGTCAGATTTCCCCTGCATAAGCTGGCGAACACTTGCTTCACTGTAAAACGAAATGCTTCCCAGCGTTGATCCGATTTCATCATGCAGATCATGAGCAATTCGGTTCCTGAGATTTTCAATTTTTGTACGCTGCACTTGCCGGTAATAAAAGTAAAGCCATATCAATCCTGCAAACGTTGCTGCCACTAAAAGAAAAAACCACCACTGTTCCCAGAACGGATGCAGGATGGTGACCTGAAGCAATGAAACAGGTTCACTCCAATCGCCTTCAGCATTCGTCACTCTTGCGAGAAAAGAATAATCACCGGGAGGCATGCTTGTAAAAGATGCTTTGCCCAGCCGTTCTGTTTCATACCAATTAGTATCAAGCCCATTCATTTGATAACTGAATCTTATTGCACCGGGCTGCGATAGTTCTAAAGCTGAGAATGAGAACGAGAAAAAGTTTTTGTTGTAAGGAAGCTGAATCGAGGCATGCTTTATTTGAGAAAGAAAATTTTCATTGAACACATCGAAACCGGTGAGATAAATTTTTGGATATGCATCTTCAAATACAAATGAATCGGGATGAAACGTGATGACAAAATTCTCAGCACCATAGCAGAAAGCGCCGTTACTCAGCTTCGTCAATTGAGTTGGCATTTTTAATTGATAGTTTGAAGATGGAAGATTCGCATGCTTCCATTCACTTCTTCCGGGAAAAAAAATTTCAAAACCATTTTGCGAAGGCATCCAGAATCGTCCTTTGGAATCAGGAATAATTCCATAGAGAAATTGCCCGGAAGAAGAAGGCGGAGAATAATGAGTGAATGCAGTTCCATTGAGTTGATTCAATCCGCCACCATTCGTGGTGATCCAGAGATGATCAGACGAATCAAGATACAACGCCGTCACGTCGTCACCCGAAATAGAAGAAGGATCATTGGGCACATGAAGAAAGGAATCAAACTCATTCAGCAAGGAATCGTTTCGCCGCCAGCGATACAATCCGCCCGCAGATGCCACCCAAACATTTCGTTGCTTGTCAATCACTATTTGCCGCGCAAGATTGTTCTGAATATTGCCGGGCTTGTTCAGGTTGAAGAACATTGTATACGAGTGATCAACGCGATTGTAGCAGCCGGCTCCCCACCCTAATACCGCAAACCAATAGACAGGCATATCACTCAATACATCTTCAGCAAATGACCTGACCTGGTAAATTTTGCATTCGTAGGGAGAATAATAAACACTGTCGTTGTAAGGAATGAGAAAAGAATCTATGCGCTCATGAGCAGGATCGTACCCGAAAAAACTATGTTCGGTTCCCATGATGAAATCATCTTCACGATCTTTCACGATGAAGGTTGGTTCGATCAATCTTCCTTTGAAATTAAAAGTGATTGAATGAAAAGATGGGTCCTCAATTGTTTTCTTGTAGATACCTTCAGAAGTACATACCCGCAGCGTCTTGTTTTTATCTTCATAAATACTAAAAACAGTTTTCGGACGATGTGCTTCATCAGTAAATTCAAATGCATTGAACTGCCACGCCATAGGATTATATTTTGAGATGCCATTGTTCGTTCCGATCCACCAGATGCCGCTGCGATCTTTGAAAATGCAATTGACTTCATTCGACGCTAATGAGAATTGCTGATCACTTTGATGTTTGATTTTCTCAACCTGTTTCGTGAGTTTATTTACCAAATACAATCCGTCATTCTCCGTGGCAAGCAGGAGAAATTCTTTGTTGAAGCATACGACATCCTTAACGATGACAGGGATGTTCAGGAATAGATGTTGCACCTGGCGACTCACATAAATTGAATCATCGAAAATCAACTCCTGGTAATAGAGTCCCGGTTTCCAGCTTGCCAGCCAAATCCTGTTTTCATCGGTAATGAATTTCGGAACAATAAACGCTATAGGTGATGGAGCTTTTTTGAAGTCGCCGACCATTCGTCCTGTTTTGCGCTCTACCGGGCGCACCCACTCATAGAAAAGCTTACTCACTAAAAAGTATCGATCATTCAATGGTTCGATGTGACAAATCCAATCGCTGCCGATGGCAGTATCCGAAGCTACAGCAGGATTAATCGGGCGATCATTGTTCCAGTAAGAAAACTTAAAAGTTTTTTTGTTCAAAAAAATTCCCGGCGGCATCTCCGCTCCTATCAGCAGATACGAGCCGTCAAAATCAAAAAGACAATTGAGGCGATTGGTTGCAATGGAAGATTTATCTGCAGGATCGTGAGTGAACTGACGAAAGCGGTTGTTCGCAGGTTGTTGCGGATCATATCGCGTAAGACCTCCATCTTTTGTTGCAATCCAAATGATTCCATCTCTGTCCTGTTTGATGTCAACAATCTCATTTCCTGAAATTGAATGACGATTGTTGAGATCATGAAAATAATTTTCGAAGCGCATACCGTCGTACCGGTTCAATCCCTGCTTCGTACCGATCCAAAGGAATCCTTCTTTATCCTGGAAGAAGCAGGTCACTTCATTGCCGGAGAGTCCGTTCGAAGAAGAAATATTTTCAAACCTGAGTTGGGGAAGCTGTGCTTGCGATGAAAGAGAGATCACCAGCAAGCTTCCACTCACAATTATTCTTTTCAAGCTCATGCACTTCATGAAAGCTTAATTGAACTGCGAGAGTAAGATAAGGAGAAAAAGAGAAGCAATAGAAAGTATCAATAGCGATAAGAATTCAATAATGATCACTTGTGCAAGTATTTCTTCAGGAAAAAATTCTGCAGTGAGAATTTGAAAATCCTTTGTTTTACGTACGTTTATATTCAATACGTAAAGCCATGGCTATAAAGGTAACACTCTCTCTTGATGAAGACGTAATTCAAAAAGCAAAAAGATATTCCCGCAAAAAGGGAATCAGTTTATCTAAGATGGTGGAAGATCATTTCAGATCTGTCACTCAAAAAAGGAAAAAGAGAAAATCAGTAGTAGATCAACTCAGCGGAATTCTGAATGAGAAAAAGCTGAAGACTCTGAATGATCCCCGCATCAATTACTATCTTGAAAGGCATTACATAAATGAACAAGTTGCTGGTTGATGAGCGATCAGACGGTTTCTACAGAAATCCAGGCTTAGCGCATCGTGAATCGTGTATCGTGTATCGTACTACGTGAATCGTCTATCGTCATTTATTTGTCAACCGTATCACCGGCACAATCATTTCCTCCAGCGAAATTCCCCCGTGCTGAAATGTGTTGCGGTACAAGTTTACATGCCAGTTATAGTTGTTCGGATAGACGAAGAACTTATCTTCTTTCGCAAAAATGAATGAGGAACTTATGTGGGGCTTGGGCAACATGAGTTCGTGCGGGTTGCGCGATTCCAAAACATCCTTCGGATTGTAGTTGAGATTTTTTCCATGCTTGTAACGAAGGTTCGTTGTGGTCTCGCGATCGCCAATCACTTTCACCGGCTCTTTCACCCGAATGGTTCCATGATCGGTAGTGATGATGAGATTCACCTTCTTATCGGCAATGCGCATCAGCGCTTCATGCAGCGGGGAGTGCTCAAACCACGAGCGTGTGATGGAGCGGTATGCCGTTTCATCGCTTGCCAATTCCTTCAGCACATCCATCTCCGTGCGCGCATGCGAGAGCATATCCACGAAGTTGTACACGATCACGTTGAGGTCATTTGTGAGCATGTTGTAGATATTGTCAATGAGATCTTTGCCGTGATTGTTGTTGGTAATTTTTGTGTAAGAAAATTTGATGTTCTTTTTCAACCGCACCAATTGGTCGGTGAGAAAATCCTGCTCGTGTAAATTCTTTCCTCCTTCTTCTTCATCATTCAGCCAGAAATTCGGAAAGCGTTTTTCAATCTCCAGCGGCATCATGCCCGCGAAAATGGCGTTGCGGCTGTACTGTGTCGACGTTGGAAGAATACTGTAGAAGTAATCTTCGTCAGTAATGCGAAACATTTCTGAAACGATGGGCTGAATCACTTTCCACTGATCGAAGCGGAGATTATCAATCAGCAACATGAATGTGGGAACACCCGGCTCGATGAACGGCAGAATTTTATGGCGCATCACGTTGTGCGACATCGTCGGGGTGTTATCATCGGGTTTGGTCAGCCAGTTCTTGTAATTCTTGACAATGAATTTAGAGAACTCTGTGTTCGCCTCACTCTTCTGCATGGCAAGCACATCCTTCATACTTTCAGTTTTTGCATGATCAAGCTCAAGTTCCCAGTAGATGAGCTTGCGGTAAATGTCAGCCCACTCTTCCGTATTCAATCCCATGCTGATCTTGGAGAAGATTTGCTGAAACTGCTGCTGATAAAGTGAAGTTGTTTTTTCAGAAACCAATCTCCGGTTGTCAAGAAGTTTTTTCAGCGTCAGCAAAATCTGCTGCGGCTTCACCGGCTTAATCAGGTAATCACTGATCTGCGACCCGATGGCGTCTTCCATCAGGTTTTCTTCTTCGCTCTTTGTGATCATTACTATAGGAACATTCGGCTGCACACTCTTGATATCGCTCAGTGTTTCGAGTCCGCTCCTGCCGGGCATTTGCTCATCGAGGAAAACAATATCAAGGATTTCTTCCTTGCACTTCTCGAGCGCATCAATGCCGTTGCTTGCTTCTATGATGTTGTATCCTTTCTCTCTCAAAAAAAGAATCTGGGGCTTTAATAATTCAATCTCATCGTCCACCCATAGGATGGTAGGTTCGTTGGCCATGTTTTGGAAATTAGATGTTAGAAGTTAGAAGATAGAAATTAGAAATTGGGAAATGGAAAATCGAAAATAGTAAAGAGTGGGGCCATAGAGAGGTTAATTATGAATCGTTAATTGGCATTTTGTCGTGAACCGTGAATCCGATTAAATCGGGAGAACTCGTGTTGCGTGAATCGATATTGCTTAACGCTATTATTAAGCCAAAGTTCCGATAAAAAAATTCATGGATAATCAAAGATCCCTCCGAACGAAGAATGAAAAGGATTATTTCGCTCTCTATCTTTGCTTCATAAACCAATTTGGTAATGATCAAATTGCGGAGTAGGAATCCTGAAAAGCCGAAAGAATCTTTTTGGAGCTGGTTTTGGATAATTTTGTTTGTAATGATTTGGGGCATCGCTTACGTTATTATTTCCGTGGTACTGCACTATCATATCTTTAACAATATTCCGTAAAGCAATTAAAATTTTTTCCTCTTGAACAAGCGTAAAATCATTAATGATCCGGTGTATGGATTCATCACGATTCCAACCGAGCTCATTTATGATTTGATCGAGCATCCATATTTCCAGCGGCTCAATCGTATCAGGCAATTGGGTCTCACCTATCTCGTATATCCGGGCGCGCAGCATTCACGCATGTCCCATGCGCTTGGCGCCATGCACCTGATGAAGCAGGCATTGGAAGTTTTGATTTCGAAGGGAGTGAACATTTCAAGTGAAGAATCAGAAGCGGTAACGATCTGCATCCTGTTGCACGACATTGGTCACGGCCCCTTCTCGCACACCCTCGAACACCTGCTCATCACCGGCATGAATCATGAAGAACTCACCTGGATGATGATGCAGCGAATGAACAATGAATTCAACGGGCAGCTTGATTTAGCCCTGAAAATTTTTAAAGGCGATCATCCGAAAAAATTTTTGCACCAGCTTGTATCGAGTCAGCTCGATATGGACCGGCTTGACTACCTCAACCGCGATTCATTTTTTACAGGCGTCGCCGAAGGCGTGATCGGGTATGACCGCATCATCAAGATGTTGGCAGTGCATGACAACGAATTGGTGGTGGAAGAAAAAGGAATTTACTCGATTGAGAAATTTCTGATCTCACGACGACTCATGTACTGGCAGGTGTATTTGCACAAAACTGTTTTAGCAGCTGAAGAAATGCTTGTGCAGATCATCAAGCGCGCACGAAAGCTTTCCGAAGAAAATATAATGCTGTGCTCTCCCCCCCTCGCCTGGTTTCTTCGACATAGTGTTTCGCCGAATAATTTTGCCTGGAACGATGAAATCCTGAACCGCTTCGCCGAACTCGATGACTCCGATGTTTTCAGTGCGCTGAAACTTTGGAGTAAGGATGAGGATGCTGTGCTCGCTTACCTGTGCAGCCATCTTCTTGCGCGAAAACTTTTGAAGATCGAGTTGATGTCTTCACCGCCCGATGAGAAAAAGTTAGCAGCACTGAAATCAACAATGAAAAAGTTTCCATCTCTTGGTGCTGCCGATTATGAATCACTCATCATTTCAGAAACAACAACCAATCATGCGTACAATCCTACTGCTGAATCAATCAAAATTCTTTTCAGAAACGGTACTGTGAAGGATGTGAGTGAAGCCAGCGACCTTGTTAATATTTCAGTGCTGAAACAACCCGTGACCAAATATTATTTGTGTTATCCGAAAGAACTTCAATGAAGTTATTACAAGTATTCAGCGATAGACAAAGTGAGAACACAAAGAAACCTGCTAACAACGGGATTGCTTAACTTCGTTCGATGATAAAGAAAATCGGGCAGCTCACCTTCATTCTCTCACTGCTGGTTTTGCAAATCCATTCTCAGAACTTAGCGAACAGGTTGAGCATCTTTCAATCGCTCGTTTATTTTCCCGACATGAAATATCATTTCAACTGCACGGGACTGCAATACAGTCATGATGTAAAAAAGAATTTTTTTATTACTGCGAGCATTTCCGTTACCCACGATAATTTTTCAGCAAACCATTCTTTCGCTGAAGATTCAACCAACTATGGCAACATAGGTTACAGGAGAAATTTCAACTACGATCTCTCTTTCGGCTATTACTTGCACCATCATACTTTTAAGAAATTTACGATTGCACCTTTTGCCGGATTATCTTTTATTTCAGGAATGGATGAAACTCTTGTAGAAGGAAATTGGATTGACGGCGGCAATTATCCGTTTTATATACAAACGATAAAGCGTGGGCCGGGAATAAATGCTGGAGTAGATTTCAATTTCTTTCCTCAAAAAAATATTAGCATGGGATTGTTCGTGAAAGGAAGAGTTTATCTTCATGAGCAACCCGATCTGAATTTGGGAGCAACATTCTCTCTTCGCTGGAGTGATCTGCTGCCGAAGAATAGGAATACACATCTGCTCGAAAATCATTTAAGCATCTTTCTCGCCACCACTTTTTTTCCTGATTGGAAAACTCCGGCGCGGGGAATAGGCATAGAATACAGTCATGATTTGTGTAAAAAGTTTTTTATTGGTGGAAGCACTGATATTGCCTTCGGTGATATTCGAGGAGATAATTCATTTATGCACGATCCGGCAAATTTTGGAAAAGTGGTTTCGCGTGACTACCACAATTATGATTTCTCCCTCGGCTATTATTTTAGAAATCACTTGCCGAAAGGTTTTTCAATTGCGATGTTTACAGGTCTTTCCTACTTGTATGGATTTGAATCAACGTTAGGGTATCTCCATCAATATCCTCACGATGTTAGTGTAGATTTTAATCAAAGAACTCTTCATCAATATGGGCTAAATGCCGGAGCAAATTTTAATTTCTTTCCTATAAGAACAATCGGGGTCGGCATTTTTGCAAAAGGGAGATTATACACACACGGTCAACCGGATTTAATGTTGGGTACGAACCTGATCTTTCGGTTCAGCGATCCAAAGATTAGTGGAAAAAAGAAAATTTAGGAGTAGGAACAGTCATGCTCCTTTCCTCGCCGGGGCCGACTTCTTATGGACTTTCTTCCATTTTCATTTTTTGAAAGACTATATTTGAAGAATACTCTTGAAGATTTTATAAAACACTTATTCCTATTCTAAAATCATCTCCTATGAGAACACTATTACTCTCCATTATTATCTGCCTGAGTTTTCAAATTACCTCTGCGCAAACACCCGAACTGTGGGGAATGATTTCTCATGGTGGCATTCAGGATTACGGTACTGTTTTCAAGATCAATGCAGATGGAACAGACTTTTGGAAATTGCATGATTTCACGGTAAAGAATCCGGGCATGGGTCCACGTAACATGACACCGTTGGTTTATGATGGATGGCTTTACGGAGTTACCAGTGGCGGAGGATTGGGCTACGGCGTTCTCTTTAAATACCACCCCGGAGAAAACCGGTATGTGCCGATTCACTTTTTCTCAATTGAGGAAGGTATGTATCCTTCCGGCTCGCTAATGCTGGCATCAAATGGCAAGATGTATGGAGTTACACAGAACGGTGGTAATTATGACTGGGGCACCTTGTATGAATTTGATCCGGTTAGTGAACAGGTATTCGTGAAATTCAATTTCGCATACCTGGCAGGAAATCACCCGAACGGCAAGCTTGTTGAAAAAGACGGTTACTTGTATGGCGTAACTCAAGCCGGTTCATCTAACTACTATTATGGTGAGCTTTACCGGTTTAGCCTCTCCAGCGGAACCTACGAGATTCTTCATCATTTTTCCGGCACTGAGGGAAGTTCCCCCACCTGCGACCTTTTGCTTGCTTCTGATGGAAAATTTTACGGGGAAACACTTTACGGGGGAAACTACTATTCCGGGACGCTCTTTTGTTTTGATCCTTCAAACAATTCCTTTTCTGTGCTGCATGATTTCAGTGGAATTTCAGACGCCTTTTATCCTGAAGGTAATCTGATTGAATATGCGCCAGGAAAAATTGCTGGGACTGTAGCATCCGGTGGTACCTATGGTGGTGGTATCATTTTCACCTATGATTATATGACAGCACAGTTTGAAATCTATCATCATTTCGGTGGCCCCGGTGACCTCTTAGCTTCATCTGCGCCTCTAATTATGCAACGTGCTGATGGCTGGATTTACGGCACTACCACTTACTATTTCTATGGTGATATCGTGCCTTCAGTTTTCCGCTTTTATCCGGATAGTGCAGAACCTCAGTTGATGGCCCAATTCACACCGCAGGATTTCAACTCCTATTTTTCATCTCCTGTTTCTGGTCTTGCAGATTTTAGCGACGGATGGCTTTATAGTTGTACCGGCGGCGGTGGTTTATCCGCGGCGGGAACTTTATACCGCTTCAATCCGGATAGTTTTAAACTTGAAAAATTAATAGACCTCAATGAAAATAATTGCGTGCATCCTTTTGGTTCGTTAACCGTTTCGCAGAATGGGAAATTATATGGCATTGGCGGGCGTGACAGTTATTACAATCCTGACTCATTCAGCATCAATCATCCTATACCCACAAGCACTCAATATTCCATGTTTGAAATTAATCCTCTCACCGGAACCTTTAAAAGGGTGGCGCCGGAAATACCCGGGGGTTTTGGCGACCACGGTGTTAATTCTTTGACCGCGGCGTCGGACCAAAAGGTCTATGGAATAAGAGCCGACGGTTTACAGGTATTTCGATACGATCCTGCCAATGATACTTCTGAAGTTTTCCAGGGAGATTATTTTCTTTGGATGACAGGAGACATGATTCAGGCTACCAACAATAAGCTCT
>DASRAJ010000023.1:0-19566 GCA_035638255.1 Chitinophagales bacterium
TCACTTCGATAGTTTTCCGTGCGTATTCCAAATTGTCGTTTTGGTCGCCCTGAGCGCAAACTATTTCAATCGAGTCCTTTGGCAATGACATTCATCCTCGCTGCACCTCTAACTCCTGAAGGAGAACCGCTCTCGCACTCGCGGGCGCGGAGGGACTCCCCTTCAGGGGCCGGGGGCGTGGGAGCGTGTGTCATTAGCAGTAATTAAGAAGTCATCCGCAAGCTTTAAGTGAACTGCTTATGATACCTTCTGAACAACCTTTTCCAAGTTCGCAACTTTGGAAAAGGTTGCTCTTAAGGAACCCGACTTTGAAAAATACGATCCCCCAAAAATTTTTTAAAAGAATGTTATTTGCTTCTCGCTTTGAATACAAAAAATAAAATGAGCGCAATTAAAATCACCACCAGGAAAATCCCGAATCCCATTCCCGCCTTGAAGATTCCCGTCACAACGCTGCACGCGCTTACTATTGATAAGAAGATGATGATAAGAAAAGCTGCTACCAGGTTTTTCATGTTGTTGAATTTTTTGTTTTTATGCGATTTGCATTTTTAATGCCATGTGCATACCAACCTGAAGTACTCGGATGGGTAGCACAAGGGATCACGTCATTCCCATGCGCACTATTAATTCAGGGAAGAGTGAATCGTCCATCTTTTTTCCCACTATGAGAATAGCGTTGCTTTATTCAATACCTGGTTGACTTTTCCGCTGTACAATTTCCGTCACTGTCATTTCCATTTGATTGTACTTTTACACTCAGTCTATTTGAAAACTCATGCAAGCCTTTCCATTCGCCCTGCTTCTGTTGATTGTATTCAATTCTTCTGCGCAAAACAATATTCACTTTCAAGACATCACCCTGAAAGAAGCATTGGCGGAATCGCGCAGTGAGAACAAGCCGGTATTTTTCATGGGCTTTGCATCATGGTGCGAGCATTGCAAGAACATGAAAGAAACGGTGTTTACTCAGGATTCGGTCGCTGATTTTTACAACACACATTTTATATGTATGATGATGGACATGGAAAAAGGTGAAGGGGTGGCGCTCGCGAAAAAATTTTACGTGACCTCGTTTCCGACATTTGTTTTTCTCGACAGCAGCGGCACAGTGTTGTATCAGGTGGCGGGAGAATTGGGAGCCGGCGACTTTATCAGGGAGGGAAAAAATTCTTTCAACCGCAATCTGCAGCTACCCTATCTGAGGGAACAATTTGAGGCAAACACTTCCGATACTGATAAGTGTCTGAAATATCTTTTCGCACTCAATCACGCACGCATGCCCACCATGAAGGTGGCGCACATTTATTTCGCATCCCAAAACAATAATCCGCCCTTCACATTGATGAACTGGAGGATCCTTAATGCAGGAATTTCTGATATTCAAACGCCCGAATTCAGGTACATCCTCGATCATCAGAAAGAATTCAGCACCGTGATGACTCCGGCCAAAGTGGAGCGAAAGATTTTCAGAACGGCAGCATACAATCTTCAGCCGCTCGCTAACAGCAATGACACCAGTGGATATTTTGAAAAAAGAAATCTTGTTACAGGGCTGCACATCCGCTCTCTCGATTCACTCATCTTCACTCTTGACCTCATGTTGTATGAAAATAACAAGCGCTGGTCTTCTTATCAGGCGACTGCGCTTGAGCACGCGCAGGATTATGAGTGGGATGATTACTCACAGCTTCAGCACATCGCCACACAATTTCTCAATTACGTCACTGATGAAAAGGCATTGAAGCGTGCAGCGACCTGGGCAAAACACTCAACTGAATTGAAAGCGGAATACAGAAACACACTCTTGTACGCACAACTCCTCGAAAAGAGTGGAGACACTGCCGGTGCAAAGCAGGCAGCGCAACAAGCAAAACAAATTGCATCTGTTACCAATGCTCCAACTACTGAAGCCGACCAATTGCTGCTGCGGCTCGCTCAATAACCTTTGATCATTCGGTAATTATTCGTAACTGCTATACTGGTGGGCAAAAAAAATCCGCCTCGGTTGACCGACGCGGATTGGTTCAGAATGGTAGTGTTATTTAGGAAGCGAGTTTTACACCCACAGCGTTTAAACCTTTTTTACCTTCCTGGACGTCGAAGATGACTTCATCACCTTCACGAATGTCATCCTTTAATCCGGAGACGTGAACAAAAATGTCTTGTCCTGATTCGCTGTCTTGAATAAATCCAAATCCTTTGGAGTTATTGAAGAATTTTACTTTACCTTTTTTCATTGTATTGGTTATTGATTTTTAAGAAATTAATGCGTCGAAGATACGCTAATAAAATTTACAAAGCAGAAAAGGTTCTGCACCAATATTTTTTGAATCCGGTACGTCTTTGAGAACGAACCAGTTTTTCTTAAAATTCCCCCCTGAGATTTTTTTTTCTCCACCCGTATCCCATTCAGCGCCTACTGTGCTGAGGCTGCCGGTGGCAGGAATAACTGCTCCTTTTTGAGTTAATAGCCGGAATTTTCCCCCTTGCAACGATATTATTGAATTCAGGATTTTATTTTGGTCGAATACCTTGTTCAAATTGGGGAGGAGAAAGTAAATTTGGATTCAATTTTCTTTTGAATGTTTTTCAAATACTCCATCCTGATTATTCTCTTCCTGTGGATGAGTATAAGCGGAGTCATCTCAATCAAACAAGTTTCAACTCCTGTTCGGGAGCTGCCTTCCGGAGAAAAAAAATTTAACACCCCTACCACTACATTCAGTTTTGATAAGGATGTAAAACCGATTTTTCAAATGCATTGCAATCCCTGTCATTTTCCAGGTGGAAAATTGTATGACCGGCTTCCCTTTGATCAAGCATCCACAATCCTTAAAAATGAGAAGGGAATTCTGAGAAGGATCACAGATACCGATGAAGTGAAAATAATTCGGCAATTTGTTGAAGAGAATAATGATGGAAACACAGGCAGAGCGAATCAAGCAGGCAGCAGGTACTGATAACGATACACGAGTTCTCCCGATTTGATCGGGATTCACTCCCGATGTGTCGGGAACGACTCAATAAGTATTCTCGATTGACGAAATAACCGCTCCGCATCATTTTCAAATTCGTGGGAAGAGATCGCTATTGCAGAAGGCTTCATTACAGCAAATAAAGTTATTGCCAGTGTTTGATGCATTCCATTAATCCGCTGTGTACACCTTCGAAGTAATTCCCTTCTTTGAATCGAGGCAGCATGTACGCATCAATAATTTGCTTGCAGACGATATCAGTCAATATTTTTTCTGTGCCTGTTCCTGTTCCAATCCAGACTTCTCTTCGGGCTTTACTAAAAACAATCATCAAACCGTTGTTCTTTTTCTTGTCACCTACTCCCCAATAATTACCGAGATCAGTGGTAAACTGATCAACACTATCATAAGGCGCTATTGAGCTGACAGTGACAATCGCGATCTGATTGGTAGTTTGTTTTTGAAATTCAGCGATGACGGAATCAAGAATGAAAATTTCGCTTGAAGTAAAATCATTTTCAAAATCGTTGATATGCCCTTTTGCTAAGGGTAGACTTTGAATGAATTCCGGATGAGAGTATTGTTTTTGAACGACGCAATGCGGGAGGCTGAGAACCATTGGCACTATAAGACAGAGAAATTTTTTTTTCATGCATTACCCGATTGAACTACAGAATTTTTCCGGGCAGTTCATTAAGTGCCCAGGGATTCGAAGTTGTGACAACTTTCAATGAATTGTCGCTAATCATTTCAAAACATTTGCCTTCATTAAATTCTTCATCAACTTTTTTTTAACTCACAAAACACCCTTTCAAAATGAAAAAACTTTTAACAAAAAATGTTATCAGAACAAGGTTCTTGATTTCATTCACCATCATCTCCCTTGCAAGTTTTTACATGGCAAATGCACAGATCACGCTCACCCAGCACAATGTACATTCTTTTGACAGAGTCCTGTATCATTTCGATGGAGTTGATCCTTCCACGGTTTGGTTACCGACAGAAGGAGAACACCAAATATGGGACTACACTTCAGTAGTTCACAATTACAATTATGATTTTGAATATGAAGCCACTCCATTTAGTGACCCTGGAGTTCCTGATGCAACCCGGGCAACACAGTACACTGCTGCTCTGTTCGGTTTTCTTCCCTTCATAGTTCAAAATCTCGATGTAACCGATGCCACCGGATACCACAATCTCAGCAATCACTATCCCTACCAGGCCTTTGATATTAGCTCCTTCACGGGGAGCGCAGGTGATTCACTATACTTCCCCGATCAGATTGGTGAATACAAACCGATGTACACCCAATTTCCTGCTACCTATCAATCGTCATGGGAATCATCGAGTAGCGGAAAGATTTATTTTGAATTATCTGTTGCTGCCTTCGGATTAGATCATGCACCCGGCTACCAGATTGCACATACAACTCTTGGTGCAACTGTAGTGGGATGGGGAAAGCTGAAGATTCCATATCACGGCGGCTCATCTAACTTTATTCCTTCGCTATTAGTGAAAAGATGGGAAAGTGAAACGGACAGTTTCTATCTCTACGGTTTTCCTGCAGATCCATATCTGCTCGGTGCTTTCGGATTGTCGCAAGGCCAGTCATTCACAACCTCCGGCTATTGGTTCCGGCGCAAAACTGTTGATTTCCCTGTGGTAAGTATTGAAACGGATAATACTTTTAGCGTCGTAAATGAATTTGCTTACGATGCCACCCAGGTTCAGAATGATTGCGGTAAGGGAAATTCTCCGATGTGTATTGGGGGAGCAGATGTGTGTGTTCCCGTAGGTCAGGTGCAACAGAACATAGATGCAGGTGGTTATTTTGGTCATTGTTATAATGGTGAGAGGTTTGGTGAACAGCTTACAACATACGCGGGTAATGAGATTGCTTCCGTCTATCCCAATCCTTCTGCTAATTCTTTTTCCGTTCATTTAGTTTTGTTAAGCGAAGGAGTTGTAACCGGAAATGTTTATGACATCACCGGTCATTTGCTCAGGCATTTTAATTCAGTAACTGAATCAATGCAGTTTGGTGAGGAATTTCCTGACGGCATTTATTTTATGGAAGTAACAGCGGATCATCAAATTCAGAGAATAAAAATCGTGAAAGCGCAATAGGATATTCAGAAAGATTTGAGAGAACGAAGAGGTCACCTTTAAGGGGCGACCTCTTTGCTTTATTGGTCGAATAGCAAGACCTGGATTTTGGTATTTAAAAGGGCGATACAAACCCTTCCACTACTTAGGTCTTTCCATGGAATTGTTTTTCAAATTCACCGCCGGAATTTTCTTCTCCTCCACCATCCTGTTAAACTCCGGAATCTTTTCATCCATAATCTTCTTCAGCTTTGCCAGCTGTGCATTGATGCGGGAAGACAAATCATTGAAAGCATCATACGATGACTTTGTTGGCTTGCCATCGGCAGAACCAACAACACTTCCTACTCCGGCAAGTTTATCATTGAGCATGATCGGGTGAGCGAGCACATCCTGAATCGCTTTTGCTTTCGGGTTATAAAGTTTTTCTGCGATCCCATTCAATGAATCAATTGTCGGCTGAATGAATTTTCGAAGTGAAGAAGCTTGCGCCGTGTCGCTTACATTCCCGAGATATGAATTGATTTGCCCAATCGCTTTGTTGATGTCGTTGATGGCTTTGTGTGTTTCAGAGAGTTTCTTGTTGATCTTGATGAGCAGATCCATTTGTGCAGCGTAATCGGCGTCAGTCGTTGTCAATCGCGGATCCTTTACAATCGCAAAGGTTTGTTGTGCGATGAGTGAATCACCAATGAACATTTTCACAGCATAATTTCCGGGAATTGCCGTGGGGCCAACAACACTTCCCGCCCACATGATATTCGTCCCGTCTACTTGTGTCGCATCAGGGTAGCGCATATCCCACACGAAGGTGTTCATGCCTGAATCAACAGGAAGAATTCCCGGGCGCTTCATTTTTTTATCTTCATAAAAGTCTTTGGAAATTTTTATTGGCTCTCCCTTTTTGTCTTTCACGCTCGAGTAAGTGATGATGGTATCACCTTTCGCAGTTGAAAATTGAAGCTTCAATTCTTTCTTTGGTTTGTTCTTTAAGTAATAATGAACGAGCACACCGTTCGGAGCATTCTCACCTGTTTGCATATCAGGAGAAGAAAAACTTCCGCCCTGCATTTTATATGCGTCGCGCGGTTTGAAAAGAAAGGAAGAAGAGTTTCTGATTTGATCATTGAGCTGATACAGTGGCGTGAGATCATCAAGAATCCAGAACGATCTCCCGTGAGTTGCAATCACCATATCTTTATCACGCTTTTGAATTGCAATGTCATGCACGGGAGAAACCGGAAGATTGAGTTGCAATGATTGCCAATGCTCGCCATCATCGAATGACACGTACACTCCTGTTTCAGTTCCTGCATACAACAAGCCCTTTTGATTCGGGTCTTCACGTATGCAGCGCGTGTATGCATTCGCGGCAATACCATTCACAATCAGCTTCCAGGTTTTTCCGTAGTCAGAAGTTTTAAAGAGATACGGTTTTACATCATCACTCTTGTAACGGGTTGCTGCCACATAGCAGGTTGCCACATCAAAGTGCGATGGCTCGATGATGGATATGAGCGCCCACTCTCCCATTTGCGAATATGGAATGGTGACATCAGTCCAACTTTTCCCATCGTCTTTTGAAACGTGAATCAAGCCATCATCACTTCCTGCCCAATACAAGCCTTGCTGCAGAGGACTTTCCGCAAATGAAAAAATGTCAGCATACACTTCTGCACCTGTGTTGTCTTTTGTCACCGGTCCGCCACTCGCTTTCATCGTCTTCGGATCATGACGTGAGAGATCGGGAGAAATAATTTCCCACGTATTTCCTCCGTCAAAACTTCTGTGAACAACCTGAGATGTCACAAATAGCTCTTTCGGATTGTGTGGTGAATACACAATCGGGTAGGTCCATTGAAAACGATATTGCTTACTCTCAGCACCGCTTCCAATCCATGATTCAGGATATGGATTTACATACTGATATTGATGAGTGAGATCATTGTACTTGCTGAGCTGCCCATCATACTCACCGCCATACGTTATGTGCGGATCGAGAGGATCAGAAACAAGATAGCCGGCTTCACCACCGGCAACCGGATACCAATCATTTGTTCCAATGCTGAAATCATCAGTCCTGCTTTTTATTTTTATGGAAGAATTATCCTGCTGACAGCCATAAACACCATAAGGAAAATCATTGTCAACGGAAACGTGATAGAACTGACCGGTAGGAAAATCCAGATCGGAAAATGAGTTGCCTCCATCGAATGTAATTTCTCCTCCCCCATCATCTCCCTGGATCCAATTCTTACTGTTGTGCGGATTCCACCACAGCTCATGGTTGTCCCCGTGATGATTTCCGATGCGTGACCACGTTGCTCCACCATCATGAGAAATCCATGCTCCGACATTCAGCGCGATGATCGTGTTGACGTCCTGCGGGTCGGCGTAAACTTGAGAGAAGTACCAGGGACGTTGCTTGATGGTTGCTTCTGTGCTGATCTGATTCCAATGTTCACCCCCATCTTCGCTCCGAAATAATCCTCCGTGTTCATTCTCTACCATCGCCCAAACACGATTATGACTGACAGGAGAAATTGCAACCGTCATTTTTCCAAGCAGGCCAACAGGCAATCCCGGGTTCTGCGAAATATTTTTCCAATGATCACCACCATCAACGCTCTTGTACAATCCACTTCCTTTTCCCCCGCTGCTTAACGAGTAGGGTGTGCGATGCGCTTGCCACAACGTAGCATACATGATTGCGGGATTGGTTGGGTCAAACTTTACGTCGTAACAACCGGTGCTGTCATCTTTCGAGAGAATTTGTTCCCAGGTTTTACCTCCGTCTTTCGAACGATATAGTCCACGCTCTTTATTAGCACCGAAAACTTTCCCCATAGAGGAGGCATATACAAGATCGGGATTTTGAGGATGAATGAGGATGTTTTGAATCGCATTCGATTTTTCAAGACCGATATGCTTCCATGTTTTTCCTGCATCATTGCTTTTGTAAATTCCATCACCGAAGGAAATATTTCCACGCATTTCTGCTTCACCCGTTCCCGCATAGATGATGTTGGGATCAGAAGGAGCTACAGCAATGGCTCCCACTGAACTTGATTTGAAGGCAGTGTCAGAAACACACAGCCAGGTATTTCCACCGTCAACAGTTTTCCAAACACCACCTCCTACTGCGCCGAAGTAATAGGTTTTATCATCCTGAATTACACCGCAAACAGCGAGTGATCTTCCTCCGCGCCATGGACCGATACAACGCCATTTCATTCCCTGCAGCAGAATTGGATCATACTGAGTCGTCGTTTCAGATGTTTGTGGTTTTGATTTCGATTTTTGTGCTGATGAAGAGAAGGAAAAATAGAAAATGGAGCACAAAAATGTAAATAGAATAATTCGCGACATCCCGCCTGTCCCCCGATTCATCGGGGGATTTTTTTTCGGGATAGATAATAGGACAAGAGTGAGGAGAAATTTGTTTTTCATAAGAAAATTTGTGGTGAGTAAAAATAGAAAGGAAAATTTCTGCGAAAGGAAAACAATTGTGTTTTCGACAAACATCACTGCATTCTCAACAATCGTTCATTAAGATGCTGTTTTGGAATCACTGAAAAATTTATCTGCGCCTTGTTATATCTTCGACAAGCAAACCTCTCTGATTTAATTCTGCTGAATGAAAAGGCCGATTATAACACTGCTTACCGGACTGTCTTTATTGACGATCGCTCTCACGGTGTGGCTTGTATCTTTTAAGTCAAAAACGATATTTGAAAATAGTATTAAAAGCAACATCAAAATAAACTCATCTCTCCAGGAAAATATGCCGGAGCTCCGCTCAGAGATCAATAATCCACAGGGAATTAATTCTTGTTTTCATTCACCCAGAATCTCTGCATTAACCGCAAAGGATACGACGAAGGAATCTTACGGGATTTCAAAAAAGATAAGCGAAACAGATTTTAAGAAATTATTTGTAGTAGAATATCTTGAATACGCAGTTGATCATCCTGAAGCTTACATGCAAATTTGTTCAATGTTCATTCGCGAGAAATATGAAAATGAAAAGATATATGCCAACCTCCCGATGAAGGGTGAAGGATTTACCATGAGTAAAAGGCAATTGCAAAGTTTAGCCGGCAACAGAGATTCTGTGATTTATTATTTGAACCAATGCATTTCCCGGCAAGAAAAAGTTGGAGAGGCGTTGAAAGAGATTATTATTTTGCTGACTGCTTATGAGAGTATTCCTGATATGATGCAAATACTTAAGAGCAAAAAGCCTCGTGATAATTACCTTTTGACGACCATGATGCTTTTAATGAAGAATGATAATTATGATCTCTTCCTTAAATCGAATATCTATAAAGAGCTCTATGCTTCCGGCAAATACAAAGAGTCTATCGAGTTTAATTTAGCGAACCAGGATGCAATTGCTCAGCTTGCCAATTCATATTACTCGTGGAAAAAGGCAATGAAGTAAGCTTTGCTGTGACGGTTATTACAACACTCACACTGTTGACTGTCTCATGTTTGCCTCATAAGAATGATGACTTCGCTAAAATTCCGGGTGGAGAATATTTGGTTGGGGCTGAAGGTCACTCAATTAATCCCAAAAGGGTTGTAACGATTTCGACTTTCTTCATTTCAAAAACTGAAGTCACTAATAAACAATTCGATGATTTTGTTACAGCTACCCATTACAGAACTGATGCGGAGAAATTTCACAATGCTGAAATCTTCTATCCCGGTCTTGACGAATTTCAATGGGCGGAAGATTCGAATGCCTTTTGGCGATTTCCAAATGGAACTAAGTATGGAGGGATTGAAAACAAAATGAATCACCCTGTTACTTGTATCAGCTTTAATGATGCATTGGCATATTGCCGGTGGGCAGGAGTTCGGTTGCCTACTCTTGATGAATGGGAAATTGCAAGCCGGGGAAATAAGGACACTAAATATTTTTGGGGCAATGAAGACTCGATTATTTATCAATATGCCAATGTATGGAAAGGAGAAAATCATAAGAAGGCAGGTGCGAATGAAGATTATACTTATACGGCTCCGGTAAAATCCTTTCCTCCCAATGAGTTCGGATTGTTTGATATCTATGGAAATGTATTTGAATTCTGTTCCGATAAGCCAGGGGCATTTGAGAAGGAAGCTAATCTTGCATTTGCCAGAGGGGGATCATGGTGGTGCTCGGACAATGCCTGCGGCTTTTTTAATTCGGTTGATATAGGAAGGGTTATAAAAAATGCTTCATTTTCAAATCAGGGATTCAGAGTTGTGAAGGTTAGCCGCGAGTAAATATTATTTTTCCTCAGCGATACGCTTTTTGACGTTCAGCATTTTCAAAGGATTGATACAGTGGGAAGTTGTTTCAACAGTCTGTGACTTCATTCCGGGAATTTTTTTTCGGGAATGAAAATAGTGTGGAGAAGATAGGTATCTCGTATTTCATAGTGGGATTTTAATGGGATAAACATTGTACTGAAAATCGGGAATCAGACAGTAAAACGGGTTGAATCAATCGCTAAGGCTGTTTTTCAATCAATGGCACAATCATCGCTGTAATGTTATTTCATCAATTCTTTTAAAATTCTCTGTATGAAAACAAAAATCATTTCTATCATACTGGCAGCGGTCATCATGATCGGCGAAACTTCATGCTTTGTAAGGGTTCGTGCAAGAACGCCACGGGCAAAGGTGCGTGTAAGAGTTTATGCTCCTCCTGCCGATAATCAGCAACAGAAAAGTATGTTGTTACCCATCAATCATTCAACGAGTTCTGTTATAGTGAATAATTGAAGCGGACTTATCCAAATGACCTTCACTAATTGTTAGGCAATTAGTGAAGATTACTATTGCTTCACAAATTTTCCAAATTCACTCTCTCTCGTTTTGTCCGCAGGATTCATAGGGTTGTTGGTGATTTCAAACGTGTAAAACCCGGCAGGTAAATTTTCAATATTGAGTTCGAACCTGTTCGTGTGCCCGCTCAATGGGGTCTGAAGAATGCTGCTTTTTTCGCAGAGTCTTCCGGATAAATCATATACCCGAATGGTCTCGCCAGAGGCGAGAACTCTGTCTGTTGCTAAGTTTATGATGAGATTCTTTTGTGCAGGATTAGGGAAAACTGAAATAAGATTGTTTGAGAACAATGGAACCTCTGTAGCATGGTCGCTTGTTAACTTCACGATCCAATAATCAAATAATCCATGACCTCCTGAAACATCCCCATCATTTGAACCGGACAGTCCCGCAACAATGTATCCGTCGTCGGAGGTTTGCTGAATGGAAATCCCGTATTCAGTAGAACTTCCTCCCAAAGATTTTTGCCATACCAAATTTCCAACAGTATCTAACTTCGCTATCCAGCAATCATCACCCCCCTGATTTCCTGAAACATCCCCATTATTTGAAGCGGACCGTCCTGCAACAATAAATCCTTCGTCAGTAGTTTGTTGGATGGAAAAGGCATAATCCTCCTTACTACCGCCCAAAGATTTTTGCCATACTAAGTTTCCGGCAGTATCTAATTTCACGATCCAATAATCAGCATAAGCAATGCTACCATGATGTCCTGTAACATCTCCATCATTTGAATAAGCTAATCCTGCAACAATAAATCCGCCGTCGGTAGTTTGCTGAATGGACCGCTCGTCATCACTGGAACTTCCTCCTAAAGATTTTTGCCATACTAAATTTCCCGCCGTATCCAACTTCGCAATCCAGTAATCCTGCCCTCCATGATTTCCTGTTACATCACCATCCGTTGAAGAAGACTCTCCTGCAACAATAAATCCGCCATCAGCAATTTGCCGAACGGAAAACGCATCATCATAATCGCTTCCTCCAAAAGATTTTTGCCACTCTATAATTCCACCCGTATCTAATTTTGTAACCCAATAATCTTCACCGCCATGGTTATTTGAAATATCGCCATCCGTTGAATAAGACCCTCCTGCAACGATAAATCCGCCGTCAGTAGTTTGCTGAACGGAATAGGGTGCATCATTATCGGTTCCTCCCAGAGATTTTTGCCAAACTAAATTTCCATCCATGTCTAATTTTAAAATCCAGTAATCAGAACATCCATAATAGTAATTACAGTCGTGATGCCCTACAACATCGCCATCGTTGGAATAAGATTCTCCGGCAACAATAAATCCGCCGTCGGCTGTTTGCTGAATGGAATGTGCTTCATCAATATTACTTCCACCCAAAGATTTTTGCCAGAGTAAATTTCCAGCTGCATCTAATTTCACAATCCAATAATCTTTCAATCCCTGGTTGCCTGAGACGTCACCATCATTGGATTCGGAGCTTCCTGCAACAATAAATCCGCCACCGGCCAATTGCTGAATGGAATAAGGAGTATCATAGTCACTTCCTCCCAAACATTTTTGCCATTCAATGGACGGCACTGCTTGTGCGTGAAGTACACTCGAAGCGGTGAGTACAACAAGAAAAACTTCGGGAATCCTTAAGAGAAAAGTTTGCAGTGTGTATTTCATTTCTTCGGCTGGTTGTAAGCAACCAAATATCGGGAATAGTTTTTATTACTTGTGTGGTTCAATCGCTCATGAACAAAAAGGAGGTGTAATTGAAGAATTTAATTTTCTTTACTTCACTTCAACTCCCAAAAACATTTACATTTATCAAAACTTCTCTCCATGAAAAGACTTTACCTGCTTTCCCTGCTTTTTCTCAACTGCTTTCTTCTCTCTGCACAAACTACGGTTACTATCAAGTTGAACGCCGGCGATGAAGATGCAACGATTGATGATTATTCACCTGCCAACAATTATCCTGATGGGATTGAATACAACAGCAGTGCCTGGACAATTTATGGAACACCTGTTATCTGGAGAAACCTTTTTCGATTCGACCTTTCTGCAATTCCAGCCAATGCCATTGTGATTAATGCTCAGCTTTCACTTTACTATCCCACCATCAACAATGCCGGGTATGATACTTCTCTCACTAACTCTAATGAAAGTGTGTTGCAACGAATCACTTCTGCATGGACAGAAAATGCGGTCACGTGGAACAATCAGCCGTCAGGCACCAATCAAAATGAAGTGGTTCTTCCTGCATCTGTCGGCAACCAGGATTATCCGGGAATTGATGTGACTGCTGTAGTTCAGGACATGGTGAATGACCCGGCAAATAGTTTCGGATTTTTATTGAAGCTTACCAGCGAAAACTATTATGCCCGAATGCTTTTTGCTTCAGGAGATAATCCCGATTCAAATGAACATCCTATCCTCATGGTTACTTATACCAATTGTATTTCGCAAACACTGGATGTTGAAGGAGAAGATGCAACGATTGATGATTATGGACCTGCTAACAATTATCCTAACGGGATTGAATACAACAGTAGCGCCTGGACGATTTATGGAACACCTGTTATATGGAGAAATCTTTTTCAGTTTGATCTCAGTTCGATTCCTATCAATGCTACAGTGACGAATGCTGATCTTTCACTTTATTATCCCACGACTAACAATGCCGGGAGTGATACTTCACTCACCAGTTCCAATGAAAGTGTTTTGCAGCGCATCACTTCTGCATGGGCTGAGGACGCGGTAACCTGGAACAATCAACCTTCAAGTACAAATCAAAATGAAGTAATTCTTCCTGCATCCGTCGGCAACCAGGATTATCCGGGTATTGATGTCACCACTTTAGTTCAGGATATGGTGAGCGATCCCGCAAACAGTTTTGGGTTCTTGTTGAAGCTTACCAACGAAAGCTATTATGCGCGAATGCTGTTCGCTTCGGGAGATAACCCTGATGCTACTGAACATCCCCGCCTCGATGTATGCTGGGCCATTGGAGAATCAGTGAATGAAATGAATAAGGCGAACGACTTTTCAATTTATCCAAATCCTTGCTCAGGGATTTTCACCCTGAAGTGGAATGAAACTTCAGGTGACATCAAGAGCTTCAAGATTATTGATTGTATCGGTAGAACGGTGATATCAACGGGGGACAAAACTTTTAATTCTGAAATCGGCCGGCAATCGCAAGTGCTTGATTTAAGTATGCTGCCGAAGGGTGTTTATGCTATTTGCCTGGAAGAGAAGAGCATTCAAGTCATCAGGAAACTGATGATTCAGTAAAGGGCAATCTCCTTTCCTACTTCAGCGATTACCCCATTTTTCACCTTGTCAGGGTTCTCAATTTCCTTTACTGTTTCCTCTGCACCTTTCAGGTCTCGCCATTTCCATCTTCAAAGTGTCGAAACTCCGCATAATGATGGATACCCATTGCCATGTAGCAGGATACCTGCTGATTGTATGTTTTGGATGGGCGATGGTATAAATCATTTGTATGGGGATTGTTGAAAATGGATTTTTGTTGAAAGTTAGTAGAAATCAAGTGATCTGAACACATAACCTCACGATACAAAATTCAACTTGACCGAATCAAAGCACTAATATAACATGCAAAAACTCATTCTATTTATCGCTATCCTAATATTCGCAATCGGGTGTCAAAGAGAAGAACTGACTTTAGCACCATCAGATTCCGTGGAGTTAAAGACTATTGATGCCACAAAGTATAACCAAATTCGAAATGCCATCGCTAAGAATGCTGAATTTGATACATACTGCGGCACTGATTACTTCTACACTGAAACTATCATTATTAACGGTGTTACCTGGGAATACCCTTCCTCTGGATATGAATACCTGATGTATAAAGGACTCACTCATTTTGCAGATGCAAACAACAATTTTTTTTATTGCGGACTGGAATGGCCTGCTGATGGCTATCAATATGG
Organism: Chitinophagales bacterium; assembly: GCA_035638255.1. Taxonomy (GTDB): domain Bacteria; phylum Bacteroidota; class Bacteroidia; order Chitinophagales; family UBA10324; genus DASRAJ01. Next base: position 14,848 of record DASRAJ010000023.1, read on the forward strand.
AATCGGCTTTGGAACAAAGGTGGCAGGTCCGGGATATTTTCCTTTTACTGCAGATGTAACAGTGAGTTTGCCTGATAAAAATTACACGATCAATTATGACAATGCTCTTTGTTTTGCCATCGGCGATGAATCTTTCGCAGCCACTGATTCTATCAGGATCATATTGCATAAAAAACAAAAAAAGAATTTGGTAGTAGTTGCTGACTCCATTATCTCATTTGTCCAATTAAAAGATAAACTCGGTCTTGCTATTTCCTCCCCTGATTCTGTTGCATTGTATTCATCTATTGGCAAAGTGGTATCATTCGACGGCGCCCATATTTATAACTGGATTTATTATAACTCAAACACTTCAGATATCTATGGATTAGAGGATGCAGGTGTTTTCACTGAGAATCTCAACTTTGGTGATGGCTTGATTGGAAGCTGTTCCGGAGGAATTGATATCTACCTGCATAAAAACAATATTATTTATAAGTGCTCAACGAGCTATTCTATTTTTTATATGAACTACATTGGAAGCAAAAAACAGTTTCACATTTACGAATGAACTTTTAATCCTCCTTACCGGGCCTTCCTCGGCAGACCCCGCAAGGATCAAATCCTAAACAAACACAAGCCATGATTGATAATAATTCGCCCGGCAACAGTTTCCCTGAGATGACTGAATACTTCAGCTCCTGGACGATCAATGGCTCACCCGTGATCTCGAGAAATCTTTTCCGGCATGACCAGTTTGCCGTTCCCGCTAATCCTACAGTGACCAATGCTGATCTTTCACTTTACTATGAAGCCAAAAGCTTTAGAGCGAATAATACTTCTCTCACCCATCCTAATAAAAGTGTTTTGCATCGTTCAAACTCCTCATGGATTGAAAGTTCAGCTGGTGTAAAAGATTTGACAACTATTTAAGCCTCACTATTTGGTCAACGGATTCTGATACAGGTGGCAAAAGGTAATAGCGCAGAAACTCCACGCTGTTCGGATTGTTATACAGCGCCACCATTATTGAGATGATTTTAATCAAAAGAACCAGTACCGGAATTACTGAAGAAATAAAAATTATTTTTAACCATAGCGCGTACATGAATATGGATAATGGTGATGAAATTTATTATTCCTTCACCACACAATCCATCCACTGCTGATTCCCGAATGACACACGCACGAAGTAAATACCTGAAGGCATAGAAGAGACATCAATCGGGATTACACTCAACTGTCCGCTTATCACTTTCTCTACCGCCATCATTTTTTGTCCGAACAGATTCCATAGTGTAACACTATAATTTCCCGCATGCAATCCTTCCAAAAAAAGATCGAACATTCCTGATGTAGGATTGGGATAAATGTGAACAGCAGCAGATGGTTCTGGTTCCTCAATCCCCACCGGACATTGTTTAACATAGATATAGATTTGCGCTGTGTCGGTGCAGCCATATCCGTCAGTTCCTGTAACGGTGTATAAAGTGTTCGTCAAAGGGTGAACGATAGCGGTAGCGGTATTAAAGTTGCCCGGCAACCACAAATAAGAGGATGCTCCGGAGGCAATCAGCACCGCTGAATGGCCTATGCAAATAGTATCTGTAGCGGTATAAGCCACCACATCAGGGACGTCAATGTGTACGTGCACGGGAAACATTTCGGAAGCACACCCGGTAGTGACGCGCCAGTCGTAGAAGAAATAGTAATATCCCACGGCATTATTGATCGCCTGCGTGATCTGTACTACACCCGGAACCTCATAAGGATATGTTGCGCCACTATTGGTTCTGAAAATGGCTGACACGGTGGAGCCGGATGCGTTGAGATTGTACAATGAGCCACCGGCGATACTAAAGTGAAGTGGTACTGCTCTCTTCTGCATTACCTCTCCAGATGTGATGCTCACGGAAACTGAATCCGTGACTTTGCCTGCCGTAATATTATACAGGTTTATTTTTACAATGCCTGTACTATTCGCATAAACAAACACTGTGTCGAGTATGAAATTGCTAAGCGCGGTGAAGACAAGACCGGCGGAAAAATTAGTGTAATAGGTTCCTGAAATAGAATTTGGAATTCCAACCGAAGATTGATCGAGTGTGTTGGTGGTGACATAAAAAGTTGTGTCGCCTGAAATCGTTGTATTCAAAGTATCACCCGTAAAAATTGGAACTGATGAAGTATCTGTTTCATACCACAAGGTAGTACCTGTTGCCGTCACGATGAGTTGATTAGAGCCGGGTGAACAAATAGTATCGTTTGCTACATGCACAAATCCATTTGTATTCTCTACAAAAACATCTGTTGTATCAGACAGTCCGGAGTTCGAGCATGTAACAACGCACCTGAAGAATGTTGCTGAATCGATCCCGCCTGTTTCATACCTCGGGGTGGTATTGCCGATTCCTGTAGCATCAGCCCATCCATTGATTCCATCAGCAGATTGTTGCCACTGCACTTGAATGCCAGATACTCCGCTGCTGTAATTTGACAAATTCAAAATGGTTGCCTCCCCCGGGCAAACAGAATTGAAAACCGCCGTGATGAAGCCCGCCACCGGAACATCCTCACAGGGTATTCCGCCTACGTTAGCGATGGAAGTTGCCCACTTGTTTGCAGGAGTGTTGGCATATTCCTGGAATGTCCAGAATGAATTATCTACAGGATCAGTACACGTTTCGCTGAAATCTCCCCACCTGTTTCTTCCCCCACCGAAATCTTTCCAGTACGAGGCATGCCCTGCCTGATAAGTATATCCGTCTTCCATGGTGTTTGCTGAATCCAAATAAGAGTGAAAGGCATATTGTGCAGATGCATACATGGAGGCGGAAGAAGTACTATATCCGATGAGCACGTCCTCTTCAAAGTTCACACTGATGCTCGGGTAATAGTAAAAGATGCTCCCTGAATTATCCTCGATGCGGCCGAATTGCAGAAGGTCAAGAGTTACAGGATTTATTTGCCACCAGTCAACGGCAGCATAATGAGGATTTCCATCGGGAAGAAAAACCGAATGAGTAAACCACAGCGCTCCGTTGATGTAAATGGGTGTGGCAACGCGTGTATCGTTTACTTCAATTTTGTGCGTACTATTTTTCTGAGGAGCATTCACGGTGTTTTCATCCCACGGCTTATTCACTCCGATGGTACCGCCTGACGAGTAGGATGGTGAGTTGGCAGAGCCTGTAATCCTGAATAGTTTCATGTAGCCGTATCCCCCGTTGCTGCCATCATAATCGGCGACCATGTACTCTGTATTTACGGTGGTATCTGTGGTTACTGCAGGCGTGATATCAAAAATTGTATAATCCGTAAATGTGTGAATGGTGCCTGCGGAACCGCTGTAAAGATCAGCGCGCTTGAAGACGTAGATTTTTGTGTTGTTGCCTCCGTTTCCTAAATAATCGTTGCCGGTCAGCACCACCCAATTTTTGTTAAAGCCCACCGTAGGGTAATCAAGAAAGTCACTCGCGTTTCCAACTGCATCTATCGAGTAAACAAACCACCCTGCTGTAGGATCCGCTGATTGAGAAATGGCGATGAAGAGCGCACTGTGATAATTAGAAGAATAAAAACCATCCACACAAATAATGAAGCGCTGATAACTTGCATCATATACAACGTGCGGATCAAAGTAGGAGGTGCCATCGGTGGAGCTGAAAAAATTGCTGATGTCCAGTACGCTGTTCAGCGCACCGGATTTTTCGTAGATGACAAACTCCTGGTTGGTGCTTTGCATTACATATTCATTTCCGGCTGCACCGCTCACATCGGGCGGAATGAGATATCCGCCATCAAGAGTCCCATCGAAGCTTACAACAGGCGACGGCGAAACAGTGCGAAGAATATTCTGTGGAAGCTTGACGTCAAACTTTTTCGCATCATCAGGAATGATCTGCGGTTTAAAGCGGCGCTTGCCTTCGCGGTCTTCACCTTGCTCGATGAATCGCTCCTTGTGCTTCGATTGCGGGTGAGCAAGCTGATAGCTCGCCAACTGTTTGAAGTTAATGACGACCGGAGCGCTCAGGGGAATCGTGGTATGTTCTGCTTCTTGTGAGAAGAGTGGAGTGGCACTTGCGAATAACAAAACGCAAACACTACAAAGGGCAGAGTAAAATTTCATTCAAATGATTTGGTTGGTTTTGGAAATGAAGTAGTAAAAATAGCTTATTGTTGAAAGAAAATGTTGAACAAAAAACTCTGAGATCTGCACTGAAAAGAAAGTTCTTCCCGTTTAAAAATAAACTGCGGTGTAATATACCTTATCACACCGCAGAAATAAAATCTTTCAGAAAAGAACTTACAGCAACCTGAACATTACTTTATCTCAAGAGGAATGCTGTTCAAATATCTGATATGACCTTCCGGCCCTTTCGATCTGATGTCAGTGAAAATAAATCTGTCTCCGCTGTGGCATTTATCAATGTAACTCTTAACCTTTTCGTTAAAATATTTTCCATCATTGTACACAGGTGCTTTTACCTCTCCCCTGTATGTTACATACGTGCATTGAAACGAGGTGACACTGAACCCCACGCCTTCGAAATAAAATCCGCGCAAAACGGCTCCTATCCCTTTCACTATTTTTAATTCACTGGCACCAATCGGGCCGCCGTTTTCATATTTACCATTAATGACGGCGATCGGATCAGGAACGCCTTTGACTTTGTATGGAAACTGCGCGATCATTTTTGTTGACCCATCCTGCATTTGTGCTGTCACGGTAATCTTCAC
>DASRAJ010000024.1:0-47707 GCA_035638255.1 Chitinophagales bacterium
TGGAAAGAAAGCAACGTTGACATTAGCGGCGCAACGAATGCTACGTACACAGCAACAGCTGCCGGAAGCTACACCGTGAGAGTGACCAACAGCAATGGATGCTCAACCACATCATCAGCATTCGCAGTAACAGAGAATGCAAATCCCACAACAAGCATCAGCGGCAACTCATCATTCTGTTCAGGAGGCAACACAGTGCTCAACTCAAATGCAACAGCAGGCAGCGGAACGATCAGCAGTTACCAATGGAAAGAAAGCAACGTTGACATTAGCGGCGCAACGAATGCTACGTACACAGCAACAGCTGCCGGAAGCTACACCGTGAGAGTGACCAACAGCAATGGATGCTCAACCACATCATCAGCATTCGCAGTAACAGAAAATGCAAATCCCACAACGAGCATCAGCGGCAACTCATCCTTTTGTGCAGGAGGAAACACCGTGCTCTCATCGAATGCAACTGCAGGCAGTGGAACAATCAGCAGTTACCAATGGAAAGAAAGCAACATTGACATCAGCGGAGAAACCAATGCCACCTATATCGCCACAACAGCCGGAAGTTATTCGGTGAAAGTGACTAACAGCAACGGATGCTCCACAACATCGGCAGCATTCATGGTAACCGAAAGTGCATATCCAACCGTAAGCATCAACGGGAACTCATCATTTTGCACAGGCACTAACACGTTGCTCACAGCAAATGCCTCGGCAGGCAGCGGTACCATCGGCAGCTATCAATGGAAAGAGAGTAACATTGACATCAGCGGAGCAACCAACTCAACCTATAATGCAACAACAGCGGGAAGCTATACTGTAAGAGTCACCAACAGTTATGGCTGTTCAACAACTTCTTCGGCTTTCAGTGTGTCAGAAACTCCCAATGGTACGTGGATCGGCATAACGAGCAGTGATTGGAATACAGCCGGCAATTGGTGCGGAGGAGTTCCAACTTCCACCACGAATGTTGTAATTCCAAACGGCACTCCCTATCAACCGGATGTTATTACCGGAGATAAATATGCTCATAACCTTATTGTTGCATCTGGAGTAACCCTTGACATCGTAAGCGGATCGTTCCGTGTGAGCGGAAGTATTACCAACAATGGAATCATTACTCAATCGGGCGGAATAATTTCTTTTGAAGGAACCGCCCCTCAAACCATCCCTCCTCTTTCACTGCGCAACGTGACGATTAACAATGCTGCAGGTATTACAATCTTGGGTGATTTAACCATCAACGGAACACTCACCTTTACAAGCGGAACAATTTCCACCGGTTCCAATACCGTGATCATCAACAGCACAGGAAGTGTTTCGCATACAGATGGATGGGTGAATGGAAATCTGCGACGCTATGTTCCGACCGGATCAGGTGTTATCGAAAGCTTTGACATCGGCGATGATACCCATTACCTGCCCGTCACCATCACGTTTGTTACTGTAACTGCGGCAGGAAACCTAACCGGTCACACCAATACAGGTGATCATCCTGAAATTGCTTCCTCACATCTGAATGCTGCCAAATCGGTGAAGAGTTACTGGACGTTTGGTAAAGATGGTACACTTGCATTCACCACATACAATGCAACATTCAATTGGCCGGCAGGTTACATTGATCCCGATGCAGATGCTACACATTTTATGATCGGGAAATTTGATCAATAATATCACACGATTTAAACCCTGATTTGCAATTGGTGTATCTCAAGAATGAAGTCCATAATAGATTTTCTTCGCTTCTCATAGAACTGTCGGTTCTCGCAGAACCGACAGTTCTTGCTTTCAACTGCAAAATCCCGGTTAAATGTTCGACAGGTCTGAAAACAAAAACCCCCGCCTTTACAGCAGGGATTTTCTTCAGATCATCAAATTACTTTTTCACCTCTCACCTTTCACCTCTCACCTTTTCATTTCGCCGCAAGTGCCGCCGATTGATAGACCGTGCGCGGCTGATTCTTTTCATCCGTCACAATCACTTTCTCAGTGAGTGAAGGAACGAAAGCAACAATGCGCGAACTCTGCGACATATAGCCGTTGCCGATGTTTACTTCGTTGCGAATTTTTCTTCCGTCTTTTAAATACACATCTACATAGCGGTCAGTCTGATTGTAAGCTACCTTCCCCGCTTCATTCTTCATCAACTCGAAGGCAAACATCTTGTCATTGTTGTTGGTGCCGAGAAGTACAGGCGTTTGGTTTTTTCCTACATAGATCATCGAAAGCGCCTTTGCATCTTTATCAGAAACGAAACCGCTTTCACGATTCGGTAAATAGGCAAAATTGCCATGACCATCACCAAGGAGGACCTCACCAACGAAAGCATCATTGCGCTCCGTCTCTGATTCCTTGTTGTAGAAGTTGCCATGATAAATAAGATCGAGGTTGCCATCCACATTTACATCATACACCACCATCCCGAAGATGCTCGACACCTGCGCGCGTAGCGGCAACCATTTGATTGCAAACTTTCCGTTCCCCTGGTTTTCGATGTAGGAGCTGGCGAGGGTTTTCGCGGTGAGATGATATGCTTTGTCCAATCCTTTAGGTCCGTAAATTTCCTGGGTGGTTGACAGTGCAAAACCGGAATAGGTCTTGAACTCTTTGTCAAGGATCGGCATTTGCTCGGCACTGTACTGAAAATTCTTTGCAGGATAGAGCTGATCGTAGTTGTAAAATGACATCACGCAATCGAGTGTTCCGTTGTTGTCAAAATCTTTTGCATCGAGGCAAACCGGTTCTTTTTCATTCGGGCAATAGTAGCGCGTGTTGAGTCCTTCATTTCCCAATACATAATCAACATCACCATCATTGTCGAAGTCACCGGATACGATGCTGTTCCACCAGCCCGTAGTATTTTCAAAACCATATTGCTTCGTCACGTTTTCAAATTTCCCTCCGGTGTTTTTCATGAACGTCACGGGCATCCATTCGCCGGCGAGAAGCAAATCCAATTTTCCATCGCCGTCAAAATCTGTCCAGAGTGCCGCGCAAACCATTCCTTCCTTATCGAGCTCAGGAGCAACTTGCGCAGTTACATCAGTGAATTTTCCTCCGTCATTTTTCAGGATACAACTCTTGGCAGGCTCCGGATAATGCTGCGGATCCACTCTCCCACCCACAAATAAATCGAGATCACCATCGCCATCATAATCACCTGCGACTATACATGAGCCACTGACGTTGATGTCAGGAATTTGTGAAGAAGCGTCACTGAAATTTCCCTTGCCATCATTGGTATAGAAATGATCGCGATAGTTTTTATCATTTTTATTGAACTCATTACCGCCTGAAACTACATAGAGGTCAGCATCACCATCCCCATCGGCATCAAAAAAAACCGCACCAAGACAATCAGCCTGATCATTTTTCTCCCACGGCTGACCACTCGTGCTGCTGAATTCTCCATTCGCCCCCTGAAGATAAAGAGCACCTGATTGCCGGGATGCACCGCCCACGAAGAAATCATCTAAGCCATCTCCGTTCACATCAGCAACAGCGAGACCCGGACCGAAGTAGCTGTTCTTTTCAGGAAGCAAAAGTTCTTTCTTGAAATCATCATAAGGATTCTCTTCATGAACAAAATCTATTTTCAGTTTATCAGTAACATCAGTGAAAAGCGGGGCCACTTTTTCTTTCGCAGGCGCTTTCTCGTTTGCATCCTTATGTTTAAACGTATATGATTTATCAGCGGGAAGATTGGTGATCTCCTGTGTTTTTCCATCGGGCCATGTCACCACCACTTTATCAACGGCGGTTGCATCACCCAATCCGAAGTGCATAAAATTTTCGGAAGTGGATTGATAGCCGCGAACGGTGTGATGGGTTTGGAATTGCAAACCATTCTTCGTGTAGATGCGAACCTCAGTACCGATACCGATTAAATTCCCGGCAGGACCATCAAACCTGAATTCGACAAAATGATTCTTCTGCATCTGCTCTTCGTTGTTGCGGTAGAGGTACGGCGGCTGTTCAGTGTTACTGGTGATAATATCCACGTCACCGTCGAGATCGAAGTCAGCGAAAGCAGCACCATGCGTGATGGTCGGTTGAAAAAATCCCCAATCATTCGTCATTCGCTTAAATGTGAGATCGCCGTTGTTTTTGAAAATAACATTCGGGTCTTTCAGCTTTTTCTTGTTGATGATGCCGGCGATTTTGTTGAACATGGCGGTGTCACCCCTGCGGGTGGCATCTTTCAATCCCTGCACCAATTCGCGCTCATCAATGTTGAATGTTTTGTAGTAGCCGTTTGAAACAAAGAGATCCTGGTAGCCATCATTGTCGAAGTCAACAAACAGAGGAGCCCATGACCACTCGGTGGCGTCCACTCCGGCGAGGCAGCCGATCTCAGAAAATGTTCCGTTGCCATTGTTGAGCTGAAGCATGTTGCGCACATACTGGTAATGATACCCGCTTGTCACCATGTTGTTGAATTCGGCGCGGCGCTGTGCGAGCATGAACGAGCGACGCAAATAAGAGTGATCGAATTTCATATCCACCACAATCAGATCAGGATACCCATCATTGTTGATGTCGCCCACATCACTTCCCATTCCGAAGAGTGAAACTTTCTTCAGCACGTCACGCGTTGATTCTTTGAATGTGCCATTACCCTGGTTGATGAAGTAGTAATCGTACATCGCAAAATCATTCGGCACATACAAATCAGGCCATCCATCACCATTGAAATCAGCGACGGTGCAGCTCAATGAGAAGCCGTGCGTGTTGATGCCCGCCTGCTTTGAGACATCAGTGAAGTGTCCCCCATCATTGCGATAAAGCTTATCACTTTGGTTATTGCCCTGCTCTACCTTCTCTAAATTGTTGAACCGCATTTTCTCCACCCAATCCGTCGGATGGCAAGCGAGGAAGAGATCCATGTCACCGTCCTTATCATAGTCGAAGAAATTGGCCATGATGTGATAATCGGTCTTGTCATCAATGCCATAGTCCTTCGCTTTCTCTGAAAAGGTTCCGTCGCCGTTGTTTACATAGAGAAGATTTGCGAGAGAATCTTTCCAGCGCGAGCGGCATACATAGATGTCATCGCGTCCGTCATTGTTGATGTCAACGATTGAAACTCCCGTGCTCCATCCTTTATTCTTTGTAAGAATTCCTGCCTGCTCTGTTACATCTTTGAAATGAAGATTTCCTTCGTTGATGAAAAGTTTATCGGGCACGATGTTACCGGAGAAATAAAGATCGGGCAGGGAATCACCGTTGGCGTTGAGCACGGCTACACCTGCACCATTATAGAAATAGTTGTACTGGTTGTTATCATTCCTCATTCTGAAACCAACATCATTGGAGAATTTCAAGCCGGTGGTTTTATCGGTGAGAATGTCAAACAACTTTCCGCTGGATTTGTCGAGGGGTGTGAACTTGGTACTGTCGTACGTCGGAAAATCTACTACGCCTAAATCTGATTTCTTGTATGCGTTGTTGCAGGCAGCAAGCAATGCAATAATGCATGTGAGAGAAATAGCTATGGTTGACTTAATTCTAAATCGGTAGGGATTGCTTCGGAACGCTTGCCCCCAATGCCCACTCTTCGTTCCTCGCAATGACGATCTGTTTTCAGTTGCGGAGAAAATTTTTATGCTGATCCTGTTCATGATCTCGTCCGTTTTAAGAGTAAAAAATTATTTGGAAGCCAGAGCGCCACCCTGGTAAGCCGTGCGCTGCTGATTCTTATCATCTGTGACTATAATCTTCTCGACTAATGCAGGAAGAAAAGCGAGGGTATTCGACCCTTGCGAGAGGTAACCATCACCAACGTTGACTTCATGCCGGGCTTTCTTTCCATCCCTGAAAAAGATGTCAGCAAAGCGATCATGTTGCGTGAGTATAACCTTGCTTTGAATGTTCCGGGTGAATTCATAAGCGAACATAGAGTCATTGTTGTTGGTACCGAGAATCACCGGAATGTCACTCTTGCCTAAGTAGATAAGTGCAAGGGCCTTTGCATCTTTCTTATTGAAAAAGCCTGACTCCTGAACTGTAATGGGCTTGAAGTTTCCCTTACCATCGCCGATAAGTGTAATGCCAATGCAGGCATCTTGTTTTTCCGTTTCTGTTTCTGGTGAAAAGAAATTTCCGTGAGCGATAATGTCGAGATTACCATCATTGTTCACATCGAAGGGAACCATGCCATAAATGCAGGAGAACTGTGCTTGCATCGGTAACTGCTTTATTGTAAAGGTTCCGTCGCCGTTGTTCTGCAAATAAGAAGAAGCAAAAGTTTCTGCTTTCAAATGCATCGCCTTAGCCAATGCTTCTTTTCCGAAAACCTCATCGGTGGTGGCAAGAGCAAATTGCTTGTAGAGCGGAAATTTTTCACCCAGCATCGGAACTTCTTCCGCCAATGTCATTCGTGTTTTTACAGGATAAGGTTTTCCGAAGTTGTAAACTGACATCATTAAGTCTTGTGTTCCATTCTTGTCAAAGTCATCCACATAACATTCAACAGGCTGATCTTTGGTAGGCTGATAGTAGCGTGAATTCAATCCTTCATTTCCCACTACATAATCAATGTCACCATCGTTATCGAAATCACCCGATACAATGCTGTTCCACCAGCCGGTAGCATTTTCAAGCCCTGCCTGTTTAGTTGCGTCAACTAATTTTCCACCTTCATTCCTGAATACCATCACCGGAGTCCACTCACCGGAAACGAGAAGGTCAATTTTTCCATCGTTGTTGTAATCAGTCCAGATAGCAGAACAAATCAATCCACCCTTATCGAGTTCAGCACAAACATCTTTCGTTACATCTGTGAACTTGCCTGCATCATTGCGAAGGATCGAGCACTTCGCGGGCTGCGGATAATGCCCGGGTACAACTCGTCCACCCACAAACAAATCGAGATCGCCATCACCATCGTAATCGCCTGCTACCACGCATGAGCCGCTGCCCCTGGTATCGGGTAGTGAATTGGTTGCCTTGCTGAAGTTGCCTTTGCCATCATTGATGTAGAGATAATCTTTCAATGAAGGATCATCTTTGCCTACTTCGTTGCCGCCGGAAACAGCATAGAGGTCCATGTCACCATCGCCATCAGCATCAAAGAAGAGTACGCCGAGAATCTCTGAGTTCTTCGCATCACTTTCCCACGGCTGGCTTGATGATTTCGCAAATTTTTTCTCCGGAGTTTGCAGATACAATGCTCCGGAATTTCGGAGCGCACCGCTCACATAAAAATCTTCAAGACCATCCCCGTTTACATCTGCGACAGCAAGGCCGGGACCGTATTGACTCATCTTGTGAGGAAGCAAAATTTCTTTTCTGAAATCTTCATAGTCATCTTCGGTATGCACATAATCAATATCGAGTTTATTAGTGGCATTGACGAAGATGGGAGTGTACTTGGTAAACGGATCGAATTTTTCGTTCCCGGCATGCGCATGATCGAAGGTGATCACTTGATTGGGCTTCAGATTTTTTAGCTCTTGTGTTTTTCCATCGAGCCATATCGCCACCGCTTTATAGATGGTATCATCTTTTGCCAAACCAAAGTGCATCAAGTTTTGGGAAGTGGATTGATACCCTCGCACCGTGTGATGCTGCGCCATCTGCATTCCGCTTTTGGTGTAGAGATACACTTTTGTGCCAATGCCTTCATCATTGTGCTCATATCCTTTGAACCTGAACTCTACCCAGTTATTGTGAATGAGTTTGTCTTCATTGTTGCGATACACGTAAGGGCAGGTTTCATGATTGTTTACCACGATGTCCATGTCCCCATCGCCATCGAGATCTGCGAGAGCAGCACCGTGGGAAATGGTAGGATAGTTGGTTCCCCAATTCTCCATCTCGCGGGTGAAGGTGAGATCGCCGTTGTTCTTAAACATGTAGTTCACGGCTTTCAATTTCTTCTTGCTCACCATTCCAAAGAGCTTGTTGTATGCTGCTGTGTCACCGCGGCGTGTAGCATCGCGCATAGATTGGTATAACTCACGCTCATCAACATTGAGCCAGCGATAGTATCCGTTGGGAATGAAAATGTCCTTGTTTCCATCATTATCAAAATCGCAGAACACGGGACCCCATGACCAGTCAGTTGCATCCACCTGCGCGAGGTTGGCGATTTCTGAGAACGTGTTATTGCCATTGTTGATCTGCAGCGTGTTCTTCACATATTGATAGTGGTATCCACTAGTGACCATGTTGGCGAATTCATTACGGCGCAAGCCGAGAGCGAATGAGCGGCGCACATACGAATGATCGAAGCGCATGTCAGCCGTCACAATGTCCTGGTAGCCGTCGTTGTTCACGTCAGCAATGTCAACGCCCATGCTGAACATGGAAGTTTTTCCGAGCTGATCTTTTGACTCTTCTTTAAAGGTGCCGTTCTTCTGGTTGATGTAGAGGTAGTCGAACATGGCGAAGTCATTACAGCCGTAGATATCGAGATAGCCGTCATTATTCACATCGGCGGCGCAAACAGCAAGACCATACCCGTGATTGTTGATGCCTGCCTGTTTTGAGATTTCAACGAAGTGCCCGTTATCATTTCTGTAAAACTTGTCGCTTTGATTGGTTCCCTTCTCCACCTTCTCAAGGTTGTTGAAACGCATTCTTTCCACGTAATCTGAAGGGTGATTCTTCACGTACAAATCCATGTCACCGTCATTATCATAGTCGAAGAATACTGCGCCCATCGAAAAGCAATCAGGGCAATCAATACCATATTCTTTCGCACGCTCGGTGTAAGTACCATCGCCATTGCTTACGTAAAACAGATGAGCCAATGAATCTTTCCATCGGGAGCGCAAAACATAAATATCATCGAGCCCATCGCCGTTGATGTCCGTCAATGCTACACCGGTGCTCCACCCCTTATTCTTCCTGAGGATTCCGGCTTTGTCAGAAACTTTTTCAAACTGCATGTTGCCTTTGTTTACGTACAACTCATCAGGGACGATGTTGCCGGTGAAATAGAGGTCGGGTAAGGAATCGTTGTTGTAATTCAGCACAGCCACACCGCCGCCGTTGTAGTAATTTACGTAGAGGTTATTGTCCTGCATGAAGCCGAATTGCACCTTGTTCACGAAATCAATGCCTGTGGATTTTGTACCGAGCAAATCAAAAAGTTTTCCGGAAGCAACATCAGGCAGGTTGAATTTGGAACTATCGGCTGGTGGAAAGTCGAAGTTCTTCTTGTACGCTTTCTCATAGTTGGTGCATGAGGCAAGCACAACGACAAGAACAGCTATAACTCCCTGAACAATGGTTCGGTCCGAAAGGACTCCCCCGGAGAAATTTCTCATAATCAATTTGGGTTTGAAAGTGGTTGTAATGATTTGCATGGAAGACAGAAACACCCGGATATTCTTGTTATCACCGATACAAATCACGCGACAACATGTTTTCTACGGGGGTGCACAAAAGTATTGTGTAGCATGATGGGGAAGAAGGCATTTGCTTTACGTTAACAATGGGCTGGAATCGGAAGACGTCACAGACCATTGCGCACACGAAACAGCAAGGAGGTTAACCGAGAGTGGTTTCACCCGAACGGTTTGCCGGATGCCTTGCTGAGCGTGGAAGGTGGGAGGGAGTAAGTTTCTTGTGAGCTTACTTACTCCTTCACCATCTTCCCTCGCCACACCACTTCATTTTCTTCCTTCACCTGGTACAGGTACATCCCGTTCTGCAAATACCCAAGATTGAGAGAGGTGGAAGAAGACTTAAGGGGTTGCCTGCATACTTGCTTGCCTGCTACTTCATACACCTCAAGATAACACTTACCCTTGTTGAGGTTTTTCATTGAAATAGTAACCTCATTAGTAAAGGGATTGGGATAAAGCGAGATTGTTTTTGAAAAAATATTTTTTGAAACGCTTGTTGCAAGCGTATCGCAAGCGCTGCCTTCTAAGGCGCCAAGGTTGTAGTTGGGAGAATTAGGTAATCCATAATCCGCATGATGTCCTCCCAGGTAAATTTCATTAGGAATAAAATTACAGGCTGCACCCACCTCATCAGGGTTATTGATCACACAAAGACTTTTATTGATAAAGGTATCAGGAACATTTTGTGACATATTATGTGCAAGTGGTATAAATATTCTTCCATCTGGAGTTATCTGATGTTCGCATAAAAGAAATTCGTCATAAGGAAAAATGTAATATGGATTAGTCCATATAAGTTGTTTCGAATCAATAATATTTGAGTCAGTTAAATCAAACTGGTAAAGATATTTAAAGGTAGATACATAAAGCTTTAGTCCTCCCAATGAAAAGGAGCAGCCATAATAGTATAAATCAGATGAATCAGAAAGATCTATAAAATTAGAAATAGCACCGGTACATCGGTCAAAGTCAAATAGATTAATAATTCCGTCATATCCTACAAGTGCTAACTTTTCACCCGAATGGGAAAAGGTCATTTCACCCTGATCTGAAAGAGCAGCTATGGTTCCTATAGTTAGGATTGAAAATAATGCAATTGAGTCAGGCGTCAACAGATATGTGTAAAAATCATTTGTTTCATCTTTACGAACTATAATCCACCAGTCTCTGCCATTAGCATGTTTAACAGCGCTGAGCTTTTCTCCTATATGACCATGATAAACGGTTACATTCTTTTGTCCTGAAACTACACCTCCAAGTCCCTGATCAAGGTTCATGTCAACAAGTGCATAGAAGAGTCCAAAATGATCTATATAATTATTTATATGAAAT
Source organism: Chitinophagales bacterium (assembly GCA_035638255.1). Taxonomy (GTDB): domain Bacteria; phylum Bacteroidota; class Bacteroidia; order Chitinophagales; family UBA10324; genus DASRAJ01. The sequence goes on from DASRAJ010000024.1 coordinate 10,683, forward strand.
AAATAATAAAGAGACGAATCATTTGGTCTTTGTATAATTAAAGAGCCATTAGTTACAGACGTATTAGAGTACAATCCTAACCCATTTTGCATTATTTCATGGTTTGCATTCCATACAATTGAACCATTTGAATAGAATAAAAGGTTTCCAGCTGAATCACTAATACTTGAGATGTTCTCCAAATTTAAGTTAGATAATGTAGTATCAAAACTTGATGCTGAAGTGAAAAACGTAGCTGTAGTGTCTGAAAAATTAATTCCACACGAATCGCCAAAACACCAGTTGTTATCCTGCTTTTGAGCAGAACAAAAGCAGGAAGTATAAATCAGAGAACTAAGAATGAGATTTTTCATATAGGTTGTAAGGAGATAGCGCCGATTGACGCCATCTCCTTTGAACTTTTAACTTTTTATAAATTTTAAAGTTGAAATCATTTCACCTTTTCGTGATAATTTAATGAGATAGCAACCTGGCTGAAAATTACTCACATCTAAATGTCCATAAGAGATACGCAAATGGTGAGATGTAATCGCTTTACCTGTTAGATCATAAATTGTGAGTTCGTGATTGCCGGGTTGATAATAGTTTATATGATATTCTGCAGAGTTTTCTACTGGGTTAGGATAAATTATTAATGATTCCATTTTGAAGCCACGATTCTCAGAAATACTCGTATATACCGTATCACAAGGTGAACCAAGCAATGGACCAAGATTGTAATTGGGTGAATTAGGCAAGCCAAAACCTGTATGGTAATCCCCTAAATAAAAACTGCAAGGAACAAAATCAGAAGCTAAACCAAGCTCATCGGGCTTATTAATTACGCAAAGATTTTTATCTATGAATGTATCAGGGAGATTTACAGAATTACCCCGAGTAAGTGAAATAAATATCTTTCCATTAGGGGTCGCCTGGTGTTGGCCTAAATAGTACTTGTCTGCACCACCCCCTAAATAATATGGATTAAACCAAATAAGTTCTTCAGATGCTACTATGTTTGAGTCATTTAAATTAAACTGAAGTAAAGAGTCAAAATTCGAGACATAGAATTTTGAGCCATCCGGTGAAAATGAACAGCCGTAATAACCATAACCTACATAATAATTCTCATTGGTTAAATCAACAAAATTTGAAATGGCACCAGAGCATCTGTCGAAATCGAACAGATTTATTATTCCGGTTGCACCAACAAGCCCTAACTTGTTGCCATTCGGCGAAAAAAGCATTTCACCAGCGAACGGACCGGTAAGATACGGGTCTGTTCCAATGCTTTGAGTTGAGTTAAAATAGATAGTATCAGGAGTTAAAAGAAAGATATAAAAATTGCTGGAACTCTGCGAGTGAGTCAGAATCCACCAATCGCGGCCGTTAGCATGTTTGACAGCCGCAAGCTTTTCTGAAACGTCATTGCCGCTATATATCTGTACGTTCTTCTTACCCGGAAGGATATCGCCTAATCCATTTGAAAGTGACATATCAATGAGGGCATAATAAACTCCCCATGGGTTGCCTGTGCTCAGGTGGAATAGATAGTAAATTGAAGAATCATCTGGTTTGGGAAGAATTAATGAACCTTGAGTAATTGAGGTGTTCGAATGAAGACCATGTGTCATTTTCTTGATGATTTCTGTCCCAAACTATCGAACCATTCGTGTAAAACAGAAGGTTGCCTAAAGAATCACTTATACTTGCCGTATTTTCCAAACCGGTAATATATGATGTATCGAAGCTTGAAGAGGAGAGAAAAAATGCTCCGGTAGAATCATTAAAATTTATCCCGCAGGAATCGCCAAAACACCAATTGTAGTCTTGCTTTTGCGAATAAGAAAAGTGACAAGCAAGCAGTACCAAAAAGCAAAGAAGGAGTTTCTTCATAAATCGAAAATAAGTTTTTTTGTGCGACAGGCGGCTATATGCTACTACAGCCAACCTTAACCAAAAAGATTGCAACGGGAGCACGACAGGGCATTGCGCACACGGAACAGCAAGGTGGTTGAGAGTGGCTTGACCCGAACGGTCTGCCGGTTCCTTGCTGATCGTGGGAAGGTGGGAGGGAGTGAAGTCGCGATTTCTAAATGTTGAGTTAGTAAGATTTCTTACATATTCAGATAGGCCCTTTAATTTATAATTAGAAAAAAGCCGCCCCACCCCTTCGAAAAGTGCAGGGCGGCTGAGTACCATTACTTCTGATAACTAATTTGAGCAGAATAAACATCACCGTTGACAGTTACCTTCACCAGGTACACTCCATTTGCTACATCGCTCAATTGAATTTCTTTTTGCAGCACTCCATTCGCTACTGTAGTGGTCTTATCATAAACAACCTGCCCCATCATGTTGAGGACTTGAATGACGGCTTCTTCATTCTCCTCATTGTTTAATTTCAGATCGAAGGTGAATGTTCCGGTAGTAGGATTGGGATATATATTCATTTCAGCATTTGAAAACCCGTTGCTTCCTGAACTTTCTTTACAGGTTTTAACTACTTTAACTCCCGCTGAAGTTTTACTGCACCCGCCGTTGGTTTTAGTAACAACTACTTTATAAGTCCCTGTCGTGGTGGTTATATAAGTTTGATTGGTGGCGCCGCTGATATTGTTGCCTCCTTTCAGCCACTGATAGGTCAATCCTGATCCGCTGTTGGCAGTAAGAGTTATACTGCTTTGTCCGCATAGATCAAGAGTAGTGTAACTAATGGTTGCAGCAGGTGAGGAGATCACGCTTAGAGTAGTGACTGCTGAAGTAGATGCGCAACTGAAATTATTAATCTCACTTACCTGGTAACCCGCTGCTTTGGTTAATGAATAGGTAGCATTGGTGGCACCCGGTATGGTAGCGCTGTTCTTCAGCCATTGATAGGAAATGCCTGCTCCTGCATTCGCAGTTAAAGTGATTGCCACTCCTGAACAAGTGGATACCGAACCGGAGGGTGTGATGGTAGCTGTGATAGCATTTTCATCCGTCACTCCGTTGCAGTTATCATCAATGCTGTTGCATATATCTGAAGCATTGGGATGAATGGCGGCATCAGCATCATTGCAGTCGGTGTTGTCAGCAACATAGCCGGTCGGCGCGATGCAGTCAATGAGCGTATTAGCTGCATTTCCATAACCGTCATTATCTGCATCAGCGTAAAAAGTCTGCCCCACGCATGAGGTAGTATATTCATAGAAATCATTATAAATATAATAACCGGTACCGATATACCCTTTGTTGCCGATGGAGAACCCGGCTGCGTAATATCTTTCTGGTCCTGCGAACTCCGCCTTTTGAGACCAGGCATTACTAACCGGATCATACTCCCAGAAATCACTACTATAGCTACCGATATTGCCGGTGCATACATATCCTTTTGCTCCAATGGAAAAACCTGTTGCCGCCTTTGTTGGTGCACCGAAGTCCGCCTTTTGAGTCCAGGCATTGCTGGCAGGATCATACTCCCAGAAATCATTTTTATTGTGGCCATCGAAGCCGGTTCCTAAATACCCTTTGCTCCCGATGGAAAATCCGACCGCAGTGCGCCTTGCTGTTCCTCCAAAGTTAGTTTTCTGCGTCCAACTATCGGAAGCGGGATCATATTCCCAGAAATCATTTTTATAGATACCATCAAGACCGGTACCGATATACCCTTTGCTGCCGATGGAAAATCCGGTAGCCTGGCCCCTTGGTGTTCCGCCGAAGTTGGCTTTCTGAGTCCAGGCGTTAGTAGCAGGATCATACTCCCAGAAATCGTTTCTATAGCTACCATCAGTACCGGTACCGATATACCCTTTGCTGCCGATGGAAAATCCAATAGCAAAGCATCTTGGTGTTCCCCCGAAGTTGGCTTTCTGCGTCCAGGCGTTAGTAGCAGGATCATATTCCCAGAAATCATTTAGGTAACTGCTACCGAAGCCTGTACCGATGTACCCTTTGCTTCCAATGGAAAATCCAACTGCCTCGTCTCTTGGTGGTCCGCCAACATTGGATTTCTGTGTCCAGGTATCTTGTGCCCTGACATTAGTTAAACCGGCTACTACTATTGCAAAAAATAGGATGATAAAAATGTGAGACAGACTCTTAAGCCTCAGGTTGTAATTGCTTTGCGATTCATTTCTGACAAGGAGTGAAGATGTTTTCATTGTAAAATGTTTTTGAGTGAAAATGTTTTGGTTAAGAATGGTCACAAAATTCAAATGAGAAAGGGCCGTGAACAATCAATCTTAACCAATGCGTTGTTTTGATGCATTAGCGCGTCTTTTGTTTAACGATCGCTATTGCTGCGGCGGGCACAAGTCTGCCCTCGCATAATCTCTGCTAAGACTGTGACAGGCTTGAAATCCCGGCCTGCTGCTTTGGTGAAATGATAAAATTTGTTTTTGGTTTTGAAATCAACTATTGTCCAATCAATTTAGCGTCAAATTGAATGCGATCGTGAATCGCGATACGTGAATCGTGAATCGTGATCTTTACGCTTCATTAACAAAAAAATTCATCCACTCCCGATTCAAGCAGTTACATTTGCCCCGCCTTCTCACCAGGGTGTCACATTGGCAAAATTTTCTTTCCAAAAAAAATTCTTTTCACTTATGAAAAAAGCACTCATCGCACTCATCCCGGTAGCTATCGGTATTGTGATGTTGTCATCAGCATTTTACGGTTGTAAGGACATGGGCTCGTCATCAGGAGCCAATGAGATGTACAACTCAAAATCTAAACCCGCCTCAGAGTTTACTAACAAAATGGCCTTGGCATGGATTGACATGCTTTGCGACCAGGTTCGTTTCCAACGTGTAGGCCCGCCACCTGCTGCACGCGCATTAGGATACCTTGGGATTGCCATGTATCAATCCGTAGTGGCAGGAATTCCTGATGGTCATTCATTAGAAGGTCAGTTGAAAGGATTTACCGTTCCCAAACCGGACAACACATTGGAATACGATTGGCCTACAGTACTTAACAACTCCTGTTATATAGTGTGTGATGAAGGTCTTGCACGCTATATGGGACCCAACACTCCCAACCTGAAAAATTTGCGTGACAAAATGAATTACCTTCAGGATAGCTTACTCAATAACAAAGATGTTTTTGCGCGCTCAAAGAAATATGGTGAGGATTTGGGCAACGCGGTTCTGGATTACATGAAAACTGATAAATACGATTATACCCGCGAGAACAATATTTATGAAGCGCCTTCACGCGGCGGTGATCCTTCACATCCTGAAAGATGGGAAGTAACTGACGTAAACAAAACAGCTTATGAGCCACTCTGGGGTACGCTGCATCCGCTTGGAATGGACACTACTGAGCTTTGTCAAACCTTTCCTTCCATAAAATATAGTCAGGAACCTAACTCTGATTTCTACAAGTTCGTCGAAAAACTTTACGGTATTGATACTTCCTTTAGTGAGTATAATCGCCTTACCTCTTTATATTGGGCTGATGATCCCATTGAGACATTCACCCCACCGGGGCACTGGACTAAAATTGCAAAGCAGCAGATACGCAGACACAATTACAATCTTGCTCAAACCTGTGAATTCTACTGCTACTTTGGAATGGCAGAATATGATGTGAGCATCTCAGCATGGAAGACCAAGTATGACATTAACAGAGGAAGCGGTGTGCGACCCATCACATACATACATGAAGTGATGAACAAACCGGATTGGGAACCCTACATTGAAACACCACCCTTCCCTGAATATCCTTCAGGTCACTCCGTATTCTCGGGTGCAGCTACAGAGATTCTCACCAAATATTTCGGGGACAATGTGGAGTTTACTGACAGTACCAACATGCTGATCGGGCTAAATCCCCGGACCTTTAAATCATTTTATGATGCTGCTAATGAAGCCGGTTATTCCAGGATGTACGGTGGTATCCATTTCGAAGCAGCCATTCTTGATGGAATTAAAGTCGGGCGATGCGTTGCTGATAATGTGATGAAGAATATTCACTTAGGCAGCAGTACTGCGGCTGCTGACCAGGCAAAAAAATAATCGTTTGTTTCACGAAAAAAAAACTCACTCATGAATAAAGTACTTAAGTTCACAATTTATTTTCTTCTTTTCATCACTCCCTTTGCAAGCAATGGACAGGTGCTGATGAAAGAAATGCTTACGCAGGATCAAAAAGGAACGGTTGACAAATCGGTAAACTGGCCAGGTAAAAAAATATACTACGTTTTGAAGTATGATAGTTTGAGTCTTTACAAATTTGAAACCTACACTACAAATCGTTACTACTATACTCTTTCGATTGCGGATAATGCAACGATGACGAACGCCATTAAGGTTCCCTGCATGGTGCGCGACCTGGTGGTTAAAACCTATTTCGAATTCTATTTTGATAATGGTACTGAAACCAAAACATTTACCGCCCTCTATGAAAAATATGAGAAGTGGTACCGGATAAAGTTTGCCCCGCAGTGGGGTTGTCGCCGACAGGAAGAGTGGAGGCGTGTTAATGACATCGCCAGTTATGAGCAACTACTGAGTTCTATAGTGGGACAGATGGATAACAATTTGAAACTTGATTGTTATGCAGGGCACGAAGCAAAGATTCCGAATCAATAATTGGAGTTAAAGATTTCACGAAAAAAACCCTTCAAATTTTTGAGGGTTTTTTCTTTTGTGTTAATGTAATCAAAATAGCGTGTTGATATTTTTTTTCGCATCGGCAAATTGATACTTTGCACCTCTCCTCCATTTTCTAAAAGATATTTTACAATTAGATGTTACATGATGAAATTAATTCTTCTTGTGCTCCTGACTTCTGTGGTCATTTCCTGCAACCAACATTCTCAAATTCTATCGCAATCCAATACTGATGACCAAACCGCAGCAAGCATTGATACGGTAGCCAAGCAGTTTCTTATTGATATTACTAACTCCGCCTGGTTTCAATCTGAAATGGCTCAGGTGGCTTTAAAGAAAAGTCATGACACTGCAATTCTTTCACTGGCGCGAACAATCACTAAGCAATACACGCGCATTAAAGACCGTACGAAAATTGTTTCCATTCCGCATAAACTCAACATGCCTTATTTTTTATTGCCTGATCAGAATGCAAAAGTGACTGAGTTAAAGGGCGTGAAGGATGACTCTTTTGATCATGAATTTATTTCGCACATCCGCGAAAATGACAGCATGATTTTGAAAATGTGCGATGATTTTCAATCTTCTCCGGATAAGCCGTCTGATGTGATGCAGTTGATTGAGTTTATCCGATCCACTGTTCAAGCCAATCAATCTAAAATGCAAAGCATGCCTTAATCACCTCACTCCTTCTGCACCTCCTTTAATTTTCATCGCATGATTTCTTCTGCTAAAAATTACTTTATTACCGGGACAGTAATGATTCTTTTTTTGTTCTCTTGTCAGCAGGACCAACAGGCAACGCAGTTTGTTACAGATGAGCAACATCAGGATCATCTAAAGAAATTGGAAGCTATTAATTCCAAAATGCTTTCTGACTTAGGTAAGTATGGCGTGAATGATAACAGCGCACTGAGTTTGAATTTTTATTTCGTTACCAATGATTCTCTGAAAGCGCAACAACTTTCTGAGGAATTGGAGAAAAGCGGCTATCACGCTAACACCATTCATTCATCCCCAAAAGATCATTCACTCTGGGTGCTCTCAGGAAATTCAGCATCAGTCGGTATGGATTCAGCATCAGTAAATAAATGGACTGCTTCGATTTGTGAAGTGGGATACAAACATGATTGTGAATTCCAGGGATGGAATCCGGTTTCGGAATAGAATCGTCATTTCGTGAAATTGTGCCGATGAATTCGAGAACCTAAAAAGAAGCGCTACTTCACTACCTCGCCACCACAACTCGATCCTGCTCCAGCGGTACATCCATAACAATGCTGAGAGGTAATGATATCACGCCGGTTCAAAAACTCAAGATTAAAATCACGGAGATGCATCGGCTCTCGACTAACTTTTCCAAAATGCCTCACAGGGTCCGGCGTTGAAACTTTGGAAAAGGTATTCTGCCCGGGATTCTCCTCACCAACAACAATTTTCAAATCGAGCATCTGGTTGAAATCACAATCGTACAAGTAACCATCGTATCCGATAGAAAGTGTATTGCGGCACATCACGCCGGTCACTGCAGCAGGATTAAAAGCGTTCACAAGCTTTTCCATGTACGATTCATACTGACCACTGCGAAGAAGAAATTCAAGGAAGCGGCTGATCGGCATATTGGTGATGGCATAGAGATGATTGAAATGAATGCCATGCTCATCGTTCAGGACTTTCCGAAATTGATCTTCCAAATCTTGTTGTCCTGCGCTCAGGAACGCTCCTGTGGGATTGTACATGATATTAAGTTTAAGATCTGAATCTTCTTTTCCATAACCAGCAGCATTCAGCATCTTCATCGCTTCAATTGATTTTTCAAACACACCTTCACCGCGCTGGCGATCCGTTCTGTCAGCATTATAGAAAGGAAGTGAGCACACTACTTCTACTTTGTGTTTAGCAAAAAATTCCGGCAGATCATTATATTTTTTATTAGAAAGAATCACTGTGAGATTGCAGCGATCAATTACATGCTTGTCAAGCTTTCTGCATTCTTCAACAAACCATCTGAAATGCGGATTCAATTCCGGAGCGCCGCCGGTAATGTCAACAACCGGAATATCATGCTTGCCTAAAATATCGAGGCACAATTCCAGGGTTTCCCGTGTCATCACCTCTGCGCGATCAGGTCCTGCATCAACGTGGCAATGCTTACAGGTTTGATTACACACCTTTCCCACATTCACCTGGAAAATTTCCACACCCGTTGGTTTGAGAGGAAAAAAACCAAGCGTTTCCAATTTTTCTTTGAAGGGAAGAATGGCGGGAACTACTTCCTCAAGCAGCTTCATTTGCGAAGAAGTGTCAGACAATATGTGATGTTGCGCCAGCAACGTTTTCATTAGCTAAATATGGTTTAATTGATAAATGGTTGAATGGCTAAATAGCACAACAGCAATTGAGCCATTAAACCATTCAGCCATTACATGGAAAGTTCCTTCACCTTATTCATCATTTGGGTAGCATGAACCAATGATGACCCGCCACGAATTGCCGCTGCCACGTGAACAGCTTCCATCATCTGCTCTTCACTGCATCCTTTCGCCAGTGTATCTTCTGTGTATGCATCAATGCAATACGGACATTGAATCGCGTGTGCAACGGCAAGCGCAATCAAGGATTTTTCACGCATCGTGAGTGCTCCTTCAGCAAACACATCACCATACCAGCTAAAAAATTTATCAGCAAGCGGCTTATCAAAGTCAGCAATGCTGCCAAACTTTTTCAGGTCATCAGGGTTGTAGTAAGTTTTCATGGTGATTGGTGAATGGGTGAATAGTGAACGGCGCGTGTATCGTGAGTCGTGAATCGCGTTATGAGAATCGGGAATCGGGTTTTCAAAGCTGCTCAATAAGTTTTTCAAATAATGCCGAGAGATGCATTTCGGCTTTTCCTGCAATAGCAACAATCTCGTCAATGTTAATCGGTTTCAAGTTATCAGGATCACATTCATCGGTGATCACAGAAACTGCGGCTACCGGCAAGCTCATGTGATTCGCTACTATTACTTCAGGAACGGTTGACATTCCTACCGCATCGGCGCCAATTGTTCTAAGGAAGCGATACTCTGCTCTCGTTTCTAAGTTAGGTCCCTGCACGGCGACATAAACTCCTTTATGCAGAGGCAAGTTCATTTCCTCGGCAATCTTTTCAATCTTTTCAATCAGGGATGCATCATAAGGCTGACTCATATCGGGAAATCGCGGGCCGAGTTGCTCATCATTTTCCCCTGTGAGCGGATTCACGGGTTGAAGATTGATGTGATCATCAATCACCATCAGGGATCCGTTTTTCATCAAAGGATTCATACTTCCTGCTGCATTGGAGATGAGAAGGTATTTTACTCCGAGCAACTTCATCACGCGAACGGGAAAAGTAATTTGCTGCATCGTATATCCCTCGAAGGAGTGAAATCTTCCCTGCATGGCGACTACTTTTTTTCCTGCAAGATGTCCGTAAATCAATTTCCCTTTATGAAACTCCACCGTCGAAAGCGGGAAGAGCGGAATGTCAGCGTAATCCATTTCGACTTGTTTTTCAATTCTCGTCGCAAGATTTCCCAGCCCGGTTCCGAGAATAATTCCGACGTGAGGAGCATCAATTCCCTTGTGTTTTAAGAATGAAACTACTTCGTGGATTTGTTGCGACTTCATGCTGATTTGAAAAATGGTGCTGAATGGAATGAACAGCGAAACTCCGAAAGATGCTTCGTAACTCAAAACTTAACGTATGCCGGCAGTTTTTCAGCAAAGTTTCCTTCCTGAAAAAAAATAATCCGGAAAAGATTTGACGGTCTCATTTCTTTAATCGTATATTTGCGATAAACTATAAAGACAGTGGCAATTCACAAGAAAGATGAGTTTAGCAAAAAGGAAAATGAACTGGCTGACTTTGCCAATGCTATCAGTCATCCCGCCCGCGTGGCAATCCTCAAGGAAATTGCGAAGCGGGAAACCTGCATCTGCGGTGAAATTGTAGAAGTGCTTCCGCTTGCGCAGTCAACCGTCTCACAACATTTAAAAGAGTTGTTGAACAAAGAATTAATCACGGGTACAGTTGATGGCCCTAAGTCCTGCTATTGCATCAACTGGAAAACTTTCGAGCACTTCGAAAAAACCTTCAATGAATTTTTTACGAAAACGAATTCTAATAATCCTAAATGTTGTTAACCAGCCCCGATCAATCGGAGCCAAAATCAAAATCACAATGAACACAAACCCTTTTCCGAGAATGCATGCCAGCTTATACGTGAGCGACATACAGCAAACTGTAAATTTCTACACTGAATTTTTCAATGCACAACCGGTAAAAGTGAAGCCGAAGTATGCGAAGTTTATTCTCGACAGTCCTTCACTCATCATTTCATTTGTAGAGAGCAAAGAAAGAGTGCAGCAAAATTTCGGACATCTCGGTTTCCAGGTTGAAACCGTTGAAGAACTCAACAAGCGATTGTGGGAAGCGCGAATGAAAAATCTTGTGACGAAAGAAGAAGTCGGAACAAATTGCTGTTATGCAAAGCAGGATAAATTCTGGGTAAACGATCCTGATGGCGTACAGTGGGAAGTTTACTACTTCCATGAAGATGCGGAGTTCAACGATCCTCACTATGAGATGAGTGAAGCATCCGCATGCTGCACGCCGCAAGAGAAGGAGAATGCACATCCCGTTGAGCTGACCGGTAAATCAGGAACCGCCTGTTGCTAATGAAGAAGAACATTCTTTTTGTGTGCGTTGAAAATTCCAATCGAAGCCAAATGGCAGAGGCATTCGCAATCATTCACGGCAAGGACGTGGTGAATGCTTACAGTGCCGGCTCAAAACCTTCAGGTGTGATCAATCCGAAAGCGATTGCATCTATGAACGAAATCAGCTATGATCTTTCCACTCACAAATCAAAAGCGCTGACTGAAATTCCTGATGTGGTTTATAAATATGCAATCACTATGGGTTGCGGTGATGAATGTCCGCTTGTAAATGCAAACCATCGGGACGAATGGGATATTCCTGATCCCCGGGAAATGAATGAAGATGAATTCAGGCAGGTTCGGGACCAGATTGAAAAGAAAGTAATTTCATTGCTGGATAAGTTACGCAATTGAAAGGTGCAATGCAGAAGAATTATTTGCTGAAAGAATATTTTGATGCGATCAAATCTTCCTCGGTGTCAATGTCTGTCAGCTCCGGAAGCAATTTGTAAGAACCATTCATGTTGCGGATATCAATGAGTGTATCCTGAAAAATATCTTCGGAGCTCCACCTTTTATTTTTGAAGAGAGTCGTATGCAGCGCCGTCATTCCGAGCAAATAATAACCGCCATCGTGAGTGGGGCCAATCACAAAATTATTCTGAGGCAATGCTGCGAATGCCTGCTTGATAATTTTCGGAGTAAGATCAAAGCAATCGCTGCCGATGACCACGACCTTTCGATAGTTTTTGCCAAATGCAAACTTGAATGCGTTGAGCATGCGCTTGCCGAGATCGCTCCCCTCCTGCTTGTATTTTTGAAACTTGCCGCTGTCCCACACATCGCCGGTTGTAATTTCATCAGAATAAAAAACGGCTTTATCCACCGCGAGATTTTTTGAAACATGGTGTGTATGCTCAAGCAGCAGCAAATAAATCTCTAGTGCTTTTTCCGGGCCCATGGTTTTTGCGATGCGCGTTTTCACTTTGCCTTCCACGGGATTCTTCACAAAAATCATCAGTAGTTCTGGTGTCATTCTTATTCGTTTAATGACCAATCGTAGTCGAGAAAAGAAATAGTTGCATTCTGCTGAATCTTCTTGTTTGAATAATGATTCAGGAAATCAATGAGCGTTTCTCCTGTTGTAAAATCATTTTTGTTCCACTCGAAAATTTTTGATACTTCAATCTTATCTGCGGTGATTTTGTTCTTTGAAGGATCATTCACAAAATTTTTTGCAACAATGCTCAGTTGCAAATCAAGTTTATCGGGAGTGTATGCTTCATTTAAAAGTTTCGGGCATGATTTGGATGCGCAATTAATCGCGAAGTGAATCCGGGGATCGTTGAATTTTTTTCTCAGAATATCATTCTCAATATTATCCAGGGTGTAGCTTTTATCGCCGATCTTAATAAACACATCATCCCAGGCTTTCCCCTTGTCAATATCAAGAATGCTTTTCACAGGATAATAATCCAAAATCAATTTCACTGTGAAAGCATTGTAAGCATTGATCCAATACGCCATCACTTCGTTTCGTTGCCAGTTTTCCTGCGGCGGATTTCTGCTTAACATGCCGAGATACGATTCCAGTTTACTTTTTTCATGCTGAATCCCCTGATAATTCACCTTGCCGTCCGGAGTCACATATTTCTTAAGTAAATCATTCCATGCATCATGAGATACGGTTGCAGGTTTAGCGGGCACCGAAAATGAAGAGGGATAAAAATTCAGGAAAGAAATAATTATTGAAAGGATAAATGTCATGACTTGAGTTCTGGAGCAGGCAAATAAAAACATTTCTGCTAAGAGCAGAAAAATTGTGAGGCAAAGTTGTTACCGTTTGCAAATTGTTTCACACCTTGCACCCGTGAAAGAACTTCCAGTTCTCGAAGAACTGGAAGTTCTGTTTAACCACATGCCTGCCTTTCCATCCCATATAAAATCAAAGCTTCCGAAAACCGGCACCACCATTTTCACAGTGATGTCATCCCTGGCGAACGAACACAATGCGATCAATTTGTCACAGGGCTTCCCTGATTTCCTCTGTGATGCAAAATTGATTTCGCTGGTGGAACAATTTATGCGCAAGGGTTTCAATCAATATGCACCCATGCCCGGCATTCTTCCATTGCGTGAGGCGATTGCCGGAAAAGCTGAAAAATTATATGGAGCGAAATTCAATCCCGATACTGAAATCACCATCACACCCGGGGGAACCGAAGCGATCTATGCGGCGATCACATCGGTAATTCATGAAGGCGACGAGGTGATCATCTTTGAACCGGCTTATGATTGTTACGCCCCGGCAGTTGAGTTGAACCGTGGTGTTCCGATCTATTTCGAACTGCAACCACCCGATTACAAGATTGACTGGAATGCTGTAAAGAAACTCGTCAGCCAGCGCACGAAAATGATCATGCTCAATTCGCCGCACAACCCCACAGGCGCAGTATTGACCGCCAACGACCTTCGTCAACTGCAGCGCATCACTCAGAACAGTGACATCATTATTCTCAGTGATGAAGTCTATGAGCACATCATCTTCGACGACCTCGAACACGAGAGCATTTTGAAGTATCCGAAACTTGCAGAAAGGAGCTTTGTAATTTTTTCATTCGGAAAAACATATCACAACACGGGCTGGAAAATGGGATATTGTTTAGCACCTTCAGAGTTGATGCGCGAGTTTCGCAGGGCGCATCAATTCATTGTCTTCTCGTCAAACACTCCTATTCAATATGCCTTTACTGAGATGATGAAATATCCGGGACGCTATCTCGGCCTGAAAAATTTTTACCAGAAGAAACGCGATTACTTCATCAAGCTGATTCAGGATCTGCCATTCACGATCAAGCCGGCATCGGGAAGTTATTTCCAATGTGTGGGTTATGAAAAAATTACGAATGAAAAAGATTTTGATTTCGCTGTACGAATGACGAAAGAATTTGGAGTCGCTTCCATTCCCGTTTCAGCTTTCTATCACAATGGCAATGATTACAAGATGCTGCGATTTTGTTTTGCGAAAGAAAAAGAAACGCTGGAAAAAGCTGCGGAGCGATTGCAGAAACTACTTAAAAACTAAAGCAGGTGACCAGAGGGAGTTGAAATGATTTCACCAGGATCTTTCAACTATAATTCGAGAAGAAATTAAAGAACATATTCTCCGGTCACCTGCCTAATGCCCCCAAACAATTTGAATGCACCTATACTATCAAAACTGTACCAACTTTTTTTCTACGGTCACACAACAGTCAGTTCTTCGAGAAGTAATATAAAGTTGAACAATTTTCCGGCTTAAATACATTTGTCGCCTCTTGCCTGATTTCTTCGGTAGTAACCGCTAAATATTTCTTGATTTCTTCATTCACCAGATTTGCATCACCGAGTAATTCTGTGTAAGCGAGATTCATTGCTTTGTGAAGAATTTCCGTTTCAGAAAATTCCATTTGCGATTCCACGCGGTTCTTCACCTTTGTCAGTTCCTTTTCATCCACTGTCAGTACTGCAATTTTTTCAAGCTCCTCTACAATTGATTTTTCCGCTTCATCCATCTTCACTCCCCGGATTAATTTTCCCTCTACCGTAATTAATCCCGGGTCAATGCAGCCGTTTTGATAGCAGTTGATCTCTGAAAAAAGATTTTTCTCTTTCACCAGCACCTGGTACAAGCGTCCTGATTTTCCGCCTGACAAAAGATCGGAAATCAAATCCACGGCATAGTAACCCGGCTGTAACCTGCCGGGCATGTGCCACGCCTTGTAAATTGCATCGAGAGGAACATTAGCCTGCACGGTGAGAGCTCTTGGTTCCTTCTGTGCAGGTTCTGCCGGAAGATTTTTTTGAGGCGTATTTCCTGGTGGGATTACTCCAAACCATTCTTCTGCGAGTGAAAATATCTCTTCAGCATTTACATTTCCGGCAACAACGAGTATGGCATTGTTGGGTCGGTAGAATTTGAAGAAAAAATTCCTCACATCGTTCACTTGTGCCTGCTCAATGTGTTCTAATGTTTTCCCAATGGTGGGCCACTGATACGGATGCGTGGTGTATGCAAGGGCGCGCAACTTGTGCCAAACATCCCCATAAGGTTGATTGATGTAATGTTCTTTGAATTCTTCACTCACCACTTTGCGCTGCACATCAAGTGAGTGTTCGCTGAATACCAATTCATTCATACGATCCGCCTCGAGCCAAAAGGCAGTTTCAATATTTTGCGAAGGAAGTGTTTCGTAATAGTTGGTGATGTCAGTAGAGGTGAAGGCATTATTTTCGCCACCTGCCCTCTGCAGTGGCTCATCAAAAATTCCGATGTTCCTCGAACCGCCGAACATGAGATGCTCGAACAAATGCGCGAAGCCGGTTTGATCGGGCGATTCATCACGCGAACCAACATTGTATAAGATGTTAACAGCTGCAAGGGGTGTGGAAGAATCTTCGTGCACAATCACACGCAAGCCATTCGAAAGATTTGCTTTTTTAAATTGAATCATGCAGCGAAATTAGCTGATTGGTGTCATCACTATGGAATCGTTAATTGGTCGAAAAAGTTTTGTTGCGGTTTAACTGTGGAAATAATAGGTGATGTTTACCGTTTGGCCGAGCAACCATTTTATGATTCAACGAATACTTATTACTTCCCTTCTCATAGTTGTAGCTTGTTTTCCCCGATTATTGAGGGCGCAATCACACTACACTATTTCAGGGTACATCCATGATGCGCAAACAGGTGAATCCCTCATTGGTGCCAGCATATATGATCAGAGAACGCTGCAGGGAAACTTCACGAATGAGTATGGCTACTACAGCATCACATTGAATGAAGGCGAGGTATGGCTGACAGCAAGCTACCTTGGCTATCAAACATTAAGTGACACATTTATCCTGAAAGAAAATACTTCACGCAACATAAAATTGACAAGCGGCGTGCAGTTGCAGGAAGTTGTGGTAACTGCAGATGAAACCAACAGCAAGATTGAAGAACGAACACAGATGAGCGCCATGGAAATTCCAATGGAGCAATTAAAGAAGCTACCCGCCCTTTTTGGTGAAACTGATGTGCTTCGAACATTGCAACTTTTGCCGGGTGTAAGTGGTGGCGGAGAGGGAAGCACCGGTCTTTTTGTTCGCGGCGGCACTCCTGATCAAAATCTTATTCTTCTTGACGGTGTTCCTGTCTATAATGCTTCACATCTCTTTGGGTTCTTTAGTGTTTTTAATCCTGATGCAATCAATCATGTTGAATTGTATAAGGGAGCTTTTCCTGCACGATACGGCGGACGCCTTTCATCGGTGATTGATATCAGGATGAAAGAAGGAAATGCGAAACAGCTTGTCGCAAATGGAAGTGTCGGGTTGATTGCTTCAAAGCTTACCGTTGAAGGCCCGATCAAAAATGAGAATACTTCGTTCATGATTTCGGGAAGGAGAACTTACATTGATCTTCTTGCACAACCTTTTATCATTGCTGCAAGTAATGGAGAAGGCACCGGTGGATATTACTTCTGGGATCTAAATGGAAAAATCAATCATCGCTTCAACGATAGAAATCGTTTGTACCTCAGTGGTTATTTCGGACAAGATCGCTTTTACTTCAAAGACTTATCGGGCGGGCAAGATGAAGAATTGAAAGGCCATCTTCAATGGGGAAATGTAACTGCAGTAGCGCGCTGGAATCATGTCTTCACAAAAAATCTTTTCTCGAATGTTACAGGAACGTTCACCCGTTACCAATTTGAAACGGGGGAAACGAGCGTTACTAATAACAATGACGGAACTCAGAATCAATTTGCATTGCGCTACTTCAGTGGCATATTTGACATCAGCGGTAAAATAGATTTTAACTATTTGCCGGTGAACAATCATAGCATTCGTTTCGGCACTGATATTACTTACCACAAATTTCGGCCGGGTGCTGTTCAGATAAAGATCAACATTACTGACTTCAATGAAGACACCACGTATGCATCTGATTTTATCCCCGCCACTGAGTGGAATTTGTATGGCGAAGATGATTGGACGATCTCTTCAACCATGAGTGCTAACCTCGGAATTCATTACTCCGGATTTTTGGTGAAGGAAAAAATTTATCATTCCATTCAGCCGAGATTATCATTCCGCTACCAGTTTCATCCTTCGTGGAGCGCCAAAGCTTCCATCGTTCGCATGACACAATATATTCATCTGCTCACGAACAGTACAGTAGGATTGCCCACTGATCTCTGGGTTCCATCCACTGATATTATTCATCCGGAGGAATCGTGGCAGGGAGCAATTGGAGTTGCCCACACATTGCACGAAAAATTTGAAGTGAGCGCAGAAGGATATTACAAAATCATGAACAACCTGATTGAATACAAAGAAGGCGCTTCTTACCTCAACTCAAATGTGGATGAGTGGGATACCAAAGTCGAAGTGGGTGATGGAACAAGCTATGGCGGCGAGCTTTTCATTCAGAAAAAAACAGGACGACTAACCGGTTTGCTGGGCTACACGCTTGCCTGGAACTGGAGAAAATTTGACAACCTGAATTTCGGTGAGAAATTTCCTTTCCGCTACGATCATCGCCACGATTTTGAGATTGCCGCTGTTTACAAGCTGAAACCAAATATTGAACTCAGCGGCGAGTGGGTATACGAAACAGGTAATGCAATCACATTGCCGATTGCTGCTTACGAAGGCAGTTCTTTATTCTATGATGCTTACCAATCCAACGGTTCCGTACAATACTATTCCTCGCGAAATGGTTTTCGAATGAAAGCATATCACCGTATAGATATCAGCATCAGTTTTATTAAACAGAAAAAATGGGGCGAGCGAACGTGGAACATCAGTGTTTACAATGCATACAGCCGAAAGAACCCGTATTTCATTTACCTCACCTCAGTTTACAACTATCAAACACAAACTTCATCTCCGGTATTCAAGCAGGTGAGTTTGTTTCCAATTCTGCCATCCATATCTTATTCATTTAAAATAAACAAGTGGAAGAAATGAAACTTATTTCCTCACTCGCCATCTTATTCATAGTGCTGACATTCACGGCATGCGAAACAATTGTTGATATAGAGATTCCGGACCAGGACACGAAGCTGGTTTGTAATGCAATTGCAGTAGCAGGTGATTCAGTGAATATTTTTCGTCTTACAAAAAGCAGGGGGGTTCTTGAACCTTTCTCCTATTACTATGAGGCTGTGGAAGATGGAGAAATTGTTTTACTGGAAAATGATATTCCCGTTGCTACCCTGCATCAGGAATTTAATCCCGGAGATTATCCATGTCATTATCCGTTTCATTCAGGGAATACTTACACGATCGAAGCTTCTGCTGATGGCTTGACTTCAGTGAATGCATCAACGGTACTTCCATTTGGGGTGGTTCCGGTAATAACATCATACACTCCGAATGTTTATACTGATCAGAACGGAACTGAAATTGCTGAATTGAAATTCACCCTGAACGATCCTGCATCGGAAGAAAATTATTATACACTTCTCATTAACGGAATCAATAATTATGGGTCACAGGATATTTACTTCAACTCCAATGATCCGGCTTTAAACATTACTTCGTCTGACAATGGGAATGGTGGATTCAGCGGCGAAAATCAAACCTCTTTTGATGATCATCTTTTTAACGGACAAAGCAGAACCTTCACCATAAACTTGATTTCGTACGACGTCTCATCTGATTTCAAGCTTGAAGTAAAATTGATCTCATTGGATCGCCCGGCTTACCTTTATAGTCAATCCAAGAGATTGCAGGATGTTACCAATGGAAATCCATTTGCGGAACCGGTACAGGTTTACAATAATATTGAAAACGGATATGGGATATTTGGTTCGATGACAATAGAGCGAGATACTATTCAATAAGCTGAATCATTCAATATAACACGTGTTCTATCTTTGCCGTACCGTTGCATTATTGCAGAGGAGAACCAATGAACTCATCACAGCTTCTTCAACGTGCTTTAAACTTTGAATTCCTTTCCGCAGATGAGGGTTTATTTCTTTTTGAAAATGTTCCTACCGCTGAACTGATGACTGTTGCACATGAGTTGCGCATGAAGCAGAAGCCGGAGAAAATTGTAACCTGGATCATTGACCGTAATTCAAACACCACCAATGTTTGCATTGCCAACTGTAAGTTCTGCAACTTCTTTCGCAAGCCCGGCGCGCCTGATGCTTACATCACCACCATTGATCAGTACAAAGAAAAAATTGAAGAGATGTTTCGCTACGGCGGCGATCAATTGCTGTTGCAAGGAGGTCATCATCCTGATCTTGGCTTGAGTTTTTATGTGAATCTTTTCAAAGAATTAAAATCACTCTATCCGAATCTCAAGCTGCACGCCCTTGGTCCTCCTGAAATAGCGCACATCACCAAGCTTGAAAAGTCAACACATACTGAAGTATTGAAAGCATTGGTGGAAGCAGGATTGGATTCATTGCCGGGAGCAGGAGCAGAAATTTTAAATGACCGTGTCCGGCGATTGATCTCGAAAGGAAAATGCAGTGGGCAGGAGTGGCTCGACATCATGCGCGCAGCGCACAAACTCAACATCACCACTTCTGCCACCATGATGTTCGGTCATGTTGAAACATTATATGAGCGCTTCGAACATCTTACGTGGATTCGACAGGTGCAGAGTGAAAAACCAAAACACGCAAAGGGATTTCTCGCTTTCATTCCGTGGCCCTTCCAGGATGAGGGAACATTGCTGCGACGTGTACGCGGTGTTCGCAATGGAGTAACGGGTGATGAATATATCCGCATGATTGCCATCAGCCGCATCATGCTTCCGAACATCAAAAACATCCAGGCATCATGGCTTACAATAGGAAAAGAAGTTGCGCAGGTGTGCTTGCATGCCGGCGCAAATGATTTTGGCTCGATCATGATTGAAGAGAACGTCGTGAGCGCTGCCGGTGCGCCGCACCGCTTTACATCGCAGGGAATTCAGGATGCTATTCGCGAGGCGGGATATGAGCCACGACTGCGCAATCAGCAATATGACTTCAGAGAGATGCCGGAGATGATTGAGCAGCAGGTGATTAATTACTGAGTTTAACTTTACTTTCGACCAAAATAGTTTGATATGCTTACCAAGAAAAGAGTTTTAAAAGCCTTAACAGAAATGCCTGATAATTTTTCTATTGAGGAATTATTAAATCGCATTCTTGCCTCTTCAAAAGCACGTCAATCTTCTTCAGACGTTAAGAAAATGTTGTTTACAACCTCCTCGAAGACTCTGCAAAAATTCCTGGAGAAGGAAAAGAACGCCAAACCAATGTTTTAATAAGTGACAATTCACCAGAGAGAAATTGTTGAAGTAAACTTCAGATTGCCGGGAGGAGAGTACTTGCCTCATCCTGTTATTGTACTCTCAAATGATGCCGTTAATGACTTCGAAGAAGGTTTTATCGGTGTGATGCTTTCAACAAGAGTTCAAGATGATGACTTCAGTTTTCATCTTACTGAGGATATGTTGACGCACAAGCCAAGAAACAAAGGACAGGTAAGATGCCACCTCATCGCATTGCTGGATGATATTGAAGTAACAGGAAAATTTGGGATGATTAAACAAAAGTATTTTGAACACCTTATTGACAAAATTTTTGAAATTGTTTTTTTGAAATCGAATGACTCTTAGATTTGAAATGAATTCAATAAATGCTAACAAAAAAAAGCGTTTTGAAAACTGTGAAAGAAATGCCGGAAAGCTTTTCAGTTGATGATTTACTTGATCGAATGATTTTCCTTCAGAAGATTGAAAACGGACTGCAACAATCTAAACGTAATCAAGTGGTCTCCACCGTTGAAGCTAAGGCCCGGTTAAAAAAAAGGTTGAAGTAAATTGCGATGCTCCTCTCGAAAAACTTTCACTCAACCTTTGTTGAATTGAACTTTTAATTTCATCTTACCTTGCAAGCAAAATCTTTAAGCAATGAAGCGCATCGGAATTCTAATTCTTTCAATTTTTGTTCTCACCTTTCAGCTCCCGCTTTGCGCACAAAAAAGCATTGAAGCAACTGCCAGCATCAAATCAGTGACTGTTTATTTGCAAGGCGCGGAAATTTTGCTGCGCTCCAATGTGACTGTTCCTTCCGGAAGCAGTGACATTGTGTTCACCAATCTTCCCCAAAGTGTGAATGCAAGCACCATCCAGGTTTCCGCCAACACTGATCTCACGATTCTTTCCGCAGTGTTTCAGCTCAATTACCTCACCTCGAAAAAAGAAAATGTGCAGGTTCAGCTGCTGAAGGATTCTCTTGAACTTCTTTCCATGCAATTGAAAAAAGTGGCCGGGCAAAAGGTGATTGTGAAAGGACAAATGGATTTGCTGAACGCCAACAAAAATGTTGCAGGGCAAAACACAGGATTGAGCATGGATCAGCTCACGAAGATGTATGACTTCTATGCAACCAAAATGAATGAACTTAACAATCAGCAATTGGAGCTGGAGCAGAAAGAAAAAAAACTGAATGAAAATTATCAGCGCGTCCAAAACCAGTTGAACGAGCTCAATTCAAAATTCAACCAACCCACCGGAGAAATCGTAGTGTCAGTCACTTCAAAAATTTCTTCTCAAACAACTTTCGAAATCACATTTCTTCTTCCAGATGCCGGGTGGTCGCCGATCTACGATATAAGAAGCAAGGATGTTCACAGCAATGTCACACTCAATTACAAAGCGAATGTGTATCAGAATTCAGGTACTGATTGGAAGGATGTGATGGTGAAACTATCAACAGGAAACCCAACAGTGAGCGCAACGGGTCCGCTTATTACGCCTTGGTATTTAGATTTCTATCACCCTATGTTGCGTGTGAATGCAAACGCTCCTTCCCAGCAATTGAGTAACATGGCCTTGCCACAGGGGAAATCGGAAAGACTGGTGGAGAAGGATCAGAATTATGAAGCCGCTTCTTCCAGCGGTGCTGATTACACCACCGTTGTTCAAACGCAACTCACTGCAGAGTTCAGCATTTCAATTCCGTATGATATTCCTTCTGACGGCAAACCTCATTTGATTGCAATACAGGATTATGATTTGCCTGCCGCTTATCACTACTACGCTGTTCCCAAACTGGATAATGATGCTTTTTTAATTGCCGACATCAGCGCATGGGAAGATTTGAATTTGTTGCCGGGTAACGCAAATATTTTTTTCCAAGGAAGTTATGTAGGTCAATCGTATCTTGATCCTTTAAGCACTAAGGATACGCTGCCCATTTCTTTAGGACGGGACAGGAGCATCGTGATCAAGCGCGAAAAGGTGAAAGACTTTTCGAAGGAAAAAATTATTGGTGAGAACAAGAAGCAATCATTTTCATACACCATTAATGTAAAGAACACCAAGAAGGAAGCTGTTGACATTAAGCTCATTGATCAGTACCCTATCAGTCAACAGGGCAAAATTGAAGTCACACTCGATGATGGCGGCGGTGCCACCGTTGTTGAGGCAGCCGGAAAATTGATTTGGATTTTACATCTCGAATCGAATGAAGAGAAGAAAGTCCAATTTACTTTCACCGTAAAATATCCAAAGGATCAGGTAATAGGGGGATTGTGATTTAAAATTTTTTCCGGCGAGTCTGTGAACGAAACGCTGTTCATTGATCTGTAGCCAATTGCAAATACCTGTTCTAATATCAGGCAGCTTGCTGAAAATATTGATCTCACTGGCGATTTGAAATTGAGCCGTTGCGGTCTGTTCCACTCAAGGGGCAAAGAGCAATCACTTAGAGATTTTCTTATTGGTGCAGGCCTGTTGATTATGACATTCACATTCTTCGGAGATATGAGTATGAAATGCAACACCAAAAAAAATTTCAGGAGTCACAGGTTGTTTTGAAGTAAGAAATTGTCAGTAAAAGATAAAATTTCTACAGCACTATTCATTATTATTGCTTCATAATTCTTGATGTATTTTTCCTCGTAAAATTTTGAGAGGATTTATTATTTTTTTTAAATAGATTTAACAATCTTGAACATGCAACACACTAAGCTCCGTACGCGCCGTCTATTGATAAGTGCCCTGGTACTATTAGCCCTTAGTTTTATGCCAGGGTCTTTATTTGCCCAGCAACTCCAAATATTTGACTTTGTCATGTTTTCCGGCAACGGGGGTGCAGGAACTACAAACCCGGGTTCTTCCGGATATGGAGTCATTTTCGGCTCATCAACCACTATCACCAATGGAGCGATTGGAAGCTACGCTTTGGTCAAGACAACCGGCAATTCCAATATCTCTGCTAATATCTTCAGCGGTGGAAAAGTGATTCTTGCTAATGGCAGTACTGTTAGCGGAAGAATTACTGCTGCAAATTCTGCAGGGCTTTCGGGAACAATACTACAGGTTGGCTCGAATGCAAATCTTTCAGGAGTAATTGATGTGAATGGAAATATTACCGTTGGAGGTGGAACTGTTTCAGGTCCTGTTACTACTTCAGGAACTTATTTAGGGCCGACTCCTACGAATGGAATTATTTATGGGACACCTTCACTGCCTACAATGCCTGCCCTTCCCGCTATTACCGGTTTTCCGGCAGTTGGGTCATCAAACATCACAACCACTCAATCAATTGCACCGGGCTCCTACAACAACATTACTCTTAATGGAAACAAAACACTTACGTTTAACGGACCCGGCATTTATGTGTTTAATTCAATTAACTTAAACGGCAATAACAATTTCGTTTACGACTTTAAAAATCTCTCTTCCGGTGTTTTTAGAATATATATTTATGGAGATGCAAACCTTGCCAAACTCGGTACATCCATAATCAATGGAGGCAGTGCTTCACGAATCTATCTTGAAACACATGGAACCGGCTCGAGTTCTTCGAGTGGAAAAGATGCTTTGTCAATTTCTAATGGTTCTAATGGCGGAAATGGTGCTGTAAAATTTTTTGGAACAGTGTGGGCTCCTTATGCCGCCGTTTCCATTGGTTCCGGAACCGGCTCGAGTGAAATTACAGGAGCTCTCTATAGCGCAACACAAGTAGTTATTCAAACCGGTGTAACATTCAACTATGCTCCTTTTTCTGACTGCACTCCTCCGGTTGCCGATGCAGGAGCCGATAAAAGTTTCTGCGCCGGCGGAAGCGCGCAACTTGGTTCAGCACCAGTTTCAGGTAATACTTATAGCTGGTCCCCAACAACCGGATTAAGCAGCAGCACAGTATCTAATCCTACCGTTTCACTTTCAACAGAAGGAACGACAACATATACTGTTGCCGTGACATCAGGAACATGCATAAGCACCGATCAGGTTGTTGTTACTGTAAATGCATTGCCAGCAGCCAATGCCGGAAGCAATGTTTCTCTCTGCGCCGGAGGAAGCGTGTTGATAGGTTCTGTGCCTGTTTCAGGTAATACTTACAGTTGGTCGCCAGCAACAGGACTCAGCAGCAGCACGGTTTCTAATCCAACGGTTTCTTCTTCAACTCCCGGGACAACAACTTATACTTTAACCGTTACCAAAACAGCAACGGGATGTTCAAAGACAAGCTCTGTAAATGTTACTGTCAATTCACTTCCTGATGTTAATGCAGGTTTGGATGGTCAACTTGACTGTTCCACTCCCACCACCATTCTTACAGGTTCTTCTTCAGTACCCAATGCACAATTCAGTTGGCTGGCAAGCAACGGTGGAGGTATTTCTGCGAATGCAAATACTGCAACCCCTACTGTTAACTTTTTTGGGACATTCACCTTAATAGTTACAAACCCTGCAACAGGATGTTCAGCGAGCGATACGGCTGTGGTAACTTTTGACCCTTGCATCTTCGCAGGTTATCCGCCTCCTGACGATGGAAAATCGGATGACATAATCGGGTCAGAACTCACTTCACTATTTGAAAATTATGACGGCACTACCAATCCTAACCCTGACATATTCATTATTAGTGATGATGAAGTGATGGTGGAAATTATTTACACTGAAGGAATGTATTCTGACTTATACAACATTCTTATCAGCGCCCCTTTTAATGCAACAATATTTATCGATAACGGTACGGGCAACAGAATTATCACAACGATAATTGACATAGAAGATCTGGATGATTTGAATAATCTTAACATAACTACCGGCACCGATTTGATAAATTATGTCCGCCCTGTATATCCTGCAATTCCTACCGCGGGTGTTGCAAATACTCTTGGTGATGTTGCACAGAAATCTGATTTAGCCCGCAATGGTTTTAAGGTGGATGGAGAAGGAATTAAAGTCGGTGTTCTATCCAACAGCTACAACACGCTTCCTGGCAATCCTGCGCAAACAGATGTAGTAAACGGTGATCTTCCCGGAACCGGAAATCCTGACGGTGATACCATACCCATTCAGGTCCTCCAGGATTATCCGTATAGTATCCAATCAGATGAAGGAAGAGCCATGCTTCAGATAGTTCATGATGTCGCTCCAAAAGCAAGTCTTGCATTTAATACCGGGTTCATTAGTGCGGGTAACATGGCACAGGCAATCAGGCAGCTTCAGCAAATTGGGTGCAATGTTGAAGTGGATGACCTCACTTACATCACAGAACCATTTTTCCGTGATGGTATGATTGCACAGGCAGTAGATGACGTTACCGCATTGGGAGTTTCTTATTTCACTTCAGCAGGTAACTACGGAGACAAATCTTATGAAGGAATTTATACCCCGATGGCCGCTCCCGGTAACATCGTTGGTACTGCACATGATTTTGGCGGTGGTGACCGGTTTCAGAACATCTCTCTCACACCCGGAAGTTATTTATTAGCCCTTCAGTGGGAAGATGATTTTTATTCCATTGATTCATTGCCCATCGGCACTGATAACGATCTTGATATCTATCTTACGTATGATAACGGGATCACTCTTTTCGGATGTAACAGGAATAATATTGGTGGAGACCCGATAGAGATACTGCCGTTTACGGTAACTCTCAACACCACCACAAATATTTTAGTCACCAGAGAAACCGGAACAGGTACAAATGTTCACTTCAAATATGTTGTATTTAAAATTCCCGAAGGTGGCTTTGTTATCAACGAATTTAATCAAGGTAATTCTACCATTGTCGGTCAGGCGAATTCTACCGGAGCCATTACAACGGGGGCGGTTCTTTATTCAAACACACCTCCGTTTGGGGTCAGCCCTCCAACAAAAGCATCGTTCTCTTCCATCGGAGGAACCCTGACTTACGGTTTTCCCAGAAACAAACCGGACATCTGTGCTCCTAACGGCGGTAACACGACTGTTCAGCTCGGAGGACCAAATATTGACAATGATGCATTCCCGAATTTCTTCGGAACATCGGCTGCTGCCCCTCATGCTGCCGCAATCGGCGCCCTGCTTTCGCAAGCTAAACAGAAATACTATGGAGCGGCTTTAAGTTCAAATGAGATGAGGAATTTACTTACGGGCACGGCAAGCAACATGTATGATCCCGGCTTCGATTATTTGTCGGGTTATGGTTTGGTAGATGCTGATTCAGCAATGCGCACATTTGCAGCTCCTACGCCAAATCTTATTTCTCTCGATGTACCGTCAGGAGTTACACCCGGAGATTCTGCATTCACGCTAACAGTTACAGCCGACTACCTTACCACTCAGTCAAAAATTGTTTTCAGGGATGATACACTTCAAACCACCTGGATTGACGACCATCATTTATCAGCAGTGATTCCTTCCTTTTTTGGAAATCCACCGATACAAGTCTGCTCTCCCGCTATCACGCCAAGTGCTGAAGATGGAGGATGTTCGAACGTTCTTTATTTCTTCACACCTGTTCAAATAAATGTTGTGATTGTTGCTGATAATAAAACCAAACTTTACGGGGAAAAACTTCCTGAACTCACGGCAACAATAACAGTAGATGGCCAACCGCTAACTTCTTCGGGGTATACACTTGCTGATTTAGGTTTGGATGATTTGAGTTTTATAACCCCTGCTACAAGCACAAGCAATGTCGGAATCTATTATATACAGGCAAATGCAGATGTTTCTGATGTCGGCTTGCAGGAACTTTACGATTATACATTTACCAATGGTTTGCTCTTCATCAATAAGATGCCCCTTGTCATTACCCCTGCTGATACCACTGTATTGTTTGGTGACAAAATAGATGGATCAAAACTCAGTTTTACTTATTCTTATGATACATCCAATATTGCACCCGGAGAGCAGACGGACTTCCTTGACAGTTTACGGAATATTTATGAGCCTCTCCTCGTAAAAGAAGTTGCCTTAATTGACGACAGAGCTATTTTCGATGGTAATTCTTTATCTGATGCTGATCTAATGAATCTTGCATTCTTATCCGGCAGCAAAGGTATTGCTAATGGAAGCCGGGGAGTTGTAAACGGAAGCCGGGCAGTTGCCAATAATCTGCCATTTCCTGATACGACCTATGTGGTGGATTTATCTTATGAATCTTTAGTAAATTATAATGTAGATGATAGTGAAGCAACCCTCACCAATGATATACTTCTGATAAACGGGTCACATGCTGTTGCCAACGGTTCAAGAGGGGTTGTCAACTGTGAGGCATTGGTAGATGGTAGCGCACTAATAAATGGCAGTCACGCAGTTGCCAATGGCAGTCACGCAGTCGCTAATGGAAGCTCGGAAAGTGTGGGCAGCAATATTTTAGATGACTCAAGCAATTCGAACACTGCTGTAATTATACATGAAGAGGATTTAAATACAGAAGAAAATCCCGATTCCGTGTTTCGGCTATATTCTATAAATGCTATCACCGGACTAACTGCGGGAGTACACTGGATTGTTCCGGGTGGTTTTCTAAGTTCTAACTTTGAGGTAACTTATGGGTTAGGGCATTTAACTATTTTACCCTATGAACTGAATGTTGATGCCGATGATAAATCGGTTGAGTATGGAACGGCCCCTGCTTACACCTCAATAATTTCAGGTTACCAGTATGATGATAGCGCTTCAGTCGTATTTAGCGGCAGTATTGGTTACACTCCGGCAAGCAACAGCCAGATTAATGTGGGCACTCATACAATTGTTCCGGGTAATTTAACATTGATTCAACCTGCTAATTATTACCTGAATTATGTGAGCGGAACATTGGAAGTAAGCCCTGCAACACTAACTGCAACTGCTGATAATAAAACGCGCGCGTATGGTTTTACAAATCCACCACTGACAATTTCTTATTCAGGATTCAAGTTTAGCGACAATGCAAATGTTATCAATCCTGCAATATCAATTGCTACGAGTGCAACAGTCTCGTCTCCCTGGGGAACATACCCTATCAATCTTTCGGGAGGTTCTGCTTCTAACTATAACCTTGTGCTCATTCCCGGAACGCTGACTATTGACCCGCCTCCGGCTTGTACTATAAATGCTCCTGCTTCAATACCTACTTGCAGCTCGACAGGAAACATACTCACTGCCGATGCTCCCGGCGGTTATACTTATACCTGGAGCGTGACAGGAACAGGTTGGCAGATAACAAATGGGAACGGAACACCTTCAGTTACTTACACCGCTGGTGGCAGTGGAACGACAGGAACGTTCACACTTTCTTTATATGCCCCTCAATCATCAATACTTGTAAGTACCTGCACACTTAATTTGGAAGTTGTTTGCTCAGAGTACTGTACTTATTTGCAAAATTTCTGGAGCAATACGAATGCTACGGACTGCAATGGAATCACAAGCAGCACTATTCTTCCCGGGTTGCTTTCAACAGAGTTAACTAATGGTGATGCTAACAGGAAAATCATTATAGGAACTACTGAGGCATCTTGTCTGCAATCAAGACTTCCTTCAGGAAATTCTTCTACCCAGCTTCCTAATGGCATAGTTTATTGCAACACCGCAACCGGAAATAGCTATCTCAATAATGGGAAATTCAGAAGTAATCTGCTCGGACAGGAAATTTCTCTGGCGCTTTCCGTGCGACTTAGTCCGGCTCTGGCTGCTTTGCGAATAACAGGGCCTTATATCACCACTTATGCTGCAACAACTTGTGTAAACGGAAGCGCAGTTGCAGGAACAAAACAGGTATTTGCAATCCCCCAATCAGTGGTTACGTATCTTGGTGCAAACAATACTGTTGCTGATCTTATCAGTCTTGCGAACAAAGGGCTTGGCGGAACGCTATCTAACGGAGCTCCATCTCTTGTTCAAATTGCTAACGCATGCCTCGCCATTACATCAGCTTTTGATCATTGCCGCATCCTTGCAGGGTTCTCACAAAATTCCGGGGGTGTAAGGGTTGAAAATGCAGATGCCTCGAGTGTTGAAATAAATAATTTACAGATCTACCCTAACCCGGCATCAGAAAATGCGACCGTTTCCTTTTTAGCTACAAAAGAAAGTCATGCAACATTGGATGTGTATGGTATGAACGGCTCGCTCATGACTCATGTGCTCGACGGTAACGTTTCAGAAGATGGAATCTATTCTGTTGATGTTGATTGCTCATCATTCGCGAAAGGGATATATCTTGTGCGTCTTGTGGTGGGTGAGGAAACATTATTCGGCAAGCTGGTGATCGTAAAATAGGACTGACAAGCGCTCGGCAAATTTCGGCGGGTGAGGAAACCCGACGGTAAAGCAATGTTTACTCTATAGCTAAAATTCATAATCAAAGTTTCACTCAATACACTTTAAGTTTTCACTCCCTAAAACCTACACTCACATGAAAATGAATTACACACTACCTAAAGCAAGACTGAGTCTGCTATTTGCTCTTACAGCACTATTTGTTTTTAACCGGCAAATCCTGGCTGAATCATACAATACCGTTTTCACATACTATGCCGATACGGATAATGATGGCTATGGTGATGCCAACAATACAATAACCTCATCGAGCAGTACGCCTCCATCAGGATATGTAGCCGACAACACTGATTGCAGCGACAACAATGCTGCTGTTTACCCCGGCGCTCAGGAAGTGTGCAATGGCTATGACGATGATTGCGACGGATTAGTTGATGCACTTGATCCCTCTTTGGATCTTACTACTCTCACCTTATGGTATTATGACTACGATCATGATGGCTATGGCACTACCCAAAGCGTAGTATTTGCCTGCAGTGAGCCGATCGGATATGCCAATAATCAGAATGACTGCAATGATAATGATGCTTCCGTCCATGCTCCCGTAACCTATTACGCCGATGCAGATGGGGATGGATTTGGCAATGCGGGCAGCACTGTTTCCCTTTGTCAAAGCACTCCTCCTTCAGGATATGTGGTCAACAATACCGATTGCAATGACAACGATGCAACCGTTCACTCTCCTCAACAATATTATTCAGATGCTGATGAGGATGGATACGGTTCAACTACAACGGCGGTGTTGTGTTCTTCAACTGCGCCCACGGGATACAGTACAGTCAACACCGATTGCAGTGACAACGATGCAACCGTTCACACTCCTCAACAATATTATTTGGACGCCGATCAGGATGGATACGGTTCAACAACTACAGCAATGTTCTGTTCATCTACTGCACCAACCGGATATAGTTCGAACAATACCGATTGTAATGACAATAGTGCATCGGTTAATCCCGGCGCCGCTGAAGTTTGCAGCAATGGCATTGATGATAATTGCAATGGCCAGGTGGATGAAAATTGCAATGTCTTCACGTACTATGCTGACGCAGATGGTGACACTTATGGTAATCCCTCAAACTCGATTACTTCAAGCAGCAGTGTTCCGCCTTCGGGATATGTGAGCAACAATTCTGACTGCAACGATGCCAATCCCAATGTGCATCCCGGCGTTGCAGATAATTGCAACGGTATTGATGATGACTGCAATGGCATTGTGGACGATCACGCCATCACGGCTACCGTTACGCCGAACACTCCTCAAACAATTTGCAAAGGGTCTTCAGTCACCTTCACTGCAAACGGCGGATCAGGAATTTCTTATCAATGGAAAAAAGGATCAATGAATATATCCGGTGCAACTCATCAAACTTACACCACCAACAAGGGAAGTAGCTACTCTGTTTTTGAAACAAACTCTTACAACTGCAGCTCAACTTCTGCTGCCGTAACGGTTACTCTTCTTCAGTCGCCAAGTGCCACCATCAGTTATAGCTCTCTCGATCTGTGTTCAACAGGAAGTGTCACGCTCACAGCAAACAGCGGCGCAGGCTACACTTATAAATGGCTTCGATCAAATGTTCTGATTAGTGGTGCTACAGATCAAACTTATGTTGCCACACAAACGGGAAGCTACAAAGTGGTTGTAACAAATTCGCAAGGATGCAGCAAAACCTCGGCGGGTGTTCGTGTAACTAACTCATGCAGGAATACTTCAGGTAACATTGCAAGTGCATCGCTCTCTATGTACCCCAATCCCTCTGATGGAATTTTTGTGATTGATCTTTCCCTGGATGATGAAACTCTGAATGGTGGAGCAGATGTCAGACTATTTAACATGTTTGGCCAAATGATTTACCAAAGCCGCGAAACAATTGCCAATGGCATTTTACTCACCCAGGTTGATTTGACAAAGAATTTGGCTGCAGGAAATTATTTCGTGAGAGTGATTGCAGGTGATAAAGTGTTCAATTCGCAAATTTCTTTGCTGAGATAGTATCATAAGCTTATCAATGCAACAAAGGGCTGTGAATTTTGCAGCCTTTTGGTTTTTCTGCCCTTGTTGGTATCATCGAAACGAGTACGACTGCCGTTGGTCTTTGCTGAGCCGTAAGCCGAGCCAGGTCAACAACGGCACTCAAAAAAAATGTAGTTATCTTCCTCTTCAGGTGTATATCTCACCCTCGCTCATTTTCCGCGCAAAGACCAACAACGGCAATCACACAGGATGTGATAGCGTCTACGCCTCGACGATGTGACACGTTCTCGATGGACATGTCAATGAAGATGGAATTTATTCTGTTGAAGTTGACTGCTCATCATTCGTTAAGGGTATTTATTTTGTGCGGCTTACCATGGGAGAAGGAACGTTAGCCAGTAAATTGGTTATTATTCATGGAAGTTCATTTTTCATCCGGTATTAATAGCGGGAGAGCAATCTTGCTTCCCCGTTTTTTTATTCATTTGTCTTCTATCAGTGCGAAAAAATATTTTTTTACTTTTAGCCGTCTTGTAGAAACCAAACTTATGTGGGGACCAAAAACTCTGGGCAGCATTTTGTTATTTTCTCTTTCCTTTTTTTGCGCCGCACAGCAATACCCGATTGACAGTTTGAAAAAAACCATCGCCACTGCAGCCGATGATTCAAACAAGGTTAATATGCTGATAGAATTAAGTGCCAGGTACCGGGACCTTTCGGCTGACACTGCAATAGTATATGCAAGCGAAGCAAAGGATCTGGCCGAAAAAATAAATTATCCAAAAGGACTTGGTTATGCATTGAAAAGTAAAGGGCTGGTTTATAATATCCAGGGAAATTATGTAGAGGCCTTGCAGGTATGGAAGGAAGCACTTAATGTTTTTGAAGTGAATGGAATAAAAGTTGGCGCTGCCAACATGCTGAATAACATTGGGGTAATTTATTACAATAAAGGAGATGAAGCTAATGCATTGGATTATTATCTGAAATCACTCAAGGTATCTGAGGAAATTAAAGACACTCTAAGGATTGCTACTGCTCTTACAAATATTGGAGGCGTCTACAGTAACAAACCGGCAACTTATGACAAGGCGCTTCAATTTCACCGGAATGCCTTGCTCCTTAGCATAACTATTGGTGACAGCGAACTTATTGGAAACAGCAATGCGAACATCGGTGAAGTATATGTTAGTCAGCAAAAACTTGATTCTGCACTTTTTTATTTAAAGAATGCGCGCGATATGTATACTGGTTCATCAAGTCTTCCTTATGCTCTGAATGTCATAGGAAAAATTTACAGGATGAAAAAAGATTTCGCTCTTGCCGTTCAATATCATCAGCAGGCATACGATTCGGCAAAGGTGATTGATGCAAAACTGGATATGGCACAGGCACTTTTAGGAATTGCAGAAACCGATAAAGAAAAAGTAGATTATAAATCTGCAATAGTGATCTACAAAAAAGCTGAGGAAATTTTAAAAGACATCGGGCTTGAAGAAAGTTATGATTTGGAAAAGGTTTACCTGGGACTTAGTTCCTCTTACTCAGAGCTAAAGGATTACAATAATGCCTTTAAGTATCAAACGCTGATGCTGGAAGTGAAAAATAAAATCTATAACCTTGAAGTTGACAAGAAACTCAGCACAAAACTTTTCGCATTTGAAATTGATAAGAAGCAGGGAGAAATTAACCTTCAACAGGAAGTCATCAGCAGGCAGCGGCTTGTCCGCAATGGGCTAATAGGCGGCATCACGGTTGTCCTGTTGTTCGCCGGAGTATTCCTGATGCAGCGTAACAGAATCAGTAAAGAGAAAAAACGGAGCGAAGAATTGCTGCTGAATATTCTGCCTGCTCAAACAGCAAAGGAACTCATGGCCACCGGTTCAGCCAAGGCAAACGACTTTAGCCAGGTTACAGTCTTGTTCACTGACTTTAAGGGCTTCACGCGCATGAGTGAAAACTTAAGTGCGCAGGAATTAGTGAACGAAATCAACCATTGCTA
This sequence comes from Chitinophagales bacterium, assembly GCA_035638255.1. Lineage (GTDB taxonomy): Bacteria > Bacteroidota > Bacteroidia > Chitinophagales > UBA10324 > DASRAJ01. The sequence goes on from DASRAJ010000024.1 coordinate 44,518, forward strand.
TTCTTCTTTCGATAACATCGTCACTACTTACAGAATTGAAAAAATAAAAACCATCGGCGATAGTTACATGTGCGCAGGCGGCTTGCCTGAAGAGAGTAAAACACATGCAGTTGATACAGTGAGGGCAGCATTGAAGATGCGTGATTTTATTGAAGAGGAAAAACAAAGGCGTATCGCTGAAGGTAAGAATTATTTTGAAATCAGGATTGGCGTGAATACCGGGCCGGTGGTAGCCGGAATCGTGGGGATTAAAAAATTTGCTTACGATATATGGGGCGACACCGTAAACATCGCCTCGCGAATGGAATCTTCCGGTGAGATCGGGAAAGTAAACATCAGTGAATCTACCTATGAATTAGTGAAAGATAAATTCAATTGCACCCATCGCGGAAAAATTCAGGCAAAATATAAAGGGGCGATTGATATGTACTTTGTTGAAGAATACCTGCCTGAACAGAATCGCATCCCGCATAATCAGAATCACGCCGAGCCAGCCGCGAAGCCGGAAGTCTGAAAAGTTTATTTTTCTGTTGCATTGACCTATAAAGCTGAAAGTGCCTTCCTCGCATTCATCGCTGCACCATAAATTTCCCTGCAAAGATTTTTTGATTATCAACACTTAGTGTATAGAAATACAGACCATCAGCACCGAGTTGAGTGACGGGAATTTTGAGTTGGGAAGAATGAAGATTGTTGTAGTCATTCAGTTGTTGCCCATTAGAGTTGTAAATTGTCAGTGTGAATTTTTCACAGGGGAAATTGCTGGGATAGAAGGTGATGAAGTCGCTTACAGGATTGGGAAAAACAGAAATTGATTTCTGATGCCCTTCTTCCAAAATATCTGTATAAAGTTCATCACAAGAAACTGCACCATAACCCAGATTCTCGTACAGCAGGTTTGAATCTTTCTTAAAACACAAGAGTTGATATCCGCCTTCGAAGGGAGGACCATTATATGCACCAAACAAGCCAAGGTTAGAACCCAGGCCTTCAATCCAAAAATCAGCCTCATAGTAGTAATATGAACTGAATCGGTAAGTTCTTCTCCATTCCAAATCTAAAAGCTGAATTGAATCAATTGAATACACGATCGGATCATACTCCTTCCAACTGAGTGTGTCGCCAACAGCAATATCAAAATCGTATATGAGAATATCGCTGTCTTGCGGAAATGTTTTTGATGTTGGAAATCCTTGAACAGTGAATGGATTGCCCAGCGCTCTGAACCAAATTTTCTTTCCTGAATCTTCACGAATTCCTCCAACAACATCACCCGGAAATTCCAAGGGGTAGTTACCACCGAGGTAAATCCAATAGTTTCCGTTGAAAAATGCAACGTAACTGTAGCTCTGCTGGTAACTCAGAAGTGTATAATTATTTGAATTGATAATTGAATCTTTCACCAATTCAAAGTGCCAGCCATCATCCCAGCACCAAGTTGGATTATATGCATCATCACAATCGCCGCCGGCTTCACTCCAACTCGCCATCGTATCCGGGAATGAATGATACGTTTGCCCGAAAGAAATTTTCATTTCAGTAACCGAAATGAAAATCAAAAAAGCGAGCAGAAATTTTTTCATTATCAAAAATTCTTTTCCAGGTTAATATTTTCTCTCACGACTCACGTTTCACGATTCACGACTCTTCACCGGCAACCCCAACTTCCTCCTCGATTCGATCACATGCTCATCATACCAGGCTATGCGCATGAGTTCACTTCCGTAAATCTGCAGAAGCAGCAATGATTTCTTCTGCAGACCGCTGTCATAATATGAATGGAATTTTTCCTGTTCTCCTGAGTAGAGCGCAGCAAGAGCAAGCGCAAAATCATAATTGGTTGATGGATTTTCCTGCTGTAGTTTTTCAAACGTAAAAAGTATTTCACGCGCTTTGGCGGATTCACCGCGCTTAAAGTAAACGTGTGATTGCGTGAGGAGCACGAAAGGAAAGTTGCCCGCCATTCGCCTTGTTTCTTCCACTACACTGAGTGCCTCATCCAGGTCACCTTTTATTGAAAGTGAAATTGCTTTTGCGTTGCGGGCACCAACATTGCGCTCGTCAATCTGCAACGCCTGGTCAACTGTAATCAATGCTTCTTCAAACATGCCAAGGAATCCGAAGTAGCGCGCAGCCTGTCCCAGCGTCACTGCTGAAAGCGGATCGAGCTGACGCATCAATCGCGCATCGGCAACAATCTTTTCATCATTCATGAAAACAAGATTGTACTCACAGGAAAGCTGGAGAACGAACGCATTGTTTGGGTTCAGCTCTCTCGCTTTTCTGATCAGCAGGCTGCACTCATCCCATTCCCATGAATAAAGCTTCAGCAAACCCATTGACATAAGTGCATTGGCATTATCAGGATCCAATTCCATTGCCTTGGCCGAATACTCACGTGCTTTTGCGATCGCCTCCTGTGAGTTCATTTGTCCTGACTGACCAAAGAAGGAGTGAATGAAGGAGAGCAATGCCCAGGCATCTGTCATGTTTGGATCCAGTTGTGTTGCTTCATGCAGCAACCCGATAGCACGCATCCTGTCATCCATCGCAGGACGGTTATAAAAGAGGTTTGCCTGGAGATATTTTTTGTAAGCATCGAGATTTTGCGTGGAAGTCTTCGCGAGTTGTGATTGATGTTGTTCGGTGGTGAGATTCTCACGCATCTTGTTTGCGATGGCACGCGCAATGTCATCCTGAATCTCGAAGATGTCTTCGAGACTGCGGTCATACGTTTCACTCCAGATATGATAACCGTCTGCGGCATTGATGAGCTGTGCGGTGATGCGCATTTTGTTTCCCGCTTTACGCACGCTGCCCTCAATAATTTTCTGAACGTTGAGTTTCGCAGCGATCTCTCTCACGTCTTCATGCTTTCCTTTGAAAGCAAATGCTGAAGTGCGGGATGTTACTTGCAAGCCATCCACTTTAGCAAGTACGTTGATCAACTCTTCCGTCATTCCATCGCAGAAGAATTCGTTCTCGGGATCGGAACTCAATGATGCAAATGGAAGAACAGCAATTCCGTTCAACACTGATTTCGTTTTTCCTCTCAAATCTTCCCTCGATGGAATTACAATGCCGGGGTTAGTGATCGCATATACCTGCATTGGCAGCTTCACATTTTTCAATTCAAAGTAGCCAAGAGATTTTGTTGAGATGCCCTCGTTGTTTTTTACCTCATCAAACA
>DASRAJ010000025.1:0-56054 GCA_035638255.1 Chitinophagales bacterium
ATGTAAAGAATCCATCACCGAAATCCCAGTCACTCGATATAATTCCGGAGAAAGAAAGATTGTTGAATGTAACTGAAGTGCTGTCGCAAACCTGAACACAGCCATTGTTATTAATCGTATAACCTGTTGTGCCGATCAAAGCCGTAACCCCCGGCTCTACAATCACACATTGATGGCATGGAATAATTTGTCCCCCTGCACTGGTGGTTATTGCCACATACACTACATATTGCCCGGGTGTATTCCATGCAACAGTAACAAAACTCAAAGAGTCCGCCCCAATAATAGTTCCTCCCCCGGAAATCCCCCACTTATATGCGATGCCTTGCACAACGGAGGAGTATTCCACCGTATCACCTGCACATACATGAATACACTCAAAGTTTCCCTGACCCGCAGAGCCGGTATCACACGGATAGGTTGGGTTTTGAGTAATGATGCACTCTACCTGTGCAGCGGAATAAAAATGTTGCATCAAAAGGGCTGCAAACATGAAAAGAAATCGGAGAGTAAGGTTTTTCATAACCGGGGATTTAGTGTGAGTGAAAAAATTATTTTGAATGAAGATTATTAGTAAGCACAGAGATCACGACGGGAATTCCTACCTCCCTGTTTTCCTTCACGCCACGAATACAGTATTCCCAATTTTCTTCTGATTCGTGATCATCAAAAGGCGAGTTCACGGCGGTGGCGATAAACTCCCAGGGTTCATTTCCCGGATGGCGCTTGTAAATGTTCACAGCATCTGCAACTTTTTTTGTGAACTTGATTTGAATGAATTCAACCATGGGAATCAAATTCACTTCGGGCTGATAGGTCTCCCAATTTTCTTCGGTGCCCTCATCAATAATTATTTTATTCTCGGCCATTTTGCAGAATCAAAAATGGCTATTGCAACAAGTGAGGTCAAGCGCTAATGAGTACTTGTGCTCCTGGAATTGTTAAGTGTAGAAGATCGGATGATAAGTGTAGGATAAATCTTTTACTTCCAAATTCTCCTGAAGTAATGCGCCAATACTCAGCTCATTTGTAAATTAAACATTAGAAATTATTTGTCCGCGGGACTCTATGAAGTGAATTGGTAATTCATTAAAGAGAAGTCAGCTTCTTTAAAAATTCTTCCTTCCTTCTTGCTGAAACATCGAGCGAGGTTCCATCCTTCATCACTACGTAACCACCACTGCCTTTCACATACCTCACAATTTTATCGAGTTGAATCACGTGTGAATGATGGATGCGAAAAAATCCGTGCGACGCCAATAGCTCTTCATATTCTTTCAGTGATTTGGAAACGATATGTTTTTTTCCGTCATTGGTATGCAGCACTGTGTAGTTTCCTTCGGCAGCAAGAAAAATAAGATCAGCTACTTCAATGAATGCAAAGCCCTCGAGGGTCGGCAGGGCCAATCGCTTCAGTTTCCCGCTCTCCTGTGATTTCACTAACTGATCGAGCCGCTCGATTTGTGATTGGTGAAGTACCTTGTCTACAGCCGATTTTGTTTCTTCTATGCTCAGCGGCTTGAGAAGAAAATCTATAGCTGAAAATTTTATGGCGGGCAATGCATAATGATCATACGCAGTGGTGAAGATTACTTTGAATGTTCGTTGTTCGAAGCGGCGCAACACATCCATCCCCGTTCCGTCGGGCAACTCCACATCGAGAAAAACGAGATCGGTTTTTTTTTCTTTGATGAGCGCAACAGCATCCTGCACGTTGCCAGCTCTTCCTTCAAACATCATAGCCGGAAAATGCTGTGACATGATTCGCAGCAATACATCGGCGCTTCGGTCTTCGTCTTCAACAATGATAAAGCGGAGCATCTCCACAAGATAACTTTTTATCGGCTGTTGCTCCTTGCCCTCTTTTTTCCTAGATAATGTTTACCGGAAATCGAAACACCGTTCGCAACCCCTTCGCCTCGCCATTATCAAAGAGATCAGTTACTTCCATGGTGCACGGATGATGCAATGATTGATTGAGTATTGCCAGTCGCTCCCGGGTGATGGAGAGAGCGAGAGAATTTTCTTCGGTGTTTTTCTCTGCTGATCTTCCGATCCCATTATCCGCAATCTCGCAGCGGATGAAACCATTTTCTTTTTCAAAACTGATCTTCAGCAGCCCTTTTCGTTTCAGGTTTTTGAACCCGTGCTTGATGGAATTCTCCACCACGGGTTGCAGCAGCATGGACGGAATCATCGTTTCAGAGGAAATGATTTCGTTCCCCATTTTCATTTCCCATTCGAAAGCATGATTGAAACGCAGTGATTCCAGCTCCAGATACATCTTCAGCAGCTCACACTCTTCCTCGATTGACACAAATTGTTTTCTCGACTGATTCAGTATTGCGCGAATGAGTCTTGCAAACTTGGCGAGATACTCATTGGCTTCTTCAGTTTTATGCTGGAAGATGAAATCCTGGATAGCATTGAGTGAATTGAAAATAAAATGCGGATTCATCTGGGCACGTAATGCAGCCAGTTCCGCTTCTACCGATTTTCTTTTTTGTTCTTCTTCCTTAACATGCATTCTGAAGCGGGAACGAAAAATGAAATACCCTGACATTGCTACTGCCACCACACCCAGAAAATAAAACCACCACGTTTTCCAGAATGGTGCGTGAATAGTAAAAGAAATCTGCAGCGGCACTGAAGACCAGTTGCTCTGCGATGTACCTGCCTGAATGGTAAGATGATAATGGGCGGGCGAAACATCAGGCAAGTCGAGTGATGAATTAGAAGTATAATGCCAGGCGGTATCACCCGATTGAAGCTTGTATCGATACATCACTGATTGGGGTTCCCGAAAACTAATGCCGGTGAATGAAAGATGGATATTATTCTGCCGATAATCCAGACTGAGGGTGTTGTCTGCAGATAAAGCTTTTCCGTTAATGGTAAATGCCGTCAACCGGATGGGAATTGATGTAACTTGTTTTAGCTTTTTATCAAGGGGAAAGATTTGCAGTCCTTCATCAGTTCCAATCCAAATCATTCCATCTTTCACTAATAGCGTATTGATTTTTTCCGAAGCCAGTCCATCTGATTTTCTGATCCGGGTGAGTTGAAAATTCCCGTTTTCATTTTCTTTGATAATAAAAATTCCTTTATCAGTTCCTGCGTAAACAGTTCCATCGTGATCAATAAGAATTTTACTCGCAGAAATTTTTTCCCCTGATGGGAGTAAACTGCGAACCCGGTTTCCTTCCATGAGCAACAAGCCATTCTGTGAAGACGCAATCCACAACCACCGTCTTTGTGCGTCGAACTCCAGGTCATTTATTCTTCCTTTTAATACCGGAAATTTTTCAGCGAGGAATTGGAGGGCTGAATCACGAAAAGAATAAAGACCTTCTTCTGTTCCCAGCCATAAAAGATGTTGTTTGTCTTCGGCCAGTGAGTAAATTCTATTCTCCCGCGGAAACTTATAGATGGGACTGAGTTTTCCTTTTTGGAATAACGAAAGAAGAAAGCCACCACCAATAAGCAGGGAATCATTTCCCACACGCAAATAAGATTTAGCCCAGTTGGAGGGATTTCTTTCAATCTCTTTAAAATGCTCATCAGCCCTGATTACTTCTGCATTGGTGAGAAGAAGCCATTGGTTTTTTTTGTCAGGAAATATTTCAACCATGTACGAGCCGATTGTTACCGGTGGTTGCAACATGAGCAAATGATCTGTGTATTGAATGAGTTGTATGGATCCATTTGCAAATCCTGCAATGACTCCTTGCGGATGATCAGTAAGCACCAATACATTGTTATTCGCCATCCCGGTTAAAGTGCTCAGGAATTGAACATCGAGGGAAGGAATCATGTACACACCATCGCGCAGCGGTGAAAGCCATGTGCTGCCCTCATGATCAGTGACTACGTGACCGCCGTATTTGCTTTCAAGAATTTTTGTTTGATGTGCCTCATCTAAATTTTTATCCCGAAAAAGATAAGCGCCTGTTTCGGACATCGCCCACAGGTTGTTATTGCCGTCTTCTTCAACACTTAAGTAATCATGAAACGGAGGCAATATCAATTTTTTTGAAGAGTCAACTTTATTCCCGGAGTATCTAAAAAGTTTGCCGTTAAAAGCAATTATATAAGAACCGTCAGAAAGAAAAAAGCTCTGATCAATGCTTTTAGGAAATGGCTTTTGAGAAAATACTTTTGAACGAAGGTTTCCATCCTTTAAAACATAAATACTGTCCGTAGAAAAGAGCCAGAGATCACCGGTAGTATCCATCTTTAAGTATTTGAATCCATTCGGATATGGAATTCCTGCCTGCAACAAGACGTGCTTGGAAAATTTTGTAACGCTGTCTCCTTTTATCTGGATAAAACCATCTGTGAGAGAAACGAGATAAATCGTTCCTTTTTTCGAAATCAAAAATTTCGTGAAAGCAGAGCCTAACCGTGTTTGCGCTACCAGCGGAGAATTTTCTGCGTTGTAAAATTTTCCGTGAAAAAAAAAGCATGCCTTCCCGCTGAAACCCAGGAACCAGATTCTTCCCTTCAGGTCTTTTCCCAAACGAATGACCTCATCGTCGTCAAGCCCGTCTTCCGTTGTGTAGTTTGTAAAATGATGTCCATCGAAGCGACTCACTCCGTGATCCGTAGCGAACCAAATGAAATCGTCATCATCCTGTATCACGTCATTTACGGTATTGCTTGGAAGGCCATCGCTTGAAGTGAAATGCTTCATGTACATGTATTGCGCCTGCGCATTGAGTGAGAAACAACAGCATGAAACCAGGAATATAAAGCGAAGCATGTTCTAAATATACTGTATATAGTGTAGCGCGACTTTTAAGTCGCTTTTGTTTCGTTAAGGTATTCGTGAAAAAAAGCACGACTTAAAAGTCGCGCTACAATTTTTTTATCGCTAAATAAATTGCTACTCCTAGGGTGCCACCTGCACTCAATAGAAAAGCTGTTTCAGGCGACGAGGCATACCAGATCCAGCCTGTCAGACTGCTTGCTATCAGTGTGCAGATTGAATTCCATCCTGTATAAAATCCAAGCGCTGAAGCTGTTTCACTGTTTGGAACAAGATTACTCACGAGCGCTCTTGTGATTCCTTCTGTTGCGGCTGCATAGATACCATAGAGAAAAAGTAACCCAACGATCATCACCGTGCTGTGTGCCTGAGACATCCCGGCATACACGAAAGTGAAGATCAAAAGCCCGGTCACAATCATTTTCTTCATTCCAATTTTATCAGCGATTCTTCCAAGAGGAAAGGCAAACAACGCAAATACGAGGTTGTATAAAATGTAAGAGGCTAAAACTGCTGCATCGTTGTGTGTGACCTGCTTTGCGCGAAGCAGCAGAAAAACATCGGAGCTGTTCATCAATCCAAAAAATAATAAGCCAATCATGAGTTGCCGGAATGCTACAGGAGATTTTTTCCAGTAAAAAAATTTTTGAAGGAAAGAAGTTGATTCAGGTTCTTTCTTCTCAGCTTTTTTCTCATGAATGACGAATGTAAAGCCAACGCTAATAATTGCCGGAAGGAACGCAATGAGAAAAAGTATTTTGTAGTCCTCCGGATGAAACTGCAGATAGATCAATGTCAGCGCCGGACCTATCGCAGCACCCACGGTATCCAGCGCTCTGTGAAATCCGAAGACTGTGCCTTTGTGTTCTGCCAGTGTTTCATCAGAAAGCAACGCATCCCGTGCACTTGTACGCACACCTTTTCCCAAACGATCAAGTGTTCGGGATGAAAAAATCCAGATCGGAAAAGTAAACACAGCCATCATTGGTTTTGAAATGGCGCTCATCAAATAGCCCAGCCTGACAAAAGGCATTCGCCTGCCAGCTTCATCACTCATTCTTCCGAAATACATCTTACTAAGACCCGCAACAGCTTCAGCAAATCCCTCTAACACCCCAATTAACACTGTAGAAAACCCAATCGAAGAAAGAAACAAAGGCATGACCGGATAAAGCATTTCGCTCGAGATGTCATTGAATAAACTCACGAGTGAGAGAAGCAGAATGGTTCGGGTAATGACCTTGCGCATTGTGATAAGTCTGTGTTAATTTCAGGATTCAGCTATCTGAACGAGACGCGACAAACGTAACACGACTGCTTTCATCCGGGAAATGTGCGTGGTGATTTGTGTATCGTGCATTGTATTGTAGGTTTCGACTGCTTCTTATTTGAATACTTCATCCAACACATGAAGCGATTTCGGCATCGAGAAATTCGGTACATGCAATTGATAATATTGAAGAAGCGCATCGAGAAGTTGTCTTCTTATCCCCGTATCAAATCCGGTAAACCCGGACTGAACTTTTCCAAAGTTCCCCGCAGAGCCCCGTGAAGAAACTTTGGAAAAGTTTTGCTCGTGAGTGAGCAATGAAAAGCTTTCTGAAAGTGGCGGATGAATCATGTAAGGATGAACAGATGCGTCGGCAACAAATCTTCCTGCCTGCAAATCAAAATACGAAGTTGCGCTGCTGAATTCTCCATGAGGATGGAAACCAATCAGCGATGACAGTTCAAGTAAAAACTTCAGCAAGTAGTCAACCGGAATTTTTTGTTGCTGATCAAGCGACTGCAGTTTCCCGGTTATGAAAGCGAACATCTCTTCATTCGCCTCTTCCTCATGAATGCATTTGTTCAGCACTTCCATCATGAACAAACCAAGAGAACTCTTCAGCGGATCAAATAATACCGAAGAGAAAACATACGCCGGTCGCATTTCTTTGATGCGATTCAGATTACGATGTTCGTGATGATATACTTCCATATCCAGCATGCTCATCACGTGCAGCAGCACAGCTTTGGTTTTTGATTTCTCAGAGCGCACACCATTCACAATATATGATCGCATCCCGAATTTCTCCGTATAGATTTTACTGATCACGCTCGTTTCAGAAAATTTCACCGTGCGAAAAACGATGCCCCTGGTTCTGTGAATCATATTGTTCAAAAGTACAGTGCAGGTTTCAGTTGCCCGGCCGGTTTTGACCATTTCGCAGCATGCCTCGTATCTTCATCCACTGCGACTGTACCATTGAATACGATGCGCAAAAAAATTTCTCCTCTGCTGCTTGTCATTGTTCCACTGTTAGCACTGGCACCATTGTGGATTCACGCCCGCGCCATGGCATTCGATGTGGCAGATTACTTTTTGCCGCAGCGTTATTTTCTCGGTGAATGCTTGCGACACGGAATTTTTCCCTGGTGGAACCCTTACTCCGGTTTAGGAATTCCGTTTCACGTTGATCCGCAAAGCGGCGCTTTTTACCCCATCGCCTGGATCATCGGTTTTTTCTTCGGCTATGATTTTTACACGATCAACTGGGAGTACCTGCTGCACATCATGATTGCCGGCTGGGGCATGTATCGCCTCATGCTCTCGGTTACAAAGTCAGCGTATATCTCGTTGTGCACTGCTATTGCTTATCAATTGTGCGGTGTATTCATTGGCAATGCACAGCACCTATCGTGGATCATTAGTGCTGCATGGCTGCCGTGGGTAATTTTTTATTGGAAGAAAATTTTTGTCTCTAAGAACTCAGTTGAAGAATACGGAACTGTGCGCGATGCTATCGCCACGGCTTTGTGTTTAATGATGATGACGACAGGCGGTTACCCGGCCTTCATCATCGAACTCATTTATGTAGTGGTGATTTGCTCAATCGTTTTTGCGGTGAAGAAATTTCGTAATCATGAAACGCCATCACTCAAAAAATTTTTCCTGCTGAATTTATTGTTGACAGGTTGCTATGCAGTGATTACCGCTCCCTATATCGTTTCATTCATTAAGGCATTACCGTATTTCACAAGAGCAGCGCCGCTAAAGATGGATCCCGCGTTTGCTTCAGCCTTCACACCGCAAAGCATCGTTTCATTCTTATTTCCGGCGGCAACGCTTAGCCACACCACATTCTTCAGATCAGATGTTTCAATGATCAACGGCTACATCGGTCTGCTGCCGTTGATTATTCTGATCACGCTCATGATTACCCGACAGCAAAGAACAGTTTGGATTTTATTTTTCAGCTCGTGTTTGATGCTTATGATTTCATTCGGTGGAAGTTTTTTTATCTGGAATGTGTTATTCAGGTATGTACCTCTCATTGATCACATTCGCTTTGCGGCATCATTCCGGTTATTTGCAATAATAGGATTTCTGATTGTTGCGGGGATGGTGATGAACAATCCGGAATCTTACAGGAGAGCGATTCATGCGTCCGTTGTTCTTCTCATTGTGATCCTTGCTGCTGCTGTGTTTTCTTATCTCGACGAGCATCGAATCATGCTTCCGGAAAATTTTTCCGTGGATGCAATGAAGTCCTTCACGCTTCAAAGCACCATCACCAACAACATACTTCTTCAATCCTTCTTGCAGGCCTCTTTTGCCATCGCATTCATTTTTATTTTTTCGCGGCGGGCTCGCTTATCACAACCGCTGTTTCATTCGCTCCTGGTCATGATAGTATGTGCTGACATGGGGATTGCCACGCTGCTAAATTCACGGGTAACTGTTTTTGGTACTCATGATGTTCGATCGCTGAACACCATGTTGAAGCAACAACCCAAAGGGTTTCCAATTTCCATGGAGAAAAACCTGACTGATGTTACTCATGAAGGCGACGGCTCATTCTCTCCATCGTATTACAATAACAATCTCTTCAAAAAGCAATTTGCCTGGAACAGTTACAATCCTTTTGACCTGAACAATAAAGATTCACTTGATGATTTTCCGAAGAAGCATGTATTGTTGCATCATCCACTGGTTTTCATTAGCGATCAGCTCCAAACCTATCCTTCAAATTACCGTGATACTGCATTCACGCCGTTGAAAAATTCCGTGTTGGTTTCAAAAAATTATGCTGAGAAATTTTCGAAGAGCAACCGCGACACATTATCGAGTGAAATTTCCATTCAGCATTTCACCCCGAATGAAATTTCTTTCACAACAAAAAGTTCAGGTCACGCTATTGTTACCTTGCTGCAGAATTACTATCCCGGATGGAAAGCAACTATTGATGATAAATCAACGCCGATAGAAATCAGCAACTATTCCACCATGTCGCTCGCATTGCCAGAAGGTTTGCATCAAGTTACATTTGAGTATGATCCCGGAATTATCAGATGGCTATTTTGGCTGAGCATTGCCTCGCAACTTACGCTGTTGACATTTCTTTTTACTACCCGAAAGAAATTTAATTCCTCATAGAATCTGTTTGGAATGTATCAATCCGGCTGTCATTATGAGCACAAAAAGTATTATCTCACAGGGTCCAGGGGGGGACTTCAAAATCCAAACTTCAAAAATCCAAACTTCAAGAAAATTTCAAGAAGAAAAATTTCAAAACACAAACTCGGAATTTGAACACTGAATTTTTCCCGTAGTACCCGATGATTTGCTCTTTTATCAAATTGATAAGTTATTTCGCTGAGGTTTTAAAAGGAAGCAGAATTCCGGCAACGATATACCATTCCATAAAACTGAAATTCTGATCAGCGTGATCGGGTTCATCATTGTGAATCAAAACACTCGGCAGCGTGACATAGCCTGCGCGCGCTTGTGCCCTCAAAAAATAGTGACGGAAGAATTCCATCTGAGGCCCTGCTTTCGCCGTCATTGAATAACCTGCTACGTGATAGTCATTGTTTAACCCGTAACCAAACACCCGCACATCACTTCGCGGTCCCATCCATATTCCGCCTACGCCCGCATTCAAATCAATGAGCAATTTATTTTGAAAAAATTTAGCCAGCGGCAATGTGTATTCGATGTCAAGTGAAAACAGGTTAAGTCCGTCCGTGTGTTCATACGATAAGAAATCAGGAGTAACTGTTATCGGAGTTTCAAGATAAGAGCCCGCATATTTCTCAGAGGCCTCCGGAGAAATAACACCTGACAGTTTCGCAGTTTGATTTGCATCCATCACATACTTCATGTGATCCTGACCGAATGAAATGCTAAACCGCTCGGTGAAATAGTAACCAATACGATAGTTGTATTGCGGAACCGACCATGAAGTGGGGCCGAAATATTCTTTAAAAGTAAATGGAGAAGGACGATCATGAGCGGTTACATCAAACACCGTGATATCATAGTTGGCCCCGCTCAAATGGATGTCGCTGCGTGTGTAGATGGCCCTGTTATATCCCCAGTAGAAAAAAAATTTCTTTTTCAACTCCTTCCGGATTCCTTTAAGAGATTGAACCTGATTTTCCTGGGCATTTGAAATTAATGTGCAGAAAAAAATAATCAGCAATAGAGAAGAGATGCATTTGATAAACATATAAGGTAATTCAGAATAAGATGAGTATTTGCCCGTGTGAAGGTAAATCAAATGAGGCTGTTTAAATTCTCTCAGCACTCATGCATCCGCTTTGAAAAAAAAAGGGGGCACGTCAAAAAGCTGCAATGACTTTCACACTATCCGTCAGTCATTCAGAGTACTAACCATTTTTAAAAGGGAAAAAAATAGAAATGACGTTATGAAAGCAAGGCTGAAGTGTATGAACGTCATTGTAAGAACTCCTTAAAACCAGAAGGCATTTTTTATCTGTCTATATCCGGAATTACCAAATCCAGCGTTCCCATAATGGCCACAAGGTCACCAATCTTTCCGCCTTTTGCCATGTGATCGAGCGCAGAAAGATTGCAATATCCCGGCGAACGAAATTTTATCCGGTATGGTGTTGTTCCTCCTTCACTGATGATGTACACACCAAATTCACCGCGTGCAGTTTCCACCCGTGAATAGAATTCTCCTTTCGGTACTTTCAAAACGGCTTTTGTCTTCGCCTGGAAATCTCCTTCGGGAATGTTATCAATTAACTGTTCCACGATTGAAAGTGATTGCCGCATCTCTTTCATGCGGACGGCATAGCGGGCAAAACTATCACCACCTGTTTCAATCATTTCATCAAACTTCACCTGGTTGTATACTTCATACGGATATAGTTTCCTGATGTCGCAGCTTACGCCACTTCCCCGCGCAGTTGGACCTGTGCAGCCATACGAGATCGCATCTTCTTTCGTGATAAAACCTACACCCTTCATCCGATTGATAAAAATCACGTTGCCGGTGAGTAGCTCATCGTACTCATCAATTTTTGTTTTGAAGAAAGCAATGAATTCTTTTGTTCGCTTCTGAAAATTCGGATGAATGTCCGCCATCACTCCACCGGGAACCATGTAATTCATCGTGAGCCGTGCGCCGCAGGTTTCTTCCATGATGTCGTTGATCATTTCGCGTTCACGGAAAGCATGGAAGAAGGGTGTAAGTGCACCGATGTCCATTGCCAGTGCGCCCCACCACAACTGATGTGAGGCCAGTCGCGTGAGTTCATCCATGAGCACGCGAATCACCTGCGCGCGGGCAGGAACTTCAATCTGCATTCCCTTCTCAACACACAAAGCACAGCCATGATTGTTGATGTGCGATGAGAGATAATCCATCCTGCTCGTGACGTAAATGAACTGACGGTACGATAGACTCTCGCACATCTTCTCAATCGAGCGATGAATATATCCGAGATGCGGCTCAACCTTTTTAATTGTTTCACCATTGAGTGTTACAACGAGATGCAATACTCCATGAGTAGAAGGATGCTGCGGTCCGATATTGACTATCAAATCGCCTTCGGTTGTTGTGCCTACTTCTTCAATCATATTATGATTTCGGATTTCGGTCCCGATTCATCGGGACCGAAATCTGAAATTTTAAAGTTTTATCATGTTCACCGGATCTTCAAAATCTTTTCGCAACGGAAATCCTTCAAAATCATCGGTGAGAATCAATCGCCGCAAGTCAGGGTGGTTGAGAAATTTTACTCCAAATAACTCATACGTTTCCCGCTCATTAAATTCTGCCGTGCGCCAGATATGCGACACACTTTCAATCTCAGGATTGATTCGGTCCAGTTTTGATTTCACAACAAGAGTATGACGAAATAAAGTGGACGTAAAATGATATACAACAGTAAGATGGGTTTTCCAGTCAACACCGGTGAGGCAGAAGAGATAATCGAATTTTAGTTCCGGAGCAGAATGCAGTCGTTCTGCGAATACTTTCCACTCTTTGGGTTCAATCATCACGGTTAACCACTCAGCCCCTTCTTCAAACGCAGCAGTTGGAAGCAGTTCAGTGATTTTCGTTTTCAACTCTTCGCTCGTCATTCAGAAAGGTTTTGCCGGCTTCTCCATTTTGATTTGCTCTCTGGTCAGCCCGCTCTTAATTTTTTCCTGGAGCGTGATCAATGCATGCAATAGTGCCTCCGGTCGCGGCGGACATCCTGCTACATATACATCAACGGGAATAACATGATCGGCGCCCTTCACCACTGAATATGTATTGTAGAAAAACGGACCGCCGCTCGTTGCACATGCGCCCATGGCGATCACATATTTTGGATCCGCCATCTGGTCATACAATCGTTTCAGCACCGGTGCCATTTTGTTTACGATAGTTCCGGCGATGATGATTACATCAGCTTGGCGCGGCGTTGCGCGGGCTACTTCAAATCCAAATCGTGACCAGTCATATTTTGCCGAAGCAGCGCTCATCATCTCTATGGCGCAACAGCTTGTTCCAAATACAAGAGGCCACAAAGAATTTGATCGCGCCCAATTGATCACATCATCAATGGTGCTCAGTACAATTCCTCCACCGGGAGTTTCAACAACTTGCCCGGGAAAGGGAGCCGGTTTTTTTATTTCAGTTTCTACATCCACTTCAATGCTCCTTTTTTATGCGCATAAAGAAATCCCATGAAGAGTATGAAAATAAAAACTACAATTTCCACCAGTGCACTCCACCCAATACTCTTCACCACCACAGCCCAGGGATACATGAAAATCAACTCCACATCAAAAATCAAAAAGATGAGTGCGAAGAGGTAGTAGCCGACGTTAAACTGATTCCACGGAGTACCCTGTGCCGGAATCCCGCATTCATACGCCTGACCTTTTGCAGCATTCTTTGTTCCCTTTACCAAAACTTTTGCAGCAAGAATTCCTCCCGCTGAAAAAGCAACAGCAGCACAAACGAGAACGATCATTGATGAGGAACCCATGAAGCAAAGGTACGCAGGATGAGTATACTTTTGTCATAACTGAAGCACCTAACGAAGACTATTTTGCTTCGACCCGATAACTTCACTGCATTGATTTTTTCAGGATGAAAATTATTACCATCGGTGATTTGCACGGGAAGAATTGCTGGAAAGAGATAGATTTCACGCAGTTTGATAAAGTAATTTTCATCGGTGACTATACTGATAGCTTTACCGCAACCAACGAAGAAATTTTTACCAACCTGCAACAAATCGTTCAGCTCAAAAAAATAAATCATGAAAAATTTATTTTGCTTCTCGGCAATCATGATGTTCAGTATTTGCACTTCCCTTATTACAGTTGCAGTGGTTTTCGGCCGGAAGCACAAAAGCAATTGACCATCTTTTTCAAAGAGAACAGAAAGTTATTTCAGATGGCATGGGAAGAAAAACACCATCTCTTTACTCATGCCGGCGTATCACATTCCTGGTTCGTAAAGCATGAATGGTTGTTTCGGGAATATGGCTTCCCGGAAAAAAATCTGGCCGAAGTTTTCAATGTCCTTCATGAAAAGCGGAATGACGATTACTGTTTGTTTGATTGCGCTCAGCTTCGGGGCGGCACTTCCAAATACGGTGGCATTCTATGGGCTGATGCCAGAGAGACGAAACATGATCTCCTCAGCGGTTATCACCAGGTGGTAGGACATACACCTGTGGAAGAAATTGGAAAAGTAAAGGATAAGAATTCCTCCATTACCTACATTGATGTACTCGATACAAAAACTGAATTTCTTGAATTGAATCTCTAACGGAGCGAAGGTAACTCCGGTGGAGTTTTTTCAACTCCGCCGGAGTTTGGGTGGTAATTACTTTCTCGACCTGTACCGAATCACTTCAGCTTTCTCTATAGTAATAAGCGCACCACACTTTGCCTCTTCGATCATTTTATCAGCGAGCTCAACAAAGCGATCAATCTTTTCCTGCTGATCAACGATCTCAACTACAATAGGAAGGTCTGAAGAAAGGTCAAGCATTTTCGCAGTATGAATTCTTGAGGATGCTCCGAAGGATAGAATTCCCCGTAGCACCGTAGCGCCTGCAATGCCATCTTTCTTTGCTGCATACACTAATTCCTCATACAATGGTTTGCCATGGAGCTTGTCCATTTCTCCTATGAAGATGCGGAGGAGTTTAGAATCTTTGTCGAGTTGCATAAGCGTTAGTTTAGAAGAGGTTGTCTCAAAAGAATTTTAACAGGGAGTACGCAAAGGAATCGCAAAATTTCGCGAAGAAAATGCACATCAAAATCAACACTTTGCGTTTTCTCTGCGTGCACTCAGCGAGCTTTGCGGTTTTCTTTTTCTAACTTTTGTGACAGCCTCTTCTTCTTACGCAAGAATTGTTTTCGATATCCAAATTCCAAAAATTGTTGCGAGTATTCCGATGATCACGCTCGCAACTGCAAACACTGCAACATACGTGTACTCACCGTCATTCAGCAATTGCACACTCTCATACGAAAAAGTTGAAAAGGTGGTGAAGCCGCCACAGAAACCAGTAGTGAGAAACATCCTCCATTCAGGAGAAAGAAGATTGCCTCTTTCACTGAGGGCATAAAAAATTCCAATGAGCAGGCAGCCGAGCAGATTTACACTCAGCGTTCCTATGGGAAATGTTGCAGGATAAAATCTGTAGATGACTTGCTGAGAGAGGTAGCGTGCAATCGTTCCGATGAATCCTCCGATGCCAATGATCAAAACAATCCTTGTCATTATATTCCGTGACCGTCTTTCAGTGTGAAAAATTCTCCTTCCAAATCTTCCGTGATGCTTGCCCGAACGAGCGAACCATCTTTTAAAACGGGAACCACATCGGTAAGGTCAGGACGCAGGCAATACTTAACATCATTCACCACACCGAGGTGAGCGAGGCGGCGATAGTGCGATGATTGTTTCACGAAGTGCATCATGTTGCGCCGGGAGTTCACATAAAGCTTTTCTGCCGCGAAGGATGAATCGGAGTCAACAAGAAAATGTTCTTTGGTATGATGAATAATGGCGCCGGCAAAAATGGTATCTTCCAGGTTAAATTTATCACGCCACCCTGAACACAACAGGAGGGTATCTCTTCCTTCACTGATAATCCATTTTGTAAGAGCAGAAAAATTCAGGAAGCCGCCAATCACCACCTGGTGAGCGTGCTGAGCAAGTTTGATCGCACGGGTTCCGTTGGTAGTTGTGAGCACCAAAGTTTTTCCTTTCACAACTCCATTCATAAACTCAAACGGAGAATTTCCAAAATCAAATCCTTCTACTTTTCTCCCGTTTCGTTCGCCGGCAAGAATGTAATCTTCTCTTCCCTTGAAAGAGAGACACTCCTCAATCGTTTCAACGGGAATAACTTTTACTGCTCCCTGATCAATGGCAACGCACATCGTTGTAGTGGCGCGCAACACATCAATCACCACCACCACTTTATCATCAACCGGGTACAACGGAAGGAGTCCGGGAGAAAGGCAAACTTCGAGGATGGCTTTGTCAGGCAAAATTTATTCTGTTATGGGAAGGAAAGGTAAACAGAAATTTCGCTCTGCTAATTAAAGTCTCATTGTCTTATGCACTAACGCTGGACAATGAACTTCGCAAGTTTTCCAGTTCCCTCCTCAACCACCTTGAGAAAGTATGTGCCGTTCTCTAAGTCTTCGGTTCCTATGTGCAGCACTGATGCGGATGATTTGAACGACTTCAATTTCTTTCCCGTCACATCAGTGATTTGAAAAGTTTTTTCTCCCGCTGAAAAAGTTTTCACAGACATACCCTGTGATGCGGGGTTTGGGTAAATGACCGGATCGGCATCTGCGTTTTCGACTGAGGTGCCAAGCGGATCAATCATCATGGATGCTGCGTAGTAGTTGAACTCAACATTTTCAGCACAAGCAGTAGCCGCTCCAAATTGAATGAAGTAGATATTAAAATCAGTTGCCTGGTAAATGTTTGCGTTTGACAAAAACTCAATTACACCAACGGTATCGTTAAGCTGAAAAACATCATTATGATCAGTTCGTGTAAATATGGAAGCCATGACTCCTCCGTAAGCGAGCTCATAATCGGAATATGCAATCATATCAATCCCCGGAGTTCCAAAGTCACTCGAGAAAGGAATTACTTTGAAATAGGAAACATCAAGCAGATACGGATCAAAAGATAATCCCCAGGCAATGTCATAGACGGCATCTACGGGTGTGGAACCTCCGGCAACAATGTAAAATCTCATAGTATCACCCGGCAGCACTGAGGAGAATTGGGGAATAAGAGCAAAGTCAGGAAGTGTATTAGTTTGTGATGAAGCAGATTCTTTAGGGTGCCAAATTGGTATCGGCTCAAGCATGATGTGGTAATACGTAAAGTCAGTCGTGTCAATCACTCCATCGCCGTTGCGATCTGCATAGCGATAGTTGATCCCGTTGCAGAAATTTTGCGGCCACGGAGTGCCAAAATCACTAAGAAGGTCTGCATCCTCGACGAGGAATGGATTAAAATTATAGTTCTCCCTTGGCGTACCCGAAGTGCCAAGTGCAATACCAATCAATATTGCATCCTGATCAAATCGCAGCGTGTCATCTAAATCAACATCTCCCGGCCACAGATAATCTGTACTGTCCAGTGTTCCGTTTCCGGAATCGTCAACCGTTGCTACAAACGGATTGTAACCGCAACTATAGCCATTAATACAAGCGATATAAGTTCCGCCGGTAAGATATTTTCCCGAAGGAAGTTGTTTCACGCAGCTTAATCCGTATTTAGGGAATGAATATGTCTTGCTCCATTGCAGGTTGCCGCTCGAATCAAATTTTGTAAGACTCCCATTCATGGCATAACAAGACGACCATCTTAGCTTCATACCTTTGGAGATAATTACACCGCCATCGTTCGCAGCATCAATGGAACTTACAGGCAGAGCCAGAATTGAAGCAGTCCAGGAAGGGCTTCCCGTCACTGCATCAACTTTCGTCACGTGACTTCCTCCGCAAATAAAGGCGGCAGATGAAGAAAACGTAACAAAATCTGAATCCATGATGGGTGAATATGTCCATGAGATATTTCCGGATAAGTCAGTTCGAAAAATTGAATTGTCGTTTCTCACCAGCAAATCGCCGTTAGGCAATTCAAACATTTGCTTTCCGCTCACTGCATCTGTACCCGAAATGATGCTGCCACCGCTATCCACAATATATAGCGAGTCGTTAAGAAGCACATAATAATTTCCCGAGGAGCTTTGTATTACATCATATCCAATGCGCCAGGTATTCACGGCATCATGATGAAAATTAGTTGTCCATTGAACTGTCCCGGTGCTTGAAAATTTTGTAATCCATGAGTCAGTGGTGATGAAGATATAGTCTGTGTAGTAGGTTAACAGAACACATCCTGAATCTTGTGTGGCTCGCAGTGGTCCGGGAACCGTTTCTGAATTTGAACCTTGAGTCCCTATCAGGGTATCTAAAAGAAATACTCCGCCATTTTGCGGAATCTTTTGCAGATTAAACGTTTGAGATTCGTTGATCTTAGTAATCAAAAACAGATATCCATCAGGAGTCGCTACAGCTTCCTGAACTCCGCAGACGGAATCCTGGTAAACGTAGATGTTTCCCCAAGTATAGCCCAACCGCTGCACCCAGGTTGATTGCGCGCTTAATTTCAGAGAGGAAACAAGCAGCAATGAAAGGAGAATTGTTTTCATAGTGTTCGAATTTTGGAAGGAATGAGCAACACTTGTTGAAAAGAAGATTCCGAAAGTTACTATTTATAATCAGGCCCTTATATCAAGAGTTGGAAATATTTGAAGGTTTTGAGAAACCTAAATTATTTTTTGTAGAAAGGCATCTTTACCACTTGTGCTTTTAGATTCTTGTCTCTGATGTTGATGAAGATGAAAGTTCCTTCTTTTGAATTCTCAATTGAAACATATCCCATGCCTATTGCTTTTTGCAGGGATGGTGATTGGGTTCCGCTTGTGACAATGCCAATCTTGTTTCCTGCTTGATCAAAAATCTCATGACCATGCCTGGCAATTCCTTTGTCAATCATTTCAAAACCCACAAGCTTTCTGGTAACACCTTTTACTTTTTGCTCTTCCAGAATTTTTCTTGCAGTGAAATCTTTTGTGAACTTGGTGATCCAACCTAAACCGGCTTCAATCGGTGAAGTGGTATCATCAATATCATTTCCATAGAGACAAAATCCCATTTCCAACCTCAACGTATCACGCGCTCCAAGTCCTACCGGTTGAATGTTGAATTCTTTTCCGGCATTAAAAATCTGGCGCCACAAATCTTCGGCAGCTATGTTCTCAAAATAAATTTCAAAGCCTCCAGCACCTGTGTAACCCGTGTTCGACATCAAAACATTTTTTACGCCACCGAAAATGCCGCGTGCGAATTTGTAGTAAGGGACCTGCGATAAATCCACCTCTGTAAGTTTCTGTACCACCTTCAATGCATTCGGTCCCTGTACAGCAAGAAGCCCCGCCTGGTCGCTAATGTTTTTCATGTCCACATCAAAAGTGTTGTGCTTCAGAATCCAGTTCCAGTCCTTTTGGATGTTCGATGCATTCACCACGAGCATGTAGGAATTTTCCTGGAGGTGATAAACGAGCAGGTCATCAATGATGCCACCGGTATCGTTGGTCATGCAGGAATATTGCACATCACCTACTGCAAGTTTTGAAGCATCATTCGTGGTCACCTGCTGAACCAGGGCCAAAGCATTTGATCCCTTCAAAACAAACTCTCCCATATGTGACACATCAAATACTCCAACGTTTTCACGCACTGCATGATGCTCAGCGTTAATGCCTGTGTACGATATAGGCATGTTGTAGCCGGCGAACTCAGCCATCTTCGCACCGAGCTTGATATGAATGTCCGTTAGAGGAGTTGATTTCATTGAGATAGAAGAATTCATTGTGCAAAGATAATTCAGTAGCGACAGGATGCATCGTGTCGTTACCTTCGCACTCAAAATTAATTCACCATGGATTTAAATCCTCCTGTGAAATTATCGTCCATCAATTCCCTGATCAAAGCAAAACTTATCGGCGATGCTGATTACGACTTGAAGGGCATCAATGAAATTCACGTTGTTCGGGATGGTGATCTCACCTTTGTTGATCATCCGAAATATTATGACAAGGCCTTGAAGTCTGCAGCGACGGTGATCATCATCAATAAGGAAGTTGAACGGCCTGCCGGAAAAAATCTTTTCATTTCTGATGATCCTTTTCGTGACTATAATTTTCTTACCAATCATTTCCGCCCCTTTGAAAAGTCATCATCACAAATTTCATCTTCAGCTAAAATCGGGGAGGGAACAAGTATTCAACCCGGCGCTTTCATAGGCAATCACGTGGTGATCGGAAAAAATTGTTTAATACATGCGAATGCCTCTATCAATGATCATTGCATTGTTGGGGATGAATGTGTGATTCATTCCAATGCCGTGATTGGAGGCGATGCATTCTACTTCAAAAAATATCCTGATCGAGGTTATGTAAAAATGCACTCATGCGGAAGAGTGGTGATTGGCAATCGCGTGGAGATTGGGGCTTGTACCACCATTGACCGGGGCGTCTCAGGAGACACAGTGATTGGCGATGGATGCAAATTCGATAACCACGTTCATGTGGGTCATGATACTGTGATCGGAAAAAACTGTTTGTTCGCTGCGCAGGTTGGAATTGCCGGTGTAGTCAGGATTGAAGACGATGTGATTTTGTGGGGACAAGTGGGTGTGAACAAAGATCTCGTGATCGGAAAAGGAGCAGTAGTATATGGACAATCAGGAGTGGCTTCTTCTATTGAGGGGGGCAAAATTTATTTCGGAAGCCCTGTGCAGGAGGCGAAAGAGAAAATGAAAGAGTTGGCGTTTGTGAAACGGTTGAAGGAGTTGTTTGAAAAGAAATCTCCATGAAGAAGTTTAACTTTGCTTGAGCACACAAACAAAATTGATTGGGGAAAAAGATGCTGTATGAATACAATAAATGTTGAGATCATTAATCCTAAAGCAAAAAAACTTCTCAATGATTTGGAGGAGCGGAAGTTGATTAGAATAGAAAAGAACTATTCTCCGTCTGACTTTATTCAATTTGTAAAACAGCTTCGAAAAAAAGCGAAGAGAGTGCCTTCACTTGAAGAAATCACCGGGGATGTTGAAATAGTAAGAAGCAAACGATATGCCCTCAGAAAAAACAAGGGTAATCATTGATACCAATCTTTGGATCAGCTTCCTGATCACCGGCAACTTCAGCCGGTTTGATCCGCTAATTGAAAAGAGTATTATTGAAGTTGTGTACAGCAAGGAATTACTGAGGGAATTTCTTGAGGTTACTTCCCGTTCAAAATATAAATATTCAATTTCGAGATCAGACATTATTAATCTCCTGAAACGATTGCATTCTTGTTCAACTTTAATAGAGGTCCAAAAGACGACTTTCTCCTTTCATTGGCAAGAGATGGTGCTGCGAATTACCTGATCACGGGTGATAAGGATTTACTTGTCTTGAAAAAATTTGAACACACAATAATTGTCACCTTTACTGAATTCACTCAGATCATAGAATAACTTTCATGAATCAAATTATTATCCTCGGCGCCGGTATGGTTGGTCGTGCCATGGCCATTGACCTTGCGAAGAATCACGCAGTCACTTCTGCAGATCTTAGCAAAAAGAATTTGGAACTCCTTCCTTCCAACATAAAAAAAATTGAAGCCGATCTTTCCGATCAAAATAAAATCCGTGAGATAATCGACGATGCTGATCTTGTGATTGGCGCCGTACCCGGGTTCATGGGATTTGAAACAGTGGAGACGGTGATCACTGCCGGAAAAAATATCGTTGACATTTCCTTCTTTCCCGAAAATGCTTTTGACCTCGATGCTTTAGCACAAGCAAAAAATGTGATCGCCATTGTTGACTGCGGGGTAGCTCCGGGAATGTTCAACATCATTCTCGGTTATCACAATGAACGAATGCAGGTTGAAAATTTTGTAGCGATGTGTGGTGGCCTTCCGGTAAAGCGCACGATGCCATTCCAGTACAAAGCGCCATTTTCTCCTGTTGATGTAATTGAAATTTACACACGACCTGCTCAAATAATGGTGAACGGAAAGCTCATCACTGTGCCAGCGCTTTCTGATATTGAAGAAATAGATTTTGATGAAGTCGGAACACTCGAGGCATTCAACACCGATGGCTTACGCTCTCTGGTGCACACGATGAAGATTCCGAACATGAAAGAAAAAACGTTGCGCTATCCCGGACACACGAAATTGATGGAACAACTTCGCGAAATGGGTTTATTCAGCGAAGAAGAGATTGATGTCAAGGGAAAAAAAATTCGACCGGTTGATGTGACGGCTTCTCTTCTTTTCCCGCAATGGAAATATGAACCCGGCGAAGGAGAATTCACCGTGATGCGATTGATTATTGAGGGGATTGAAAAGGGAAAACCCAAACGGTATCAATACGATTTGTTTGATCGCTACCATCAGCCGACGAAAACATCTTCGATGGAAAGATCAACGGGTTACACCTGCACTGCTGTCGCGAACATGGTGATTGATGGATTGTACTCACAAAAAGGAATTTCTCCACCGGAGTTTTTGGGGAGGGAAGAAAAATGTTTTGAGTACATCATTAACTACCTGCAGGAGCGGCATGTGATTTACAATAAGAAAGAGGATTGACTTTAGCTTTGGTTAAGGTTTTAATAGGGCATCACCTAATAGCCGCATTTTATTTTCTTCCCACCATTTTGATTTTATCTCTTGGCCTAATCCTTCTATGTCCTCATCGAATTTTGCTTTCCGGATAAGATATTCGAAGTGAAGTCGCTCTATAAATTGAACAAGGGATTCACGGTCAATGATGCTGTCATCAATTGTCAGATGAAATTTGTGATCCTTTTTTTCAAGTGTGATCGGCTCCATTGTAAATATTCTTAGATAATTCAAAAGTACTCCAAGAAACTCCTTGAGAAACAACTTTTGCCAGTGAGATTGCTCTCAAATATTTTGAGCCACTTTTTTTCTTCAAAAGAAATTTTGAATCGAATTCCTTTAATCCACACTTCATTCCCCTCAATCCACACCTGTTCATAAAATTTTACTTCCCCGCGATTCCCGCAGCATACTTTCGTGTCCCCCTCGAGGGAGCCCTTCGGACTAAATTTTTTTCCAACTTAAATTGTTGTTTCGCATGTCAAACATCTCCTCCATGAAAATGGAATCAACCACAGATACCGCCTTACAGACCTTCACTTATGATGAAGTGCTGAAATCATCCATTGAATATTTCGACGGTGATGAGCTTGCCGCCACCACCTGGATGAACAAGTATGCCGTGAAGGATGCACAGGGCAATTACTATGAACTTACGCCCGATGACATGCACTGGCGCATGGCACGCGAGTTCGCAAAAATGGAACTTCTCTTCTCCGAAAAAACCAATCTCAACGGCGCCGTGAAAAACCTTTCGGCTTATGGACAGCAGCGGGAGTTTCTTTCAGAGAAAAAAATCTACGGGTACTTCAAGCGGTTCAATTACATCATTCCACAGGGAAGCGTGATGGGCGTCCTGGGAAATCACACGATGATCGCCTCCTTAAGCAATTGCGTGGTGCTTCCTGAAATTTATGATTCGTATGGCGGAATATTTTTTACCGATCAGCAGCTTGCACAGTTATTCAAGCGGCGCTGCGGTGTGGGCATTGATATTTCCACCATCCGTCCTGCAGGGACTGAGGTAGCGAATGCTGCAGGAACTACTACCGGCGCAGTTTCCTTCATGGAGCGTTTTTCAAACACCACACGCGAAGTGGCTCAGCATGGTCGCCGCGGCGCACTCATGATCACGATGGACATTGCCCATCCTGACGTCGAGCAATTCATTACTATGAAACAGGATCTCGGCAAAGTTACCGGAGCAAATGTGAGTGTGAGATTGAGTGATGAATTCATGCAAGCTGTTGCGGAAGATGCCGACTATACGCATCGCTTTCCAATTGAGGCAGCCCTTGACGAAGCGACACACACCAAAACCGTTCGCGCCCGCGAGCTTTGGGAAACCATCATCACCTGTGCACATAAGAGTGCAGAGCCGGGATTGATCTTCTGGGATCGTCAGCATAAGTATTCTACTTCATCGGTGTACCCGGGTTTTAAAAATGTTTCTACCAACCCGTGCAGCGAGATTGCGATGCAGGGCGGTGACAGTTGCCGCCTGATTGCGATGAATCTTTTTTCATTCGTGGAAAATCCTTTCTCTAAAAAATCAAAATTCAATTTCGAGAAGCTGTATGAAGTGAGTTACGAAGCGCAGCGGCTGAGTGATGACCTGGTAGAGCTTGAATTGAATCACATTGACCGCATCCTCGCGAAAGTTGCCAATGATCCCGAGCCGGAATCCATCAAAGCAGTGGAAGTGCAAACGTGGAAGTTGCTGCAGGAGCAGGGATTAAAGGGACGTCGCACGGGACTTGGCTTCACCGCCCTCGGTGACGCCCTCGCCGCCCTCGGTTTGCAGTTCAATTCTCCCGACGCGCTGAAAGTGATTGATGAAATTCAGAAGACAAAATGCATCGCTGAATTTGACTCCTCGATTGACATGAGCATCGAGCGAGGCGCCTTCGACGGCTTCGATGCTGAAATTGAAAACACTTCGGAGTTTGTGCAGATGATGCACGTCGAAATGCCGGAAGTGTATGACCGCATGATGAAATTCGGGAGAAGGAACATTTCCGTCTCCACCGTGGCACCCACGGGAACGCTCAGCATCCTTGCCCAAACGTCTTCAGGTATTGAGCCGGTGTACATGCTGAGTTATAAGCGCAGAAGGAAAGTAAATCCTCATGATAAAAATGCGCGTATTGACTTCATTGACCCGAGCGGGGATACGTGGATGGAGTTTGAAGTGTATCATCCGAAGCTGAAATTGTGGATGGAAGTTTCCGGCGAGAAAGATTTGAAGAAGAGTCCCTACTACGGGAGCACGGCGCCGGAGATTGACTGGATCAAGCGCGTGGAAATTCAGAGCATCGTGCAGAAGTATGTGACGCACTCGATTTCTTCCACCATCAATTTGCCGAATGATGTGCCGGTAGAGAAAGTGGGAGAGATTTATCTCGAAGCCTGGAAGCACGGATTAAAGGGCATCACCGTATACCGCGATGGCTCGCGCACGGGTGTGCTGGTGGCGAGCGATAAAAAGCCTGCCGCAAAGAATGGCGAGCAGCTTGAACTACTGGATGAAGTGCTGACTTCTCATGCGCCAAAGCGACCGAAAGTTCTGGAAGCCGACGTGCTTCGCTTTAACAATGGAAATGAAAAGTGGATGGCGGTGGTGGGCTTGCTGAAAGGAAAGCCGTATGAAGTCTTCACCGGTGTGATTGATGATGAATCCATACTGCTGCCCAACTACGTGAACAAAGGCTGGGTAACGAAGTACCGCATGGATGACAAGACCACGCGCTACGACTTTCAATACGTTGACCGCGGCGGATACAATGTGACCATCGAAGGACTGTCGCGATCATTTCAAAAAGAATTCTGGAACTACGCCAAGCTCATCAGCGGCGTACTCCGACACGGCATGCCCATCCCGCACGTGATTGACCTCATCGAAAACCTCGACCTCAAGAGTGATTCCCTCAACACCTGGAAAGCCGGCGTAGAGCGCGCCCTGAAAAAATATATCGAAGACGGCACCGCAGCCGTTGACCGCAAATGCTCCGAATGCGGCGATCCGGGTGGATTGATTTACCAGGAGGGATGTTTGGTTTGTAAGAGTTGCGGGAGTTCCAAGTGCGGGTAAGATGTGAGACTTGTGGACGTAAGACATATGGACTTAAGAAATAAGACAAACTCGAGCAGGCTTGTGCGTGGCTTCTTTCCTTTGGAGAGAATGAGAGAGGAGGATGACCCCGGCGGGTTGATTTACCAGGAGGGGTGTTTGGTTTGTAAGAGTTGCGGCTCATCAAAATGCGGATGAAAATTTTCTAACTTCGTAAAAATATTTTCGGCAATGCTCACAAAAACTCAAGTGATAGAAGGATTACAAAATCTTCCTGAAGAAATTTCTGTAGATGATTTGTTCGAGCGATTTCTGCTAATCAATAAGATTGAAGAGGCGCGCAAGCTTTCCAAAGAAGGTCACACATTTTCTGAAGAAGAAGCCAAAGAAAAAATGAGCCGATGGCTAAAATCAGATGGAACAAAATAGCGCTTGACGATTTGGATAATATTGCAGAGTACATTGCAAAGGATTCAGAGCGATATGCTGCCATCACCATTCAGAAAATTTTCGACCGCGCTGATCATCTAAAGCTTTTTCCCTTCGGAGGCAGGAAGGTCCCTGAAATGAATCACGAAAATATCAGAGAACTCATTGAAGGGAATTACAGAATTATTTATGAAGTTCACTCGCAGGATGATATTGAAATATTAACTGTATTTCACGGTGCAAGATTGCTTCAGAATCAATTAGAGCAGGAGTGATTCCCTCAACACGAAGACGGCACTGCAGCCGTTGACCGACGTGTTATAACAGACAAGATTTCGAAGTCAGGGAAATTGAGAATAGGTTGGATATAGTGAAGAATACACTTCAGAAATCATTATCATGTGAGGAAACAATCAACAGATATTTTAATCCTCAAATTTTATATGGATGATCTTTAACTCTCTCGCGCCTGCGTTGATACTTTGTGGAGTGAAAGCGTGCGCCACGTTTCAATGTTCGGCGGTACACACTCGATCAGGCAACTCACTTGACTAAAAACTGAGTGACATTTACTCTTTTTTCCTTCTTATTCAAAGGCTGTTCGATTTCAAATCTTCCATCTTTCTTATGAATCTTGACGTGCCAGTAGTATTTATTTTCTTGCACGGTTTGCCGCATGAACTTAGTCAGTGGTAAAAAATTTTTGAAAGGCATCATTATAATATATTGCTCGCTACCACATCCAAACGAAACGAATCCGTTTTCATAGGTGTCTAAGAACTCTTTTTGAAAGGGATGAAATGCATACCAATAATGTTCGCCATCCTTAGATGGATATACCTTCGAAACTGCACATGTAAGACCTACTAAGCCGTCAGAGCTTTGGTAAGTAGATTTTGATTGTTTGATGAATGTTTTTTTCACTTGATGGGAAATTTTTTGAACGCAGGCATCATGATAATTGACTGGTGTTTCCCTCTCTGTATGATTTCTTGAATTTCCATTTTTCTTTCTAACATTTTCTTGGGCTTCGACATCAATTTCTTCAGCTAACTGAGTGTCTTGCGACGTAATAAAGATCAAATCAATTAGTCTGTCCAGACGAGTGTATTCCAAAGGTTTCAGAGTTTCATTGATTTGTTTTAAGACCCGAATATCACTTACGGTTTCTCTCAGCTCCAATAGTTTCGTGAGTGCATCAATACTTAACAGCCGGATTATCCAAGCATGTTTTGAGCCTCTTATTTGAGCTTCAAGATCACCAGTATCTTGCCTTCCGACAATAATCAAGATCGAAGAGCTATTGTTCGCTAACCTACCGCCCTCAATTAGTTTTTGTCTGTAATCCGCAATTGTATCTAAGTTGATTCTATATGCATCGGTGGTCTTTATTTCAACAATGAAATCATGATCATTTTTAATTGTCCATATCCCATCAAACCCTATTTCACTTTTCTTACCTCTGTAGAGGCCATTTTCGATATTGAATCCTAATCTCTTTCCGTACTGATTCATCACATCTTGTAATGCTAATCCGCCATCCTTAAAGGATTCATTTAAACATTGGTCAGCAAAATGAATCAAAGCCTTGGTAGGAATTTCATTCAGAAGTTCTCGAACTTCTAATGAAGTTTGATTTCCATCTCTCAATTCCCCTTTTCCGGAAATGTTTATTATTTGCGAAAACGATTTCTCTTTGAAAAAATCATTGTTCTCTTTCCAAATTTTTAATAACGAGCTCATAGTACTAGTTAAGCGATGGATCAAATTAATTGCCCACAAATATCAAAACTTTACGCCGTTGTCAGTCTAATTTGCCTTTAGTCGAGTTGTGCAAACTTCCTATCACTGATCTTCGATGAATATTATTGAACTCGTACTTGCGTATTTCCAGTATTCTTGTTCCTTCATGCACAACGCCACCAAACTCAAAATCATTTTGCGGAAATACAACGTCTCGTTCGACATGGGGCGAGAAGACCTTTTCCAAAGTTTTGAACTTTGGAAAAGGTTGCTGACGCGTGAATTCAAAATCGCAAGCGCCAAAGTTCAACTTGCCACCTACTCGTAATTTAAATTCAGGATGAATTCTCTTCGTTCATTCATGCAGTGATGCAAATTTTCAAAGTCTCCGAAAAATTTGATTGCTCCCTCAACGTCAATCAAAGTTTTTATTCCGGGTTTTGAATAGGCAGAGCACGACGACCAATTCCAATCCATCTGATGCTTCACAAACCCATGCTTGAGTGCATTGAGTTGAACGTAGATAAAAGTATTCTGAAACTGTTCGTCTGACTCAATGAGTTCGCGCTTGAAGTTTTTTACGAAGAGCGATCCCATCCTCTTGTTGACTTTGTTGAACGCCTGAGTATAAGAACTGAAGAAGTTGGAGAATTGCTTTGAGATAAATTGTTCTTGTTGCTCTTCTTTCAATTCAACTTCACTTCTTATTCGCAGCAGCCAGTGAAAATGATTCTGAAGTAAATTGTATGCGAAGATGGAAGCAACCGGATAAATGTACTTTCTGAATTTCTCGAGGAAGAAACGGTAATTCTCATCGCTCCGAAAAATATTCTCGTCACCGTTTGCGTGATTGAAGATGTGATAGATAGAATCGGGACGAAGTGACTCCATGAAATCAAATGTACTTTTTCCAACGAGGACCTTTTCCAAAGTTCCGAACTTTGGAAAAGGCTAGATCGTAATCTAAGTCTTCCCTTCGTCCGCAACTCCACCAAACTCAAAATCCTTTTACAGAAATACACCGTTTCGTTCGAAATGAATGACGATGAATCATTCGTGCTGCTGCTCACCGATAAAAGCAACAACGAGATGACCGGTTAAAAAAGATGCCTGAAAGAAAATGAATTGAATTCATAACTTGGCATGCATGACCGAAGCTTTACCAATTCAGCAGAATGAAAGAGTAGTGGTGGTGGATATGGTAAGAGGGTTCGCACTAACAGGAGTATTGATTGCCAACTTCACTTCGTACACTGATCAGCAACTTCCGTCTTATATTCTTGATTCTATCTCCTCTCCGTTAGACAAAACGCTGTCAAACATCAACACCGTTTTCCTTGAGTGGAAATTCATGACGCTGTTCTCCATCCTTTTTGGTTATGGCTTCGGTCTCATTATGACGAGTCTTGAAAAAAAGAACATCAACGTAAATTCTTTTTTTGTGAGACGGATGTTCTGGCTGTTCGTGATAGGAATTATACATACTTTTTTTTGGTGGGGCGATGTGCTTCACTTTTATGCTATCAGTGGAGCCCTGCTCCTGTTGTTCAGGAAATCTTCCACCCGAAATATTTTGCTCTGCTCAGTACTTCTCATGTTTGTGGTGCCGACCATCATTACTTTTTTAACACGCAACGTGCCTGACTTTTTCACTGATGAAAACTTACAAGTACTGTACGAGCAATACCGTTACGGAACTATTGCTGATGTTTTCAGAATGAATGTGATCTTGTATTACAAAGCATTCATCGTAACCGGCGGTGACGTGCACGATGTAATTGAAACACTGGGCAGATTTCTTTTCGGATATTTTTTATTACGCATTCGGTTGTTTGAATCCGTCGAAAGCAAGAAATATTTATTCAGGAGAGTTCTTGCTGTTACCGCGCCGTTGATGATTGGTTACTTTATTATCCGGTGGATGATATTGATTGACAAATGGCATATTGATGGAATTTACCGGGAGCCGGTTATGAAGATTGGAATTATTTCCACCACTTGTTTTTATGTGAGTTTATTGGTTTTGTCATTTGTTGCATTCGGACAAAACAGATTTTTCAACTCCTTGCAAGCGCTCGGCAAAATGACGTTGACAAATTACCTGCTGATCTCCGCATTTCTCATCACGCTGTTGTATGGAATCGGTTTCGGACAACTCGGCGAGCTTACGATGCATGAGATTTGGTTATATGCATTGGCATGGCTTATCGTGGAAATTCTGTTCAGCACATACTGGCTGAGCAAGTTCAGATACGGACCAATGGAATGGATCTGGCGCCAGTTTAGTTATCGAAAGAGAATGGCATTGAGGAAATAACCCTGCAAATGCGCAACACCACCAAACTCAAAATCCTTTTGCAGAAATCTACCGTCTCGTTTCTCATGAATGACGATGAATCAGTCGTGCTGCTGCTCACCGATAAAAGCAACCACTCGATGCATAATTTCGAAGGAACATCGAACAACGTGGTAACAGCAAAAGCATACAGCTACCTGCTGGGGACATTGAAAGAAGGGATTGAGTAACTTTTTGAAAAGAGGTTTTCCGATGATGAATAATACACGTATCTTTGAGCTCTACACGTGTATATGAAAACAAAGCTAACACTTACCGTATCTGACAGGGTGATCCGAAAAGCCAAACGTCATTCGAGAAAAACAGGCAAGTCACTTTCACGAATGTTTGAGGAGTTATTTGATGCTGATGAAAGGTCGCCGTTAAAAACAGAAGCCCAGCGTGCTGCGGAGAACTTGTTGCATCTTCTTGAGAAATCCAAGCCAACAAAAACACTCAACGACACGGAACTTCTAAAAAAACATCTGAGGAAAAAATATGCCTGATGTTTTTCTTGACACAGACGTTGCATTCGATATCATCTCCGGAAGGCAACCGCACCACACAGAATCGGTGAAGCTGTTAAACCTTGCTGCGTTGGGAAAGATTCAACTAATGATATCTGAAAGTTCTCTCGCTACACTGTTCTACTTA
The DNA here is from genome assembly GCA_035638255.1 of Chitinophagales bacterium. Classification (GTDB taxonomy): domain Bacteria; phylum Bacteroidota; class Bacteroidia; order Chitinophagales; family UBA10324; genus DASRAJ01. Next base: position 30,035 of record DASRAJ010000025.1, read on the forward strand.
TCATTTGATATTTACAAGATTGAGAAACCCATCGACAAACTTCAGTCCTTCGTAAGTGCAACTCAGATCATTCATGCCAGCAAACAAACTGTCATTCGTGCATTGCAATCTGATTTTCATGATAAGGAGGATGCTTTGCAATACTATTCAGCTCTGCATGCCGGAGCGGAATATTTTATCTCAAGAAATATTAAAGACTTTAGAAAAGCTGAAGCACTGTTGCCTGTTTTTCTGCCGGAGGATTTTATCCGCAATTTTAATATTGTTTAGGTTATTTCAGCCCGCCCTTGTGCTCGACACCACCAAACTCAAAATCCTTTTGCAGAAATACGCCGTCTCGTTCGACATGAATGGCGATGAATCATTCTCAGGAAAAATTAATTAATTAACTTCAACATCGCCCCAAAGCATTCACGTCAATGAAAAAAATCGATTACGGAATAGATGCACCGGGAGTGATCAGAAATCTTTTCATCTTCAGTGCCATTGGTTTCATCGTTGCGCTATTCTTCCCAGTAATAAAACTTGGACCGGTAGTCATTAACGCTTCAAGTTTTGTTTGGTTGGGCATAGCGTGCGGATTAACCGGCATATGGATGCTCGTGTACTCGATGTATGGAAAATTGAGACACAGAAACCGCATCTTAAACATGATCGCCTGGAAAGGGAATGAAATGGTATTGGATGTAGGAACAGGCAGAGGACTTCTCATGATTGGTGCAGCCAAAAAACTTACCACCGGAAAATCAACAGGCATAGACATTTGGAATGCGGAAGACCTCACCAAAAACAACATAGAGAACACCATAAACAATGCAGTTCTGGAAGGAGTGAAGGACCGGGTGGAAGTAAAGAACGAAAATGCAATGAGTATGAGTTTCACGGACGAAACATTTGATGTTGTGATCAGCAACCTTTGCCTGCACAACATTTACAATGCAGATGGCAGAAAAAAAGCGTGCGATGAAATTGCCAGGGTTTTGAAGAAAGAAGGCACCGGCATTATTTCAGACTTCAGGCACATGAAGGAGTATCAAATGAATTTCAGGCAGGCAGGATTGATGACTGAATTTTTTGGCGCTTCTTATTTCACCACGTTTCCTCCATTAGCGATTTTAAAAATCAGAAAGCCGTAATTTTTTTCTCCAACAGAATTTGATTTCCAGGACCCTAGTGGCGTTTTTGGTAATGATTGAAGGCATTTTCCAAAGTTTTGTCCGAAGGACTCCTATGGAGAGTTTTGGAAAAGGTTGCTGTCGCATGCAATTCTTAATCCACCTCCGTCAATTCGAACCTTGCCCTTGCGCAACACCACCAAACTCAAAATCCTTTTGCAGAAATACACCGTCTCGTTCGACATGAATGACGATGAATCACTGATTGAAAGGCCTGCTCCAAAATTTTGAACTTTGTACGAGTGGTTTTATCTTAAATGATCAACACATTTCATTAGCTTTGTTTGAAACTTACTCAATGAGAAATTTTTTTTGCTGTGCCGCACTTATGTGCATTTATGAATTGTCGTCCTCGCAAACCTGGACGTCGATTGCAGCTCTAAGTGATATAGGAGCATCCTGGGTAAATGATCTTAAGGTTTTTGAAAACAAGTTATACATCGGTGGCAGTTTTAACATCGTTAATGGTGACACATCATACTGGAGCTGCCAGTGGGATGGATCATCAATTACTCCTCATCCTATATTTGTTGATGGAGGCGGCCTTGGTCATTTTGATATTTTTCATGATAGTTTATATGCGTCGGGAGGCTTCAACTTTGGATTTGATGGACAAGGAGTTGCAGTATGGAATGGAATTACCTGGCAAAATGCCAGTGACTTATGGGGAGGAGAAGCTGCAATATATGCGGACAGTAATGACCTCTATGTTGGAGATGTTTGGGGAGTTGTAAACAAGAAGTCCGGAAACGGATCATTTGCCCCGCTGTCAGCTCCATTTGAGGGACTGGACCGAGTGATTTATGCAATTATCAAATACAATGGAAGCATTGTTGCTGCAGGCGATTTCATCTCATATGACGGCGATACATTGAATAGTATTGCCCGGTGGGATGGTAATACCTGGCAACCCCTGGGCAATGGTTTTAGCACATGTCAGAATTGCGCCAGCATTGTCTATTGCCTTCAAGTCTTTAACGGAGAATTGTATGCGGGTGGCTACTTTCAATTTGCAGATGGTAGTCCCGCAATGGACATTGCAAAATGGGATGGAACATCATGGAGTGATGTTGGCGGGAGCGTGACTTCAAATCTCAATGGTGTCGTAAGAAACATGGAAGTGGCTGGAAACAAGTTGTACGCTGCCGGTGATTTTACTCAAATCGGGTTTGTCAATGCATCATATCTTGCTTCGTGGGATGGCACAACCTGGCATGATGAAGGATTCGACGCGCAAGGTGAACATGGACTTAGTTGTGTGGAAGCATACAATGGTAATTTGTATGTTGGAACCTTCAGTTACTTTGGAGACACTGTCACGAATGTTTATCGCCGTTCAATAGAAAACAGCATCACAATTTTGGATGACAGTATCCATTTGTCTGTTTTCCCTAATCCCTCATCCGGCGCGTTGACTTTAAATCTCAATTCTCAAATTCAGTGTGATTACGATTTGGAGGTTTACAATAATATGGGGGTTCTAACATTTCATAACCACATTCAAAGCAATCAACCAGTGAATTTGACACTTCTTCATCAGGGTATTTATACGCTCTTAGTGAGGCGCAAGAATGAAATTCTTGAACAAGAAGAATTTGTTGTGCAATACTAATAAAGACAAGTGTTTCATTACCAACACCACCAAACTCAAAATCCTTTTGTAGAAATGCACCGTATCGTTCGACATGAACGACGAGCGACAGTAAAAGCCAATATTGCGTGCCTGGTTTGGCTTACCCATTTATTACTCACAAAACAATTAGTAGCTAAAGAGTTTAACGTCTCCGGAATTGAATCAATTCTTATCAACAAAAGTGGCTGCTTGAAGGGATGAGGAAATATCTGTGTGGTGATGCACTAATTTCCATTCACCATTTTCAAGTCTGAAAATATTTGTAGCCCTGAATTTTACTTCCACGGGTTTACCATCAGCACTCATATTTTGTCCGACTTCTGTGCACACCGTGAATCCCATTTCCTTACCGGGAAACACCAGCAGATCCCTGCATTCTACTTTGCCGCCAAGTTTCAATTGCGATTCCCTTTTCCATTCAGCTCCCACAGCATCCCATCCCTTAATGCAATCACCGAATGGTCCTAAATGAGTTACATCGTTTGCATGAGACCAAATGTTATCCATGGGTTGTACGTTGCCAGTAAACATGTTGTTGAGAGCTGCATAAAACTGATTATTTGCCTCAGTCAGTATCTGCTCATTAGTTGATTGCTTGTTCTCCGGAGTCAGGGCATTCGCAGCCGCTTGTTTATTACTGCAGGATGAAACGGAAGATAATACAATACCTGCGACTGCTATTAGCATTAATGTTCTCTTCATGATGATTTGAGATTTTAAGAATACGATTTAAAGATGCTCTACGGAAAAATGCTGTAAAAAGTTATTGTTTGTCATTTGTCGCTGACCAACCTGAAGCGATGGCGCCCTCTTCTTACCTTCGCTTCATGAAAACATCACTCCTGCTTTCCGTATTCTTTCTCTTAGCAAACCCTCCCTCCGGAAAATGCATGCCGCCGGGAAATGACGATTCAACCAAGCTTCTTCAGTTAGAAGATTCCATGGCAAAGTGCTACATGCACTACAGTGCAAAAACCATTGAGAAGCTCGTGGCAAAAGGTTTCATCTATTCAGAAAACGATCAAACCTATTCCCGCGAGCAGGTACTGCAACAACTTTCCACGCCCGCTGACAAGATTGAATCAGCCGTGAATGAAGGCATGCAGGTGCATTTATATGGAGGTACAGCGATCATCACGGGTTGGCTGATCGTTAAGGGTAAAAATGCCAATGGTTCATTTGAACACCGCTATCGCTTCACCGATGTTTGGATGAAGACGAAAGGCGATTGGCAAATTATAGGAGCCCATGACTTTATTAAGTAATGGTGCAATTCGTGCGCAACACTACCAAACTCAAAATCCTTTTGAAGAAATACACCGTATCGCATGACATGAATGACGATGAATCATTCGTCCTGCTGCTCACCGATAAAGCAACAACGAAATGCATGCTGATGAAAAGTTTTAAGATTTTACGACAAGGTGAAAAAAATAATTCTTGCTACTGCAATTGACCCAAAGGGTTTCATGGCTCGTTACACCGACACGGAAGGAATCCGGTGGCACTTCACCCTATGAAAAAATGTAAAAAGTGAAAGGAGCTCTTCTCTTGTAAAGAAGTATCTCTAAAATCTCATGCACCAATTGCATCAGCGATTTTTTTTGTATCGAGGTACAACTGATGAAATGTGACGAGCCCCTTATCATTAAACTTCCAAAGCATTACCCAATCCGTGTCCATCTGCTTTTTCAGATTGCGGGTGGTACCCCCAATTTGACCAATGGCATAAACGGTTCCGTCATACTCGAATAATTGTTTAACATCAAAAGATGAAACTTCAATCAGTGAACCTAATTGATTGAAGAAATTGGCAACACTCTGTTTTCCCTTGCGTGTGCCTTCATATAAACCGCTGACATTGCCCGGATCAACCCAGGTGACATTCTCATCAAGTTTCGAGAGCACACCGGGAATATTGCCTGTTCCAAAGTCAGCGTAGATCTGCTTAACAATTTGTACTGTTGCTTGTGCTGAAGTTTCCATGTGTTTTGTTTTAGTGATTCAGAGATTACGAACTAGTAAATGAAATGGATTTCAATATTACTGTTATTTTTTTCGGCGTTGTTGGAACACAACTCATTGCTTGAAGCGTGGGCAATCATTCGTGCACGTTCCTTAATTCCTGCCTTGTCCTCGTGCGCAATACACCTCCAAACTCAAAATCCTTTGGGCAGAAATACACTGTATCATGTGATACGAATGACGATGAATCATCCGTGCTGCTGCTCACAGATAAAAGCAACAATGAAATGCATGAGTTCGAAGGAGGATGATACAGCGTGGTAACAGCAAGTATACAGCTACGTGATGCGTGAAATGAGTGCATAATTTTGTTATTGATGTTGTCTCTGATCAATTTGCTCACTGGATTGACAACAAGATTTATTAGTAGCTTTAAAAAAAAAGAAAATGGAAAACAGGGGGTTGCTTTTTATTCCGGATATAAGCGGATTCACCCGGTTCGTAAACGAAGTAGAGATTAATCATAGCCGTTTCATTATTCAGCAATTGCTGGAAGTATTGATCAAAGCCAACAGAGCCGGTCTTGAAATTTCTGAGATTGAAGGAGACGCCATTCTCTTTTACAAATTCGGTGAGCCTGAAGAATTGGAATTTTTATATAAGCAAGTGGAAGAAATGTTTCGCTCATTTCATCAGTATTTGATTGCCTATGACAATCGAAAAATCTGTCAGTGCAAGGCATGCGTCTCTGCAGTTAATCTCAGCCTGAAAGTGATCTCCCATTACGGCGAATTCACTCCGCTCAGTGTCGGGCAATTCAATAAGCTCATCGGAAAGGACGTGATCGTTGCACATCAGCTTCTGAAGAATGAAATACCACAACATGAATATTGGCTGGTCACAAAGAACCAGTTCCAGAATCAGCAGCCGGTGGAATTTGCGCCATGGATGCATTGGAACAGCGGCAGCAAACAAACCGAAAACGGCCCAATAACTTTTTATTATGCGCAACTCGGTCCATTGAAGAATGAGATACCAGCGCCATCTTCTCAACCCGATCTTTCTGAAAAAATAAAGATGCTTTCTGTTTCGAGAGATTATCCTGTTCCCATAAAAACTCTTGTATACACCATGGTGCATTTTGAATTTCGCCATCTGTGGTATGCAGGTATAAAAGCAATTGATGAGGTGGAACACTTTCTTCCGGGAATTGGCAGTCGTCACAGGCATGTGCTTGAAAACGGAAAAACAGAATTGATGTACATCAGCAGTTTTGTTTACGATCCGGAAGGGAAAACTATTTTCAGTGAGACCGATGAGAAGAAAAAAAGCTCCACCTATTTTATCGCTGAAAAAACCGGTGAGAACACAAGCAGACTAACCCTCGAGATCTACTTTGAACCGAATATTGTCAGGCAAACCGTGTTCAACCTCCAGGAGAAAAAGAAAAAAGAACGGGAATTGCGCGAATCCCTTGAACGGTTTGATAAGGTAGTGAAAGAAATGATTGTTCCGCTGGAGTTCTGAGAGATGCCATTTCTACAGATGGGTTCTGTTTAGTACTTATTCCCTTGTAATGTTGCGGCGGTTCTATGGTGTTGATTTGGGCTTTGGAATAGCATTACCCTTGTTCGTCACGTGAAACTCGCCACTCAGCAAAAAAAATTCAGACTACAAATTTTTATAGGAAATATTTGCGCTTCCTCGGTGATTTTATACTCCCGTTGAATATCAACTTTTCGAATTTTCTTTTAACTAAAGATTTATTACTATGAGAAAACAAACTACACTACAACTACTCACAATCAGTTTTGCATTCCCCTTTTCATTTGCACTGATTACAGTTCTTCTTTCCTGCGCTTCCTCCATGGCCCAGGTAAATACAGATTGGGTTGCGCTTTACTCCAGCCCATTTCATCTTGTTGACTACGGGAGGAAGATTAAGGTAGATGCTGACGGCAACGTCTATGTCGGCGGGCATTCTAAGATTGATGACCAGGGCAATTCAAAAGTGGCGATACTTAAGTATGATGCTGCGGGAAACTTATTGTGGGTGTATAACAACTCCAATACTGCCGACATTATGGAAGACATGACCCTCGACGCTGAAGGAAACATCTACTATGCAGGTGAACGCTGGGAAGCGGGAACCTCAGAATGGGATCTGCTCACGGTAAAAGTGAATACTGAAGGTGATTCGGTATGGACCAGCATTTATGATGGCGACGGTTTCGGACTCGGTTGGGATTATGGTATGGCGCTCACCCTCGATGCATCGGGCAATGTGTACACGCTCGGCTACGGGGCAGCTCCTTCGTTTAACGGTTACGATTATGAGATTGTGAAATATGATTCTAATGGTAATCAGCAATGGGAAGTGAACTGGTCGAATCCTGACAATCCTGGAATGCAAGCGAACTATTTCAATGATGCGTATCGCATTGCACCCGATAACAACGGAGCACTCTTCGTGAGTGGCTATGCGTTCAATGGAACCACAGATGAAATCACGTTACTCAAATATTCTGCTGACGGAGATTTTATGTGGCAGAAAAGTTATGACACCAAAACCAACTGGCCGGAAATCTGGGACAACAGGAATTTCATGAAGATTGATTCTGCAAACAACATCTATCTCTCAGGGAACGTCTATGATTCCACGAAGCACAGTGACATTCTTCTGATCAAATACGATAACAACGGAACGCTGCTCTGGTCTGCTGCATGGAATTCTCCGGGTAATGACAGTGATTATGTGAGTGGTGATTTTTATGATGAAGAAGGATTAACGTTTGATCATCAGGGAAATATTTTTGTTTCAGGCACCACGACTAATCCGGCTGTTATATTCAGCGAAAACATTATCACATTGAAATATTCAGGTGACGGTGATTTACTCTGGGAAAACACATTTAATGGAATTGGCAATGATGAGGATCGCCCTTACAGCATCACTTCTGATAATTCAGGGAATGCATATATCTGCGGCACCACAGCAAATTCATCCGGCATTGGTGTGCTTGACTACATCACTTTTAAGCTTTATGGTGAAACCGGCATGCAAGACTGGAAGGAAACATTCAACGGTGCTGATGACTTTTACGATCAGGCACACTCCATCGCGGTAGATGATCAAAACAATGTGTACGTGACCGGTTACAGCGGAATAGGTAATAATCCCTTCGACTTTCACGCACAAATTGCCACGATAAAATATTCGCAGTCATCAACAGGCATTGCCAACTTGAACCACGACATCACTGCAACAGTATTTCCTAATCCCGCTTTTGAAAACATCGTCGTCCGTTTCAATCTTGCTTATCCTTCTGATGTTGTGTTGTATCTCACCAATGAGTTAGGAGAGATGGCTGGCAATCGAATGGAGAAAACATTGGAACCCGGAATGCATGATTTAAGCTTCGATGTTCGCTCTCTTACCAATGGAGTCTATCATCTTGTTCTCATAGAGAATGGAAAAATTCATCAGCAAAATGTTTGTGTCATTCAGAATTAGGTGATGGGTTTAGGACCAGAATATTCCTGTCCGAATTCTATCCTCAACAGCGCCGGACACCGTTACTAAATTTTCTGCACCATCACGTGTGCTATCAATACTTTATCAGCATGAATGCGCAGGGTGTAAACTCCTGCTGCTATTTGTTGATCAAGTTTTATTTCATATTGCCCGTTGAAGTCGGAAAAATTGATTTCCTCTTTCCACTCAACACTTCCAAGAACATTTAGAAGTTCAATTGTTGTTTCGCCTGTTATGCTTTGTGGAATTACCACTACGAATTTTCCGGTAGAGGGGTTGGGGTAAATCAACATGGAATTCATAGTCGTCGCATTCGTCATTCCTACACCTATGGCATCCGTGCCGTCACAGTCTTCATCAATGCCATTGCCGGGTATATCATAAGCGCCGGGATAAATGGCAGCATTGCCATCATTGCAATCAGTGCTATCGGTTACAAATCCGGGTGGCTGCTTGCACGCTATCACTGAATTATTCAGATCACCGTATTCATCCTGGTCCATGTCGGCATAAAACACATTTGCGCAATTGTTCGCACCAAATTTGGCCACAATGATGTCGTAAGAATTCATGTACGCGTTATAATAAGAGTCGGGTGCTTTGTGATCCCCGAAGCGGATGGTATCAGAGGAAAATCCTCCCGTGAGAAATATATTTCCAAAAGCATCAGTGGCGATCTTGTAAGAGTAGTCTGCATTGTTTCCCAAAGCCTGATAGGCGAGAATAAAATTTCCGGCCGTATCATATTTTGCAATAAATATATCCTCGCTGTTTTGGGCCGTCAGGGTGATCGTGTCAAAGGTGATGTTGGAATCAAAAGTGCCTGTGATATAAACTCCACCCGATGTGTCTGTCGCAACGCCGTAACTGTAGTCATAATATAAGGCATTCGCTTTCCTCACCCATTGAACTTCACCCAGTGAATTATATTTTGTCAGGAAAAGATCCGCATATCCGCTGGCAAGGCTGTTATTCACCGTCGTGTTACCAAAAGTCAGAGAGGATGAATAGAACTCACCGGTGAGATAAAGATTCCCTGCATTATCCACTGCAACATCTCTTCCGTAATCATCATTGTCACCGTCAGCACTTTCCACCCAAAGCTCATTTCCGTTGGAATCATATTTTGCAATGAACAAATCTGCACCGCTGAAATTGTAAAGCGTGTCATTGGCAAATTCGAGTGATGATGAACGATAGAATCCTGAAACATACACGCTGCCCGATGAATCAGTGGCAGTTCCAAGGCAACCATCATAATCATCACCCTGGGCCGATGATGCCCACACTGCATTTCCACCGGCATCAAATTTTGCAACGAAGAGATCACCGCTCCCATCATTTGCTGTATTGTTGAGTGTAAAAACGCCGAAGGTAATTGAGGCTGCACCAAAGTCACCTGCAAGAAGAACATTGCCGGAGGCATCAATGGCTAAACCATTAGCACTGCAATAAGCATAGTTGAAATCAACAGTGGTACCGCTCGTGCCCCACTGTGCATTTCCATCCGGATCAAACTTTACAAGAAAAATATTGTAGTCACCGGAGAGCGGAAGGGTGATTGCATCAAAACTGATGGAAGACGAGCGAAAGAAACCGGCAAGGTATACATTACCGGTAGCGTCAGTAGCAACTGACTGTCCCACATCACTCAATACTCCGCCGGCTCTCTTCACCCATACAAGGTTTCCAAAGGGATCATACTTTGCGAGGAAGCATTCTTCGTACGGTGCGTTTCCGGAATTTTCAAGAACTACATTTCCAAAAGTCGCAGAGTCAGAAGCAAAATAACCCGTGACATATACGTTGCCGAGCCGATCGGTGGCGACATCATTTCCAAAATCCCAATTGGTGCCGCCGGCATTGTGAGCCCATTGCCAATCCTGCGATTGACTAAGGAGCTGTTGGGTGATGAAGACAAGAACAAGAGTTAGAATAAGCCGGGAGTGTAGCATGCTTAAAGTTTTTGAGTTGAAAAGATTTTTATCTGACATTTAAAGATACAATAACTGAACTTCATTTGAATGGGTGGTGCGCAGGCCTTTGGTAACTTCCTGACCTGTGATATGCTTAATTCAGTTGCTACATCTCGTTTGACAGTATCTTTAATTGATGAACGGATCAACCGCTGAATACGATGTCGCTATCATCGGAGCAGGAGCCATGGGTGCTGCGGCAGCATGGCATCTTTCCAAAACAGGAAAAAAAATCCTGGTGATTGACAGGTTTGAACCGCCGCATAACCTGGGATCATCACATGGTGAAAGCAGAATCATCCGCGAAGCTTATTTTGAGAGCCCGATGTATGTGAAACTGGTGCGGCAGGCATACGAATGGTGGGATGCACTTGAAGAAGAATCCGGCAAAAAACTTTTTCTCAAAGCAGGCGGACTCATGCTTGGCAGGAAAGAACGACGAGTGTTTCAGGGAGCATCTGATAGCGCTGTACTTCACCAGGTGCCTTATGAATTTCTTGATGCTGCTGAAATCAAAAAACGGTTTCCGGCATTTAAGCCAACCGGTGATACGATGGCTTTATACGAACACAACGCCGGAATACTTTTTCCGGCAGAATGCATCCGCGAAGAAATTGAGTTGGCGAAAAAAGCAGGAGTTAGTTTTCGGTTCCATGAGAAAGTCATTCGCATAGAAAACCGAAATGATAAAGCCGAGATCGTCACCGACAAGTCGGGGTACGCCGCATCAAAGGTGATCGTAAGCGCCGGTGCATGGGTCACTGATTTATTTCCTGAGTTGAATCTACCGTTGCGCGTGAACAGGCAATTACTTTTTTGGTTCAAGTGCAACAGATATGAGGCAAGAAATTTTCTACCTGAAAATTTTCCCATTTACATCTGGGAGCACGAAGAGAACAAAATCTTCTACGGTTTTCCTGATCTGGGCAGGGGATTGAAAATTGCCATTCATCATCAGGGGTTGCTGACAACTGCCAATACTTTAAATCGTGAAGTTGAAGAGGAGGAAATAGGTGAGATGGCTGTCATTCTTCACCAATTCTTTGATGGAGATTTTGAATTTGATCATGCGGCAGTGTGTATGTACACGAATACTGAAGACGAGAACTTCATCATTGACTATCATCCTTCGTCCCGCAATATCATTATCGTAAGTGCATGCTCAGGCCATGGATTCAAGTTCTCAAGTGCTATAGGAAAAATTTTAAGTGAGATGGTAACAGGGCAGCCACTGAGTTTTGATATTTCGGTGTTCAACCTAAAGCGGCTTATAAATTGACTAACTCTTTGAGACCGATTCTGAAATGCTTCATTGATTACTTCATTCTTCACTCAACTTTACCAGCCTACATGTGGTTTTTAGATTTCCCTGCTGAAGATTTACCAGGTAGATGCCATCGGGAAATTTAGAAACGTCAACTGCTTCACCGTGATGAAGGTCATTGACGGTCTTTACAACTTGCCCCAAAGAATTGATGATGATTACAGCTTGAAGGCTGTTTTCATTTCCGGTTCTTATCAAATAAAAATATTCTGATGCAGGATTCGGATAAATAGTCAACGAATTATTTTCCGTTGCAGAAATTTCATTCACGCTCGTTGCAATGCAGTAGTCAGTTTGAATGAGAACATTTGATTCCACATTCACAACGGTATCATCTGTCGCAAAGTTGATGGTAGAAACCGTGGGAGTATTGAGTATGGTGGTGTCGGGAATAATTGCATAAACACTGTCCGGGCCGTCCCACGATTCACAGGTTTCGGGTTGACTCATCAAACCTCCCACTGCATATGACCTTCCATTTGTGAAGTCAACTGAAGTCACGGTTCCGGTGGCATAGAAACGATTTGCAGATGCTTCGGTAATGAACCGTCCGGAAGCATGCAATGAAGTATCCATGGCATACATATGCGACATGAGTGGAGTGCCCGATGTATCAACAAGCAGCACCCATTCTTTAAAATGATCGTTTGTTGTTGTGTATGTTGAAGTAGCATTGATGAGTATATCTCCACCCGATGTCAATGCCAAATGCGACCCAAAATCCTGTCCGGGATTAGCTATTGCCTTTATCCATAGCACATTGCCCTGTGAAGAGATCTTTGCAAGCATCAGATCATATAAATTGACATCAATTTCCACGTGTGAGAGCAGCATGAAGCTACCGTCATTTAGTTCTACCACGCTTTGAATAAAAACATGGCCGTTAAATTCATGGGTGGGCACCATCCAGCTAATAGTAGCCGATGAATCAAGCTTAACAAGCCAGTTGTAGGTTGGAAATAAAATCATTCCGCCGTCGCTCGTAACAAAACCGGGAAAGTAGTTACCTCCCACGTTAGGATCATTAATCATCTTTATCCATAAAATATTACCAAGGGAATCTGTTCTGAGCATTTGCGGCTCCTGTCCACCAAAAGCCGGATTTGTAGCACTGAAAATTGTAAAGCCTCCATCGCTCATCACATCAATATGACTCGCGATTCCACCCTGAAGATAACGGTGAGTCCATAGAATATCTCCGTTCTCATCAAGTCGAACGAGAAGAAGATGATAGTTGGAAACATTAGTATTGTTGGATGTAAGACCGCCGAATATATATCCGTTACCAACCAGTGTAAGAGCAAACATTTGCGCCATATCAGAACAACTGTAATATTTACTCCATTGCAGAAGCCCGTTTGCACTAAGCTTCGCCAACCCTACTTTATTATGCCAGTTTCCCATCGAATCAGTATTAGAAGTAGTACCCCCAATAAGCATTCCTCCATCACTTGTAACAAGCGGTGGCACTGATTGATAAAATGTGCCTGCGGTGCTGTCGTCAAGAACGGTTTGAAATGAAACCTGGGCATTGGTAAAAGTTCTGAGGCAGCTTAGCAATAAGATTGCGCAAATAATAAATAAGCGGCGCTGTATCATTTTCACAATTTGAAAATCATTCGGAGCCACAAGATAGCATTTCTGTCACACCATCTTTTCTGATTCTCCTCACCAATTTTTTTATTTCGAAACTGTTTTTCTTTCAGAAGAATGTTGTTTCATTGCCTCGCAAATAATTTTGAATAATACGCCACCAACTTAAAACAACACCACATGAATACCATTCAATATCCGCAGAAGACACGTGAGTATCAAAACCATCATTTTGACTCTACGATCTGGAATGATTTCAAATTCAGAGATGATGACATCATCATCGCGACCTACGCCAAATCAGGAACAACCTGGCTGCAGCAAATCATTTCGCAGTTACTTTTTAAAGGAGCAGAAGACCTGGAAGTGGCAGAAATGTCGCCGTGGCTCGATCTGAGAGTTCCTCCCAAGCAGGTAAAATTGCCGGAGGTAGAAAAGCAAGAGCATAGACGTTTCATCAAAACACATTTACCGGTTGATGCATTGGTATTCTCTCCGAAAGCAAAATACATCTATATAGGCCGTGATGGCCGCGATGTGGTGTGGAGCATGTACAACCATCATGCAAATGCAAATGAATTCTGGTATCATGCCTTGAACGATACACCCGGTCGAGTAGGGCCTCCCATCGAGAAACCGACACAAGATATTGTTCAATACTACAGAGAGTGGCTTGACAAAGATGGTTTTCCTTTTTGGCCATTTATGGAAAACATAAAATCCTGGTGGGAGATCAGGAACCTTCCCAATGTTCATCTCATTCATTTTGCCAAACTCAAAGAAGATATGCAGGGTGAAATAAAAAAGCTGGCAGCTTTTCTTGAAATCGAAATTGATCCGGCGAATTGGGATGCCATTCTTGAACACTGCAGTTTTGATTACATGAAAAAGCACTCAACAAAAAGTGTCCCGCTAGGAGGCGCTTTCTGGGATGGAGGATCAGATACGTTCATTAACAAAGGAACCAACGGAAGATGGAAAGATGTGCTTTCGAAAGAAGACAGTGCCCGCTATGAAAAGCTGTGCCTGGAAAAACTTGGAGAAGATTGCACACGCTGGCTGAATACAGGTGAGATGTAGTCATCAGCTAATTATTCAGCTATCAACTACCGCCGCGAAAGTCGAGCCCATTACCCGAATATTGATTTGCGAGAGAATTGGTTGACAACACAACCGGTTGCAGGAACTTTGCAAGCCGTTGCTGTCCCATGACTGCTTGGGTTCTTGAATCGTTGCTACATTTGAGGATCAAAAAAATTTTAACTCATCTTTAAACAAACACCAATGAAAAATCTTTCCATTCTGATTCTCAGCTTGATCATTGCGGCCTGCAATCAACCAAATTCAACCGACACTAATAATTCGAATGCAATGAACACAGATAGTCTTCGCACAGCATTACTCACTGTAGATAAGGCCTGGAATGACGCATCGCTTCAAAAAGGATATTTCCATTCACGCGTTGATTTCGTTGCCGACGATGGTATTGAATTGAGTGAGAATGAAATGCCCCTTATCGGAAAACAGGCCGTGACCGATTATGTGGCAAGCCATTCCGATTCAGCGCTAAAAGTTCAATGGGTTGCTTCCAGAGCGGAAGTCGCTCCGTCGGGTGATCTTGGCTACACCTATGGTTCCTATACAAATCAGTGGAAAACTAAAAGCGGAAATGACACTACAGTTTATGGAGCTTACGTGACCGTCTGGAAAAAACAAACCGATGGTTCGTGGAAGTTCGTAGCAGATGCCGGTGTGACTGCTCCGCAGGAAGTGAAATAATTTTTTATCCAACAGATATTGCCGTTCACCTTTGTGCCTTCAAGAAAATGAGTGCGAATTTGATATTCATTTTTGAAACATGAAGACAGTGTCTTCTTTTCAAATCATCCATGTCTTCTCCTAAAATTTCAGAGTCAATAAATTATTTTTGCCTGAGTCAACTGAACTAAACAATGGCTGCACTAACGCTGCAACCTCCTTCGGGCGATCTTGCCAGGAAAATAGTCGGCATTTGGTGTTGATCCTTTTGGCATTCTCTGTTTCACTTCCACACACTTTGCAGCTCAATTCATGAAAAAGGATAGATCAGACAGCGATAATAATCAAGTCGTTTTTGCCGGCAAGAATAATACAGCGGCGGTGGGTGGCTATGATGCTTACTTCGGAACCTATAAATTAGATAAGCAAGCCGGGCAA
The DNA here is from genome assembly GCA_035638255.1 of Chitinophagales bacterium. Lineage (GTDB taxonomy): Bacteria > Bacteroidota > Bacteroidia > Chitinophagales > UBA10324 > DASRAJ01. Next base: position 45,432 of record DASRAJ010000025.1, read on the forward strand.
TCAGAACACACGCTCATCGGCTCTATTAATCCTTCGAATGTAGGAATTAAGGTTGTGCGGGATCTGCGTGTTGATGACGATGATCAACTAATCATTCAGCTACCAACTACGACCGCAGAAGGCGAATCCATCACCCGAACATTGATTTGGAAGCGAATTGGTTAAATACTTTTTGAAGTAGCCCGTGAAGCTACCAACGCTAGGAAAAGTTTCCGCCCTTTGTAAATTTCAAATCGAAATGAGAACGATAATTTTCGGGCTTACTATAGCCATGCATTTCTTCGGTTCAATTTTTTTTGCATTTGCACAGGAGAATGAATGTATTTATCACGTCTCCTTCGGTAATATGCAGGCTTACTATGGTTATTTTTTAGATACGATTGTTATGTTTGACTTCGAAGGAAACTATGTGAGAGATACGATACTGTATGGACTCGACTGGCACTCAGACGGAATACAGAGGATTATAGCTGATGATACTTCACTCAGTAAGCCACTGATTGTAACCACCTGCAACGAGAATAAGAGATTTGCGGTGATCCGTGCAGATTTTAGTTTGAAAACAAACTGGTCTGCTGAGCCTGTGAATTTGGTAATGAAACAAAACACATTCGATTCAGCCACTATCAGCATAATAAAAAAATCCTGGAGTGATAGTGAGGGGGATATCAGCATCGTAATTTCAGACTCGGGAAAGGAAGTAAGGCTTCCCGGTTGTCACATTGATTTAGACCCACCTTTACATGGAGAGTTATTCAACGTTTCATTTTATCAATGGCACTGGAACGGTTTTCATTCAATGGATACATTTCCCATTTTCAATTCTGAAGGCTTTCTTATTGCCGACACCATCATAGAAAGTACCGGCTATGATGTTAATTCACTAACCATGCATTGTAAAACAAAGCCCTCACTGAATAATGCACAACTGGAAGTTATTTCTGTTAACGGAACCGGGAAATATGTAGTAAAGGAGTTCTTAATTACTCATTTCACCAAGTCTGATAAAGGCCCGTTCCTTGAAAGTACTCTTCCTATTCTGGAATGCAGCGGAGGATTTCTCACTCCCGAAGCGAAATCCGTTTTTAAGAATTGCAAGGAGAATGAGGAGATCTTGATAAGCGAGATAAAAGTTGAGGATATAGTCTCAAAAATGAAATTTCAACTTCCATCAATAAATATATATTGCGTGAAATGATTGATGCTGTTGTTGGTAAGCAGCAGCAGAAGAAGAAGAAGAAAGAAGGAAAGCATACCGTCACACCGAACCAGAACAAATTCTTTTCTTTTCTCCAACCATCAAATTTTTTTCTCCCCAAACAGAAGCTCTTTTAGAACGAGTGCCCGCAATCACGCACGCTTTGGTAACGCGCTAGTCAACAGATCAGCACCCCCAAAAGGTCATATTTGTTTTCATCCGTTATGGAAATTCCAGATGATTGGAATCCTTATAAGGAATTCAAATCCTTATACCATGTTAAACCCATCAACCATCAACCATGCTGTTAGAAATGTTTCTCTCGTGCTTGTTACAATTCTCTTTGCGATATCCATTTCATCCGAAACAGGAAGCAGAAGCAATGCTGATATTATTGACCAGACTGCATTCGCAAGACCGGATTCGACAGGGTCGCTTACAGATTCTGATCAATATTCTGCCCGTCATGCTGATGGTGCTATTTCATTCACTGATACCCCTGGAAAAAATAACTCTCAATCAGTTTCATCTTATCAAAAACTACAGGCGGAAACTCAATCATTTTCCATTGATGCATCACGGGATACGGTTATTTACTGCAGGGAAGGAACGAGCATTGCAATAAAGAGTCATTCTTTTATCTCTTTGAAAACAGGAGCAGAAATATCAGGCTCTGTAAATATTCGTGTGCAGGAATATTATTGTCTGTCTGATATGGTTTTGGCTGATCTTTCTACAATATCGAACGGACAATTGCTTGAAAGTGCCGGTATGATTCACATCTCAGCAATGTACCTGAATGAAGAATGTGTACTCATCCCGGGAAAGACTTTTGAAATCGGATTTCCGTATAAAGAAAGAAATGGCGAAATGCAGTTGTTCTACGGGAAATGGGATAAGGAAACCGTTAATTGGCAAGTGGAAAAAAAATCTTTAAGCGAAGAAGTACCAATGGTTTTTCTCTATGTTGAACAGATGCCGGAATATCCGGGCGGAATGAAGGCACTGAAAAATTTCTTCCATAAAAATCTTAAGTATCCTCCTATGGCACGTGCATCGGGAATTGGAGGCCGGGTGGTGGTGCAGTTTGTTGTAGAGAAGGATGGAAGCGTAACCGATGTTAAATTGGTGATGAGCAGCGATCCTGAACTGGATAGTGCAGCGCTCGCTGCTGTCAGGAAATTACCCAAATGGAAACCGGGTAAGCTGGAGGATCAGCCTGTAAGGGTTTATTATAGACTTCCTATCACATTTGAGACCGGCAAAATGGATTCCCTGTTTGCTGAAAGATTTGAGAAAATATATAGCGACAGCAGCATTCAAAAAGCACCGGAAGAAATTATCAACCGCTATTTATTCAGCGCTACCCAATTTGGCTGGATCAATTGCGACAGATTTTGGAATGCAGGCGGATCAAAAGTAAATTTCACTGTCGAGGGACTTGACGCAGCAACCGACTTAAAGATTGTTTTCCATAGCGCAAAATCTTTTATGAGCGGAACTCGCAACAACAATTGCATGGTGTTTTCCAATGTTCCCGAAAACGAAGAAGTAACTCTTATTGCTCTAAAATATTTGGATGGAAAACCATTTTTGGCAATGAAAGAAACAGTTACATCTCCAACTCCTGTGAAAGATTTAATCTTTGAGCCCGTTACAATGAATGTTCTGAAGAGTGAGATGAAAAGGCTTGATAGCATACAGAACTGATCTGTTTTGAGCTCCAACTCATACCCTTTTGCCGTCAAGTTCTTGCGCAGCAAATGGAAGCGCAAACAACTTTCTTTCTCTCAAAAAACTTTCGACAGCGAATGTGTAAGTGGAGGAAAACAGAATAAACATAACTGAAGCGCGGTAAAGTAAGGTATGAGCATCATTCGTACATCTGTCATTCTGTTTCTCACTGATTAATCCACTTCGAGATAATCAACCCGGATTGATTCGAGGAATGACCGGTAGCTGCTATCAGGAATGCCCCATGCGACTACCTTCAACCCTTTCTTGTGAAGCAGATTCATTCTGTCCATGTTCAGAGTGTCTCCAATATCAGATTTGTAAGAGAGTCCATCGAGGTTGTTCTTCAGGGCTATCAGCATTTGCTGTTCAAAATTTCCGTATGAATACAGGAAGGTCTGAACTTTATCACTCTTTTTTTTGCCCAATTTAAAACTGAAGGAAGTTCATTCTCAAACAGGAGATATTCTACAAGATGATATTTTTCTGCCAGTGAAATAGCTTCCTCTGCCTCGAGTCGCATGATGCCTTCAATGTCGAGAGTCCCTCCATTGCATGGAGCCCAGCCTTTGATGTCAATGCTGAGCGGCTTGCGAATATTGTTTTCATCCATGTAACTAAGCACATCTTCCAGCTTTGTGTAAGTCATATCAGCGCCATTGCATGTAGTGATGCTTTCGATATCCTCATCAGAAGTTTCAACAAAACAAGTGGCAGAGCCGTCACAGTAGGTCACTTCTGAAGAATGACTGAGCCAGAGCGTTTGGTCTTTGCTGATTTGTACGTCCACTTCCAATCCGTCATAATCTGCCAGCGCTTTTACACATGCCTCATAAGTGTTCTCACCATGCACAGTATCTTTTTCGCCGTGATGGGATAGAATAATTGAACGTTCGAATTGAACAGGATCATCAGGATAGTAGTATACTTTCCCGCATCCACCGAAGAGGACCGCTACTATCATAGAAATATGCGTGATCTGCTTTTTCATTTTAGCTGATAAGAAAGTTGCAAACTGAAAGATGGCTGGAGTTCTTTTGGATATCCCACTTCTTCGTATGTCTTACGCTCATAGTACAACTGGAGATTGTAAATTACTCCAACTGTGCCGCACAAACCTAATCGCCCGCTGATCGGATAACGCAACCGCGCTTCGGGGGCCAATCCGAGAAAAATAAAACGGTTCCATTCATTGTTAAAATACCAGCAGAAAAATTTGGGCTGAAGATATAATTGCAATAAGGGTTGATGCTCTGAATCAAAAAGAGGAATACCAATATCAACATAAGTCATTGCGTAAAATTCCGTCTTTAAATTCCATGGCTTAATTCCAATTGCAGTTTCGAGGTAAAAGTTTGTTGCAAATGGAAAGTTGAATCCGGAATAGAGATATTCGTAATTGCCGGCTCCGCCTATAATAGAAATCGAATTAATGGAATCAGAACTTTGTGCTTGTGCAGAAAAATAAAATATACTGCAGAGTGATGCCGGAGTCATCATCGAATGAAAAAGGTGGCGCTTCATCGTCTCAATATTCTCAATGATCTTCATAAAGCTCTCAGTGCATTTTTAGAGTTTCCACCAATTGCAATCTTTTTATCACCGTATTTTTCGGCAATAAAATTCCCGGCGATAAAACTGCGTTCGCGCCTATGCGTGAACTATCACCGATCACGGAACCAAACTTGATGAAGCCGGTGTCAATCAATGCATCCTGATATTTCACCCACACATTTTTATCCCTGAGTTCATTATAATGATTGGCGAGCACAGCGCCGGCTTCGAGGTTAACACCACTTCCGATCAAGCTTTCTCCCACGAAATTGAGATGACCGCAGGCGCTTCCGTACATCAAAATGGAATTCTTGAATTCAACATGTGCGCCCACGATTGAATTTCTGCCCACATAGGCTCCGTTTCGAATTAAAGCATAAGCTCCAACAAGTACATGCGCTTCAATGATCGCAGGTCCGCGTATAAGGGCTGTTGAATCAACATCAGCAGTTTTATGAATCGCAACATCATCGCGAACGATGAAGTCATCATCGAGTTCGCTGATCATCTTCCTGAGGATTTCAGGAAGTTGTGAAATGAAATCCCATGGAGTTAATGTTTCGCTCTCAGAAAATATTTTAGGGAAGTCAGCAAGATACTCTTCTATAACAATCATGATGGTGAAATTTCAGAAGTGCAATCTACCTGCTTTGAAGGTTATAGCCGGTTACAATTCGATTCTACTCAGAAGTTGTTTATAGTTGGGAAATCTATTCATTCTTCACTCCATTCCATCACGAGCACTTTCGTGATTCTGCAGGTTCTCTGATGCAGATTTACGAAGTAGAGTCCATTCGGGAGTTTCGAAACATCATGGTGTGAGTACTATTGTTGAGTCACACGACTAACAAAGCAAGCCAGAGCCGGCAAATCGAACTCCATTAGCTACGTTTGTGGAACATGACTAACACCACAAGATTCCTTCTCTTCTTTGTAGCAGTAATTGCGCTCGATGTAATTTTCTTTTACGCAGGAATTTCCATTTTCTTCAATGAACCATTATTCGGATGGTTAGAGAAGCTTGCCGATGATTCTACTGAACAGGCTTTTTATGCTATCGCTTTTCCTATTGCTGGCATTGTGATTTTTAATATTGCCGCACTCGTGTTATTTTCAAAATATGGTTTGAAAGAAAAATAAAGTTTTCCTTCGTTCTAAGATTTACTGAATTATTTTTCGTCGCTCAACTTGCTTATGAAATACTTTCTCACCGGCGCCACCGGTTTTGTGGGCGGAAGAATGGCCCGCCTGCTCCGCGAAAAAAATCACAACGTGATTGCCATCGTTCGCAGTCCTGATAAAGCTGCAGACCTGAAATCAATCGGAGTTACCATTGTGAAAGGCGATGTGACTGATAAGGAAAGCATGCGCGAGCCCATGCGTGGCTGCGATGGTGTGTTTCACATAGCAGGTTGGTACAAGATCGGTGTGAGAGATAAAACGCCCGGTCAAAAAATCAATGTTGATGGCACACGCAATGTGCTGGAACTAATGAAAGAGCTCAACATTCCGAAAGGAGTTTACACCAGCACGCTGGCAGTAAATTCCGATACGCATGGGCAATTGCGGGATGAAACTTATCACTTCACCGGCAAGCACCTCAGCGAATATGATCGCACGAAAGCAGCAGCGCATGACCTTGCCAATGAGTTTATCAAACAAGGATTGCCACTCGTGATTGTAATGTCCGGATTGATTTATGGTCCGGGTGACACGAGCATGAGCGGTGATTCCATTCGCCAATACCTTCAGAAAAAATTACCCATGCTTCCGAAGCAATCCGCCTATTGCTGGGCCCATGTAGATGATATTGCCATGGCACACTGGCTGGCGATGGAGAAAGGAAAGTCCGGGGAGACATATATGATTTGCGGACCACCGCATACGCTAACCGAAGCCTATACTCTCGCAGAAAAAATCACCGGCATCCGCAAGCCGATGTTTGTTTCGCCTGCGCTAATGAATGTATCAGCAATATTCGCTTCAGTGATTGAAAAAGTTATTCCGCTTCCTGAATTGTATTCCTCTGAATCGTTGCGCGTGATTGCAGGACATACTTACCTCGGCAATAATTCAAAAGCAAAGCAAGAGTTGGGATACAATCCCCGCCCGCTCGAAGAGGGTTTGAAGGAAACGCTGCTCTCCGACATGAAAGAGCTGGGAATAAAATCGCCCTGACCAATAACCCATGAGCATTCGTTTGTATTAAGCGATGGAAATCAAATTCGGTGTCTGCTTCACTCTATTGAATTTCTCAAAAAAAATTCCTGAATCGTATATCTTTACTCTGCACTCTAAACATTCGCCAATGAAAAAATTTACGTCAGCTGTTTTCCTGCTATTGATTTTAAGTTCTGCAAAATCGCAAACCATTCCTAATAATGATTTTGAAAACTGGAGCATCATTACATACTATGATGACCCTGCAGGCTTTTGGACTTCTAATTATCAGTCTTATTTCAACGCAGGTCTTGCAAATGTCATACAGAGTTCAAACGCGGTTACGGGACAATATTCAGCGCATCTCAAAACCCTGCAAACACCGGGGGGAATTGTTTCGAGTCTTGTTTCTATTGGTATTCCCGGTCCCATGTTCAGCGGCGGACTGCCTATTGATCATGTACCCGACTCCATTAGCTGGTACATGAACTACAACATCATGTCAGGTGATTCAGGAGTGTTTCTTCTTATTTTCAAAAAATTAGGAAACCTCGTTGCATTCGCCGCTGCTCCAATTACAGGATCACAACCTACTTACCAGCATTTTGAACTTCCCGTCACTACCGTTCTTCCTTTGCCGCCGGATTCATTTGTGTTCGCTATCATTTCCTCAGCTTCAACCAACCCACAAGCCGGGAGCACTCTGGAGGTTGACAACATTCAGTTCATAGATTCGCTTGGCGCTGTTTTTCCGAATGGTGATTTTGAAGATTGGAATTCAGTTACAACAGAAGACCCGGATTATTGGACAACAAGCAATCTGTTTAATGTTTTTTCTTCTCCCTCGGTTACTAAAAGCACCGATACTTACAACGGATACTTTGCTGCGCAAATCGAAAATCAACCTTCAATATCAGGTGTGCCCACAAGCTTTTTGATTCTTGGAAAGCTTGGACAGGAAGGACCCCATGGTGGATTTCCGGTTAGCAGTAAGCCATCGAAGTTGAGTGGTCACTACAAATATGCTCCCATGGGAAATGACTCGGGGCTTGTAATTGCAGGAATGACCAAGTGGAATCCATTTACTCAACATGCAGACTCAGCCGGCGAATATGCAATGTCGTTACAGCCTTCTTTGAACTATACTTATTTTGAAATGACGTTTGACACCGGCGGCGTTATTCCTGACACGATGTTGATTGGCTTCTCACCAAGTTTCGTGAGTGATTCGAATTCTTCAGTAACGGAAGGGAGCACTTTAATAGTGGATGATCTCTTGCTTGATTTTGCAACGGGAGTTTCTATGCCACTTAACGATTATTTGCTTTCACTGAATTCTTTCCCCATACCCTGCAATCAAAATCTGAATCTTCATTTTATTCTTGGCGAAAGCAGTCATCTTTCTTTAGTCATTTATGATGCATCAGGAATTGAAGTACAGAACATTAATTATGGTTGGAAAGAAAAAGGAAATATATCACTTGCCACTCCTGTTGATGATCTTGCCTCGGGTAATTACTTCTATTCTCTAAAAACGGATAAGGGAGTTGTAAATGGAAAATTTGAGGTGGGAAGATGATGCCTTGTCATTAAGTTTAAGATTATCATTGACTATCAATAGGGCGAAGATGGGCTAACCGAAAAACCCACTCCTGAAACACGTCATTCCGTCGAACTGCTTCCCGCTAACGAGTGCGAGAGGGGTTTTCCTTCAGTTAGAGGCGTGCGTAGGCGAAATAAGTGTGATCATGAGTGTCATCTTGCAATAAAATATTTCCGTCGTCATAACGTCTGCTCAATTATCGAAGCATTGATGTAATGATTTCTGCACAATGAAATTAAAAGCAACTCAATTTATAAGCATCCTTCTCTTTGCATTGGTGATGGGTGTATTTTGGGGAACATGGTTTTCACTGAGCCGAACGATGGAAACGGTTTCACCACCAACTTTCCTCGAAATCGGTAAACAATTCATTGCCAATCTCGCTTGGCCCATGCGAATCCTGATGCCTCTAACATTGGTTTCAACATTACCGGTTTTATACTTCCTGCCCCGCAGTTCTGTTGCATTTTACTTTATACTGATTGCTCTTGTGCTAATGAGCATTGCACTCGTAATCACTGTCGCCATTGAGGTGCCGATTGATAATATGATCAAGGTATGGACGGTAGAAACACTCCCTTCAAACTGGATGTTATTGCGTGAACGGTGGGAGTATTACCATGTCATCCGCACGTTTATTTCTATCGGCGCATTTGGTTTTCTATTGAGTGGTGCGCTTGCATCACCTGCAAAAAGTAATTGAAGACCATACAAGTCAGGGCAGGTACGAGCGGCTCTGTATTTTCATCATCGTACTGCCAAAATGAAACGCTCACACTTATATGGAAGCAATAGGTTTAATCGGAAGCAGTACCTCCCTTTTCAAACCAGGCAGTGATGGTCGCCTTATCAGCGTCAGAAAGTTCACCGCCAAGTGGCATGCGCTTGTTGTATAAAGTTGGAGTATCGCAGGTTGCCGCCTTTATTGAAGCTGCGCGATTTACAATGTCTGAATCATCTGTTAATATAATGGGCATTCCTTGTCCTCCCTGGTAATGACATGAGATGCAATTTTTCTGTATGATCGTTTTTACTTGTGGAAAGTAATTAGTTTGCTGAAGCACGACATCTGTCTTCTTACAAGATGTTACCGCTACTATTCCAATGACAGAAAATAGAATCACTGATTTTTTTATATGGATAATTTGTTTTGTAATCACTGCTTTTTTACTAACCATGACAACTATCATAGTTGAAATGCTGCATCTGCATAAGAAGTGCTTTTAAACAGGGTATTCGATTCATCAGGGATGTGCCTCGGCATCGCATGTGACGTAATAATGAAACTATGCTCTTCAATTTACAATAGAAGTAAAAACTTCCTGCCATGGATCACGATTGAGAACATAAATCATAAAGAAGCAGCCTAACCACCCATGAAACAATCCTAACGAAATCAGATTTCGATACCGGAGATAGATTAGCGTGTAAAAAATTGCGAGAAGAAAAGTGGCAATCATGAGCAGGATGGATGGATAATGAACAAGGCTGAATAAAACAGAGGTTGACAGCACAATCAGTAGCAAGGAAACCTTACGGGAATGCATATCCTTAAGATTTCCTGCCACCAATCCTACAACAAGAAATTGCTGAATGAATCCCCAAAGAGGATAAAGAATGAGTATAGGAATTATATGAGGATTAAAAAGAACTATGTTATTCGAGTGCGCATATAACATCATTCCTCCGATACAACTCAATGCAACCGGCAAAATGATCATAAATGATTTCCCGAAATTTTGAGTAGTGAAACCCCAATAGTGCATTGCTGAATGATCCTTTCTAACCTGAAGTATTACGTAACCAATCCAAAATAAAATAGCCGTGACGATGAAAATAAGCTTCTGGTTTAGCAGGTCCATTACTATAAACTTGAGAAGCCCTGTGACTATGACAGCACTAATCTCAAACCAACGATGATTATCAGGTTTCAATAGTTAAAGACGTGATTGTTGAGGATGATAAAGATGCCATCATTCGATCTGATTTCAATTTTTCTGTCTGAAGGGATATACTACAACCCCAAATTGAACTGAAAGCGCCGGTGACAAGTCAGGGAATTTACTGGGGATATAAACCTGCGGAAGATTGATAGTGTCACTGCTATAAGGCTCATACACCATTTCCGCCGGCATCAATACCTCAGGAGCATAAAACTGATTTGTAATTCGCAACTCTGCGCCGGCTCGAAATTTAACAATGCCTGTTTTTTTTGGAACAATCAGTCCGCAACCCAATACAATTCCTAATATGCTGACCGAGGAAGAAAGATAGGTGTTCTGATTTAGTGAAACGGGGATCCTCGAATAAGTACGATCATAATTAATGGCGCTTATCATCAATCCTGTCTCAAAATATATAATCCGCTGATACC
>DASRAJ010000026.1:0-40617 GCA_035638255.1 Chitinophagales bacterium
AGGATGAAAGTCAATCGAATGCGGCATAATCATGGAAATGCCGGTGCTCTTATCAGCCCGGTTAGTCATTACAAAGTGTACCGTTTGTCCAACCCTTACTTTCAGAACGGGACCCGGAATGGAATCGCCAAACATCCACGCATCGAATGATACATCTTTAGTAACGTGAAAACCTGTTTGTAACACGTCAATGCGAACATTCACGGTATCAGCTTTATCAACTGCCGGAATGTTTGGTGCGTATGCAAGTGGACCTTCTGTTATTTGGGCAGGAGGAGTTTCATGTGTTATTGTTGCCGGAGGACTGCCATATACCATTTTGGAATTGCCATTTCCGGAAGAGTTTGGTGATTGACTGCACGATGCGATCAAAACAAAAGCGATAGCAAAGCACTGCAAGAAAATAGTTCGGGACATAAATAAGAATTTGAAGTGGGGGTTGAAAAGACAGTATGCAGTGTGGAGGAGTAAAACTAAAGCTTTCAAAACACACCTTCCATTAATTCTCTTTTAGCTGTTGCGTTGTATTTGAAACATGCAATGGTAATCAACAAAGCTCCGTAGAACAACCAGATACTTGCTATCCAAAGAAGCCAGGGGAATAGTTGGCTCCCTTTAATAAACATCGCTCCCAGACCCTGTGACATTAGAACCGCTTCATTGAATATTACCCCCAGTGTAAAGACTACAAGTGCAACTCTTGTAAATTTATTTTTGATATTCAGGAATTCTCTATGAGAAAAATAAGCGAGAAGAAAAATGGAAACGAAGGCAAGAAACACCAGGTGAAGAAAGCCAATTATCACAGGGCGGTCACCGAACACCGCGTTTCCTACTGTAGGAAAAATAGTGAAGCTCTGCAGAAAAATTTTCAGTGCGAATGCGCTCATTGATATTATTCCGAGATACTTCACAACCGGGCTGACAGTCTTAAAGACTTTGGAAATTGACAATGCAGAAATAATAAACCAAAGTAAACTCAGCAAAAGAAATATGCTTCCCGCTATAGCCATAAAGAGAAACAAATTATTATTTGACCCCTCCCATAAGAAAGTAAGAAACTGCGAGGGGAGAATTGAAATGACAAGCAGAACAGAAAAGCGGTGAATATTTTTTTTCGCTTCATCAGAAATTTTTGATTCGAGCTTGCGAAATAGCAATGCAAAAACTGCAAGTGTAAAAAAACCATTGTATTGGAAATGAAGATACGTATAGAGAGCATCTTTGTACAAAATCACGTTGAGAGATTTTTCTGCAAACAGATATGCGAGAGTAAAAGGCCCCACAGAAGAAATTACGAGACAAATGACAGAGGAAACTGTAAGCAGAAAAACAGTTTTATTAACTCCCGAATTTCGCAGGTCGCTTATGAGTTTCCAGCCAAATGCATAAGTGAAAAAGATGAAGATTGTAGAAAAAATATTGGAGACCTTACTATTGCCCCCTGATGAAAAAGTGAACAACATGATCCATGAATTCAAAGCAATGCCGGCGAGAAGCCACTGGTAAACCGGCTTTCTATAAAGTGATTCCGGCAACAGTTCATAGACTAATAAAAACATAAGACCAAGAGTTGCCCACGCGCCAAATGCAAAGTGCTCGTGCGCTTCTAGTAAGTAGTTATAATTAATGAATGGCAAGGAGAAAATTATTTTACTTCTAAGAATTATCCCGACAATAGCTACAGTGCAGAGATTTATTATTGATAGCCGTACCCAGAAATTTTCTTTTTTCATGTTTACAAGTGTCACGATGCTTTGACCAAATTAACTAACTTAGAGATTGATTCACATCAACTCAAAAAAATTCTCTCGTACTATTCAATCAGCTTTTCTCAGATGGGAAGTAGAACGGCCATCAGACTAATAGATCGCGTAACATGGGAATTATATAACATTTTTTAAGAATTGTGTAATGATTTGGCCCTTCAGTCTCATTTCATTTGTGCTGATGTCACATTCACCATGAGAAATATCATGTTTGCCATTGATATTGCTCATTCGATGAGTACCTCACCTCACCCACCTTTGTTCTCGAATTTTAACTGAACCGCCCATGAATTCCCAGGAAGAAAACAATAAGATGAAAAGCAGAAGAAACTTTCTCAAAACTGCATTAATAGCAGGAGCGGCTGCAGGATTATTCTCGCCACTCAGGAATTCAAAAAAGAAACCTTCAGAAAAAGTAAAAATGCTCACGCCGGATGGCAGGCTGGTGGAAATCGAGAAGTCAGCGATTAAAAAAGAAATTATTTCAACAAGAGCCACAGACAATGAAGTGCTCGAGTGGATGAATTCTCCGAAGGAGTCCTTCGGACTAAAACCCAAAAAATCATAAGAACTGTGGAAGATCAATCCGATAATTCAAGAAGAAAATTTCTTAAAGCCACCTTGGTCACCGGCGCTATGGTTACCGGCGGCCTTGGAACTTTAGAAGTTTTATCAGAAGAAACCAAAAAAGAAACAGGTGAAAAAATCCGGTTGCTTTCTCCCGACGGAAAAATTGTAGAAGTTGATTCATCGGTTATTAATCCCGCCATTCCCGATATTCCTCTTTCTGCCCATAACGTCAGAGATGGAGTGCCCGGAAAAAAGTTTGTGATGGTGATTGATCTATCAAAGTGCAAGAATGCAGGCAAGTGCAGAAAAGCATGCTCAAAAATGCATTACCTGCCTGAGGACAGGAGTTACATCAAGATTGATAAAATGCAGGATGCAGAAACCACTGCTCCTTACTGGATGCCAACTCCCTGTTTTCACTGCGACAATCCACCCTGTGTCAAAGTGTGCCCGGTGGATGCAACGTTTAAACTTTCCGACGGAATTGTCGCAATTGACAATAACCGTTGCATCGGCTGCAGGTTCTGCATGGTGGCTTGTCCGTATTCAGCGAGAGTTTTTAATTGGGGTGAAGAGCAATTTAAAATAACTGAAGAAAGATTCGAAGAAATAAAAACTCACGAATCATGCAGTTCGCACGTGAAGGGAACGGTGGAGAAATGTGATTTCTGTCCGAGCAAAGCAATCAAGAATGAATTGCCTGATTGCGTGAATGCCTGCCCCAACGGAGTTTTTTATTTCGGAGATGAAAATGAAGATGTGGTTACCAATGGTGATGAAACAGTTCGGTTGAGCCAATTGCTGATTGACAAAGCCGGTTATCGTTACCTCGAAGAATTAGGAACCAAACCACGGGTTTATTACCTGCCTCCGGCGAACAGGCAGTTTCCATTCAAAGAAGTCAATGAAGTGAAACCATGAGCAACTTATCAATAACAGAAGAACAAGAAGGTGCTGCCATTCACGATGAAAGAACGCATGAGTTAGTAGCCGACCTCTTGCCGAAAAAATTTGGCACTGCCGGAAATCTGTGGGTTGCATCTTTATTTCTGGTGGTATTGATCGGTGGTTATGCGTACTATCATCAATTGCGTGATGGGTTGATCGTAACGGACATGCGCGATTTTACATCGTGGGGTATTTACATTTCCAACTTTGTCTTCTTTGTGGCGATTAGCTTGGTTGGCTCGCTGGTAAGTGCGATACTAAAACTTTCAAACGTAGAGTGGAGAACTCCGCTGGTACGAATTGCTGAAATCATCGCCGTTTCTGCCATCATGCTTGCAGCACTCATCATCATCGTTGACATGGGTCGCCCCGATCGCATCTGGCACTTGTTTGTGTATGGGAGAATTCAGTCGCCGATCATCTGGGATGTGATCGTTATCACGACGTACTTCACCATCAGTGTGCTGCTGCTTTACCTGCCGCTACTCCCTGACTTAGCATTGTGCCGCGATTCTGTTAAGACAAATATTCCGCGATGGAGAAAAAAACTTTATCGCGTTTTAGCATTGAACTGGAAAGGAACCAGAAGTCAATACAAAATCATGAAGAGGGCGATGCAGATTCTTGCAGTGCTCATCATTCCGCTGGCACTCATGATACATACGGTTACTTCATGGTTATTCGCCACCACGTATCGTGCAGGATGGGATAGCTCCAACTTCGGCCCCTACTTCGTTTCCGGTGCATTCATGGTGGGTGCTGCGAGCGTGATTGCCGTGATGTACGTGTTGCGCAATCATTATCATCTCGATAAATACATCACACACCGCCACTTCAACAACATGGGCAAATTGCTCGTGCTGCTTTCACTGATCTATTTGTATTTCAACATCAATGAGTATTTGGTTTCAGGATATAAAATGAAAAAGGTAGAAGGCGAACAGTTGCTCGATCTTTTCACCGGGAGCTACGCCCCTATTTTCTGGATGGTTCAGATTTTAGGAATGGTGGTGCCCATCATCGTTTTACTTTTTAAGCAGGGAAGAAAACCATTGCCGGCTTTCATCATCGCTGTGATGGTAGTAGTAGGCGCATGGTTCAAGCGCTTCCTGATTGTTACGCCAACATTGTTGCATCCTTTCGTTCCGATTCAACACGTTCCTGAATCATGGATGCATTACATACCCACTTGGGAAGAATGGTCAATCACGGCGGCATCGCTCGCAGGCGCTTTGCTCGTGATCACTTTTTTTGTGAGAGTATTTCCCATTGTCACGATTTGGGAAATAGCTGAGGAGAGAGGAATCAAACTTGAACCGCATTTAAATCCGGAGGTCAAATGAAAAATTGTCTTTTAAACTATTTCCAATTCCTTCTGCCCGCAATTTTTTTGCTGACTTCAGAAAATCTTTTTGCTCAGGAAGCAAGCGATTCCGCACAAGCCACCATTCAACTTTCATTTAATGACCGGGATACGGTTAGGCAGGTAACGGCAAAAATCGTTCGCATGAGCGCGGATGGAAAAGAGACTCCGGTTAAAGATGTGGAGATTCACTTTTATATTGCAAGAATGTACAGTTTACTTCCCGTTGGTGGTGATGTTCAAACCACTGATGAGAGCGGATCAGTAACCATTGATTTTCCGAAAGATTTGCCCGGCGACTCAGAAGGCAACCTAACAGTTATTGCAAAAGTGGAGGATGATGACGCATTGGGAAACTTAGAATCGGAAAAAATTTTGAAATGGGGTGTTCCCGTCGCCAACAAAGCTCTCACTAAAAGAGCGCTGTGGGCGTCGGGAGCAAATGCTCCCATTCCTTTAGTGATTGCAGTTACAAGCATGCTTCTCTTAGTTTGGGGAGTTATCATTTACATAGTAGCTCAACTTTTCAGAATCAAAAAACTTGGAAGAGTCTGATTAATTCTTAAATCGTGTAATTATCTTTGGCACGGGAATGACTGTATATTAAGCACCTTAATCCTAAACACTAAAACCTAAATCATGAAACCTAAATTCAATTTTCGCCCTATCGTAATTGCCGGATCGCTATTGTTACCACTAAGTTTTATGTTGTATGCATTCACATTACAGGGAGATGATCCCTGGGTAGCGCCGGAGTCAGCAAAGAAATTGAAGAACCCTGTAGAAGTTAATGATGAAAGTTTAGCCGCCGGCAAAACAATTTACAACGGCAGTTGTAAATCATGCCACGGAGTAAAGGGTAAAGGTGACGGCCCCAAAGCAGCGGAACTCGAAAAAAAATGTGGTGACTTCACCGATGAAAAATTTCAAAGCCAAACTGATGGTGAAATTTATTGGAAGACTACTGAAGGAAAAGATCCCATGCCTTCTTTCAAAACCAAGCTGACAGAAGAGAAGCGCTGGCAGGCCGTGAATTATATCCGGACTCTGGTGAAAAAATAATTATTGTGGCTTGACATACTGTTGTGATTCTGCCCTTAATAAATTAAATCCTTGAAGTAAAAGATTGCTGAGTTATTATTTGACCGGATTTTGCTTTAGACTCTTCCCGCAAGAACGCGAAGCAAACGCCGGGAAGCGCGCAAAGAAATTCTTCGTTGCCAAGTATAAGACTTTGCGTTTTTCCCCTGCGGGGGTACTTGCAGATAGTGAATTATATTCCGGGAGCTTTCTAAGAATAAATTTGCTTCGGATTTTCACTTAAAATTCTTCCCGAGACTTTCATCAATATTCAACTCAGCGATCTCGCGGAATTTTCCTGTAAGATATTTTTCTGCAAGAAGAATTTTTTCTTCAGCAACCCGTGATGCGGTTTGATTCACGCCGGTGAGATTTCTTCTCTCGATCTCCTGATTGTAAAGCTCATTGATGTAGAGATGAAGAAAATAAAAGTATGCAGGACTATTGAGTGCACCGGGATTTTCAATCTTCACCAATTTGAGAAAATCATAGCTTGTTGAATCATCAATCGCTTTCAATCCGCGCATTCTTCGCTTCCATAAAAACAATAAGTTGTCATTCCCATACTGATAATTGATTTCTGAAATCGCGAAGTTGGCAAATAGAGAATCGGGTGGATTGCTGCTAAAGTAGTGTTGATAAAATAGAAGTTGCTGGTGGCAACGCCCTGCCGTATAAGTGTGATAATCAGGGAGCGTCAAATAATTACTTCCTACATAATACATTCCTCTTGCATCGGGATTTCTATAAAATGAATCTGTAAACTGAAGAAGGTAGTTGTTGTATTTCGAACATGCATCGTCGCCCGGAATTTCCGGTTGGGCACCCTTGCTGAAATTGAGAACCAGTTTATCAGCCGGTTGCAAAAACAAATTTGTTACCCGAATGGAGTCTTTAGTTCTTAAGTCAAACAGATAATTTGTATTCTCTTTGATAGAAAAAAAATATTTACCGTTCGAAGAAATATCTGAAGAATCAATCAGCACTTTTATTCCGCGATACTTCTCAGTATCGTTGATAAAACCGTAGAGATAAATCTTCTTTCCTCCATGTGAAGGTATTTTTCCTTCAATAATTATTGCGTTGGAATTTTTGTTTGAAGAACAAGCGATAATAAAAACTGATATCAGGACGGAAAAAGCAATACAACTCTTCAAACAATCACCTCTCATATTCACAATGAGTTAAGAAAAACTTTTAACTGCAAAGATCGCGAAGTAAAACGCAAAGAATGGCGCAAAGAAGAGCGCGGTTATTCTATCGCTTCCTTGCAATTTCCTCTGCAAAACCCTTGCGTCTTTTGTGGTTTATTTTAAGATTAAGAGCTCGCGCAATGATTCCTCTTGATTTTAGAAGGACCAGGAACGTGTAATGTTAAAGCCAAGCAGGAATTTTCCTTTCCAGAATTCATTTTGATTGTTCATCATGATCTGCTGGTTGAGGATGCCGTCTGATGAGCATAGGAAAACCTGGAATTGATGGCTGCCCGTTGAAATTTCATACCCGATTCCTAAATTGGGCTTTTGAGGATTCTCGCTGTTAGAAGTAATAGGATAATCAAACTCCACCATCAACGATGACTGCGCCGTGAACTTATACCTTCCGGCAAAGGACACACCTATGATATTATGCTCCATCAATGAGTCAACAATATTGTAGTGAGTAAAAGTAGGAGCAAGCTGAAGCGAAAGATGGCTGTTGAATTTCTTCGCAATCATAAGTTCATTAAAAAAGGATAAACGATTTGCAGCGAAGTATTCATTGTCCTGGTTGTTGAAGTTCGCTTCAGGCAATGCGCTAAACGCTACATTTCCGTAATAGGTAACCGTCACAGGAATTCCATGAGGCGCTGTTTGCCGAATGAGAATATACTTCCCGCCCACATCAAAAAGGCGATTGCTTTTGGTGGCGCCAATGCTTAATGAAAGATGACTGGTGACTCCATATACAAACCCGAACCTGATGTTTGCAGGGGCAAAAATTCCGAAGAGATCATCGGCGCTTTTTAAAACTCCAAAGCGATGCTGGAAAATAAGCTCAAGTGATTTCTTAGCCGGGCCCTGCACTGTCTGATTATTGATCAGCACAGCATCTTCAAAAGTGGCCTTCACGACCTTGGGTTTCGGTTTGGTAGAGTCACTACTGCTTTGTTGCGCATAGAGCTGATGTGATGCAAGAAGGACTATTAGCAGCAACAGATTTTTCAGAGAGAAAAAATGTGATTTCATCTTTTTGCTTTTAGTTATTTAGAGCGCCCTGAGAAATCCAGGCATAAATTAAATTTATTTGATCCGGAGAAAGTTTTTCATCAGGCGGCATTGGATCTGATGTTGAGATTAAACGCTTGTAAAGAACGCTTCCATCAACATTCGTTGAATCAACATAACCGAGCAACAGAAGCTGATCGTAAGCATTTTCCGCAGTCAAATCGGGAACCTGCGCTCCCGGTAAATGGCATGAAGACAACGCACAACTGTTATCAAATATCGGAACGACTTGTTGAGAAAAACTTACAGGTGTATTCAGATCAACAGGGGGGGGAATGAAGTAATCCTTCCTGCACGATGAAAGAGATGAAGAGAAAATAATCAAAAGAAAACAAGCCCGAAAAACATTTGAGGAGTCGAAAAGCATCTTTATCGCTTTCATATTTAACAGTCCGAAAATTATTGTTTTGAGTTTCATTTTTCTGTTCATCTCGTATTTGCTTTCTCTCATTTAAAAGTCAAAGTCTCCAGTGTTGATCCAATGTGATTCTTGCCATCATTATCCATCAAAGCAATACCAAACAGGTATGATTGGTGAACAGCAGGATCAAATTGCACATCGTCAGCATTATTGGTCTTGAGTTTCCTGATGATGAGCACCTGGTATTTCGTATGCACATTGGTAGATAGTGTAATAGCATTCCTGATATCAATAGGTGTAACATTGCTCACGGCTGCAACATCAGCACTGCTGCCATCAGGCGTAGCGAGATAATATCCCGGCACTCCACTCAGTCCCCTGATGTATGCAATGAGGTCATCCTTTTCACTCGCAGTTAATGGCAACCAGTACGGAGCCATGTCCGATACATTGTCCATGTTGTCTATCAATGTAGCTCTCGATTTAGTGTTCAGGAAAGGAGTATTGATGAGCGATGCAACACCGCCTTCACCATGTTCACCGTGGCATGAATTGCAATGACCGGGCTGCCCGTTTGCTTCAACATGATAAATTGAATCACCGCGCGCGGCATCACCGGTAAAGGCAGCTTTATTGTAGAGATAACATGAAGGATCGAGTATTGACTGAGTTCCATTACTAAGAGTGATTGTTTGTGAGACGCCGCTCCATTCATAGGCAGGGCCTGATCGTGAAGATGCTCCGCTGGTGTTTCGAACATACATCGGCTGACCGGCATCGTTCACAAAACCATTTGCAGAAGAAACCATGTCCTGCGCATAGCCGAGTGGCGATGTATGCGCTAACTTCCAGTTCCAGATATCAACCTTTCCCAAATCGGGGAGCATATTCGAATTAGGCCCATTACTATGGCATGAAGCGGCGCAGCCCACATTACTGAAAGACCCGAAGGCACTCGAAGCAGGATCAATTTCAAATGCCATGGCGAGCTTGTCGTTATTCTTTTGGGAAGTCCAGCCATTCGTTGAATCACTCTTCAAAACATCAGGAGGACCGTTCCAAAACCAATTTGCTTCAGACACATCCAATTCGGAATCATACCACTCAGCAACGATGTAAAGATTATCTGCATCATACGCTGCTTTCATCGTGATCTGCGGATCATCACCTGCGTTGAAGGCATTCATCCCTGAAAAAATTCCTGTCATGTTTAAATAACCATCGCCATATAACATTCCGGTTGCCACATCTTCTGCTGTCACGTTCAGGTAATCGGCAGTTTTCCAGTACGAAGAACTGAGAGTTATTGGTGGAGCGGCTACGTACTCTGCTTCGAGGGTGGAAGTAGCAACCGGAACTTTCGGTGGAGGTGGTTCCGGGTAAAAATCATTTCTGCATGCAACAAGATAAATCAGCATGAAAAATATGACCAAGACAAATTGTATTAAGGTTTTCAGGTTAGGCATATACAATGTTTGGAAACTTTAAAGCTAAAACTTTGCAAACGAATGCTTTTGTGTGAAGCAGTGAACCTCATCCAGGTCATTCTATTGATGGCATTCAGTCATCAGTGCAGATGAGGTTCACTCCTCTTATCTTTCATGTTACTCCAAACTAATGTCGAGCGTCAATGTGCTTTTGGAGTCATTGATATTTACCCCGTATCCTGCCGTGGTGTACTCAAATCCGAATTGATCTGTGTACTTAGCTGTAAAATAATAGTCGCCTTTAGCCAACCCTTTAATGGAGTATTTTCCATTTACATCAGTAACAGTTGTTTGATCGTACGTTGCAGATTCTGAGTTAGTGCCGTAAGTTATGTACACGAAGGCGTACGGTGCAGCAATGAAAGTTCCGTCACCCTGCTTGTAAGTTACTGTGCCGGAAACTTCTTTCTTGCCAACGGGTCCTGCGTCTTTTTTGCAGGAGGTAAACGTGACGATGCTGGCCAAGAGAATGATTGAGATTATTTTAAAAGGTTTCATGATTTTAATTTTTTGTGGTTATGAATTGATTTGTGATTAATGGTTGAGATAGAATTCAGAGTTAACAGTGATGGTCATTTCATCTGCAACTGAACTTGACCAAACTCCATAAGTGGTGTTTGTCGCTGCTGTGGCATCATCCGGTATAAATGGATCAAATGCCTTCGTTGAATTTACATCCACATAATCTGAGCGATTGAATGTAAATGAGGTCGTAAAACCGGCCCGAAGCTTATCATTCACACCATCTCCGTTTGAATCAAAATCTGTGGTTCCATTGTAGGAGACATAAATCGTTATTGGTTTTGTAATGCGTGTGCCATCAGCAAAACCGCTCGGTGCCCTGTACCGGTTGAAAGTAAAGGTGCCGGTAGCAACGTATCCGGTTCCTACCTTCTGAAATGTGTTGCTTGTTACCCATGCTGTATCCGATGCCGGGTTTACTAAGGTCTTCAGGGAATCCAGGTAGGTAATGCCTAAATAGTTAAGGCCGCATTTGCCGTAACTATCTCTGCCGGATTCACCGGTGTTAAAGGTGGAGAGCTGCACCCATGCATTGAGTGAGCACTGGCTGAGATTGGTTTCATCGAAGATGAATGCGGGAGTGAAACCGAAACTGTTGAACCTCCCGGTGAGCATGGTGGCTGAGAAATCCATGAAAGGAGATTGCCAGCCAACATTGCTATGAACTTTGTCAAATGTCCAGGTTGCATCAATTTTCGCTGTACCGGCAATGGGTGTTCCTGACAGCGGCGTAATGGAGTCATCCTTGTTGCATTTGATGAATGCCAAACTCCCTATTACTAATAGAGTGAGGGCGAGAAACTTAAATTTGCTTTTCATAACTTTTGGTTTTGTGGTTAATGATTTTTTTTACGATGCAAAGATTTGTTTTTGAGCGCCTCAAAAAGTATGATGGAGTTCATTGCTTCGCATGATGCTTGTCATGTGAAGAACTGCCATTTGTCAGGTTTTGTCCGGGATGGAATTAATTCGGATGGTGGTGGAGGATCCGCGCGAAATCAGAACATACCATACTATTATAGAGTAAATCTTTTACTGAATAGAAGAGCTTCACGCAAATCTTTTCGCTTCTTTGTTCAGCACCTGCAACATGAGCCGGTAAAGAGCATTGGCACGCGCAATCGTACTTCCGATGCATACCGCTCCCATTTTTCCAAATTGCGAGAGGGCGCCGATCAGATGAAACACAACACCTTCCTGCAAGCTTCCATCATACTGAAGACGGTTGTACATGGCAATATCAATGAGGTCATGTGAAGTGAGACCGCGATAGGCCTCATTATATACCTGGTCAGAACAGAAATAATAACGAGGCTGACCATTGGCTGTGTGATAGATTCCACTTTCTACATCATATTTTCCGATCGTTAACCCTTGCAGAATCAAATAGGGATGAGATGTCCCTCCTTTACGGAGATTAATTTCAATAGCATAGTGCTTCCATCCATCGTTTTGTTTTATGGAAATGAAATCAATACCGAATCTCCCAATGACGCCTTTTTCTTTAAGTGCCTTACCAATGCAATATCCCGCGCGTCCGATCTCTCCGGCATATTCACCGTTCGCCGGGAAGTTTGCGCCGGTGAAAACCTGCTTGAAGCTTCCTCCAAGAACCTGGTCGTGTGTTGACAACACCTGCACTTCACCCAATGGATTAATCCGCCCCTGAACAGAAGGTGAATGCTTAATTTCTCCTTCAACATATTCTTCCACAATACCGTGCATGCTGTTGAACTTTTGCATGAATCCATCATAGTCCATATTCCCATCTACAATTTTCAGCGAGTTCCTGAGATGAGTTTTAATTTTTGCTTTAAGATTTCCAGCGGAGTCAAACTTCATGAATGAAAATATAGCGTTTCCTTCTCCGGCAAATCCGTCGTTCATCTTTACCATGGCTGATTGAAGGTCAGGATTGCGCTGCTTGAGTTCTGCTATTGCCTCTGCAATATCACTTTCATCGCGCAAGTCTTCAAAACCGGCAGGAAGAGAAATGCCGCATTCGCGAAAAATTTTCCTGCTGCCGCTCTTACTTCCATGATTTAGAAGAGAGGGATTGCAGCCATAGATTGGCATGCCGAGCTGCACGGCTAATATGCGTTCACAGTCGGTGGTATTAAAACAAGTTATGTGAGCAAAGCTTCCGGGAGGAACGCTGCTCCTGATTCGATTCATTAGTCGCGGGCGTTCCAAAATTTTTTCAGTAAGCGGTTTGGGAGTAGCATCGTAGCAGCACAACATGGTAAGCCGGTTACGTGCGTGATAACCGGTGATGCCGGGAAGCAAATGCAAATAGTAGTCAACAATCACCGGATCAATCGGAACACTTGTTACATAGATCAGATTGGTGGCGGGCATTCTTAGTAACATTAGCAGGCACAGCAACCGTTCTTCATAATAAACCGATCCATGTACCCTTGCCAAAATCTGTTGGTCAACTGATAAGCTGGGGATAATTACAACTGTTTTCATTGCATTATCATCGCCGAAAATCTTTTGATAGTTCAAACAAAATTGCCGGGAAAGCTCTTCATATTTTTCCGTTACACGGGACACCTCGCGGGTGCCGGCGCCCGCCTGTTGCATCTCATCCACTGCACTAATAGAAAAGTTATTCATAGCCCGCCAATTCATTACAAAAGTAACTGCACAATTCGCCGAAGACTATGACTAAAATCAGGAAAGCGCGAAAGTTCAATGAATCTTTATTGATACCGCCATGGAAATGAGAGTTGCCAGGACTGGCTGATAACAGCCATGCGCTTTAATATTGAAGGCTCAACCATGCTGCAAAAAAATATTTTTCACCGGGCGTATTCAGAACCGGCGAAGGAAAATTGGATTTTTTTGGAAACTGAGAAATGTCATGTGTGATACTGACTTATTTCATTCTTCACGCAGGGCACCTGCAATTCTTTTGCATTATCATTCACAAAAAAAATAAACCATGGACATCACGAACATTAAAGAAAACATGGGTAATGCTGATCGCGTTATCCGCTCAGTTGCTGCAGTACTATTTGTTGCTGCTTTCTTCAACGGAATTACTTCAGGAGCACCCGGCATTATTTCTCTCGCTGTTGCAGTAATATTTCTTACCACTGCCATTTTTGGGTTGTGTCCTTTGTATTCAGCCATTGGATTGACTACAAAATGGAGACATCCCGGACATTGATGGACATTTTCCTGTTGCGATGGCGTGGTAGTAATGATATAGAAACTGTGCAGAGGTGAAATATTTTAATGAAAACACGAAACAGTTTGTCAGAGGAAAAGAAGCAATGCCTGCTGCACATCGAATACCAACTACCCTGACCATCACAGCGGCCGCCGGCTCAAACTGAGGAATTTTTCCGGGTCAATTCACAATTATTTCAATTCTTAACTGATAATCGTCATAAATCTCAGCGATACTTCTCATTGTTTTTGCGCCATAACAGTAGCACCTTTGTTACCTAAATTATTTCATCATGCTTGGAGATCTAAACCCCGACCAAATTGAAGCGTTGCTGAGGAATGAAGCTATCGGCAGAATCGGATGCAGCGCAAATGGTATTACCTACGTAGTGCCGATCACCTACGTGTACGAAGATGGATACATCTATGCGCATTCGAGGGAAGGAATGAAAATTCAAATGATGCGGTTGAACCCGATGGTATGCTTTGAAATTGACAAGATGGATGATTTTGCTAACTGGCAAAGTGTAGTGGCATGGGGAAGATATGAAGAACTGAAGGGTCATGATCAGAAGATGGGTTTGCAAAAACTTGTCAGCAAATTTTCACCTATGACGTTGAGTGAAACAAGTATGCCAACTCAGGAATACGAAGATGCCCATCAGAATAGTGCCGGCCCCTTTAAAGCCATTATTTACCGCATCAAGCTTTTGGATAAAACAGGAAAGTTCGAGAAGCATGATTTCATCGCTGCGAACAAATCATCCACCTCATCTTCAGCAAAGAAATCAAAATGAACAGATGTTCAGTCACGCTGAGTGATCATTGAAATTTTAACCCAATGATGAATCTCACTCTTGGTCATGATAAAGATCATCTTCTCATCAATCTGTTCCACGAATATTTGCCTGCATAATTCCCGCCGTTCTTGAAATAGTGCGGGACGTTTTCTAATCTTGCATGACTCAGTCAAACTTTATCTACAAAGTGATTTCAAAGGAACTTCATCAGAAGGACTCATTGCTTTATTTGTTATTAAACAAATCTCCGCACTTTATCGGCATCACTGAACCGCCGGCACCCAAATTTATTATGGTGAATGAAGCCGGATGGAAAATGTTTGAAATGGAGAGTGAACAGGAAATACTTTCTATCACAACACCTGACCTCTTTCGTAATCCCCCTTCAGATGAAGTAATAAATGAATGGCGGCAACAAGCAAAAGGTAAGGGATCATTTGAGCAAGTGATTGAAATGAAAACCAGGAGCGGAAAAATATTTTGGGGATTTCAGCGCATTGATGGCTTCAATTACAAAGATCATTATTTGCAGCTCATCAGCGTCGTTGATATTTCTGACATGAAAAAAATTGAGGATAATGCTTCGCGCGAAAAAGAAAAATTCGAAACCCTATTTGAAAATTCCACTATCGGAATTGTTGTTGTGAACAGACAAGGCGAGATTGTGCTGATGAATAATTTTGCTGAAATACAATTCGGCTATAACAAGAATGAGCTCATCGGGAACAAAATTGAAAAGCTTATTCCCCTTGAATTTGCATCGCGTCACACCGCGCATCGGGAAAAGTTTGTGAATGAAATGCAGAACCGACCCATGGGGATCGGCATGGATCTTTTCGCTGCGCGGAAAGACGGAACAAAATTTCCTGTTGAGATTTCTCTTAGTCATTATACCACCGATCAAAATGCATTTGTAGTTGCATTCGTTAACGACATCTCTGTAAGAAAGAAAAATGAAGAGTCCATTCTCAGGCAACAGCAGATTTTGCAAAAGTATTCAGATGAAGTACGCTCGCTGAACCAGGATTTGGAAAAACGGGTGGAAGAGCGCACGCTCGAATTGAAATCAACGCTTGACGAGTTAGAACAATCACAGAAAGAATTATCGGAATCATTGGAGAAAGAAAAAGAGTTGAGTGATTTGAAATCGCGGTTTGTTTCCATGGCTTCGCACGAATTCCGCACACCTCTCAGTACCATTCTTTCTTCTGCGTCACTTATCGAAAAATATCCTGAAACCGATCAGCAGGAGAAGCGGGTGAGACACATTCATCGCATCAAAGACAATGTAAAAAACCTGAACGACATACTCGAAGATTTTCTTTCACTTGGCAAATTGGAGGAAGGGTTGATAAAGCCCAAGCACGATCCGGTAAATATTCCGGAACTCATTGACGGCGTGATTCATGATATGAATGAAGTGAAGAAAGAACGACAGAAGATTACATTTACTACCGATAGTGTAGGCGAATTGATGAGTGATAAACACTTACTGAAAAATATCCTGATTAATCTTCTCAGCAATGCCATCAAATTTTCCAAGGAGAACGACGCCATTGAAATTGCCGCCCGAATGGAAGGCGATCTCTTCATACTTTCCATAAAAGATCATGGCATCGGAATGTCAAATGAAGATCAACAGCATCTGTTCGATCGCTTTTTCAGAGGGAAAAATGCCATCAACATCAAGGGTACCGGGCTTGGGTTGCACATCGTTTCAAAATATGTTCAACTATTGAGCGGAAAAATTAATTGTCACAGCGAGTTGAACAGAGGAACAGAATTCATCATCAGCTTACCCATAAACTCAAACCAATGAAGACCATTTTGCTCATCGAAGACAACAAGGATGTTCGCGAGAACACAGCAGAAATTCTTGAATTGTCGAACTATAAAGTGCTTACTGCCGAAAATGGAAAGAAAGGCGTTGCCATTGCAACCAAAGAAAAACCCGATCTGATTATCTGCGACATCATGATGCCCGTGCTCGATGGCTATGGCACACTTCACCTTCTCAGCAAGAACAAAGACACGGCGAACATTCCGTTCATTTTCTTAACGGCAAAAACAGAGCGCAGTGATTTGAGAAAGGGAATGGAGATGGGTGCTGATGATTACCTCACGAAACCGTTTGATGATGTGGAATTGCTCAAAGCAATTGAAACACGCCTGAAACGAACCGAAGCACTGAAGCATGATTATGAAACCAGCATTGAAGGAGTGAATGAATTTTTGGAACAGGCGAAAAAAATTCACGACCTCAAATTGATTTCCAATGATCGCGAGGTGAGAACCTATTCGAAGCGGCAAATGATTTACGAGGAAGAAACGCGGCCGATGCACTTATTTTTTGTAAACAAGGGCAAAGTGAAAATATACAGGAGAAATGAAGACGGCAAAGAACTGATCACTGCAATTATGAAGGACGGAGAATTTTTCGGTTACACTCCCCTGCTCGAAGGGAAAGCGTATGAAGATTCCGCTGAAGCATTGGAAGAATGTGAGATCATGATGATTCCGAAAAGTGAATTCGACGAGCTCATCAATCACGATCAGCAGGTAGCGGCACAATTCATCAGGATGCTTGCGAATAAATTATCAGATAAGGAAGATGAACTCGTTCGGCTTGCTTACAACTCCGTACGCAAACGCGTTGCTGATGCGCTGCTGCTCGTGTTTGAGCGTTACAAAAATTCAGAGAAGGATAAGCCATCAATAAAAATTACCCGCGAAGATTTAGCACACATTGTTGGCACCGCCACCGAATCTCTAATAAGAACTCTCAGCGATTTCAGGAGTGAAAAACTCATTGACATCAGTGATGGAAAGATTGCGATTGTGAATGAGGAGAAGCTGAAGCGGATGTTGAATTGAGTTCCATATTTGCAGTACAAAACAGGATCGCGCCGGCCAAATAGAAATCATCTCATATAAACCACTCAGCCCGCAATGAAAAAAATTCTCGCACTGATTTTGCTTCTCCCGCTAATGGCAGCAGCACAATCACCGACAACGGAAACAGAATACAACTTCGTAAAGGATAGCTGTAAATCCCTGATGAATGGCTATTCACTCGGGGAAGCTCACACGTACGACATTGAAGTAGGTGGTGCGCCAATGGCCGTAACGTTCAAAGAGCTGCTAAGAAAAAGCGATCAATCCATTTGCGCTCTCGTGATGATTTACCAACCTCCGCACCCAGGCCTGATAATTCCACCGCCAACATATTTCTGCATTCCATCCGCAGGTTCGCCCATGTGGTCACAGTTCAACCAGGACCTTCAAACCTTCGGAGAAACATATTGGGGAGCCATGATCGGAATCGGGACAGCAATGTCGAGGTATATTTCTGATGCAAGAATGCCTCAAAAGAAATGAGTGAGGTGACAAAAATTACTTGATAGTCGTTAGTTGTAGTTCGTTTTGGAATTATTCCTTCACAACTTTTTTCTCACGTTTCACTTTTCACCTCTCACTTGTTCCATTGCAAATTTTTGTTGAAGAATCCCACTGCCCTGGCAATAGTTACCTGGTGAATCAGGTGACGATTTACAGAAGGAGCATCCACGCAAAATTGTGCAGCCATTTGTTTTCCGAAAGCAGTTGCTTCGGGAAGAAAAACATAATGCCCTGCTTCACCTTTGTACTCCTCATATTCACAGTATTGAATAAGTTGCAAGTAGTGCATTGCATTGTACATCACCGGAGCAATCGAATCGCTGGCGCAACCAATGATAGTGACTGGAATTTTTATTCGTGCAAACTGATCATGTGATGTGAATCCCTGGCCGACAGCAGGAGCAAAAGCCATCACGGCTTTGATCCTTGAATCCATTAAGTCGGGCGCCTGCTGAAATGACAGAACAAGTTCTTTTTCAAAAAACATGTCGCTCAGGCCCGACATTTCAGAAATGGAAATTTCTTTCTGTCCCTCCGGTGTTTTTACAAATTGCTGAATCGCTTTCAAACTTATTTGCGCACCGGCAAGCGCAAGCACCGTATAGCCGCCGATTGAAAATCCGGCTGCACCGATTTTGCCTGTGTCAATGAGATTTTTAAATGAAGAACTGTCGAGCAAAAATGTAAGCACACAAGTAATGTCGAGCGGTTGCTCCCAGAATTTCACCACCGCTTCGGGATCAGGGTTGTCCAATGTGCTCCCGAAATGATCTGCAGCCGCGACGATATAATTTTGTTGTGCCAAGGCAACAGCCAGCCATTGCAATGATTCTCTATTACCACCTGTGCCATGTGAAATCAAAATCAGCGGATGTTTTTTTACATCGCTGAATGGTGCGCCCTCAATTGTTTTCATTTCCCGAATGAAAACTTCTTCAGCAGGATCAACATGCGAGGCGGATCTTTTACTAGCATTTGTGGGATACCAGATTTCAGTGATGAGTTTGCGATCACGCTTGTAATCGTAAATGTTCAACGTTTGCTCACCGACAAATTTTGATACGGTTGCAGCCGCGAATTGCGGCAATACAAAGAGCAAAAGCAATATGGTTTTAGATAGTTGGCTTTTATTCTTCATTACTGAGAATTTTTTCTGTTTGCAATTCTCCTTCCCACCTGGCAACTACAACCGTTGCAAGACAATTTCCAAAAACATTCACCGAAGTCCGCGCCATATCCATGAGCGCATCAATGCCGAGAATGAGCAGGATCGGTGCAGCGGGTAAACCAAATGAGGCAACCGTAGCAGACAAAATTACGAGTGAAGCACGCGGCACTCCGGCCACGCCTTTGCTCGTCAGCATGAGTGTCAGCATCATGACCACTTGCTGACCTATGCTGAGATGAACATTTGCCGCCTGTGCAACAAAAATGGAAGCGACCGACAGGTACAGCGTTGAACCATCGAGATTAAAACTGTATCCCGTAGGAAGCACAAACGCGACGATTTTTCGGGGCACCCCAAATGCTTCCATGTTTTCCATGGCGATCGGCAATGCGGACTCTGAGCTCGCTGTAGCAAATGCAAGAGTGAATGGTTCCAGCACGGCATTGAAAAATTTTTTCAAGGGAATCCTGCTGATGAGCATGACAGGAATCAAAACCAGAATCACGAAAGCAATAAGCGCCACATAAAGTGTAAGCAGCAACTGAAACAAATTTGAAAATATTCCGAGACCGTAAGTGGCCACTGTGGAACTTACTGCACCAAACACAGCGAATGGTGCGAAGTACATCACGATGTTGGTGAACTTAAACATCACCTCTCCCAATCCTTCACAAAATTCAAGAACAGGTTTTTTTCTTTTTTCACTCACCAATGATAAACCGATTCCAAATAAAATACTGAATACTACAACCTGCAAAACTTGTCCTTCGGCAATTGCTTTAGCTATGTTCTCGGGAAAGATGTGAAGAATAATATCGTAAACCGATTGCGGCTGAGGAACCTCCTTCAGTTCTGCGGTTGAAGGAAGAGTAACACCCACACCCGCTTTGGAAATATTGATCGCTGCCAATCCTATGAACAAGGCAAAGGTGGTGACGACTTCAAAATACACGATCGCTTTGATACCCATTCGCCCTACCTGCTTCAGGTTTGCATGACCGGCAATACCCGCGACGAGTGTCCCAAAAAGCAATGGAGCAATTATAGTTTTTATGAGACGAAGAAAAATTTCACTCAGGATTTTTAGATGCGCAGCCACGTCGGACTTATCATAACCAAACTCAAATCCTGCAACCAGCAAAATCAAAATCCAGCCTGTTAATGATTTGAGTTGAAACCCAAAAAAGATCAATACGTATATGCAAACCCAGCGCATGACCATCATCAAAGTTGAATTGAGAACGATGAATTGATGGTAATTCAGGAAATGAAGGACAGCAACGAGTACCGTCAGGATTCCAAAAACCATAAGAGTACGCTTCATGTAGAAAATTTGTTGACGAATATAGGAGGTAAAATAAAGGGACCCTTAAATATGCCTGAGAACTGAAAAATTAAGCGAATCTGGTTGAAGAAGGAAAAGCGGCATACTTTTGCGGTATGTGAGGATTTAGACCCCTATTCATTTTTCTTTTCAAAAGCATTTTTCCTTACTTTACCTGATAGGCAATATTTTAGGTAATCAAACTTATTAGAAATGCGTTTCCAAATTTCGTTTCGATTTATTGTGCTGGTGAATCTTCTTCTTGTGCTTGTGGCATCTTCAAAGGCACAATCAACATGGAGTTTGGCGGGCAATGCTGCTGCGGTGGGTGGTAATTGTTTTCAACTCACGCCAAATAGCAATCATAAACGCGGAGCTGCGTGGAGTCAGAATCAAGTGAATCTAAAAAAGCCATTCGACCTTTATTTCCGACTCAACTTCGGCAATAATAACAATGGCGCCGACGGCATAGCAGTAGTGCTTCAAAAATCGAGTGCGGGATTAAACGCTCTTGGTAATGAAGGATATGAAATTGGATATGGCTCCATCACACCTTCACTTGACATAGAGTTTGACACCTACGAGAATGTCTGGCCGGCCTATGATATTTTCGATGATCATTGCGCCATCAACGGTGACGGGCTTACGGCCTGGGAACTGGCCTCTGCTGTCCCTCTTCTTGGTTCCAGTATTAATGTAGAAGACAATCTGTATCACATCGTGCAGGTAAACTGGCAGCCATCATCCACCACATTGAAAGTTTATTTTGATTGCAATCTTGTGCAAACACTCGCTTATGATTTGGTGAACAATATTTTCAGTGGTGACTCAATGGTGTATTACGGGCTCACTTCCGGAACCGGATCAGCAGACAATGCGCAATACTTTTGCGAATTGTATTTGAATGCAGGAATTGATTCTGCATTTTGTCCGGGCGTTCCTGTAACACTTGATGGGCATACTAATTTTTCTACTTACAGCTGGTCTCCTGCTCAGGGACTTTCGTGTACAAATTGTTTGCATCCTGTTGCTGATCCGAATGACAGCACCACCTACGTTTTCACGGCAAGCTACGGATGCCTCACCGCTACCGATACCATGCATCTCGGTACGAATTGCATGGTGCTTCCGATTGAGCTGATTTCATTTACAGCATTCTGCGAAAAAAATTCGACGAATTTGAAGTGGAGTACTGCTGCCGAATACAACAACGATTATTTTGTAATAGAGCGATCCGGGGATGCGGTCAACTATCAAATGCTCGGCACGATAGATGGCGCCGGCAATTCATCTGCCGGACACAATTATTCTTTTTTGGATGAGCAGCCATTGCCGGGCACGAATTATTACCGGTTGAAGCAAGTTGACTTCGATGGCACATCTACGTATTCAAACGTGCAATCGGCCTTATGTACTTCACTGCTCGGCTTGTTCGTGTATCCGAATCCTTCTCATGATGTCACGCACCTGCAAATTCAATCTGCTGTCGTGACTACTATCATGTATATGGTCACTAACCTGGCGGGTACTATTATTTTGCAGCAGGAAATAAAATTGACGGAAGGAAGCAATGAAATTTTACTGGACAATCATCGGATGGCAGCCGGCATATATGATGTTGCAATAATCTCGCATGACAAAGTGCTGCACACGTTGTTGGTAATTCAATGAGTGAATGGTGAATAGTGAATGGGGAATCTCTAAATCAGAATCACCTGCGTCTAAACATCTGTTTGAAAATCATTGAGAAATTTCCCTTGCGCGATTGTCATTCTTAGCGGAGTCGAAGGAGATGCGGGAGGGCTCTCGCAGCATGGTTTCCTGAAGTACTCCGGGACTCACCATCACAACCCAATTAAAAATTTTCAAACAGCTTCTAAGTGTTTTAAAATTATATTTATTGTGATCTTGTTCTTTCCGGCAATATAATCTTAACCTCTTCACTTCGCTGATTCATTCACTATTCACCATTCACCAAATGCGCCGCGCTTTCATTCTTCTTCACATCTCCATTTTTCTCTGGGGCTTCACCGGAATTTTTGCGCGGTCCATTCATCTCTCCGAAGGAGTTTTAGTGTGGTACCGGATGTTGCTTACAGCGACCTGCTGGATCCTCATCGGAGTAGTGGCGAAGAAAGTTCCGCTTCTTCCCCTGCGTGAAGCCATGCGCATCAGCGTGGTGGGTTTGCTCGTAGCGTTGCACTGGTTGTTCTTTTACGGTTCCATCAAGTACTCAAACATTTCCATTGGCATGAGTTGTCTGCCGTTGATTGCAGTGTTCTCCTCCATTCTTGAACCGGTAGTGCTGCGTGAAAAATTTAAGTGGCATGAATTGATGCTTGCATTGCTTGCCTTACTCGGAATGTTTTTGATTTTTCATTTTTCAGAATTGTTTCGAACAGGAATTATCCTCGGCGTGATCTCTGCCGTTCTCGGTTCCATCTTCACTATCCTCAACAAGCGATTGGTTGGAAAATACAATTCGGAAACAATTACCACATACGAAATCTCGAGCGGCTTCATTTATCTTACCTTGCTGATGCCTCTTTATCTTTATCTCTTTCCAACTGACAAGCTCATTCCTGACTCTACTGATTGGTTGCTGCTTTTCATCTTCTCCATAGTGTGCACCGTAATTCCGTTCAACCTTTCTATGAAGGCGCTGGAGAGAGTTTCAGCATTCACCGCAAACCTTTCACTCAACATGGAACCGGTGTATGGAATCTTCCTCGCATTTATTTTTTATCATGAGCAGAAAGAACTCAATGCAGGATTTTTTGCCGGGGCAGGAATTATTCTTTTCTCTGTGGTAGC
This sequence comes from Chitinophagales bacterium, assembly GCA_035638255.1. Lineage (GTDB taxonomy): Bacteria > Bacteroidota > Bacteroidia > Chitinophagales > UBA10324 > DASRAJ01. Next base: position 23,050 of record DASRAJ010000026.1, read on the forward strand.
ATTTATGGTGCTGCGCTTTCGCCACCATATCAAAGATTGGATTCCGTGGGTATCGCCGGAGTGAATACTCCATACTCGATTCTTCACGAGAGAAACTTTCATTTCATCTTCCTTCCCAAATTAAATCTCCAGGACACGCCAACATAAACATCGCCACCCGTAGAACCGTTTCCAGGTCCACCTTTATAATTTAAATACTTTTGAATATTTACTACTCCATAGATGGATGCATACTTATATTTTGCAGTAATCGAAATTGCATTTCCTATCAATCCCTTTCCCATATTTTTGTAAACAGGAGTTATATTATACTGATTATAGTAACCGCCCGGATGAAAATTATCATAGAATCCAAACCTGTAAAGCAGATATGGATTATATGTAAAGGAAAGAATTGATTTAGGAAAGGTCATATATCCGGAAAAATAAATCGGAACGTAACCATCCATTGAACTGCCACCGTAATGGTGCCAAACGTCTTCTTCATAGTAGTGTGGTTTTGTTTCATTCCATGAGTATGAGTATTCGACGCCGCTACCAAATCCTGCTCCGGTTGAAATCACATAGTGTTTCTCTTGTGTGCCGATCAACTTATATTTCACATCACCGCTGAATAAGGGCAGCTTCTTCCTTTGATTAATAGCATCTACACCATAATAAAGTCCGCCATCAAGTCTATCGAGAAATCCATAGCGTATACCAATATTCATCCTGAACTCACCAAATTCACCGCTTACCTGCATAATATGCTTGGGCAATGGTTGAGCATCTTGCCCAACATGAAAGGCCGAAAAACATGACGAGAACAGCAATAGTATAAACAAACCAGCAATTATATTTTTTTTCCAGACCATGTGTATCTTCCTTCTGACGCGCGAATAAAGGTAAGTTCTGTCGCCTTGTTCATGTCTCATGTTTCGGACGTGGGTGTCACCGGCGTGAAAACTCGATTCGCGATTCGCTCCCGATGTGTCGGGATCGATTCGCGTAGTGCAAGCGATCTATTTCTTTTTCGACTTAGCGGATTTTTTTGCGCGCTTGCTTTTCACAGAAGACTTGTTTGCCTTCCCCGGGCTTGCCTTGACTTTCATTGGCTTTGGTCGGGCGTGGCGGGGCTGATAGATGCCAAGCTGACCACCGCCGGGCAACGTTAATTGCGTAATCAATCCCCATCCCTGATTTTGTACCGGGCTGCATTTGATCTTGTGCTTCTGCATCTCCTGAATGAATGCATCCACGTTGTCACACATAAGATACAATTCATGCTCATTATTTTTTTCGGATGGATGCACAGCGACTTCAGAGGGCGGCAATCCGAAAATAAGCCAGCCATCACCAACATCAACATGAGTGAATTTGAGTATGTCGCGGAGAAAATTGCGATCGGCAGCGGCATTGGAACTGTAGATGATTGAATGTGCACCGGTGATCATAGGTCGTTATTTTGTTTGTTGCTGTGTTATTTTTCCTTGGTCGTTATTCCGTTATTGTCAAAGTACTCTCCGTAAATTTATATGGTTGGCGACGGAAAACCAAGCTTAGAAAAAAATCCTGATTCATGAACAGATCCGCCTGACGATAAGCCATTACAGGCAAAATCATAGGCAATTGTAAAGTGCTCGTTAAAGTGTCGGCAAAAAATTGCAATCATCGCCTTTAAACCAGGAATTTTGGGAGTTATCACCGAAGCGCGTGGTTTAATAAACACCAACTTTATTCAAGCTATTACAATCCTCATTGTTCAGCACTCCGTAGTTGCATTTCAACATTTTGATCCGTTTGACGAGCCTCTGCCGCAAAAATGTCGTCAATGCCAGACTGTTTCGTGTGCGAAGTAAATATAATGACCATTTATTCTTCCCAATAATTCCAATCATACTTTTCTTTTTCAAAAAAAAACACCCCGCAAATTTTTCCACGGGTTGCTGTATAAATGATCATACTGGTGTTTACTTCATCACCACCATCTTATGAGATGACGATGATGAACCGGCTGACACATTCACAAGGTAAGTTCCACTGAGTAAATTCTTAACCGGAATTGTATAGGAATGATTGCCCGCACTTGTACCGGCTTCAACTTTCCTGTACATTTCCGTTCCATTCAAATCATAAACACGGATGATAAGATCGCCTGCACGCTGCAGGTTGATTTGAAGTGTAGCCTGGTCTTTAACCGGATTTGGAAAGATGAAAGCATTAATGATTGCATTGTCTTTCACATCATTTATTCCCACTAAACTTGCCGAGCGGAAAATACCGCGACCATAAGTTCCAAGATACGTATAGTCTGTTTGACCATAGTAAGGAACCTGAATAATTTGTAATACCGGCACACGATCCATTCCGGAGTTCTGTTCTACCCAGCCGGTGCCGTTTACAAGGTCACGTGAATACACGCCCAGGTCAGTTCCAACAAGAATGAGATTTGGATTCACATAATCAATGCAGGAACTCCACACGGGCATGTCAGGCAAATTACTTGTTATATCGCTGAAGAACATGATTGAATCTTCAGCATTTGTCGAGCGCCATATATACGATGTGTATCCATATCTTGCCGCGGTAACCACTACATTATTTCCATTGTGCGGATCAATTGCAATCGAGCGGAGGTAACGGCCTGCCGTGATAGATTTTGAAGAAACAGTGATGCCGCTGTCAACTGCATGCCAAGATGAAGCTGTAGAATTGATAGTGGCATAGTGAAATTTATTGTTTGCATACACCTGTTGCAAATTACCGTAGCGGTAGAGATTTCCGGTGCTGGTGCCAACAAACAAGTTGTTTCCATCAGGAGAAAACGCTGTGCAGGTAACTGCACCGCTTGTTAGGGGTAATTGAAACCAATCAGGGTTAGATGAAAAATTAAGAGCGCCAAGAGTTATCCACGCATGGCTATTGCATCCGAGGGCGAAGAAGGAATGGGAAGTGTCGCCGGCCTCCCACAATGAGAGCGGTGCCACCCAGTCCGCACTCTCGTCGGGAAAGTGGTCGCCATCTGCATCAATTCGCGTATCGAAAAAACCACTTGTACCCGACTCCCCATTATTTGAAGACCGGGCAAGGAGGGCATCAAATGCCTCTACAAAAAATGCCTTCTGGTTGGTGCGGGCAATTGCCACATTCATACAATCTGCACTTATGCCTGCAATTAAAAAAGTTGAAGCTGCCTTGGTGGTGTTGCCCAGAAAATCAATATAACAAGGTCCATTGTCCTGGCTTCCCATCAGCATTTCACCTGTAAGTTTTGCTGCTACTCCATACCCTTGCGTAACATTGTAATTGCGATCAAGAGACTCGAAAATGGGGTACGTGTCGTCTGCATCGCTGGTGCGAAAAACTCCACCATCCGTTCCGATAATAAATTGAGCAGAGTTGTTAGGATTGAAAACAATAGTGTGCATATCGGGATGAACGTATAAAGAGGGGTCAAAATAATTTCCCGATGCATTGGTAACCGTGTACCATCCAAGTGTGGGTGTGTATTTGTATAGAGAAAGCTGACCGCCTACGAATAACACATCCGGATCGGATGGAAGTACGGCGCATGTGATATCATAAAAGGCCTGCTGACCAAGCGGATTAAAACTGACTCCGTTGCCGGGTCCAATCAAGGTCCAGCTCAATCCTCCATCTGTTGATTTGTAAACGCCCATCAATCCACCGCTCAATCCGGGCTCCCCTACAACAGAATAAACATAAGATGGATTGGTGGGAGAAACAGCCAACTCCGTTCTTCCAGTTCCTATTGGAGGATAACCGCTTTGTCCCTGGCGATTTTGAAATGAATTACCATCGGGATCATTCGATCGGTAATATTGATTCCCGGTGATGGCATACACATACCCATCACTTCCCGTTTTTACATCCCAGGCATGCAAGACATTGTTAGTTCCGGTAGCAGCAAACCAGGTGGTGCCGGCATCAATAGAAATTTGCAGTCCTTTATTAGTGGCAGCATAAATACGATTGGCATCATTAGGGCTGCAGGCAATCTTTTGAACGTAAGCCCAGGGGGCAGTAATTGAATTTAAAGGGCTGGGAATGGTCGCACTTAAATGCGTCCATGTAGCTCCGGCATCAGAAGATTTCCAAATTCCCTGACCGGGAAATCCCGGAGCGCTAATACCTGTAGGAACATTCAAGCTGAGATCAAAAAATCCTTCACCGGTTCCGAAATAAATATCACCGTTGATTGCCTGAGCAATGCACGAAACTGTATTTACACTAAAATCACCTGTTACTTGAGTCCATGAATCACCGTAGTTCTGGCTTTTCCACAGTCCACCGGAAACGCCTCCTGCGAATACAACACTGGGATTGTTTCTATCCCAAAGTACTGCGCGTGTTCTTCCCCCAACATTATCAGGACCGGCTTCTTCCCATTGGATAGTGATGTCGCGGGAACTGGACATGCTATTTGCCTGCGCCGTAGCAGCATACACATCCTGCGGATCGAAAATTCCGCTCTCGCCATTGCTTCTCACATTATTCCACCACTCAATAGTGCCCGCAATCTCTTGGGCTTCAGTTATTCCGTTCTCACTTTTTTCTTTCTGTACGGAAATATTGGGTGTTACAAACATCAGTGAAAATATGGCAACCACGCTTAGCGTGATGAGGAGGAAAACTTTTCTCATGATTTTGGCTCTCTTAATTTTTTGTTCGGGTTAAAATTAGAAAAGTTTGCGGCAACGATTGCTATTTCTTGAAATGCAGTCGGTCATGTGAATGTAAAAGGTAAATGTGATAGAAAGTGAGAGAGAGATAGAGAGCGAGCAGCGAAATGGACTATTGCTAATTGCCTATCGAAGCAAAGCGGAGATCCCGATTTTTTCGGGGCTGCCTGTTTATTTCACATGCTTTTCTGCGTGATATGATGAGCGAACCAGCGGACCGCTCTCAACATACATGAATCCTTTTGCGAGTCCTGTTTGTTCATACTCTTTAAAAATTTCCGGGTGAATCCACTCAACAACTTCAAGATGATTTCTTGTGGGCTGAAGATATTGGCCAATCGTCATCACATCACACCCTGCTTCGAGAAGATCATCCATGACCCGCAAAACCTCTTCTTTCGTTTCACCCAATCCTGCCATGATGCCGCTCTTTGTTCGCATCCCCCCTTCTTTCAACTTTCTGATCACGGAGAGAGAGCGTTCATATTTCGCCTGCGGTCGCACCCGGCGATACAATCGCGGGACGGTTTCAGTGTTGTGGGAAACAACTTCAGGAGCCACTTCAATCATTTTCTCTACACTCTCCATGTTTCCCTTGAAATCGGGAATCAATGTTTCCATAGTGACACCGGGAGAAATTTCTCTCACGGCATTTACCGTAGCAGCCCAAATTGCTGCACCACCATCTTTCAGCTCGTCCCGGTTTACAGAGGTAATCACCGCATGTTTCACTCCCATCAATTTAATTGCTGTGGCCACACGCAGAGGTTCATCCCAATCAAGTTCTGTGGGTAACCCTGTTTGTACTGCGCAAAAACCGCAAGAGCGCGTACACACATTTCCAAGAATCATGAACGTGGCTGTGCCCGCACCCCAGCACTCTCCCATGTTCGGGCAATTTCCGCTCTCACAGATGGTGTGCAACTTGTAGTGATCAACAAGTTGACGAACGTGCAAATAGTTTTTCCCTGTAGGAAGTTTTACACGCAGCCAATCCGGCTTTTTTAATCGCTGAGGTTTTTCCTGAAGAACATCCAACTCCATCATCAGGCAAAATTAGTGAATAGTGAATGGTGAATGGTGAATAGTGGAAGATTACCGATAGAGTGACAATTGACAATTTCGAAATTGTCAATTTCATTTCACCACTTCTTTCCAAATTGCAAACTCAAATAAAGGTTAGGATAAAACTGTGCATTATTATCAAGAATCATGATGGCGACTTTCTTGTAATATGCATCGAACGTAGCTCCCACTTCCAATGATTTGATTGCATCTTCGTTCTGCGCCCAATCAAATGCGAATCCGCTTTTCAAATGAATGCCGGGAATAAATTTTATTTGATCAAGGCCATAGATGAATCCTGCGCCACCATAAATGCTGAACCAGTCAAGAAATTTGCCAGCCGTTTCAGGGGTGTAGCGAATCGCTTTGATTTCGTAGTTGCTCGAATTGTCAGTGGGATAAAGGACATTGAGGTAATAAGGCTTCAATAATCCTAAAGAAAATCCGCCGAGTATTTTCACTCCTACTTCTACCCCGCTCTTCTCCGCTTTCTCTGCAATCATGAATTGTTTTCCGTAGGCAACATTAACCTGGTAGAAATTGTTTTGTTTTCCGTAAACAAAAGGTTTCGGAGAATTAAATCCGAAGAAAGCAAGACCGAAGTCAATCGTCTGCTTCACTTCTTTGGGGTGATGAATTTGTGCAATCTCAAATTCCCACATTGTTTTTTTCTTTAGCTCATCCCGATGCGCTACATCCATGAAAATTCCCCAACCTGAAGTGTGAAGCAAGGGACCGCCGCTCAACTCATGATTATAGATAATGCCTTTCAGGTCCGGTGATTGTGCAAATAAGAATTGCGCTGACCATAACAACGATGTAAACAATATGTACCGTTTCATTCTTCAAACTTATGGAATTTTCTCTTCACCAAAATATAGTAATGAAAGTTTCGCCCATCTTCAATTCTTAATGATCTTCAGTAAAACCCGCCGGACCGCCAATCCCCTGGAAAATTTTCCTGAAGTTTGAAGTTTGAAAATTCCTCACAGAGTTCTGCGAACAAGAAAAAGCATTCTGCCAAAACATTTCACGATATGAAAACCTAGATTTTAAATCCTGTTTCGAAAAGGGGAGCCTTCCTGGTGCAATCGAATTGCCTTCAATGAAAACCGAACGCCGAGATACAGGGACAGCACTGCACCGAATATGATGAGGGGAATATTCTTGTCCATCAAACTAAAATCATAAGCACCGTGAAGCAGCATTGCATAAAACCAGCCGCGAAAGAGTAACGGCTTCGCGTTTAAATTAAACTTCGCCAAACCTGCGTAATAGCCCATAATTATTCCGCACACAGCATGCGCGGGTACCGCCGTAAACATGCGTAAGAATGCATTGCCAATTCCAAACTGAGAAACGTACATGATGTTTTCAAGTGTGGCAAATCCCATAGCAATCATCACCGAATACATGATTCCATCGAACGGTTCATCGAAGTCTCTTTTTCTGTAAGAATAAACCCGGAGCATAAAAAATTTGCACCCTTCTTCAGTAGCACCAACAACAATGAAAGCAAAGACAAGTGTCATTTCCGTAGAGGTTCCCTCCAGCACGAAAATGGCGCCCGTTTGCTCTATGAAATATGCAGGAATGATGGCTATCATTCCAAGAATAAAAGAAAGAATAAGCAGAAGTCGTGGTTCCCTGTTGTACTTATCCTTTACGTAAATTAAAATGCAAATAGCCAATCCTGGAGCGACAGCTAACGCTAATAAGATGAGTGCATTCAAGAAATGAATTTTTTTGTGGGAAGGAAAAACATGATGTGCCGTTAATTTTATTTGTCGCAAAGAAAACTCTCTTCTGAATATCAGTAATTTTATTTTCGTCAAAATAATTGAAGACAAGGATTACCCCCGGATAGTATAGCCTCTATGAATCGGTATTACTTCTTCCTAACACTTCTTGCTGCCACAAATTTCATTTATGGACAGACAAACAAAATATTTTGTGATTGTCCAAAGACCCAATACACAGGGACAAAGCCGGATACTTCTTTTTATCTCACCAATGGAAATGCTATCGTGCTATGCGGTTACAGAAATCCGGACATCGAACCCGTAACATTTTCAGAATTCATTCTGGCAGTTTGCGGGCATGATACAATAATTGGTTTCCGGGAAGCGGAGGTAATTTGCAGACTGAAAACAATTAAAGACTCCCTTCTCATCGAGGAGCTTAAATATTTACCTGTGGGGGAAAACTTTGCTTATGATCAAGCTGTTTGGACGATTGAAAGAATTTATTTTTCAAAAAACAAAATTGATCGCAAATTATCTATAAACAAAGGCATCCATAAATATGCTGACAGTGAAATTCAATCTGTGTTAAAAGAATTTGAAACCTCAGAGTATGGCATGAATGACAAGAACATGGAATTAGCCCACAAGCTTTTTATCGCAACTATTTCAGGTGATAAGACAGCACGAAAATATTTTCAGGAGTTTGAGAATAAATTTGGCACACTCAACGGCGCATTCGCAGAGGAATACGAGGAGTTAGTTGCAATATTAAGTCTGTGGGATTCCAATTGAGTGGACAGATTACGTCGATTCAAAACTTGTTACACGTTAATAAATTGAGATAATCTTCACGTTATGAAAGATCCCCGGAAAAGATTTATGCGCGCTGCGATTCGATTGGCCTACCGAAGCATGCACAAGAATACCGGCGGCCCATTTGGTTGTGTAATTGTCAGAGACGGAAAAATTATTGCCCGCGGCAGCAACTCCGTAACCAATCATCATGATCCCACCGCACATGCTGAAGTGGTAGCCATTCGAAAGGCGTGTAAGAAGCTGAAAACGTTTCAGCTTGATCGCTGTGAAATGTACTGCAGTTGTGAGCCGTGTCCCATGTGTCTTGGGGCAATCTATTGGTCGCGTCCTGCAAAAGTGTATTACGCCAGTAACCGAAAGGATGCCGCCGCTGCCGGTTTCGATGATGACTTTATTTATCACGAGATTCTCGTTGATCATTCCACAAGGAAAATTCCATTTGAAAAGTTAGAGGAAAAAGACGCGCTTGCGGTGTTTGTGAAATGGAATGAGAAGCCGGATAAAATTCATTATTGAAAACATTGGATGCAAGTTTGCGCTACCTCTGAAAAAAAATTCTATCGTATGAAGATGCTGTTGCTTTCACTGTTTTTGATTTTAAGTTTTGAAAAATCTTTTTCCCTCACCGACGAAATTCGCTGGCAGGAATCGAGAAGACTCACGTTCTCTGATTTCAGGGGCCATGTTCCGTTAGGGACATCGTGGGCTGCTTCTACGAGCAGCGCCATTCATTTCGGATATGAGACCACCAACGGCGTGTTATCAAACGTAGTTGTTTATGCCTCTTTCAATCCTGAAAAATCATGGATGAAAAAAAATTTGGCGGTCGTATTGGCGCATGAGCAACTTCATTTCGATATCACCGAAGTGTTCACACGAAAATTTTATCACGAGGTGATGAAAAAATCTTCTGCCAGTAAAAATGAGCTGAATGTGCTCTTTCAAAAAGAAAATAAAGACTGCGAGGAAATGCAGCGGCAGTACGATGATGAAACCGATCACGGAACTATTGAAGATGAGCAAGTAAAGTGGGTAGAAAAAGTAAGTGCTATGCTTCAAGGCGAAGAGCAATATCCTTCAAAGTAATCGCGATTCGCGATACGCGATTCGCGCCCATCACATTCCCGAAGTAAACAGCAAATTCAAATCGGTATGCTTCATTTTAAAACGCTCACCCAAATGCGCATTCGTGAGTGTGCCTTTGTACACATACACCCCGTTGCGGAGGTGCGGATGTGAATACATCAGGTTTTCAAATCCTCCTAATTCATGCGCTTCGAGCAACATCGGCGTAAGCACGTTGCTGATGGCTTGTGATGCAGTGCGCGGAACACGTGATGCAATGTTCGGCACGCAATAGTGAATCACGTCGTACTTCTTAAAAATCGGTTTGCGATGGTTGGTGACTTCCGACGTTTCAAAACATCCGCCCTGATCAATGCTCACATCCATGATCACTGATCCGGGTTTCATCTGCGCTACCATTTCTTCGCTTACTACTATGGGAGTTCGTCCTGCTTTGGAATGAATGGCTCCCACGGCCACATCAGCACGCACGAGCGCTTCTACCAGCGCATCGTTGTTGAGAATGGAAGTAAAAAGCCGTGAGCCGACATTGCGTTGCAGCCGCTTCAGTTTGTAAATAGAGTTGTCGAAAATTTTTACTTCGGCGCCAAGAGCCATCGCTGTGCGCGCAGCAAATTCCGCAACAGTCCCTGCTCCGAGAATAACAACACTTGCAGGAGGAACACCCGCAATTCCTCCAAGCAAAATTCCTTTTCCGAAGTTAGGATGACTCAGTAATTCTGCAGCTATAAGAATCGCTGCGCTGCCGGCAATTTCACTCATGGCAGATACAATCGGAAATGTGTCGGACTCATCGCGAATGTATTCATAAGCGATGGCGGTTACTTTTTTCGAAAGAAGTTCTTCAAGATAGGGTTGCTCAAGTGTAGGGAGGTGCAACGGTGAGATCACGATCTGGTTGCCATGAAGCATCTTCACCTCTTCATTCGATGGCGGCGCCGTTTTTAAAATGATGTTTGCCTTAAAAACTTCTTCCAACTGATGCGCGATCTCTGCACCACACTCCGAATATTCAGTGTCACTCAGGTGAGAGCCCTCCCCTGCTTTTGATTCTACTACCACACGATGTCCATTGGCTTCGAGCACCTGCACTGATTCGGGAGTGAGTGCAACACGGCGCTCCTGAAATTGTTTTTCTTTCGGAATACCGATGTACAACTTCTCACGCCTTGGAATCACCTGCACTACTTCTTCCTGTGGTGCGAGCCCGATGCTTGTTTTTAAGTCATCAGGGAGTTTTATCTTCCTTTCCATTTCTTAGTCATTTGGTCATTGGTCATTCGTCATTCTCACTACGCATCGGGATCATTTTTCTCCCGATTCATCGGAATTAATTACTTCTACCCTGCGCTCGCCGTTTCTTTTCACCTCAATCTCTATCATCACTGTATCTTCGGGTAACAAGTCTTTTATCAACTCTGCCCACTCTATGAAGCAGTAATTACCCGATGCAAGATACTCTTCAATGCCGATGTCAAGTGCTTCACTCAAATTGTTGAGCCGGTAAAGATCAATGTGAAAAATTTTTTCAGTTCCCTGGTATTCATTCACAATGGCAAAGGTGGGGCTTACCGTTTTTTCTTTTACTCCAAGTTCTTCACACAGGGCCTGGATCATTGTCGTTTTTCCTGCACCCAACTCCCCATAAAATGCAAAAACTTTTTTACCTGGACAACCTTTCAGAATGGTTTTTACTGCTGCGCGAAGTTCATCAAGATGATGAATGGTGATTTGAAATGACACGATGTGAAACTAAAAAATTCCTTTGTGGCGATGCCTGCAAGTAACATCAGCATGCTATTTCAAGACATAAAAATTACATGAAACAATATTCACCGGACAGATTGTTTTCTTAGATTCACATCGTGTCATTTTAAACTGCTTCACACACAAACAAAACGTTACCAATGAGACACTTTCCAAAATTATTTCCCTTCCTCCCTCTTCTGTTTTTTTTCACCTCAATAAAAGCACAACTGCCCGCTGACTTTGTTGACCAATTGGTGGCCGGAGGATTAGATCAAGTGATGGGAATAAAGTTTGACACGACAGGAAGAATGTGGGAATGGGAGAAACGGGGTGTTGTAAAAATTTTTGAGAACGGTGCATTTCTTCCTACTCCGTTCATTGACATCAGTGAAGAGGTTGGTAACTTTGGAGACCTGGGCTTGTTAGCATTTGCAATTGATCCTGGCTTTTACAACAATGGCTATTTCTATCTCTACTATACTGTTGATCGCTATTACCTTCTTCACTATGGAACATCAGACTACGATCCTTTGTCGAATGACTACCACAACGCTACCATTAACCGGCTCACAAGGTATACAGCAGATGCTGCTACCAATTTCACCACTGTGATTCCCGGCAGCAGAGTCATCCTGATTGGCCCGGATAAGAAATCAGGTGTGCCTGTGTTGCACCAGGCACACCAGGGTTCATCATTGGTGTTCGGAACTGATAAATCATTGCTGATTACAACAGGTGATGGCGCCAGCCCCTCTGAAGCTGACAATGGCTCGCAGGACGATACCTATTGGGTGCAGGCATTGGCCGACAGCATCATTACTCCGAAAGAAAATGTAGGCGCCTACAGAGCGCAGTTGGTGGATTGTTACAATGGCAAAGTGTTACGCATTGATCCGCAGACAGGGGCAGGGCTTGCATCGAATCCCTTTTATGATACTTCCAATCCGTTTTCACCTGCTTCGAGGGTGTGGTGTTTGGGATTTCGAAATCCTTTCAAGTCTGCATTAAAACCGGGGACGGGTTCTACGAATCCTGATGATGGAAATCCCGGATCGCTTTATATCGGTGATGTGGGTTGGAATGGCTGGGAAGAATTAGATATCGCAACTTATGGCGGGCAGAATTGCGGATGGCCTGTGTACGAAGGTATGGATGAGGAACAGGAATACGCTATTGCACCTGCACTTAATCTGGATGCACCCAATCCGCTTTACCAGGTGAATGGTTGCGCCGATCAGTATTTTAATTTCAACGATCTCATTACCCAGGCAACATTGGGCGTACCTTCTTTCCCCAATCCGTGCAACTCATCAGTGATGGTTCCTTCTAACTATTACACCTTTGTTCATAGCAGGCCGGTAATTGACTGGTCGCACAATTTCGGAACACAAATTCCAACCTACACCGGTAATGATGCTTCATGGGTTTATATTGATGACCAGAATTCTCCTGTGCAGGGAAGTGATTTCACGGGTTATTGCGCCATCGGTGGTATTTGGTATACCGGTCATAATTATCCGGCACAATATCAGAACACTTATTTCATAGGAGATTTCGTGTCAGAATGGATCAAAAATTTTACGTTTGAATCCACAGAAAATCTTCTTTCAGTTTCTGATTTTCATACTGCTCCGGGAGGTATTGTATGTATGGATATGGATCCTGATGATGAGTTCATCTACTATGTTCGATATCCTGATCAAATAAGAAAGATTGCCTATCTCGGGATTGTAAACCTGGCGCCAGAGGCCGTTGCCACATCAGATGTTAATTACGGAGTTACTCCCCTCACAGTAAATTTCAAAGGCAGTAGTTCTTCTGACCCCGAAGGAGGTGTTCTCACCTACCTGTGGGATTTTGGAGATGGACAAACAAAGACAAAAAAAAATCCCTCTCACACCTTTACCGCTCCTGCAGGAGTGCCAACCGCTTTCACCGTAACACTGACTGTTACTGATGATCACGGCCTGACTTCTTCAACACACTTAATTATTTCTCTCAACAATACACCTCCTAACGTTACGATCACCAGCTTTGCAAACGGAGACTCTTACACTGTTGGAACCAACATCACCCTGCCATTGCAGGCAAGCGTGACTGATGATGAACAAGGGCCGGGACAATTGTTTTATCAATGGCAAACCATTCTGCATCACAACACACACACGCATCCACAACCTGTTGACACGAACAAAATCACATCAACAGTTTTGGCGGGCGAAGGATGTGACGGGCAAACGTATTCCTACCAGATTATTTTAACAGTGACTGATGCAGCAGGGCTTTCCACTACGAAGGACGGATGGCTTTATCCCAATTGTGCCGCCGTTCCGCCCTCAGCATATTTCACAGCCACGCCGGACATTGGATTTGTGCCGGTTGAAGTTTCATTTGATGCATCGCTATCTACGAATGGAGGCGATAGCATCGTCAGCTACCACTGGGATTTCGGGGATGGCGCAACTGCCACGGGAATCACAGCAGCACACACTTACAACTCAACAGGCAATTACATCGCTGCACTTACTCTTACTGATAACTATGGGTTGACAGATATTTATTCTCTTACCATCGCTGTGATTTATCCGGCTGCCACATCCTGGAATTCTTATGATGCAGTGATCCACACGACTGCATCACCACAAGCCACAGTAACTGATGCTAACGGCTACAATGTAACGGCCGCCATAGATTTCTATACATCATCGAATGCAAGTGGAGTTCAGTTGGGAACACCGCTTAGCGTTTATAATCCGGGCTTACATGCGGAGTCATTTAATCATGTGCAGAATTGCTGGTCGCTGGACACCGGAATCAGTGCCTATCCTTATGCAGGAAAGAGCACGATCAACAGAGGAAGTGATGATGGTGAAGGCAATAATGTACCTGAACCGTCAGGAGTGTATGACCTGCAACTCTACCCGCCCGATGATGCCAACAATGTGGTGGCTGCATTCAATGTTCCTGTCACCGGAAATTACTCGATCAGCCACCTCGCGGCAAGAAGAATTTCCAGTCTGGGGGACAAGATCAAGTACATGGTTTTCAATAACAGTCAAACATTGCTTATCTCCATCGTCGCACAGACCGGTCAGCACTGGAAGATTGACACGAACACTTACAACGCCGGTACCCTGAATGCAGGTGACAAAATTTATTTTTCAGTAAACAGAAACACTACCAATGAGTCCGATGCTACAGAAATTACCTGGACGGTAAACTTTTCTCCATTATGTACTCTCCCTTCAATCACCATTACAGCCAATGGCGCCACCACATTTTGTACTGGCGGAAGTGTTTTACTCACGTCATCCGCAACAGGAACGGCAGGGACTTATCAATGGACAAAAGGCGGAGGTAATGTGAGCGGAGCAACAGGCAACTCTTACTCTGCTACCGAAAGCGGATCGTACGCCTGCGTGATCACCAATGCCTGTGGAACCGCTACGTCAAATTCAATTTCAGTTACCGTCAACAAGAAACCTAAAGCAACCGTAACGCCTTCAGGAACGGTAACTATGTGTGCAGGAAACACCATCACACTTTCGGCGAACACCGGTGGCAGCCTGAGATATCAATGGAAAAAAGGAAGCGCTGACATTGCAGGAGCGACTAACTCAACTTATGTCGCTTCAACTGCCGGGAAATACAAAGTGATTGTGACCAACATAAACACCGGCTGCACAAAAGCTTCTTCCGTTACTACCATCCAAATCACCTGCAAGAGCCATGATTTACAATTCGCATTGAATGAGTTGCAATTTTCCGTGTATCCAAATCCAAGTTCAAATGAATTCACGCTTCAGTTTTTAAACGATGATGCCTATGATGTCTTCGTTTTTGATATGCTTGGAAGAAAAATTCTTTCATTGCCCCGGGTAACAAATGGAACCCGCTTCGGAAGCGAATTGAAAAGCGGCGTTTATCTTGTTGAAGTGCAGAAAGGAAATGAGTTGACTGGTATTTTGAAGGTGGTGAAGGAAGAATGATTTTAAAAATTGCATAGGATGCAAAATCCTATTCTCTTCACGCTGAAAGAAAATTGCCCCTGCGAACTGCCAACTACTGACTGCCAACTAATATTTAGTTTGGCTCTTCGTTAGTCATCCCATGCGGAAAATAGTTGAGGCTTTTCTTATTCTCATTACAGAAATTCTGTTCTCAAAATTTTCTTTTGCCCAGGATCAGGCGGAAACTTTCACTGACAAAATTTTCAAACCGAACATCCATACTGTTCAACTTTATGTTGAGCCGCTTGTGCTTACTGATCCTGTGATCTCATTGAATGGTACTGCACAACTTCACCTTGGTTTCGATGATCTTGAGGGACAAAAAAAAGAGTACTACTTCACAGTGATCCAGTGTAATTATGATTGGTCACCTTCCGAGCTCAGCCACTTCGATTACATTTCAGGATTCAACGAACAGGAAATCCGTGATTATCAATTTTCATACAATACGAACCAAACGTTCACACACTACGCTGCACTTTTCCCGAATGCCGATTTCCGCATCACAAAATCCGGCAACTACATTTTGAAGGTTTATGAAGATGACAATCCTGATGACGTGGTATTGACAAGAAGGTTTATGGTGGTCAACAACCTGGTGGAGATCACATCAGACATAAAACAAGCAGACGATGTGCGCTACGATCGCACGTATCAGCAAGTCCACTTTAATATCCTTCATCACGGCATGGACATTTCAAATTCTTTCAGTGAAATCAACGTGCTGCTCATGCAAAATTTCCGGTGGGATAATGCGATCACGAATTTGCAACCGCAGTTCGTGCGACCTGATCAGCTGGATTACACGCACACGATGAAAACTTCCTTCCCTGCAGGAAAGGAATTCCGGTACTTCGACACACGAACCATCCGGTACAACACTGATCGCGTGAAGGAAATTTCAGAAGACAAGAATACTGCCGTCGTCACTCTTTTCCCCGACCAAAGCCGCGGCACGGCTCAATCATTTTCACGCAAAGACATCAATGGGAAATTTATTCCGGGCACACAGGATTATGCTGATGAGGATGTGCGTGCAGATTATGTGTGGGTGAAATTTTCATTGCCGGTTGACTATCCGTTCAAAAACGGGAAAATTTTTCTTCTCGGCAAACTCACTGATTGGCAATTGCAGGATGCATATCGTCTTCAATACAACGCAGCTACCAAAGCATACGAAGCAACACTGTACCTCAAGCAGGGCTATTATGAGTACGAATACTATTTCGACTCAGAAGAAAAAGACACTGATGATGATCCATCTTCATTACTCGAAGGAAATTCTTATGAAACCGAGAACGCGTATCAAATCCTTGTGTACTATCGGCCATTCGGAAGCCGGTATGATCAGGTGATTGGTTATAAGACGACGGACACTTTTAATCGTTGAGATATGCACAGTGATTTATGACTTAAGCAGCAATACCATGAGGTTTCTATTGACGCTTTGCGGATTATCATTTCTTTGGATTTCATGTCAAACAAAATCACACGATGACAAGACAACTTCAAAAAATGTTAAACTCAAAACTGACACGCTGCTCGTGTTCTCTCATGGCGACACCCTGAACCCTGTCCCGATTTTAAGTGGCGATTTGGAAAACACTCTAAGAATGTATTCGAACAAGGACAGATTTGAAGTTTTTTATGGTGACAGGTTTGTAAAAATATTTTCATTAAACAAAGTTAAGTTTGGGATAATCGGTGACAGCTTATTTCGCATCTATAAATTGGACAAAGAGAACTTCCAAAAGCTGGCGACAGAAAAAAGCGAAATGCAATTACACCACTTTGTAACTATGGACATCACAAATGATGGCTATGATGATGCTGTGATTTACGATGATGGAGGATCAATAAATTATGACACAAAAGTTTTGGTATTTAACCCAATGACAAAAACTTTGGTACACAGAAAATATCTTGACCTGGAAAATCTTGAAGTTGATAGCAACAATCATCTTTTAAAGAGCTGGCATGTTCCACACAATATGTTCGGTGGAAGCATGAAGGCTTTTTACCGCAACACTAAAGACAGCATTGAGTTAGTTCAATCAATACTTTGCTACAATCAAACAGGCAAAACAGGAAATATTACCGGCAGCGTTTTAAGAACAACGACCTTAAAAAATGGAAACCTGATTCGTGATTCAATTGTAACAACAATGAACAATGCAATTCATATATTCGACCATGCACTTTGGAACACAAGCAAAGACTTTGGCAAGAAAAAATTTAATGAATGACATTAATTCACCCTTCCCTGTTCTTCCGATGAATCGGAATCCTTGTTCGTTATTCAATATTCAATCAAAGAGTTTTTAGAGGTGTCTTCAATTTACCGTTTTACTCATGTGCTAAACTGATTTTCGATATCCTTCTGCAATCACCTGCCTCGCATGAAAAAATATTTTC
>DASRAJ010000027.1:0-17366 GCA_035638255.1 Chitinophagales bacterium
CTCTCAAGCCACTCAGCCCCGGATCGCATACGATTGTACGCCATGCAGTGGCTGTCGGAGGTGCTATTACTTATGACACTGTCTATAACATTACACAGTTATAATGTAGCCATCTCTTGGAAGTCTTTCTATTCATGCCTCCTGCATCTTTATCATAACTCCGAAAAGTGAAAAAAGCTTTTCGGAGTTTTTTTATGATCAAATCATTCCGGCTCCTGATCTTTCCATAGATTTTCCATTAGCTATTTTCGCTTTCTAAAATAAAAACATGAGTGAAGCGGGAATCGCCTTCGAAAGATTGCTTAACATCATGAATGACCTTCGTGAAAAATGCCCGTGGGATCGAAAGCAAACATTTGAATCGCTTCGCTTGCTCACGATTGAAGAAACGTATGAGCTTGCCGATGCCATTGATCAAAAAGATATGAAGTTGCTGAAGGAAGAAATCGGCGACCTCATGCTGCATATAGTGTTTTACGCGAAGATCGCTTCAGAACAAAATGCATTCGACATCACTCAAGCAATTAATGATCTCTGTGAAAAATTAATTCGGCGTCACCCGCACATTTACAGTGATTTTGTTGCGGAGAACGAGGACGCGGTGAAAAAAAATTGGGAGCAGATCAAGATGAAGGAACGAAAGCGATCAGTGCTCGAAGGGGTACCGCACTCATTGCCTGCCGTAGTGAAAGCATTTCGCATCCAGGATAAAGCGAAGCAGGTGGGCTTCGAATGGGAGAACAAACACGACGTGTGGGAGAAAGTAAAAGAAGAATTAAGTGAGTTCAGTGAATATGCGGAGCAAGAAAATCTTCCTGCCGACGATAAAGAAAAGATGGAAAAAGAATTCGGCGACCTGATGTTTTCACTCATCAACTTTTCCCGCTTTGTTCAAATTGACCCTGAAGCTGCTCTCGAGAAAACAAACAAAAAATTTATTCAGCGCTTTCTCATGATGGAAGATATTGCGAAGCAGCAACAGCGCTCGTTGCATGAGATGACGCTGCGGGAAATGGATGAGCTGTGGAACAAGGCGAAGGAAGTCTATAAATAGTTTGCAGTTTGCAGTTTGCAGTTTGCAACTTCGGGGTTTAATTTCTTACCTCTTATATCTACGAATCAAGTCCATGAGTCCTACGTCCGCAAGTCTCAAGTCCCCGGCACTTCGGTGGTTTGCAATAATTGCGGCCGGTTTTTTTCTCGTCATCATTGTCAATCAATATTTCTTCTGTCCTCAGTATAATTTTCCCGAGCCACATCCTTTTTCCGGTTCGCTTATTTACAATCCGTATCAAAACATGGATTCTTCACAATGGCGCAAGTGCAACTTTCATGCACACACGCGGGCGTGGTACGGCGCAACTACAGGTAAGGGCAATGAAGAAAAGTTATGGAGCACGTACGACTCTCTTGGTTATGCTGTGCATTGCATTTCCAACTATGAACAAGTGAATCGCTATCATGACACCGCACATAATTATATTGCTGCCTACGAGCATGGCTATGGTTTGATGAAGAATCATCATCTGCTGCTGAACACGCATCATGTCATCTGGGGCGATTATTATTTCCCTCAAACGCTTTCCAACAAACAGAATGTGCTCGAGTGCCTGAGTGTAAATGATACGCAGCTTCTTTCCATCAATCATCCGCTATTGTCTCACGGGTTTGCGCCTGATAACATGCGATATCTCTCAGGGTACGATTGCATGGAAGTGCTTCGTGATGATAACACGTATTCATTTTTGAATTGGGATGCTGCACTCGAATCCGGTAAACCCATTTTCATTGTCGCTGATGATGATGTGCATCATATTGAAGATCCGTTTGAGGTGGGAAGAAACTGCACGTGGGTGAATGCCACCACACCCAAAGCCAGGAATATAATTCACGCATTGAAAACAGGAGATGCTTACGGGATGATCATAGGATATACTCGCGGCGAAACCATGAATCAGAAACTCGCGAAAGTAAAAGCAGGGCTGCCGATGCTTCGTGCCATTCATTTGAATGGTGACACCATAAGAGTGCGTGTAAGCAGGCCTGCCTCACAAATAAATTTCTTCGGAGAGAAGCTCCAGCAGATCGGGATGATATTGTCATCCTCCGAAGGAATGTATGTGATGAAGCCGGGCGACCCATACGTGCGTACCGAAATAGTGTTTGATGATGGCACACGGATTTTTCTCAATCCTTTCTTTCGCTATGATGGAAAATTTCCTGAACAAAAAATTCCGCCTGTAGATGAATCGAAAACAGTTTTTTTCCGAATCATCGGAGGTCTGATTCTTCTCGCCTTTGTGATTGTAATTGTTATTCGGGCGAGACGAAGACGCGGCGTTGCTTCACTCTGAACTTGGCTACCTTCGGGGCGTTCAACTTGTAGCGCGGCTTTTAAGTCGCTTTTGATTGCGACTTAAAAGTCGCGTTACAATAGCCCCTGATTCAATGAATTTTCTGAAGAACAATTTTTTTTCTGCCCTCCTGATCATAGGAGTTGGCTCTCTCATTCTTCTTCCGTTTCTCGGCGCTGTTCACTTATTCGACTGGGATGAAATCAATTTCGCAGAGTCTGCGCGCGAGATGATCGCCACAGGAAATTATGCACGGGTGCAGATAGATTATCAGCCCTTTTGGGAAAAGCCGCCGCTGTTTTTCTGGTTGCAGGCAGCAAGCATGCACGCGTTCGGCATCAATGAATTTGCTGCTCGTTTTCCTGATGCATTGATTGGCATTATCACGTTGCTGACATTTTTTTTCATCGGGAAAAAATTATTCGATGCACGGTTCGGGATGCTTTGGGCTCTCAGCATGATCGGATCTTTTCTTCCTCTTCTCTATTTCAAATCAGGAATTATTGATCCCGTTTTTAACTACTTCATTTTCGCAGGAATCTATTTCATGATTTTGTTAGCAGAGACGCGAAATGGGAAAAATATTTTAAACCGGAATCTTTCGGTTGAGCAGGAAAGAAATCCGATCCCGATGCATCGGGATCGGATTTCTGAGCAGAGTGGAAAATCTTCTTCAGATCTCATAATCTCTTCGACAGGCGGAACTCAGTTAAAGTACGCACTACTCTCCGGGATTTTCATTGGTCTGGCAACGCTCACGAAAGGTCCTGTTGCTTTGCTGATTGTATTGCTGACGTTCGTCGTTTATTGGATAATTGTCCGCTTCAAAAAAATTGTTTCATGGAAGCATCTTTTTCTTTTCATCATCACGTTCACATTCATCGCGGGAATTTGGGTTTTGATTGAGGTGATGGATAACGGCTTCGGGTTCTTTCGTCAATTCTTCAGCTATCAAATTGCTCTGTTCACGAATCCCGTTGCAGGTCACAGCGGACCAGTCTACTATCACTTTGTGGTGGTCTTCCTCGGATGTTTTCCCATGTCAGTGATAGCAATGCCTGCGCTTACCAGAAATTACAGAGAAGAAACTCCGTTTGATTTCAAGCGATGGATGCTGATCCTGTTTTGGGTGGTGATGATTTTGTTTACCATCGTAAAAACAAAAATCGCTCACTACTCATCGCTTACCTATTTCCCGCTTTCATTTCTATGCGCCCTTGTGATTCATAAAAATTTTACTTCTCAATCTTTACCCCAATGGGTACTGATCATTTTGGTTTTGATGGGAAGTATTTTCTCATTGCTGTTGTTCGGTGTCCCGTGGCTCGCTCAGAACAAGGAATTCCTCATCCCCCGGTTGAAAGATCCATTTGCCATTGATTGTCTTTCAACCAATGTTCACTGGAACGGAACAGAACAATACATCGGTGCAGCCTTTTTTTTATTCATGATGATTGCCGTGGTCTTGTTATGGAAAAGAATATTGCAGCGCGGAATTTTTCTGCTCTTTGGCGCAACTGCACTTTGCCTGCTGATCTATCTGAAAACAGTGCTTCCTAAAATTGAATCCTACTCGCAGGGACCAGCGATTGAATTTTATCAAACCTTGGAGGGGCAGCACGTTTATGTGAACACAATCGGATTTAAAAGCTATGCTCAATACTTTTATTTCCGCAAACAACCAAGTGATGATTCATTGGGTGGTAATCAAAAGTGGCTGTTGAAAGGAGCCATTGATCGCCCTGCATACTTTGTTGTGAAGTCAACTTCGATGAGCATGATGCTACAATATCCCGATGTGCAACTGTTGAAGCAGGAAGGAGGATTTGCATTTTATGTTCGCAAGCCGCAATAACTGCGTTCGCTCCGGATCAATCTCTCACAAACACCATCATGACTTTTGCCTTTGACCAAAATCCTTTTCGGGCATCATTCACGGTAGCAGAAATGACATTTCCCGGAGAAGTGTCATTTCCCCCGTACAGGGTTTGCCTGACCTATTAGTTTCTCCATAATAATTCCATAACAATAACTTAACTCTTGCTATTTTTGATTCACTCAGAATACCTGACAAATTTCTTTCAATATCATAGAGTAAATCATGAAGCAATTATATTCCAGCATCCATTTCATCTCTTTAATTGCCCTCTCATTTTTTCTTAATGAAGCTACAGCTCAATCAAGCTGGGTTGAGAAGGCAAACTTCGGCGGAGTGGCGAGACACCGGTCAATAGGTTTCGCCATTGGCAATCGGGGATACATGGGGCTCGGACATTACAACTCTGTGGTGGATGTGCTGTTCGATGATTTCTGGGAGTACGATCCGGGCACAAACACGTGGACACAGAAAGCGGATTATCCCGGAGGAGCATTATCACAGGCAGTAGGATTTTCTATCGGCAACAGAGGATATGTTGGCACCGGCAGAGACGTGAACTTTGTGAATAAAAATAGTTTCTATGAATACAATCCTGCTACGAACATCTGGACACAAAAGGCCAATTTCGGTGGCACCGCGCGTCATGGGGCCGTAGCATTCAGCATCAATGGCAAAGGTTACATCGGCACCGGCGATGACGGGAACTATCGAAAAGATTTTTGGGAATATGATCCGTCAGCGAATACCTGGACACAAAAAGCAATTTTTGGAGGGGCGGGAAGAATTGCTGCCGTCGGATTTTCTATTGGTGATAAAGGATACATCGGCACCGGCGATGCCGGCGGGTCAACAAATGATTTTTGGGAATACGATCCTTCTGCAAATCACTGGACCCAGAAAACACACGTAGGCGGACCAACACGACAGGAAGCAACCGGATTTTCAATAAACGGTAAAGGATACATCGGCACCGGTGATGATTATTCGAGCGGAAATAATTACGGTGACTTTTGGGAATATGATCCTTCAGCAAATACATGGACGCAAATTGATGACTTCGCCGGATCAGCAAGAAGGTATATGACATCATTTTCGATAGGCAACCGCGCTTTCTGCGGACTGGGAACCAGCGGAACGAACTTCAAAGATTTTTGGGAATACGGGGGGAATTAATTTCGGAATTCGGATTTTGGATTTCGGATTTTTGGTTGGGAGTTTTGAGTTTTCCGCAGGACTCTGCGAGGAAGTTTGAGATGTTGTAATCAGTTTTAAAAAGAATTGTTTGGAAAAATATTTACACACAGCCACTCTGATTTACTTCATGATTTGTGCATATACATCACATTCGCAGAACACGTGGGATAAGATGGCTTCATTTGATGGGGGTGAACGGGAACGTGCGGTGGCGTTTTCTATTGGTGGTCGTGGTTATACAGGAACAGGAGTGGATTCGGCAAATCAAGTGCGGAAAGATTTTTGGGAGTATGATCCGGGAACAAATAGCTGGACACAGAAAGCAGATGTTCCCGGACTGGTGCGACGTGATGCGGTTGGATTTGCCATCGGTAACAGGGGATACATCGGCACCGGCATCAACACTGTAATCTCGTACCTGGGAACCAAGCAAAAAGATTTCTACGAGTACAATCCTGTCACCAATTCGTGGACGGCGAAAGCAAATTATCCCGGCAATAACAATCACGGCATCTATTACGCATGCGCATTTGCTACTTCAACTAAAGGATACATCTGCTGCGGAAAAGCCGGCGCGAGCAGTTACATCGCACAAACATGGGAGTATAACCAGGCAACAAATACGTGGACACAGAAAGCCGCCTTTCCGGGAGGCATTCGCTACGGTGCTACAGCATTTGCTATCGGCGATATGGGATATGTGGGATGCGGAGCCGATGAAAATATGTATCGAAAAGATTTCTACCAGTTCAATACTGCCACCGGAGTTTGGAGCCAGAAAACAGACTTTGCAGGAAGCAATCGCTTCAATGCCATTGGATTTTCAATTGGTGATCGCGGATACATTTCTCTCGGAACTGATGGCGGTTATCAAAAAGATCTCTGGCAATACACACCTTCATCTGATAGCTGGGGGCAGAAAGCCGATCTTCCCGGAGGAGCACGCCGATCTGCTATTGCATTTACTGTTGACGGTTATGCTTATGCCGGTACGGGGAAAGGAACTTCAGGAATCAAGCGAAGCATATACCGCTATACTCCGGGAGGATTTGATCCGGTCGCTAAACATAATTTGGATGAAGGGAATTCTTTAACCACAGTAACACCAAATCCGGTTGTTGAATCAGCAATCATTTCATTGCATCAAACTTTTCAAATTGAATCCTCTATACTGGCAGTGTTTGATGCATCAGGAAAAGAAGTTTTCCGTTCGTATGATGTCAATAAGTCTTTATTTAAGTTCCAAAGAAAGAATCTGCCGCCGGGAATTTATTTTTATGATGTTGAAATAAAAGATGCAGATGAAAAAATTTCACACAGTGGAGGAAAATTGATTTTGCAATAAATTTTTTAGATATCCTGAAAAATAATTTCGTGATGATGAAATATTATTTATTCATGCCCTTGTCAGCCGCGAGAGAAAGGAAGACCTTTATTTCCCGGAATAAATTCTTCCTGCTATTTATCTCTATCATCTTTTCGATCCATCACATATATGCTCAAAATGTGTGGACACAGATTGCAGATTACCCGGGCGATGCGCGTAGCGCATGCATTGCATTCAACTTTGGTGGTACTGCAGCAGTGGGCTTGGGTTATGATGGATCTCAGTTCCGCAGAAGTTTTTACACGTATTATCCATCGTTAAATGCGTGGACATCCATCAGCAGCATGGGTGGGGCATCGGGCGATGGATTGCAGCGCAATGTTGCTGCAGGTTTCACCATTGGTTCAAAATCGTATGCAGGAACAGGACAGGGAGGCGCATCCTACTTAGGTGATTTCTGGCAATACGATGTACTCACTGATGTGTGGACGCAGAAGGCAAACTTTGGCGGTTCTGCGCGACGATCAGCGGTTGGATTTTCCGTAGGGCAATATGGTTACATCGCATTAGGACAAGATGCAAATGGTTTTGATAAAGATATTTGGCAATATGACACACTTGCAAACTCCTGGTCACAGAAAACAGATTTCCCCGGAACAGCAAGACGATTGGCAATTGCATTCGCCATTGGCAACAAAGCTTATGTGGGCACCGGTGATGATGGCACCTTCACCAACGATTTTTACGAGTATGATCCTTCACTCGAAACGTGGACACAAAAAGCTGACTTTGCAGGATCACCCCGCTATGGTGCAACCGCTTTCGCGGTGAATAACCGTGGGTATCTTGGATTAGGATATGATACCGCGCTTGCTAACACCAGTGACTTCTGGCAATACAATCCTGATCTCGATTCATGGACTCAGTACACTGATTTTCCATCAGCGCGCGCCAACGCCGTTAGCTTCAGCATAGGCACAGCAGGATACGTGGGCACAGGATATGATACTACTCAGCACAATGATTTTTGGATGAATGATGTGGCAACAGAAATTTCTGAAAGTTCGAATCCGGTAACATCATCGCAAATTTTTCCTGATCCTGTTTTTGATGATGCCGTTATCACCATGAGTGGGAAATTTACTGCTGCAATTCCTGCTTTTCAGGTCTTTGATTTATCGGGAAAAGAAGTGACCGGAAAGATCCGATCGGAGTCATTTACAGAAGGCAAGCAGAAAATCTCCATCCGATTTAACCGGGGAAAACTATATCCGGGAATTTATCATTATTCAGTGAAAGGAAAGGGTGTAATTGCTTCCGGAAAATTTCTTGTCCTGGATTAACTTTTACTAAAAAAATTTTCTTCTTCTACGCTACTCTGCGATCTTTGCGTAACCCTTGGGCACTTTGCGGCTAAAAATCGTGCGCATAGGAATCCAGCATGAGCCTATTCAAACAATCACCCCTCTTTCTTTTTTTAATTACCTCCCTCCTTCTTTCCTGCTCCAGTCCTTCGGACAAAAATCAATCAGGAAAAAATAAAGATGAGAAAATAGCTGTTGACAGCGGGCCTACCGCTGCAATCTATCCAAGTGAACCGGAAAGTGATTCCTCGGTTGTTGTCACTGTAAAAACATTCCGGGAAAATTCCGCATGGGGATACGATATTCTCATGGGTGACAGTGGCAAACTCTACATTCATCAGCCAACGATTCCTTCAGTGCCCGGCAACAATGGTTTTAAAACTGAAGCTGATGCAAAGAAAGCCGGTGAATTTGTTGCGTACAAAATCAGGAATCACATTATGCCACCGAGTGTAACACCGGAGGAATTAGATAGCATGGGTCTTTGGAAAAAGTAAAACGGAAATTTTTCGCCGAAAAAATCATTCTTCATCCATGTTTAAAAAATTGCACCGCCCGCTCATGCTTTTTTGCTCCGGCCAATGACTTGAATGTTCCAAGGTTTCGGCGCTTGTTTGTCTTCGGATTTTTCTTTCGTGAGTAAAGGCGATACTCTCCTGATTTAAGTTTCCTGATCATGATTTTGTGAAATTGGTTTGTTAACGCAACACAAAGCTTGTGCTGAAAGTGAAAGGTGAAATGTCGTTAGTCGTGAGTCGTGAGTCGTGAAACCTCAGTGGATTTTCAACAAATAATTCACCATTCACTCGTTCACCCATTCACCATTCACCCCTTCACCGTTATTGGGGAAGAAAGTCCACTACGATCTTTCACCTCTCACCTTTCACTTCTCACCTGTTCAACAAAGAATTTTGTCCGATCCGAAGAATTCCTGCAGAAAGGACATGCTCTCCGAGCGGCACAGTGTTTGACTTTTTTTTCGAAAACAAAAAATATGAAAGCACAATTGAAAAAATATATTGTCTTGGGAAAAGTGATCATGCTCATGTTTGGTCTGGTCATTTTTGGATCTTCTTCAGCCGTGGCACAAATTGATACGAGCAGTAACAAGCTTCATCAAAATCAATTACCACCCGCGAAACCAAATCCGCAAACGAATCCGAATCCTAATCCCAATCAACAGCCGACCCACGTAAATCCCAATCCAAATGCGAACCCTGCATATCCTGCTACTCCGCAAAAGGTGCCGATGGATACACTGAAAAACAGTCGGAAACATATCCCACCGGATAACGGAAGTTCAAATCCTAATCCGGGCCAGCAGAAGTTGACGGGTGAACAATTAAAAGCAATTGTAGGAAAGGATACAAAGGTTGGAGTTGATCCGAACGGAAATCAATTGTATAAAGAGCCGGGTGGCAGAACTTATTTTGTGAATGAAGAGGGTACGAAAGTGTATGTAAAATAAATCACGATTGCCCGGTGGAAATAGGTCGCTGTGATATTCGTAGCGGCCTTTTTTTATTTTCCCTTTGCTGAGGTGATCCTGAGCGCAAAACTATTTATCAATCGAGTTCTTTAGCAATAACATTTTACCTTCAAATTTTAAGTCATTCAGGAAACTTCTAAGAGCCCTGACAGATCTCTGCCTTAATTGTAAGAAGTTTCCTTACACTTCGTGTCATTCTGACGCAGGAAGAATCTATTGTTTGGCCTCAATACAGATTCCTTGTACGTCGGACTGACAGCCTCGCTGGTGTAACGTCATACCTGTTTTTTTCATTTGCAAAATAGTCAGTACTCCTGAATGACTGACAGTTAGGCTGTATGTCATTAGCAGTTCATCGAAGGATCGTTTGTGGAAGAAAGAAACCATGCATCACTTCGATGAACTCAGTGTTACCTCCGTGCGATCAATGAGATTTTAAAATTTCCTTTTTCATTTTCTCTTCCTTCAATCCTACCGAGGACTCCATTCCGTCAAAGATCATGTGATATACGTAGCTGATAAAATTCCTCTCCGGATTCCTGGGGAAATCTATTTTACCAATTCGCAGCACATCGTGATGAGGATTGTCTTCATCTATAATTATCCTGTTTGCGACAAAAGTTTTAACCGCATTCTTCACGCCACCGGTTTCATGTTGACTATTGAGTGTGTTAACTTTTAAGTCAGAGTATATAAAAGTCATGGTTCCGGTGCCTTTTGTCGCGTTTGCAGTGAATGAAAATGTGGCGCTTTTAGCGCGCCCGGTTTTAATTTGCATCGGTGTCTTGTAATTTGTCAATATTGAATTCCAGATCGGCAATTCGTGAGGCCCCAGAGTGCCGCTTGTATAGAATTCATCTCTTGCTAACGGCAATACCAGGTGTATCCTTAATGCCGCCTGTGACATCCCTGAGGCGCTTATGTCCGCTCTCATGGTGTCATTCATGTTCACGTTGGAGAAATTTGAAAGTGTAAACCTGATGCTATCGAAATCAACATGCCCAGGTTCAGTGGCTCCGGCCGCAAGTAAATCATAAGCCACCTTCCCATCGTTAACTTTTACTTTCTCAAGATCTATTTTGAAAGGAAGAGAGTCGAGAAAGGTGTGATGTAAAACGTACTTAGCGGATTTCACAGGCAAACTCTTGTCTTTGTAATTATAAATGCGGGCATAAGAGATTTCTATCGCATCGATCAGTACTTGCTGTTGGTCAATGATCCGTAAAAATTTTCCTGAATGTACGCGCACTCCTGCCAGCATGATGTCCCGGTATGCCTTCTGGTACCCGAGCTTTTTTGCGAACTGAGTTTTATCAGCAGTGGGAGAAAAAAACAGCGAATCAATATCGATCATTGAATCTTTTGTGCTGAAGGTGAAGGTAGGAATAGCGACGCGATACAATCCCCTGGTGAAAAAGCCATGAACATTTTTAAATGAAGCAGCAGCATTCCTGATCTCAAAAACTTTTCCGGCATGTGTGATAGCGCTGTCTGCGAAAAAATCATTCAATTCGAAGCTTATAGAATTTGAAGCGAAATAAAAATGACTGCTGTCTTTTCCGGCTGCACTTATCTTTCCATCACTCACTTCAAACTTATTGATACGCAGTGATTCAAACTCCGGGTGGATGAGATGATACAGCGAGAACGACGTTTTAGGATAATTTCTTTTCTTTTTCGCGGCCTGAAGATTTCTGACTGCAAGAACAGGATGTTCAAGCTGAATCTCTCCAATGCAGATATTCTTTTTAAAAAGCAATGAATACCAATGGATTCCTGAAAGATTGATTGAAGTTGTTGTAAAGTTTACACGCTGAATTGTATCATTTGAAGAAGAGGATATAGGGCTAACATGAACATTTTTAGCGCGCGCACTTCCCGTGAAAATATTCAGGCGAAGATTTTCAAAATGAAATGCGTACTGCTGATTTTTACTGAAGGCAGCTACTAATTTTTTCGTCGCATACATGGAAGCAAAAAAGTTGATGGAGAGTAATGCAACGATCAGAAGCCCAAAAACAGTTGCTATGATCTTCCAGCGGCGCGAAGGCATTTTTCGATTCATACTGTAGTTAATCAATTCTCAATCCGAAAAATAGTGCGGGATGAAAATATCAATGTGTCTTAGTTAATGAAGGTTGAAACGTGCTTTGAGGTATGCTCCGATTCAGGGGACGAGGATGCGGGTGAGTGTGTCATCAGTAGGATTGCAGATTACCAATGAAGCGAAGCCACAAGACAACCTGAAATAAAAAACGCCTCGCGAGAGGCGCCTTGTTGGTTGGACTTGAATAAAAGACCTTTAGATAATATTGTGCGTGTGTGCCGGATATATGTGTGCACGATACGTTAGGAAATTATACGGATGCTTCTTACAAAAGTTTCGTGTCTTTATCAACTGCCAATTCTGTTTTGAATTTTGTGCTGACACGAACAAAAATTTGAATGAAGATTGGAAGTATGGAGAAGTAAGTGGAGATTTGACTCCCTTGAAAACTATAATTTAAAAATTAAGATTTCGAGGGCGGCAGACTTTAATGAGCGTATTGAATGCTCAAAGGTTAATGCGTAAGTTGAACTCACGACTCACGACTCACACAAATAGATTCTTATGCTTCTCTCAAAAATTTTCGCTACAGGATTTCATCCCTCCTTCAGCATCACTTTAATACTCCTTCTCACTCTCTCATCCACCCTCCCGGCTCAAACCCCTGACTGGCTTTGGACAAACTCCGCCGGAAATGTGGAGGAAGACATCATCCGAGCAGTAAAGCCCGATCCTTTCGGGAATGTGTTTGCTGCAGGATCTTTTCAGAGCGCAACCCTCGATATTGATGGCGTTACACTTGTGAATCCCAATGGCACCAGCTCGGATATGTATGTTTCAAAGTACGATGGAGCAGGCAATCTCCTCTGGGCGAAAAATGCCGGCGGACATAATGCAAGCGTGGCACGAACCATCGCCACCGATGCCTCAGGAAATGTTTACGTGGCAGGATATTTCACGGATACCATCCTGTTCGATAACCAGATGTTCATCTCAGGCGGGAGCTTCGACATGTACCTGGTGAAATATGACGGCAGCGGAAATATGGTTTGGGCACTCACCGGATCAGGCACCGGCGCCGACCGAGCTTACTCCGTGATCACGCATGGCAGCTATGTGTACGTGACGGGATATTTTGAAGCCCCTTCTATCACCATTGGCTCTACTGTATTGGGCACCACAGGCGTTGCGGCTATGTATCTCGTGAAATTTGACAACAACGGTAATGTTATATGGGCGAGAAGTTCTTCCGGACCCAACAGCGACAACTACGCATTCTCCGTGGCGGCAGATGCGCATGAAAACCTCTATGTGGCGGGACATTTCTTTACAGCCACGATAGGCTTCGATGCATTCTCTCTCACCAATACCGATAACACAAACACAACAGCCGATCTGTATCTTGTAAAATATGATAGTCTTGGCAGCGTGTTATGGGCGAGGAGTGTTGCAGGCGCCGCTGATGATTACAGCATCGGCAATGATGCCGATGCGTCAGGCGACAACTACGTCACCGGCTATTTCCTGAGCGACACGCTCACCGCCGGTAACTTTGATCTTGTGAATGCTGGCGGCTTCGACATCTTCATCATCAAGTACAACAACAATGGAAATGTGCAGTGGGCGCGAAACGTAGGAGGCAACAACAATGATTTTGGAGTTTCTGTGGCAACGGATCTTGCAGGAAGCGGGGATTTTTATCTCTGCGGAAGTTATGCCAGCACTAACATACTCTTTGACACCACGCTATTCACCAACCAGGGCATCGGTGATTTGTTTGTTGCAAAGTATGCAGGAAGTGGCAACCTGATTTGGGTAAAAAGCTCCGGCGGTGATGCTGATGATGAAGCGCTTTCCGTCGCCACCGACGATGCGGCAAATGTATATGTGGGAGGAGGATTTGCAAGTTCTTCGATCACGTTCGATACTAATACCTATTCGTCTGCGGGCAGTTATGACCTGTGGGTGGGGAAGATTGAGGATGTTGCTTCCGGAACCAATGCAACTGATTTGAGTAATGCGGGTGTTCGCATTTTTCCGAATCCCTGCTCCGGGAAATTTTTTGTTGCGGGTGATGATGTGAAGGCGGTTCGCGTGTATGATGTGATGGGAAGAGCAGTGTATTCGTCTCTTACATCCGGCGAAAGTGTGATTGATACTTCAGGTGAGCCCGATGGGATTTATTTTGTGAGGGTGGAAAGGAATGAAGAGCTTGAGATGATGAAGGTGGTGAAGGAATAAAAATCTATCAGCGGTAGTAAATGTGCTTGCATCACAAGCAAATGCTGATGGAACAGTGAACGTGAAATGGAAAAAACTCCGGGGCGCAAAATCATAATGTGATACGGAAATCTCCCGATCCCATCATCACAAACTCGTGGGTGTATGTTGCAGCATGCACTGAGACAAGAGGCGCAGTATCAGGGATGACTTCACTTGCCAAAATGTGGTTTCGTGTACAAGGTGTGGGCAGTGCAGGCGGGTCGCGGGGTGATGGGCGCCGTGGGTTAAGGTGTGAATGGTGAAATGAAAAGCGTCTTGTGAGTGGCGCTTTTTTATTATCTGAATTTTCAGGTATCCATGTAACATGGTATTCTAAAAAATACCACTAATTGTGGAGGCGCGGCAATTTTAATTTTCTTTTCTTGCAGACTTGCATTTTGCAAAGGTGCTTTTCAACTATGCTGACACGAGCAGGAATTTGTAAATGAAGATTGTATGACAGGAAGTAAGATGAAATTTGATGTACCAATGCCCACCGTTAACCAAGAAGGTCGTGGGCGTAATATTCTTTTGATGAAATCAACCGTGATAAGACTTCTCCCTACATTTCGTGGATCAAAGACAAGTCACTCGCGGACTTGGATAGTCAACCTGATCCTGATATATTAGCGACAGAAATTGCGGAGAATCTGGAAGCGAAGTTGGAGAGTTTTAAGGCGATTGTGGCGGAGTTGATTAAATAGAAATTTTATCTTTCACAGATGTTTGATAGTAGCCACCATTTTTAACATTCTAAACATGCCTTCAAAATTGATCTTTGAACCTGACAGTACTAAAGAGCTTTTGCGCGGTTGGCTTTTACATTCTCATAAAGCTCGTGACCGGCATGACACTGCTTCGCGTCAGTACAACAGATACCACCATGTCGTTGGTGTGCCTATGGTAATTCTTTCCACACTGGTTGGAAATTCAGTGTTTGCTTCTCTGCAAGAAAATAATAACCCACTGAGAATAATCACCGCTATTCTAAGTATAGTAGCAGCATTCTTAGCAGCTATTCAAACATTTTACAATTACTCGGCAAGAGCTGAAAAACATCGGAACGCAGGGAGCAAATACAAAGAAGTTATCCGGCAGCTTGAACAATTATTGACCCAATCAAGCACGTTATTAAACCAACCAGTAGATGAAAAAAATTCTCCGTGGTTAAATGAAATTAGAAAACGACTTGATTCGCTGGAAGAAGAATCGCCTGTAGTTCCATTGGGAATTTACAATCGTGTTGAAAAAAATTATCAGAAAGTTGAATTCAAGGATCAAGCAGAGCAGCTTTATTCTAACTCAATTTCTTAAGCATGCTATGGTTGATGTGAAGTTTCAGAGTGATTATTGAGGCTACCAACCGTAAATCTTAGGATGAAATCATCAACCGCGATAAACTTCTTTCGATGTTTCATGGATCAAAGACAAGTCACTCGCTGACTGCGATAATCTTCCTGATCCTGAAATATTAGCGACGGAGATTGTAGGGAATCTTGAAGCGGGGTTGGAGAGTTTGAAGTGATAGTAGCGGAGTTGAATGGGAAAAATAGAAAATTAAAGTTTGGCTTCGATCAAAAAGCTATACATCACGCCCGTGAAAACTTATATCGTGGATTCGTTTACGACAGAACCCTTTAAGGGCAACCCTGCCGGTGTGTGTTTTATTACGGAAGAGTTGAGTGATGATAGAATGCAAAAGATCGCTCATGAATTCGGGCTTTCTGAAACCGCATTTGTGAGGACTACCGATAAAACTGGTACCTATAGCATAAGATACTTTTCACCCAAAAAGGAAATTCCATTATGCGGCCACGCTACGCTTGCATCCGCTAAGGTGCTCTTCAAAAACAGGGATTTAGATGAACTTCATTTCATTACTGTTGAAAATATTGACCTGGTGGTGAGAAGAAGCGATGATGAGATAACCATGGAGTTCCCGGCCTATGATACCATTGCGGCTGAGGCGCCGGTTGAAATGCTGAAAGCATTAGGATTAGAGAAGGTAAACAACACAGCATTCAGTGTTAAGAATAAAATTCTTCTGTTAGAAATCAGCGATGCAGAGTTATTGGCTGGTTTAAATCCGGATTACACTGCACTTCTGAAGACTCACGATACGATTAATGGCGTCTTAGTAACCGCACCATCAAATAACAACGATGCTGATTTTCACTACCGGTATTTTTGGCCATGGGCAGGAACTAATGAAGACCCTGTTACCGGAGGAGTACAAACCTTTCTCGCTAAGTATTGGGCTAAAAAATTAGACAAGAACAAAATGAAAGCTTTCCAATCATCAAGCCGCACAGGTTCTATGACCGTCGAGTTAAGGGAGGAGAAAGTTTTCCTCACAAGCCAGGCTGTAATAATACTAGAAGGAAACATGGTCGCTTACTGATTCAAGTAATCCCGTTCTCGTTCCAGCCTGTTAGTCCGGATCTGTAATAAGTAGCGTTCGAAACACGAACAAGTCTATGCAGAATTAAAATTCTTCTGAATTAATCTTAAGAGCTTGTTAAATAGTTACCTCACTTTTAAGCACGAATTACATTTATGCAAAAGTAATCTCAACATGAAAAAAATCTTCGCCGGAGTCTTCGTGCTCATAGCCACACTTAATAGCTCTTGTGGACAAACCAAAATTGATAAACTCGACAATCTGATAAGTGCTTATGCTGAATATGGAAATTTTAATGGATCTGTTTTGGTTGCAGAAAAGGGTGAGATCATTTATAAGAAAGGTTTTGGATTTGCTAATGTGGAATGGAAGATTCCAAATCAACCTGACACAAAATTTCGATTAGCATCAGTGACCAAACAATTTACTGCCATGTTGATTTTACAACTGGTGGCAGCAAATAAATTGAAGCTTGATGCTCCAATCTCAACCTATCTGCCGGATTACCCTAAGAAAACCGGGGACATGGTAACCATTCATCACCTGCTTACTCACACTTCCGGCATTCCAAGCTACACTGATTTTCCTGTCTTCAGAGAGATGATGCGTAATACTTACCGCCCCGAGGAAATAGTAAAGCTCTTCGCCGACTCAGCGCTTCAATTTACTCCGGGAGAAAAATATCAGTACAGCAATTCAGGTTATATCCTGTTGGGTTATATCATTGAAAAAATAACCGGGGAATCCTACGAGCAGGTATTACAAAGCAAAATATTTAAACCGCTTAAAATGAATAATTCAGGTTATGATCACAATGATGCTGTTATACAAAACAGAGCGTCGGGATATAACCGGGTTGGCACCACTTATCAAAACGCCAATTACATTGACATGTCCGTTCCATTTTCCGCAGGAGGAATTTACTCAACAATAGAAGATATGTACCTCTGGGATCAGGCGCTGTATACCGAGAAGCTTCTTCCTAAAAAGTATATGGATTTATTGTTTCAGAAGTACATTCCGGCAGATGGACCATTTTATTACGGCTA
>DASRAJ010000028.1:0-7042 GCA_035638255.1 Chitinophagales bacterium
TGAAACCTTCCGGCAGGGTGTGGCTGCGCGTTGCCCGTTCACTCCACTTTGACCAAAAAAGCTCTTCTGCAAAACGCATTCTTATCATCGCAGGATTGTTGATGCTCGTTGGCACATCAGCGGGATTGTTTGAAACCATGCATCATTCTCCAAAGGAGTCCATTCGGACAAAAACTTCTTCTTCAAAACAGCACGAACAAGTCAACACACAAAACCAGCTTGCTGCTTTGGAGAATGAGAAAGCTCAATTTCAAATCATTAAAAGTGATGGCGCCATTCAGCAAAGTGAGGTGAATAAAAGTGCAGGGGAGATTATTTCTCCCATCAAAAATTCTTCTGCCATATCGCTGCCATTATTTGAGAATCGTGTTGCGGCAGTTACCATATATCCCGCGCATGTATCAGGGAATGAATTCATCAGCGCACTTCCTTCACATTCACTGATTCTGAAAAACGAGTTTACTACCGCCAAAGAAATTCATCATCCGCAAGCATCACGGACCGAAAAGATAATTGGATTCTCAATAAAGACATACTACTTTGGACTCACCGGGAGCTTCCACAACACCTGGTTTTTTGACGGAGCGGCAATGGGGAGTGAAAATTTGAAATACCAGCCAACGTTTGGCGGTTCGTTCGGAATGCAGGGCGGATATGTTTTTACCAAACATTGGGGCATTCAGGGAGCGTGGATTCTTAGCTCCTGGGAAGGACAGAAGTATAAGAACCTCGATCTGTATGGACGAACAACAAGTCTTGGTTATAATGAGCAGAGTATTGCCCTTACCTACATGCATTTCCCGCTGCTCGTGCAATACAAGCTGCCGATGTTTTCTGAAATGCTGAATACCCCCATCATCTTTAACATTACACTCGGCGGCCAGTACGGGGCATTGATTTCTTATCGCATTGATGAAGTGAAAAATGAAGAACTGAACAACCACCTCTTCAGGAAAAACGAATTTGCTGCATTGGCGGGATTCGATTATGACTTCATGGTGAATCGCCCCGTGTTTTACTCACTCGGATTAAGAGCATCTTATGGCACCAATATTTTCAAACCGGGTGAGCCGGATTATTTCCAGTTTGATGCGCCACACAATTTTGTCATCGGTGTTCGCGGTGCGGTGAATTTCAGCTTCAGCAAGTGAACGCGATTCACGATTCGCGTATCGCGATTCACGATAGGTTTTTATATTTATTCACCATTCACCATTCACCATTCACCATTCACCATTCACCACCTTGTCGCAATCTCATATTCCTCCTGCTCCAGCATTTCTCCAAACTCATAAGTCAGCAATGGCATGTTGCAGGCGCGGCAAATATCACACGGCGTTTTGTTGATCCAGTGGTTGCGCTCGTTGTAGGGAATTTTATTCGGGTTGCCGCTGGCAATCAGTTTTTGTTTGATGGAAAGAGAAGTGTTGAGCGGGTTGGTGATCATAAACTTCATCATGCGCAACGGCTGCTTACGCAGGTAATCTGTGGCAACAGGAATGCGTGTGAGCAATCGCAGGCAGATGATGTCATGATTTTCTTTCAGCGCAATCTCATTCAGCACATCAATGTCAGCGCCGTAACCCACCATCAACACATCGCCGCCCCAAGGACTTTCCAGGGAGTAGTCGAGAATGTGTGATTGCGTGCGAATC
Organism: Chitinophagales bacterium; assembly: GCA_035638255.1. Lineage (GTDB taxonomy): Bacteria > Bacteroidota > Bacteroidia > Chitinophagales > UBA10324 > DASRAJ01. The sequence continues at coordinate 1,656 of DASRAJ010000028.1, forward strand.
AGCAGGTGACATTCTTCAGAAATGGAAGCACTGATTTCAAATTTCCAATGCGGCTTGATGTAACGAACGTTTAAAATATTTTTTCCTTCAGCGTTTAAAATTTTGATGGAGAAAGAAAGATGCTCCAGCGCCTCCTGGTGAAACACACGGGCTGCATGAGGAATGTTGTCACTGATTCTTTTGAGAAGAGTTAAACAGTCATCTTCATCAATCACAGAAATCGTATTGTAAGTTTTGATTTCATGTGCGTACACTTCTTCAACCAAATGAGAGATGTCACCGTTGATTGCAAGATCATGATAGGGAGAAGAATGTTCCACTTCGCCGTTATCAATCCAGTCACCCGGGAAAAGATTCATCCATTCAATGCTGCTTTCAGGATCGAAGTATTCGCGGAAGTAGCCGTTCAATTTTTCTCTTGGGAATTTTATCGTGTTGATCCAACGCTTATCATCCGCGAGTAAGGCAAAGCCGGGAAGAAACGGAATCACCCGCTTCGGCTGCAATCCATTCACCAGCTTGCAGAAATTATGAGCGAGAAATTGCTCGCGAAGTTTTCCGACTTCAGCATCATCTTTGCTTTCATGATGAACAGTATTTGGAAAATACCCGGCACCGCCCAGCCCGCAGAAGAGGTAATCAATTTTCTTCCACTTATTTTTTATTTCATCAATGAATAACCGCAGCACAGATTTGTGATGTGCGTTAAGTGCGTCATTGAGATTCACGAGCACCTCGCCATTGTTTTCAATCACCACCATTGCATCGAGGTTGTTGGCGATGTAAGTAATTTTTGTTTCGGGAGTAATTTGAAAAGTTTTGAAACTCACCGCCTCGGTGACCTGTGAGAATCCAAGATCGTTGAGAAATTCCTTCGCTCCATCTTTCCATTGATACGGGAAGAAAACCTGCGCGCTCTTGTTCAAATGCTCCAACGTGCGTGCATGCAAATGATCTTCGTGTCCATGAGAGATGAGAATAAAATCAGCTTGCTCAGTGACGTGCTGATTCACCGGCTTCGGAAAAACATGCCATTGATTTTGGTACGCCGGACCATCCCACCAGGGATCGCAAACAATTTTTGCATCGGACGTTTCAACATAAATGCAGGCGTGGCAGATGTAGGAGATTTTCATGGAGTGGAGTTTCGCCGTAAAACGTCTTCCATGAAGATTTGGTATTCGCAGAAGCTATGGTTGGTTTTTGCATTTGGATTGTAGGTAGCACGACCACAAATCGAATGAGAATCTGCCTGCGCTTCATTGTTGGTCTGTCTTCACAAAGAGCTGCGCAAAGACCAACAACGGCTCCAATTACTTCAACTACAATGAGGCGATCTCTGCTATTTCACTGCGATAAATTTCGTCGATCGTTTTCCCTTCACCATTTTTCCATTCGGTCCAACCGTTAGCTCGTCTCCCAAGCACTGCTGCGGCTGCAGCGCTCGGAGAACCAAAAATGAAATCTTCTTTGAACACAAACAACCCATTTTCCAGAGATAAAATCTTATCGGCAATAAGTTTCGTTCTCATTCCTGTTACCCAAGAACCCGCAGTTTTCGTTTCTTCTTTATTTGCTTTGGATCCTTTCAAAACAACAAAACCATCATCAATCATTTCACCTTCCGCCGCGGCAGCTTTTCCTTTACAATAAAGAATCTCTTTTTTCTTAGCCGAAGATTTTCTTATTTCTTCAAAGATTGGAAACCCAAGTGTTGCCAGTAGAATTTTGATAGTTTCAAAGTTGTCAAGCAGATCAGCCTCCATACTCTCAGTAATGTATGGTTTAGCGGGCGTGGCTTGATTGTCTGTATCGTAGCGACCAATTTCATTTGCGGTCTTGATACACAAGTACTCCAAATATTTCACGTGCGATTTGGTAAACGTGTTACTCTTCGAAGAAATGACCACAGCGTAATTCCAAAAGTCCTTACCCTTGTTATGCATCTTGATTCTCTCAAAGCAATCTTCTGTCTCACCAATATATGAGATCGGTTTCGCTTTATCTTCAATGACTCCGAAAAGAAAGTAGATACCATATTTTCTTACCTCGGATCTTATTCCTATGTCGGTTAATTTGCTTCTCGGAATCAGAACTGCAACAATCATTCTGTTTGTCAAGTCAGCAATCTTGATGCTTGTTGGGTTTCCATCCGGCAAAAAAATTTGTATCGTTTGCGGTCGCATTTCCATTGTCGTGACTTCTGATTTTGAAATATGAAATGACTTATCTCACCTAATCCCACTTCGGGAACTCCTCAGGACTCACCTCATGCATCATCCCATAAACCGCCTCAAACACATCCTCCACCTGCGGCTTGCAGAAATAATCGCCATCGCTTGCATACGCAGGACGATTGGGTTGCGCTGAAATAGTTACAGGCGGAGAGTCCAGCCACTGCCAGATGTTTTGCTTCTCCATCACCTGCTGATACATGTAAGCGCTCGCGCCGCCAGGAACATCCTCATCGAGAAACACCACGCGATTTGTTTTTCTGATGGACTCACCAATCTTGTGATGAAGATCAAACGGTAACAGCGTTTGCACATCAATCAACTCTACACTGATTCCAAGCTGATTTAATTTTTCTATGGCTTCTGCTGCTATTCTGCAACATGATCCGTACGTCACGAGCGTTACATCATTTCCTTCTATCAAAATTTCGGGAATACCAAGAGGCACAGTGAAGTTCCCGATGTTGGAAGGAAGCTTTTCTTTCAGCCGATAACCATTCAGGCATTCAATGATCAATGCAGGATCATCACTCTGCAGCATCGTGTTGTAAAATCCTGCTGCTTGAGTCATGTTGCGGGGCACGAGTAAATAAATTCCGCGAATGGAATTTATGATCATTCCTATTGGAGAACCGCTGTGCCAGATTCCCTCGAGGCGATGACCGCGTGTGCGAATGATGAGTGGCGCCGACTGTCCGCCGGCAGTTCTGTAATGAAGTGAAGCAAGATCATCACTCATGGTTTGCAAACCGAAGAGGAGATAATCGAGGTACTGGATCTCAGCAATCGGTCGCAGACCACGCATCGCCATTCCTATTCCCTGGCCGATGATGGTCTGCTCACGAATGCCAACATCGGACACTCGCTGTTCGCCATACTTCGCCTGCAATCCTGCGAAGCCCTGGTTCACATCGCCAATAGCACCGAGGTCTTCACCGAAGGCAAAGAGTCGCGGCTCACGCGCAAGAGCAGCATCGAAGAAATGATTGAGGATTTCAAAACCATTTAATACAGGAGCGGCATCTGCATATTCAGCTTTCACTTCAGCAACATTCATGGCAGACCGAAAGCTTTCATTGTAGAGATGCGACGTAAAAGTCTTTCGCGCTTCATTTTCAAAATCATTTTTCCAGGCAACCAATCTTTCACGATTCGGGTTTTGTTCTTTCCCCAAAACAATTAAAACATTTTTCGCAGCAATGAGCGCATCTTTTTTTATCGCATCAACAGCCGCGTTCAGTTTGTTTTTGATCTCAAGAATTTCTTCGCTATAAGAGCTTGAGGAAGAAACCTCATCAAGCAATGAAGAAAGTTCTGCAATGGATTTCTTAATTGGCTCATTGAAATCATTCCATGCGGCAAGTCGTTCCTGTGTCACGAATTCTCTCGCTTCCTTTTCCGTTTCATCCAATTCATCAGCAGTTGCAATGGCGTACTTGATCATCCACTCGCGCATCTTTCGGTTGCAGTCAAATTCTTTTTCCCACTCCAATCGCTCCTTCGATTTGTAGCGCTCATGCGAGCCTGAAGTGGAATGACCTTGTGGCTGTGTTAGCTCCTTAACATGAATAAGCGCGGGAATGTGCGTCTCACGCGTTTTTGCAATTGCTTTCTCGTATGTTTCAACAAGCGATGGATAGTCCCACCCATTCACGACATAGATATCCACGCCGTCTCTTCCATCCTCCGTTTGAAATCCTGCACAGATTTCAGAGATGCTTCCTTTGGTAGTTTGATATTTTATAGGAACTGAAATTCCGTAACCATCATCCCATACCGTAATTGCAAGAGGCACTTTCAGAACACCTGCAGCATTCAGCGTCTCCCAAAAGTGTCCCTCTGATGTGGAAGCATCTCCCACTGTGGCAAACACGACCTCATCACCATTGTGAGAAAATTCCGTAAATGATTTTAAGTCTTCACACTCACGATATTTTTTGGAAGCCACAGCAAGACCGAGTGAGCGCGGCATCTGGCTCGAAGTGGGAGAGGAGTCTGCTGATGAATTCATCATCGCTGTTTGATCTTTCCAGTTTCCATGCCCGTCAATAAAGCGCGTTGCGAAGTGAGCATTCATTTGTCTTCCGCCGCTCATCGGCTCATGATCGGGATTTGTATCGGCATACAGTTGTGCGAAGAATTCTTTCACTGAACAAATCCCGGTAGCGAATGCGAATGTCTGATCCCGATAATAGCCACTGCGCCAGTCTCCCTCACGAAAAACTTTTGCCATCGCAAGCTGCGCAATTTCTTTTCCATCACCGAAGATTCCAAACTTCGCTTTGCCACGCAGCACTTCTTTTCTTCCTACCAAACTGGCCTCACGGCTGATCACTGCGAGACGATAATCTGTCATGATCTGTCTCTTGAATTCTTCAAAGGTCAATTGACTTTGTTCTGAAACTTCCATCGTCTTTGTTGCAGCCATAGCTCGTGAATTTTTCGAAGGGTAAAGTTCGTAAGCAAAATACAAAGTAATTGCGGGAGAAAATTTTTTTGAGTTGATGACGGTTCTCAGTATAATTTTTCAGGGCATATTAGAATTCATAGCTTTGGCGCCACAAACAAAAAATATGAAAAAACTTTTTTTCTTCTTCATGATGATTCCGGCATTTGCTTTTTCACAAAGCAATAATTCTGCACCCACCAATGCTAATCCTGTAAAGCAGGACACACAGGCACCCGAAATTCAATTTAAAGAAGACGCCTGGGATTTTGGTGATATTCCCCAAGGGACTCCTGTCACTCACGTCTTCGAATATTCCAACAGCGGAAAACAACCACTGATTGTGAGTCAGGCCACTGCTTCATGCGGCTGCACCACGCCGGTGTGGACAAAGGAGCCGGTGATGACCGGAAAATCAGGAACCGTATCGGTGACATTCAATGCCGCACGTGAAGGAACATTCATCAAAACAGTAACGGTATTATCGAACACCGGCAATCCGAAATATCTTACGATCAAAGGCAATGTGATTGCGAAGAAATCGGATGATGTTAAATGATGTGAGACTTGTGGACGTTGGACTCGCGGACGTAAGACTCGTGGACGGTTGACTTGTGGACGTAAGGCTCGTGGACGTAAGATATATGATGCGATTTAATACATAGCTCCTCAAGACGCAAAACTCACGACTCACGACTCACGACTCA
>DASRAJ010000029.1:0-147739 GCA_035638255.1 Chitinophagales bacterium
CGCTCAAAATCGGCTTGGCCTAAACCTGTTTTCAATTCATTAGTCACTTCATGGTCACGACAGCGGCTACTTAGACAAACCCCTGATGAATCTTTCATGTATGTAATCCGGACCACTGACTTCAATTGCCCGAGTGATTCGTATTGAGTGAGAAGTAAGCCTTCACCTATTGTCGCGTTGATCTTTTCGCTCTTCAGCAGAGTATCAGGTTTCACGGCAATGCCCTCGTGACCGGCAGGTGACACATGGCAATGCTGCCCACATCCCATGGAAGCAACTGCGAATAACGAGAAGAAAAAAAAGATTTTATACATGGTTACTTTTTTAATACTGCTTGCCAATCGTCAATATTAGTATTATCTGCATTGTGCAGAATGATATGTGCAGCCTTGCTATCTCCTTCAATAGTCATCGCTTGAATGTCGAGATTTCGTACAGCATCAAAAATCAGGGCAGGGCGGTAATCCGGTGCCTGAATACTAAGCTTAATATTCTTCATTGTGAGACCATCCATGTGCCTCACATAAAAGCCCCAGGCCGGCAATTCTCCAAACATAGAAAACTCCGGGTATTCTGCCTCTTTCTCCGGGACTCTATCCAATTGTGAGAGCGGCATGTTTGCCAGTCCATCATTGCCTCTTCCCGGATAACTGATTTCAATATTCTCAAGTGTTACGTTTTCTACCGGGTGTCCCGGGATGCCTGTAATAGAAGAGGGGAATGTATTATGGAAGAAAGGTAGCTCTGGTCCGCGGATTTCGTAGGCGTAATCAGCATGTGCGAAGGCCACTTCTACCTTTATGTTTCTAATGGTGACATTTTTCAACATCCCGGCACTACTCGTTTTTGTTCTGTTTCCCAGCCGGATGAAAATGGCATTTCCTGTATTTACGGCTTCTACATGATCCACTAATATATTTTCAAGAATACCACCGTCCACACATTCGATCGCTATAGCAGACCGGAAGGTGTCATAGATTTTGATATTCTCAATCGTTACGTTTTTAAACCCTCCGTGTGACACCGTACCAAATTTGATGGCACTGGCGCTTGAGCGTACGGTACAATTTGCTATGTATATACTGTCACAATAATGATCCGCGGATTGCGACTTGAGACAAATGCCGTCATCAGCAGAATTGACTATGCAATTCGTGATGCGCACATTATGACAATCCTGGATGTCAATACCATCATTATTCCAATACGCATCGCTGTTCACGTTAACACTGTCGAGGATAATATTTACACACTGGTCATAGGTCTGCACCCAAAACGCTGCATTAAGAAGTGTCACATTTCTGACTTCGATATTTTTACACTGTACAAATTCGATGAGTTGAGGTCGTACAAAATATGATGGTCTGCCTTCAACAAAATTGTAATACGTGCTATCGAGCTGACCGGCATAAAAAAGACTGTCAATATTCAGTGCTAACCGGCGTCCCTGTCCATCTATTTGCCCACGGCCTGTAATGGAAATATTGTTTTGACCGTCTGCCAATATGAGAGATAGCAACCGGTTCAGTTTACTATAATGATCACGGTTTGTGCTTCCGAGCAGAACGGCTTTTTCCTCTAAATGCAATTCAACATTTGATTTCAGGATAATGCTCCCGCTCAAAAAAATTCCTTCAGGTACTATCACACGTCCTTTACCTTTTTTATGAGCCGCGTCAATGGCAGATTGAATGGCAGAGGTATTCATTGTCTTTCCATCCGGCACCGCACCAAAATCAAGGATGTTATAATCCTGTGCAAGCAGGATGGATTGGTTGATGAGAAGAAAGGAGATAAGGGACGCCAACCGCATCATTCAAAAGGTTTCAATTACTTTCTTTCAAGTTTAATAATGGAATTGTTTCCAATCATTCCATAAGCAACATTAGGAGAAGAAAAAGAAAGATCGTGGAAGAAATAATTATTCAATGTGCCGATTTCCAACCACGACGACCCGTTATTATTGGACGAATAAAATTTAGTATAAGTTGGACCTGCCGTTTCAAAATAAGGAGCTTGGTTAATTGTGGCAAATGCATTTTGATTATCTAATAAAAAGTAAGAAGTAAAACTTCCAAAAGGAGAAGAAACATCTTGCCATGAAATTCCCCCATCAATAGTTTTATATACTGTCGAACCACTTTTTATGTATCCTTCATTAGCATCTTTGAACGAAATCGAATAAATAGATGAGTCAATGGGAGTATGAATTTCATTCCAGGTGTGACCGCTATCAGTTGTTTTCAGCAATTGCTGATTTTCATCAATTACAAAACCTATGTTCTTCATTGGGAAAATAAATTTATTATAATCTGTTGACAAGGCTTTGATGCCGGTGTTATTCCACGATAATCCGCCGTCGTTTGTCCAATAGATAGTTGATTCTAATTCAGGTTTGTCCCAAACAAATGAAACTCCGTTTTTTGAATCGGAAAAATGCATTGATTCAAAGTACCCACTCTGCGGAGAAGAACGCTCAACCCAATTTGTACCACCACTTTCCGAATATTCAAGCTTACAGGTTCTATCATAATAAGATTGGAGAGAAACAAAACCTGTATCCTCATTAATAAAGAAGATGCTATTTGCTCTATACTGATCATTAAATGTAAGATCGTTCCAAGTAAATCCTCCATCGTCAGTTCTAAGAATTGCACCATATTCTCCTACTACAAACCCTGTTCTTTCATCCACAAAAAATATATTTCCCAGAGTCTTTTCAAATGGCGGGCAATATATCTGCATCTCCCAGCCATTCAGCGGATCTGCTTTTGGACATGACACTATAGGATCTTTGCTACATGATGAGAGTAAAATTGAAACGCTCATAAATCCGAACTGAAACATAGTTTTAAAATATGTGTTCATGTATCAAAAATTTCTCTCAAAAATAAGCTTTCTGCGGCTCATGCGGACGAACGACAGGTTCTTTCGGAAAAAATGAGATGTCAACAAATTCCATTTTACCATTCGGTGCAATTTTTACCATGAGCGATTGATATGGTTTGAACTCAAATTTCTGACGGATAATTTTTCCATTGATATTGAGAGTAAGTTCACGAAAGACGGATTGCTTCATTAACGACTGTCCTGAATAAACAGGGTACTTAAGGTCCTTCGAAAGCGGTTGCGCCAGGAACAGGTAGTGTGTACCATCGCTCTCTACCCTGCACCAATATTCCGGTAAACTATCTCCATGGATGAGCGGAGGATGTTGAACAACCTTCCCGAATTTTTCGGAAACGTTATTCAATGAAGACAACTCCTGCAACATTTTTGTGTACTCCTGCGATTTGTTGAAGCCGGGTTGTTTGGGAAGTCGCTTCATGCAAACAGGCAATCCTTCCTTAGCAAATTCTAAAACTTTTTTCAGCGCACGAACATCCATATATTCTACATCACAATAGAGCGCAGAGAATTCTGCATCTCCAACAACTAATTTCCCCCCACCTTTGTCGGGGCGGGCATTTTGATATTTCGCTTCCTCCAAAAAGTGCCGATTAATCCAAATTGGATGATAACCTTCGGTTTCTTCGGGAGGATATATATATCTCAATTCATACTCCCCCCAAACCCATACCCGCTGCCGCTCTGGAGGATAGGCGCCTTTCATGACGCCGTCTTCATAAGGAATATAAACAGCCAAATCCGTGTATGTTTTTCCTTTCTGCAGAAACGCGGATACGTTTTCGATATAGGAATTGAATGCAGGCAGCTCCGGTGTCAGACTTCCGTTAGGTCCAAAATAGGTGGTCGCAAAAAAATCAATGCTATCAGAGCCAGTCGGGTTATAAGGCATACCATGATAAACAAGATGATTGATTCCCTGGGCGAACAAAGCATCGGCCACCATTTTCAAATCGGCGGTTTGTTCCTTCCGCAGATAGGTTGCCGGAAACCCATACATGCAGGTAAAGGTCTCGCTTGATACAAGTTCTTTTGAAGCGAGACAAGCAGAAGAACTCACGATCCTGCCATAGCGCGGATTGTTCAGCATCGCTTCTGTTTCCGGTATGTCAACGAGCGAATAGAGCGTCATCGCATCGGCGGGAGCTCCCAGGCACTGAACTTTTGACCATGCTCCCAGCTCCCGGCATTTCTCCACGAAGGGTTTGTAATAACCGTTCGTGACATAATCATCTAAATGAAGCATGTAATCATAACGAACATCGGGGAAGGAGTCGAGCCCGGCTTTCATATAGGGAATAATGTCGTAACCGAATCTTTCCTGGAAAGTTTTTTCAAACCCCTGCGTCCATATTTTGTTTGTTGCATTCAGCTTGATCTCCCATGAATCGGTGAACAGCGCAGATTTGGATCCTTTCAGCGCACCACTCAGCGCATGCACCATGGGTGCTGAGTAGATGTGAAATGCCTCGCTGTCGAGATGATTGATCACCCATTGTGTATCAGGATATGTCCATGCATAAGTCAGCGCCTGCCTGAAACTTGTGTCACCATAAATCTGTGTGCTATGTGCTTTATCCATATACGTTGCAGCAATGATCCATGCACTGCCAAAGGTGAAATCGCATGAGAGCCCGATTGAGTCAGCATACGATTTTGCATATGCCACCATCTCTGACCATTCAGGACTGAGCCATTTTTGCGCCGAGGTGTCTTTGGGATAATGGCGGTTGTATTTATCAGCATACATTTTCTGGTAACGATACAAGGGATACAGCCAGCAGATTTCAACGCCGCCGAAATTCATTTGCTTCACCCAGTCGAGCTGGTATTTGATATCCGTTTTTTTGATCTCCGTTGCGAACCACCACCACCGGACGAAGGGCTTGGAGGTAGGATAATATGAAACAGGTTCAGTAGCGGGCGTAGAATTTTGGTTGCGGCTACCCGACAATCCCAAGGACATCACACTCAGAAAAAGAATGCAGAGGGAAAATTTCATTGCATGCAAATGTACACGGAAGTCTTATTTCCTTGTGATAGTCGATGATGAAAAAGGATATGCATAACGGCAGCAGCACCTTAAAAGGATACAGTGGCTTCCTTTATTGCTTTTGAAATTTTCGAAACGTAGCTGCGAATCTTTTTCCGCTTATAGACTAGCATGTATGAGGGATGATGGATAGGCACGTATGTAATATTATCTTTCCTCAGTGGCTTAAAAGATAAGATTTTTTTTGAGCCAATTACAAATTCTGCAACTTGCTTACCAAGAAGGAAAACTATTTTTGGTTTATATTCCTTTAGCTCTCGCTGCAAGTGTTCATGACAACAACTCATTTCTCTTTGATTAGGATATCTGATTTTATCGTGTTCAATCGGTAAACATTTTACCAGATTAGTTTTGTAAAATTCGATTGAGTTAATTGAGTCCTCAATTTTCGAAATGAGTTCTCCGCTACGAGTACATTGCGATAACGGAGTAGTTTGAGAAACATCCTCAACCTTTACTGCAGAAAGACCAACCCAAATGACATCTGCTTTAGATTTTTTATCGAGAAGCGGCGGTTGGTTGTTATGTAAGCTGCATTTCTTGCATTGCTGAATTTGTTTTCGTGTATCCGCCTTCATTGAGGGCGAATATACGAGCCGGAGCAAGATTCGTTGTTTTGTAAATGAACATCTGAACAGTCTCAATGTCCTCTTTGGAATAATTTCCACTGTGGAAATTGAATTGCAATCTTCCAACCATATCAGAAAGCTTCTTGTTCGGTTGGACTGCAGAAACTTGAGCGAAACTTGAATCTCCAAACTTTGATTCGATGTCATGATACAATTCAGTTCCATGGTAAGGTCTGAATTGAAAGACGCTCGTCCTGAAATACGAACCATGTTTTAAAGAAACTTCTTTCAGGTGTAATGCAAGAGCATAAGTCATTTCCATGTCTTCCTTTGTTTCTTCAGGGAAACCATAAATGAAATATCCCTTTACATTAATTCCGTTGCGTAAAAGGCGAGATAAGTTTTCCCTTATCAATTCTACATCATGAGTTTTGTGAATGCTGCGGAGAATTTTTGGTGATCCGGATTCAATTCCAATGAACAATTCGTTGCAACCGGACTTCTTCAATTGCCTAATTGTACCTTCTTCAACATCTCTGAATGTCTGAACATGAGCCATTGACCGCCATTGCAAGTTGAAGTGTTTGAAAACTTCTATTGCAGTATTGACTGTGTGTTTATTTTTCAAAAACAAATCATCCAACACACGAATCGACTCAAGTCCGGGATAAATTTCAATGAGATGTTCAACTTCAAAAATAATTTGAGGGGCAGTCATTTCCCGTATATTGAAATCTTTATTGAGAGACCGCGCTGCTGCACAAAAAGCACAATTATAAATACAACCTCGGCTTGTAATGATGTTAGCTTCACGGAAACCAAGTGGATGTTGTACGGGTTCGCTTTTGAAGAACGACCTTTCTACCGAAAGCTCCGATATGTCTTTTACAAAGTAAACTGATGAACTCGGTATGCGATAGAATCGTCGGTTTTTCTCTTCTGCAAGTGATGATTCACGGAGCGTTGAATTGACAATGTCCAAGGTGATGATCTCACCATCTCCATGCACAATGTCAATTGAATTATCAGTATCCCGCTGAAATATTTTTTGATATAGACTTTGAGTTGACAGTCCACCAATAATGAAATGAGTTTTGATTTTGATTGATTCAACAAACTCTTTAACGAGTTCAAGGTTGGTAGTAAAAACATTTGTTCCAATGAAATCAGGATTCTTTTCTTCTACATCAGTGATTAGTTTTTGAAATGGTATTCTGTCCGCTACTGCATCTATAAGTTCCACATCATGATGCTGATTTCTCAAAGCAGTCGCAATCAATCCTAGCCCAATTGGTGGCAAGGAATCCTCATCGTAAAGAGGATTCCTCTCTCGAAACAAAGGAGAATTTATAATTACAACTCTTGACATTGGATAATGCTTTGTATTAATCAAGCTCCAAGAAGTCTTGAAATTAGTTTTTCGATTTCGCTGGTTGGAGCCCGTTTGTTCAATTCAGGGTAAGCTTTCAACTTCTCCACCGCACGCTCATTGGTTATTATTCCTTTCACATAAAGTTCTTCAACAACCCAGAGTAAACCACGTACTTCCATCTTTCTTCTGTTACATTCATTTCGAAGTCTCTTGTCCGCGCTCAGAACAGTACACTGTTTTCTGATCGCGAATTCCAATACGGAACAATCTGCTAAGCTTAATCCAGTAATTTCATCGAACATTGTTAAAGTTACCTCATCATCCCCTTCAGTGTCTATTCTGAGAATTCCTTTTTCAATGAATCCTGAAATTTTTTTAAACTGTTCCTCATTCGTAATTTCTTCGATAACAACTTTAGTTGTAAAGACAATTATGTCGAGACGATGAAAATCATCAATGAGATCCAAGTCAACAAGATCAATAAGGATACAAGCATCCTGTATTACTATTTCATTCTTAGTTGACACTTACAATTCCTTTTCTTAATTGGCTAATGGAAGTATTACAAAGAACAGCTGCCTTACTCACACTGATCAATTCTTCAGACAAAGCTCTATTAATTAGTTGTTCGAAAATTTTGGATTTTTCTTCGCCCCTGTATTCACCAGGCTCATTTTTTTGTCCATACTTTTTGCTCAGATATATCACCCATCTCTGATAATAATTTGGAGTTATTACCTGTAGCTCTTTAAGTCTATGTATGAGGGCACGAATCGAAATTCCATAATATTCCTTGATAGAAATAAGTTCGGCAATGGCAATGTAGCTTCTCGTTAGACTTCCAATTAGTTTCAGCAGCATCTTGCTGGGAATTAGAAAGCAACTTGAAAAACAATGACATAAGATTTCAATTTCCTTTCCATTATTTTTTATTGAGTCATGAAATCGTAATAGCAAGTGAGCCAGTTCATGAATGATGGTAAATCGGATACGTTCGACAGATCGGTTCTTTGTATTGACAACAATTAAAGGAATACCCTCAGAAGTAAGAGTAGCAAGACCATCTATCTCTTCCACACTTTCAATAAGAAGGACTTTGATTCCTCTCAGTTCAAGTACTTCCACTACATTCTGTATCGGTGACGTTCCCAGTTCCCAATCTTCTCTCAATTGATTGGCTGCCTGTTCAGCATCTGCTTTGTTCTTTATTACAAAGCTTTCAAGAGAATTTTTGAAAGAAGTATGAGCTGACAAAATATTCTCAAGCTCAAGATATCTCTCTACATAATCACGTGCTCGCTCAACAATCGATTCTTCACTTTTCTTCGATAGACTTTGTCTCTTCCTAAACAAAACCTCACCTAACTCAGTCTTGGTGGGTCTGAGGAAATAATCTGGTTTGACATTGAGGGTTTTTGAAAGCTCCAGTAAAACATCTGAGGTAGGCTTCATTAAACCGGTTTCATATTTATGAAGCGATTGCTTGGTAACGGCATTAGTAAGAGCATCAGAAAGTTCTTGCAATGACATGCCCGCAAGTTTTCGAGCAAGCCGCAAACGATTTGCAAAAGTGTTTTTATCTGATAAATTCATAAGGATTAATTATTGGTTGACAAAAGTACAATAAAATCTTCTTTCGTCAACCAGTCCCCACAAAAATATTTTTCCACACACTCATTCGACTTCATTACCCACTCATAATTGGATCTGTAACGTTCGGCTATGCTGCGCCAAGGATTGGAAGGAAGGCGCTATAGCATGTGTGAGCTGAGTCCACCCAAAAAAATGTCGTGCGTATAGTACCTACTTTCTCCGCGACTAATCATGCCTGCAATAACATAATACCTTTGCAAAAACTCCACAAAGCGGTAATGACGAAACAGGTTCTCAACCGAAGAAAATTCCTTCGCCTGACTACTGCTGCAGGCGCATATTTTCTTCCATTCAGTTTCCCTGTTTATAGTAATGCTGAACCGAATGACCGCATTCTGAAATACATCAGAGATTCTATCGGGAAAACATTGCGACCGTGCTCGGAAGTTGACCCTTTAGGAAAAAGTATTCCCCTTCCGTATGACTTCAATGTGCCATGCATCAGCATTCATTTTCAAAACCTGTTTTACTATGATACCTATTTTCTGAATCGCGGGTTGATTGCGCTCGGTGACATTCGCCAGGCAGAAAAGAATGTGAACGATGTGCTCTATCTCGTGGATCGCCTTGGGTTTATGCCAAACAGCAATCGTCTCGACATGACCAACCGCTCGCAGCCTCCGTATCTGTGTATGATGGTTAAAGACATTTATGCAGCCACGGGAAATAAGGAATGGCTGAAAACTGCTTACCCGCTCATCAGCAAGGAGTACGAATTCTGGATAACGAAAAGGAGTACGACTTACGGATTGTCTCGTCATCACCATGATGCGACACAGGAGTATCTCGCCGAGTTTTACGAGCACCTGAAAAAAGTCCGGTTGCCGTTGAATGCAACTACTGACAAAGAAAAAATCTCCATAGCCGGTCACCGGCTGGCAGAGGCTGAAGCAGGTTATGATTTTACTCCGAGGTTTGACGGCCGCTGCTCTGATTTTATACCGGTAGATCTCAACTGTAACCTCTATCTCTATGAAGTCACGATGTCTGATTTTGCCGGAATACTGGAAAACGGGGAAAGCAAATTATGGATTGACCGCGCGACGGAAAGAAAGAAACGCATCAATGATCTCTTGTGGAATGAAACCCGGGGCCTGTATCTTGATTACGATATGAAGAATGAACGGCAGTCGGATGTGACTTCGGTTGCAACATTTCAACCGTTATGGACGGGATGCGCTTCCATTGATCAGGCGAAGAGCGTCAAAGAGAATCTAAAACTATATGAATTCGCTCACGGTGTTGTGCCTTGTGAAGCAGCCTTGCATGATTTCACTTATCAGTGGGATTATCCGAATACCTGGCCTCCTCATTCATTGATGGTATCCGAGGCACTCTCCAGGTATAACTATGAAGAGGACGCTCACCGCATTCGTTCCAAATATGTGAACACAGTTCATGCTGTGTTTAAGTCGACCGGCACTTTGTGGGAAAAGTATAATGCTGTGGAAGGAAATGTAAAAGTGAAAGAAGAATATAAAACGCCTCCCATGATTGGATGGACCGCCGGAATCTATGCCTACATGCGGATTGTAAATAGGATTCGGTTATGGTAGCTCACGTTTATGATCAAAATCAAAATTTAATCTTCGTTTCGCTCCGGATGAAAAAACAAACAGATATTGATTTATCAGAGTTTATCGGACTTCAACTAAAAGAGGTCAACTCGCATTTGTTTCTTTTTGATAAAGGAAAACTGGAAATTGATTGCCCATGGAGAGTACGAGACAAACTGATTTATCTATGCCCCAATGTTTTGGATTTCAGTTACAATGAAAAGAAAGCAAAGGAAATAGTCACAAAGAATTTAATAGGAAGAAAGATCAAGTCCATTAAAATTTTTAATTTACCCTGTGATGTTGAAATTATTTTTGACAACGGAGCCATTCTTGAAATATTCCCCATTCATCCATTATATGAATCCTGGAACTTAAAAAAGATGAATGGTAAACATTTAATAGGGATCGGAGGAGGAGATATCCAAGCATTCAAAATGTGAAGCACTTTTTTTGTTTCTTGATGGACCGGCGGAATCTATGCCCGCCGCTTATAATAGCTGCCCGGATCATTTATCGTGAGGCAGAATTTTGCCTTCATAAATTCAACAGTACAAGTCTGGGATTCACACATAGCCAACGCAAAGACCTTTCGCCATTGAGGGGTGACACCCGTCGATAAAAAACCGCACCCCCGAATCAATCTTTCTTCTTTCCACAAAAATTATAAATGGTCCATACCTGATTATAACCCCAATTTGATCCTGTCCAAATCGGACAATAAGATGTTGCAATCAGAACATCCAGAAAAGCACTGTCGTTGGTTAACACCAGGGTAGGTATTTCACCGGAGCCGCTATAATATCCGCTTTCGTTCGTTGGATACATCCAGGAGCAATTGTTGGCATTGAGCTGCATTGAATCATCAGGATAATAAACTACGAAGAGCGAATCGGGACTGATATCAGAGTTGGGTGGTATACCACCGTCGCAACCACCAACAGCTATATGACTTATGTAAGAACTCCCGATAAAATAATCAATGGTCTCATTTTGTATAGTAGAGTCAGTGGTTTGATTTTGTTCATGAGAAGTGGTTATTGCAGATTCTTTCTTGCCACAACTCTGCAGAAGAACGATGGAAAGAAGAACAAGAAAAATCTCTTTCATCTTATTTAGGCGCATTAAGCTCTTCTTCCAACAAATGTAATATTTTTTTCTATAGGACCACTGGCGCAAATTTTAACCCAGGTTAAAGCATAGATGAACTTGTGACTCCCATTCCCGCACCAGTCTGGCGATTGCAGAGTAACCAAGGTAAGACTTGGGTTAGTGGAGAACTACTTGATCAGGACACAAAAGTTCCGAATACTTATTTTAAAAGTTCAGAATATCTGTTACATTTGGTAGATATTCGGAACTTTGGGTAGATGAAAAATTCCGATATTTAGATGTTATGGGTCAGCTTAAAAAGACAACCAGACAATGAAACTAATGAAATTGACACCAATGCTTACAACGACTGACCTAAAAGAGACAGTTGACTTTTATGTTCATACACTTGGGTTCACTTGTAATGCTTTACAAATGGAATGGGGTTGGACTTCGATACAGCTTGACAGCATAGAAATAATGTTTGCATTGCCAAACGATCATAAGCCATTTGACAAACCCATATTTACAGGTTCGTTTTATTTCAAAACTGACAATGTTGACCAACTCTGGAAGCGACTAAAAGATAAGACGAAAATTTGCTATTCTATTGAGAACTTTGAATATGGTATGCGAGAATTTGCCATTTACGACAACAATGACTACTTACTCCAATTTGGACAAGAAATAAACGAAACTACCGACTAATATTGACAAAGGGTAGGTTTGCAGGGTGAAAAAAGAAGGAACATCAGAAGCCGATTCTTCAATAGCAAAGTAAAATTTAACAAATTCATTTCATAGTGCAAAACAACAAAGATGAAAAAGATTACTTTAGTTTTTGCAATTTTATTTGAAGCGGGTTTAAATGGTAGTTGGGCACAAAATGTAAACAATGCCCTCGATTTTGATGGGGTGAATGATTATGTTGCTCTGAGTACTTTAGGGGATGATTACGGCAGTCAAATAATAACGTATGAAGCTTGGGTAAATCCCACAAATGTCACAGGTGATCGCGGCATAATTCTTCGGGGAAATGCATCAAATAATAGGGGAGTAAGCTTTGGAATAGAAGATGGTAAGTTTTGGATTGGAGGAAATAATGGAAATGGGTGGAATAACAATTTTGTCGGCAATGTACCTCTTAACAAATGGACTCATCTTGCTGCAGTATATAATGAATCTACCGGAAATATTTTGGCTTATATAGATGGTAATTTAATTGACTCTGTATTCAGGCAATTTGATATCAACAATACAGATTATTCAACTTTTATTGGTCGAAATCAAGCAGCTTTATGGCAATTTTTTTCGGGTAAAATAGACGAAGTCCGCATTTGGAATGTCGCTCGCACCCAATCCGAGATACAAACCGACCTGCTGGGTCCTGTTTGCGGAAACATCACCGGGCTGGTCGCGTACTACCCATTCAACCAGGGTATTGCCGGCGGCACCAACACCGGTGTCACAACAGCAGATGATGTCTCTGTAAATAATAACGATGGCACTCTTACTAACTTTGCATTAACGGGAGCCACAAGTAATTGGGTAACAGGAGTGCCGGGTTTGACTGATTCAGTCACCTTCTACCAGGACGCTGATGGTGATACCTACGGCAATCCAAATGTTACCGTCTCTGCACCTGCATGTGAACCACCCTACGGTTATGTTTTAAATAATCTCGATTGCGATGATGCGAATGCTTCAATTAATCCCGGCGCAACTGAAATAGTAAATGGCATAGATGACAACTGCGACGGAATTATTGACGAGTGCCCAATACCAACTATTTTCTCAGTAGTCAATATCACCAGCACCTCAGCTAAATTAAAATGGAATGCTGTAGCAGGAGCGGAAAAATATAAGCTGCGTTATAAAGTTGCGGGCACAAATGACTGGATAATAAAGAATCCTGTGGGTCATTCAAAAACCATAAATGGGCTTTTACCAAATACAGCTTATAAATGGCAGGTGAAAACTAATTGCAAGGTAGATTCTCCTCATGTAGTATCTGATTGGTCTGCAAAGCAAGATTTTACTACCACACCATTATACATGAGTGTACAAGATTTACAGCAGGTTTCATTTCAAATTTACCCCAATCCTGCCACAAATCATGTACGCATTCAATTTACCTTGACCGCGTCATCGCACATAATCATAAAAGTGTGTGACATAAGCGGGAAAGAAATTACCATGCTGTTGGATGGTGATATGGAGCAAGGACAACATGCAGTGCTTCTCAACACCACACAGTTTTCAAAAGGAATGTACGTGGTAAAAATGATTTCTCCCGCAGTACTGCGGGATGGAATAACCAATCAGAAGTTGATTGTAGAGTAATTGATTCGTTCTTTAATGCAATGATGACTTACGCGGAAATTTTACCAGTCGGATGGATTGTAACGCTTATCAGTTCATTGATTTTAAAAAAGAAAGACAGCAAAAATTAAATAGGAAAAGAACATAGGAAAAGTAGCAGAAATAAAAATGAAAGAAACTGAATCCTGAGTAGAGGACACCTACCGCGGACAAAAATTAACAGGAAAAAAATGAGTGATTTAAATGTACAGCATTACCTTGGTATTTACCGGACAAGACTGAAAATGCAAGAAGAAGGGATAACCAACCCTACTCAAGAATTTAAGGAGATTACACGGACAATCGTTGATAAACTTTCTAAACTACCATTAGACGAAAAAATAATTCTGGATGATCACAAAATGAAAGATTCAAGAGGAAATGTTATTGCAGAATTCCCATTTAAAAAACAATAAATGAATACCATAATTACAATTCTGCTTGTAGTTGCAGGCATCATTGCCTTGCTGTTAATCATTGCACTTTTCATGAAGAGGGAGCACTATGTTAAGCGTGAAATTATCATCAATGCGCCACGGCAAAAAGTATTTGACTTTTTAAAGCTGCTCAAAAACCAGGACCAATTCAACAAATGGGCAACGGCTGACAAAAAAAACAGGAAAGAAGAATTCAAAGGAACAGACGGAACAGTTGGATTTATTTATTCCTGGAGTGGAAATAAAGATGCCGGGCAAGGAGAAAAAGAAATCAAGAACATTATTGAAGGAAAAAGAATTGAAACAGAAATTCGTTTTGTAAAACCAATCCGAACCTCTGCCTCTGTAGTCATGGAGACAGAATCTTTATCCGATAATCAAACCAAAGTAAGTTTGAGCAATGCAGGTACATTGAAATATCCTTTGAACCTAATGATACCAATGGTAGAAAAAAATTTTCCGAAAGATATGGATGCTAGTTTGTCAACTTTGAAAAACCTTCTCGAAAAATAATCACAACATTTAAAAACAAACAATATGGAAAACCAAAAAAATCAAACAGACAATTCAACTTCACCTGTTGACACCACACCAAAGGTGACAGGGATTGGCGGCATTTTCTTTTATTCAGAGAATGTACAGGAAACAAAAGATTGGTATACCAAAAATCTCGGAATTGAAATCAATGACTGGGGTACTTCGAGTTTTGAATTCAGAAATGTAAATAAGCCTGAGGAAGTAGGCTCTCTCCAATGGTGTCCTTTTAAAAAAGAAAGCGAACATTTCGCACCTTCAAAAAAGGAATTCATGATCAACTACAGGGTTCAGAATCTTGAAGGGCTTCTAAACAAACTCAAAGAAAACGAAGTAACTATTCTGGACGACATTGCGAGTTACGATTTCGGAAAATTTGTTCATATCATGGATGCCGAAGGCAACAAAATTGAACTATGGGAGCCTGTTGACGAAATAAAATAATGCCTGCGTGCAGGCAGGGAATAGTTTGAAACAATTTTTAAGCCCTTGTTGGTCCCCTGACCACAAGAAGCGATGTAAATAAACTCTGTGTTGGTCAGGGGAGCAGCACAGGCAAAAGGTTAAGCCTGGATCATGATTCACAGATATGTTAACTTATTGATAGTTGCAATATTGTTTAGTTGTAATAATTCAAGACAATATAATGGTGTCCAAAGGAAACTCGTTTTAGGCGAGTTTTCAATGAATCTTCCAATAGAATGTTTAGAATATTTGGCAAAAGATTCAAGTTATTGTTATTTAGAATGCAAAGGAGGAATCAAAATTCATATAAATCAAGGATACCTCTTAAGGAGCTATTTTGATTCTATACAAAACAGATTAAATGCAGATTCGCTCACTATGGATACAATTTACGATAGCATAATTAGAAAAAAAATGGTTTTATTTGAAAATTCATATCGTACAATTAATAGAGATTCTGTTAATATAATTGTAGTTTTAGGTGACCCAATGAAAAAATCTTTTTTCTCACTCGATAATAAGATGTATTGTTTTATAATAAGCGCAGTAAAAGTTCCCATTAAAGTTCAAGATTCTGTTTGGACTTTAATTAATTCACTTCAGAAGGTTAAGAGTAGAGAGAATCAGGTCAATATTTAATTGTATATCTACTATGCACGCGATGCTCAAGGAAATATTATGGCGACTTATTCCTGCCCTTCCATTTCTCCCGAAAGGGATTGGAAGGATTGAAGCAGCCCAGTCCTCTTCGAGAGACTGGTCTGAGGATTTGAAATAAAATAGTTTGACACAATTGGACAGAAACAAACTGCTTAAAAATAAATTGACAGACAATGAAAAAAATAATTTTACTAACTCTGGCATTAGCAACATCATTCTGTTTTGGTTTTGCTTTCAAATCAATCATAACAAACAATTCAAGCGACAACACAGAAATGAAAAGAGTAACAGGTATTGGCGGCATTTTTTTCAAATGCAAAGACCCCAAACAAATGAGAGAGTGGTATAAAACGCATTTGGGTTTGAACACCAACCAATACGGGGCGGTGTTTGAATGGCATCAAGGTGCGGACTCTACTAAAAAGGGCTTTTCGCAATGGAGTCCGTTTAAAGAAACCACAAAATATTTTGACCCCTCAACAAAAGAGTTTATGATAAACTACCGCGTTGAAAATTTAGGAGCACTCGTTGAAGAACTAAAAAAAGAAGGAGTGACCGTAACCGACACCATGGCAACTTATGATTACGGAAAGTTTGTTCACATCATGGATATAGAAGGAAACAAAATAGAATTGTGGGAGCCAAACGATATTGAATATGAAAAACTCGGAGTGCAGATGGGCAGCAAGACGACCAAATGATTCTAGAACTCTTACAAACAGCGTATGCGACACCAAACAATTGTGCTTGAACAAACAGTAGCAAAATACTCATTGATTAAAAATGAAAAAAGATAATCCGAAGATTGATTTATTTTCCAAATTCTTAAACGGATTCCAAAAGGAAACCGATAGAGGAGCAGCAATACTTGCAGCGAGTATGTTAGACCAAAAATTGAAAACTATTTTAGCTGACTTTCTTATTGAATGTAAACCCTCTAGACAATTACTTGAAGGCTATAACGCTCCAATAGGTAGCTTCAGTTCAAGGCAAAATCTTGCTTATTCATTAGGGTTAATATCCGACTATGAATTTAAGGACTGTGAAATTGTTCGGAAGATAAGAAATGACTTTGCGCATAAATTTCAGCTTGAATTTTCTTTTAACGAATCGAGAGTTTCAAGTTTATGTTATAACCTCAATGCACCGACACCTGGAGATAAAAAAGAGTTTAAACAGAAACCAAGATTTCTGTTTGTGAATGGAGTTACAATGCTCTACGTAAATTTGCTTTATAGAGAAGAGTATGTAAAACAGATGCGATTAAAAAGACCAGACTGGGAAGATATTACATGGAGCAAAAGAAAATTAACTAAAAGTAGCCTTGCCGATAGCAGATAAATTAAAAGAAATTTTTCGCGCCGCTGTTGATCTTTGCAATAGGTTGTGCGAAGCCAAACCAACAGCAATTGTGCAGATGCGTCAATTGTTGGTCTTCCTCCGCATGTTACTTTTGCAAAGGCCAACGGCGTTAAAATAATTGTGGAGCGGAAAAGGGGAAAGTCATTAGGTAGGAAACTTCGTATTACTTCCAGTAACAACTAAATGTATCGCATTTCATTCTTACGGTATCATATGGTTCATCATCATTAACAAAGGTTGCGCTAAAACTTCCTGATAAATACTCAGCACTCGTGTCGACATTTAAGTGTAGAATGTTTGTCAAAGAATCATCTTCCCAAATTGAACCCTGGAATGCGATATAATCAGGTTCCGGAATACAACAACTTGCGTAATAATCACCATACCTTAATTGACCAGGCAGGCGTTTGTGTAAAACAAAGGCTTGGGTCTTTTTGGAAAATGGACTAAAAACAATTTGCCAGTAAAGTGTATTCGGTGTAGTTCTTTCCATTGCCATCGATAGCAATGAATCCTTATAACTTGAAATTAATATTCCCTGAGAAGTATTTTCACCGTTAACGACTACTGAACAATGATATTCAGCAGGGTCAACCCATTGGCCACTCTTATGTTGACAAGCACCAATAAAAAGACAAGCTAAGAGTATCAGGACTGATAAAAGCTGATTGATTGATTTGTATATCATGTATTATTATTACTAAGTATGAGCAACGCTTTAGTTTAATAGAAAGTATATATTGATGATCTTGCTGAAGGAATTTCTGCCGCTGTCGGTGTTCATTTGCGAGAGTCGTCGTCGGTGTTTGTTCACCGATGACTGAAGTCAAAACATCAATACGCAAATGCTGTTAGTTAACAAACACCGAATCTTTGAGATAGGTTGTGCGAAGCCAGACCAGCAGCAATTGTGCACACGCGTCAATTTTGTGACTTCACAACTTTTCGCGCCGCTGTTGGTCTTTGCGATAGGTTGTGCGAAGCCAGACCAACAGCAATTGTGCACACGCGTCAATTTTGTGACTTCACAACTTTCCCAAACTCCTCCCAGTCAAATCCTGTTTCAATCCGGTTATGATTCAGCGCAGGCACCTGCGTTGTGATGAGTATAGTAGTTCCATCAATGTCAGTCCGGTGATGCTGCGGGATTTGTTGCTTGGTTCCTTTTATCATTTTGAATTTGTCACCTTGAAAAAACTGTTGTACTGATTTTTTTAGTGTATTAATGTTATCCATGCCGTACATTAATACAACCTCAGGCCTGTATTCGCTGATGTTTGAAAGGATCGTGTGGATGCGGCGCTGAAAGACGTGCTCCTGGTATAATGCGCGGCTTTTGAGAAAAGGAAGTTGCGGCAGGTCAAGCCAGGTATAGTACCATGCATGGCTGTGCGGACCAGGCAGAGGATATAAGCGGATTAATGCCTCATGGTTCCCTGATGGCGATGCAAAAATGTGTTTCTGGTATTCGAGCAAATCAGGAAGCTTCTCGTTTCTATAGCCATGCTCAAAGGCAATCAGATTTTTCCAAACCCCGTTCTGTACTGCATTTTCACCGAACCGGTATTCGCAACGGTTGTTGAACAAACCTGCTTTAGGGTCGTCGCGCCTCACTGCCACCTGCCGGTACAGTTCGCGAATATCGCAGAGCGTTGCATTGGCTGGAGCGTGTACCTTATAAAAATAGTTGATCTTCTCAGCCACTTCTTCCGGTACATCACCGCCACTTTCTTCATGACCAATAAACCAGATCGGGGCATACCACGATCCATACCCGTAAAAATTATCAATCCAATGTTTGAGTTCTTTTTCTTCTATAAGCATACCGTGGTAAGGTAGCGAATTTATCAATGCCTGATACCTTAGGTAATTTTGATAGCTTTACGAGCATCAACCTGCTATGCAAACCTCTAGGTTCATCATAATAATTGAATTTGTGCTTCTCTGCTTAACAGCATTTTTCACCTACAACCTCCACCACCAATTCGTAACCGGACTGAATCCCTATATACAGGCCGTTGCAATTAGTTTGTTCTTCATATTAATTGTTGTGAATGCATACTTCATTTTTACTGCTGCAGTAGATACTTTAACTCTGGAGGGAAAAAGAAAGTATCTCTTAAACCAAGTCTTGTATGACAATAGACCTAATGATATAGATTACGATACTCTAATTGATTTGAACTACGATGGCAATGAAGATTACATGATTGGTTACCGGAATGAGTGGATCGAAGTTTTTCTTCTCAATCCCTCAACCAATTCCTATATCGAAGATGAGAGGTTGAGTAGTTTAAAACACGCTTCATTTTTTCTGGACAAGCGAAAAATTACAAGCTTTGTGAGTTTAAACAGTGGAGAATCAGGAAAACAACTGGAATGGATTAATGATGATTGGAAGGTCACGAAAGAAATTTCCGGGATGGATAGCGGGCGATGGGAGATTTCGTTTCCATTGAAAGGAACTTCAAAAATTGTTTACTCTGATGGACCACTTTCATCTTCTCACCTACTTGAAATTGACGATAAGCGGAAATGAAGCTCGAAAAAAAAACCCCTGAACTTGTGCGCGTTTGTCGCGGCGCTGTTGGTCTTTGCGACAAGTTGTGCGAAGCCAGACCAACAGCAATTGTGCAGATGCCTCAATAACAAGTAATCAATCATTGCTTACTTAAAATGCACAAAATGATATTGCCTTTATGTCCATTACAATAAGACCAGCCACATTCGATGATCTTCCTGTCCTCCTCCGTTTTGAACAAGGGGTTATCAGCGCCGAACGTCCTTTCGATCCCACGCTGAAAAAAGATACTCACTACTATGACTTAAAAGAAATGATCAATTCTCCGGATATACATTTGGTGGTAGCAGTATCGGGTGATGAGATCATTGGGTCAGGCTATGCCCGCATCGAAAAAGCAAAACATTATCTTCAGCATGAAAAGCATTCCTATCTTGGTTTCATGTACACCGACCCGGCTCACCGGGGTAAAGGTGTCAATAAGATGATCGTTGAGACATTGAAGCAATGGTCGCTTTCACGAAAAATAACTGAACTGCGACTGGAGGTTTATTACCTGAATGAAGCCGCTATCCGTGCTTATGAAAAAACAGGTTTTAAAAAGCATTTGATCGAGATGAGAATGGGGAGCGATTGAACATCAAAAGAATATTTCCTGCCCTTGTTGGTGAATTCTTAACTCGTGCGCACTCAACCTATTCATCTCTATGACCCGGTTACTAATCCTAACAAATGTTCTTAATTTTCCACTGTGAAAAAGTTTCTCTTTTCGTTTCCTGCTCTCTGCATTTCTGTTCTCTCTTTCGCTCAATATCCGCTCGTGAAACAATGGGATTATCGTTTTGGAGGTAATGGACAAGATCAATTATATACGCTTATACAAACAAATGATGGCGGTTACTTACTCGGTGGCTCCTGTCGTTCGGATTCTACCTTTGATGTTTCACAACCCAACCGTGGCGGTAGCGATTTTTGGATCGTGAAAACGGACGGCGATGGTATGAAGCAATGGGACAGGCGTTACGGTGGCAGTGGCGATGAGGTGATTCTTGCAACGCTCAAAAATTCTGATGGCGGTTATCTCCTGGTCGGCAGTTCAACTTCCGGCATCGGAGGAGAGAAGACGGAACCAAACTGGGACCTCTCGAACTATACTTATGATTACTGGGTAGTGAGAATTGATTCACTCAGTAACATCTTATGGGATCATCGTTATGGCGGCACTTCCAATGACTATGCATATACTGCCTATCAAGCAACTAATGGCGCATACCTGATTGTCGGAACATCACAGTCCGATTCAAACGGTGATAAGACAGAACCATCATGGGGAGATTGGGATTGCTGGATTATTAAGATTGATTCCGGCGGCAATAAACTCTGGGATAAGCGGTATGGAGGAACGCTATTCGATGCTGCTTATGATGTGGCTGCATGCAGCGACGGTGGATGCCTGATTGGCGGCATGTCTGCATCCGGTGTTTCCGGTGACAAGACGGAACCCTCATGGGGAGGCACCGATTATTGGATCGTGAAGATTGACTCGCAGGGGAGTAAACAATGGGATAAGCGATATGGAGGTACCGGCAACGAAAACCTGAGAGCGACCACACTCACATACGATAACGGCTTTATTCTTGGTGGATGGTCTGACTCTGATTCGAGCGGCGATAAAACCAATTTCAATTGGGGCGGATTAGACTTTTGGATTGTAATGATTGATTCAGAAGGAAACAAAATCTGGGATCGTAACTATGGCGGCACCAATCACGAGGATGAATTGAAGAGCATTGTACGTACTTCCGGAAATCACTACATGATAGCAGGCACCTCCTATTCTGTGGCGAGCGGAGATAAAACAGAAAACAATTTGGGTCAGGAACAGACCTGGGTGCTTAACATCGCTGCAAATGGCGATAAAGTTTGGGATGAAACGCTGCAGACTGATTGTAATCTCACCGATGATGAAATCGGCGTTGCCATTCAATCGGGCGATGGATGCTATGTGATGGCAAACTATACTGTCGCCGGCGTGGGCGGTGATAAAACGCAACCCAACTGGCCTTACGCCGATTACTGGATGATCAAATTCTGCGATACAACATTGGCTACAACGCAACAAAATCTTTCCAACTCTTCATACGCAATGATTTCGCCTAATCCATTCTCCGGAAGCGCGACGCTACTTCTCCATGACGCTCCCGGGAAGAATAGCTGCTTTTATCTCTATGATATTTACGGAAAGAAACGAATGCAATTGGTGATTCAGAATCCTGAAACAAAAATTCAACAAGCGGGACTTACCTCAGGAATTTATTTTTATGAAATCCGGGAGATGAGATATATTACCGCTTCAGGAAAGATAATCATTGAATGATGTTGCTTAGCGATTGAAGAATTGCAGGAGCAAACAACATTTCTAATTTTATTCTCTTCAAATGAAACTTATACATTCACTTCTATCATTCTCATGAGTATCGAAAGCAAAACATTATCTTCAGTATGAACAGCAATCCTATCCTGGTTTCATGTACACCGACCAGGCTCACCGGGGTAAAGGTGTCAATAAGATGATCAATGAGACATTGATACAATGGTCGCTTTCACGAAAAATAACTAAAATACGACAGGAGGTTTATTACCTGAATGAAGCCGCTATCCGTGCTTATGAAATAACAGGTTTTAAAAAGCATCTGATCGACATGAGGATGGGGATCGATTGAACATTCAAAAGAATATTTGCTGCTCTTGTTGGTGAACCCGATTGCCGTCGTCGGTCCCCTGACAGACGACTGAAGTGAAAGCAATAATTTGCAGAGGTATTGTTGCTGGTCAGGAGAGCAGCGGCAACTCAAAACTTTGTACCTTGAATGAACAGACATGATGACCTACATTAAAATAGCGACCGCAACTATTCTATTCCTGGTTTCTTGTCAGACGACACCAAAGCAAACTGATGACGCCACTGATGTAAGTGACAGCGTTCACAAAAATTCGGACTCGACTGCTAATCCTGAACAGAAAATAGTTGCAGACACTTCTTCAAATGTATTCGTTGCGATGCTCAAGGACGGACTTGATAATGTGAATGCAATAATCAACGACAGTACAATGTTCGTTGCGACTAAAGGACAGCTTATTCTTTACTGGAATGATCCCCATACAGCGTTAATTGCAGACGGTCGGTTTGGATACATTCCGTCAGAGCAACTAAAGAGAGTTGACTCACCATACTTTAAATTCAATTTCTCTAAACGACAATTTATTTACAACAAAGATTATGAGTTGTATCAAGCTGCAGAGAGAACGGGCGCTAACTTAAACTCTATAGTAAAACGAATTCAAAGCAAAGACAACAATGCTTTACTTCAATTTTTCAAATTGCGGGATGTTGTTGACGGTGCATCTGCTGAAGAATTTCATGATGAATTTTGGGCATTGATAAACTGCTGGACTGACAAAGAGCTTTCAACATTCATAACGACACTTGACGGAGCAGAGAAAAAAGATTTTTGCTCACTACTAATTGAATCTTCATATTGCGACCCGTATGCGTATTACAAATTGTATTACCCCTTAACTCTGAAGCTAATTGAGTCAACAAAATAAATTGATGTCCTCGCGGAGTCTTCCGAATGACATCCCGCGCTAAACTAAGTCAGCGGGGTTCTCTTCGAGAAACCCTGCTGCGAACCAGAGCTATTACTCTCAATACTTTTCGCATTCAGCCACTATGATTGTCGCATTCACACTGCAACTGGTATTATATTGTGCCCGACATTTGTATCGTAACAAAACCACACGACATGAGAAAAATAATCGTCTTATCAATGATCACATTAGATGGAGTAATGCAAGCACCCGGCGGATCAAAAGAAGATAGATCAGAAGGTTTCAAATATGGGGGTTGGACGGCGCCGTATGGTGACGAAGCTTATGGTAAGGCCGTGCAAAAAGAGCTGAAACCTGCAGATTATCTTTTGGGTAGAAAAACATTTGAGATTTGGGAGGGCTACTGGCCTGAACATGCAGACTTTTGGCCGGGTATCAATGATGGTACAAAATACGTCTTGTCTAAGACCAGGAAAAAGTCAGATTGGAAAAACTCAGTATTCCTCAAAAGCCTCGCGGATATCAGGAAGCTTAAAACTTCAAAAGGTGGTGACATTCAGGTTTGGGGCAGCAGTAAGCTCATTCAACTGCTGCTTAAGAATGATTTAGTAGACGAACTCAGGCTCAAAATTCACCCGTTGACGCTTGGTACAGGAAAAAAGTTGTTTGACAATGGCGCGATCCCGGCAGCATTTACATTAACAGAGAGTACTGTTACCACAACCGGAGTGATTTTGGCCAATTACAAGCGAGCCGGAAAAGTCAAGACAGGGAATGTTGGAGCTTAAGGAGAAATAAAATGAGAAAAAATAATTCCTTTCTCATTAAGTTAGCGAGATGAAAAAGATACTGACCATCATTTTTTTATTCATCTATTCCCATTCCATATCACAATCAAATTTTGATTCGGCGTCAACCTATCAAGTGCTGAATCTTCATTTGAAATATGCTGACAAGCAAATGAAGGGAACCTACTTTCTGAGAGAGTGTTCGTTGAATGCAGATACTTTTTTTCAAAAAGAAATTGGTAGTGGTAACTATGCTTTTTGTTTTCCGGGCAAGAAAATAATCTGGGATAGTTCATTATTAAATTCAAAATATATGAAAGTTATCAGTGACTCAGAAAGGATAAATGAAAATTATTATTCTGCTCGCATTACAATTCCATGGTTTGATGAACAAAAGACTACTTGTGTGTTCTTCATGAACTCAGGTTGTACATTAATGGGTTTATGGAAGACAAAAAAATTTACTTACAAATTCCGAAGAGGTGAATGGCATCTTAAAAAAAATGAATTGATTTCTTGGCTGCGTTTCGGGCCAAGCTTTTAATGACAAGCTGCCAGACAAAACCTATTTTCAAATTCTGCATACCGCAGGTACAATAACTTCACAACGAAAATCACTAAATGATAAACGATAGTAAAATAATATTGCGAAAAACAGAAATTACTGATTTAGAGTTCTTCTTTATATTTCAGCTTGACAATGAAGCAAACTATTTAGCTGCTTTCACATCAAAAGACCCAACAGACAAAACCGCATATCTTCAGAAATACTCAAAATTTTTGAATGACCCTACTATAAATAATCAGACAATAATCGTGGAAAATAGTATTGCAGGAAGCATCGCAAAGTTTGAAAGAGAAGGCGAAGCAGAAGTTACATATTGGATTGACAAAAAATTTTGGGGTAAAGGTGTTGCAACAAAAGCACTCACAGAGTTTCTAAAAACTGAAAATGCGAGACCTATTTTCGCACGAGTAGCATTTGACAATTTTGGTTCACAGAAAGTTTTAGAGAAGTGCAATTTTATAAAAATCGGTAGGGACAAAGGTTTTGCCAATGCAAGACAAGCAGAAATAGAAGAATTTATTTACAAGCTGACTTAGAAATTAATAGGACCGCCGTGTCCGCGAAAAGCGAGACGCGGCTTAGAGTAAACCGAAATCAGGTGGTCAAACCCACTGAAAATTCCATTCAAACGAGTGGGGAGAAGAAAAATAAAGAAGGTTAACAATGAAAAAGATGTTCGTATTTGTTTCTTATGTTAGCTTGGCCGTTTTAATATTAAAAGCAGGGTACTCTAATGCCCAGACCATTGTTTTTAGCGATAGCACTTTCAAAAATGCTGAAATATCTTATAAAAAATCGAATGTCCCTAGCTTTGTCAAAAGAAGTATTGAATCTGCCTGTGAATGCAAAATAAAATTAGCCAATCCTAATAGAAAATTCAACTATTCAGATACAAGGTGGAACCCGTTCTTACCTGAGAGACAATTAATCTTTATTGTCAAGCTTCATGATATGTATATTTTAAACTACATACATGGAGGTTTAGGTACGCACGTTCACTGCATAATTCTTTGGACGCGAGGGCGCAAAGTCGAAGTTGTTAAGAGTATTTGGATATCTCAGTCAATTGATACTTTCGAGGACTTAAAGGCAAGTTTGTTAAGAAATATTTATCGTGAAGTACCACCGAGCTATTGTGCATTTTAGCTTTTGCAATTTACCTAAAGCGTGGATTAAATACGCAGCAGCCGTGGTCTCGCGAATCCGGTGATTGTCGGAAGGACATCCACCCTATGGCATTTGTGTTTTGTCCGACCAACGTAGGGCACGATGAATAATCTTCAAAGCTTCCATTCCCAACCAAATTCTGCCCCACCATTCTTCCCACAATAAAAATCATCATCACAACCACCAACACCACAGTAATTATTTTCATAACCAAATTTTTTTCCCCAACTAAAGTAATGTAAAAATAAAAGTCACTGCTCTTAAAGCTTTACCCTATCACCGTGCCAGCAGCGTACTCAATCCCATTTCTTTTTCTTTTCCCCGCAGCTTGATGTTGCCGAGAGGTTGAAGGATGAACTGATCACCGAAGGAGAGTTGAGACAATAATTCGTCAGAAGCAATGAG
This sequence comes from Chitinophagales bacterium, assembly GCA_035638255.1. Classification (GTDB taxonomy): domain Bacteria; phylum Bacteroidota; class Bacteroidia; order Chitinophagales; family UBA10324; genus DASRAJ01. The sequence continues at coordinate 26,083 of DASRAJ010000029.1, forward strand.
GTCCACTTTAAACTCTTTGCATTTGTTTTCGATGCGCGATGTGGTGTTTAGCACGTTACCGGAAAACGTAATGTCGCGCTTCATGATGCCGATCTCGCCGGCAATTACTTTTCCGAAATGGATACCCGCCTTGAATTCCGGCAGTAATCCGAACTTGCTCAGGTAACGTTGACTATTATCTTCAATCACTTTCTTCATGTCGAAGAAACATTGCACACAGTTGTTGCCGCTGATGCCGTTCTCGTATTCCCATACCACGATTATTTCATCGCCGATATACTGGTAGATGTCACCCTTTCTATTGATGATGGGATTGGTAACGTCAGCAAAGAAATCTTTCAGCAGGTCATGATAACGCTCGTCACCGAGTTTTTCAGCGATGGTGGTGGAGTCATTCAAATCGGCGAACATGAAGATGCGCGTTTCCTTCCTGGACAAATGATATTTACCACGAAGAATGTCCCATAAAATTCCGTGACCGAATTTATTATTCATCAGCAGCACAAACTGAGTGAGCGCAACTACGATAGACCAAATGAGAATATTGTTCAGATGGTAGGAGTCTGAAAGAAAATATTTATAGGCCTGTCCGAAACCGGATTCACCCACTTGAATGCCGGTACTGTATGGTACCCAGAAGAGTCCACCGATTGCTGTGACAGTGATCACGATGACGATGTAGGTGAGGCAGTTCATGAGAATGGAATACCCATAAGGTTTATTGATAAATTTTACGTTGAGATAAAACACAAACAAACTTCCTGCAGTCAGCGTAGCGACAAAGGCACCGTACACATTGACGATAAGATCGGACCAGAAAGAATAATATTGGGAGGGTGAAGCATGAATCTCATGGGCATTGACGAGAAAATAATCGTAAGCAGCAATGAGAAATGCCGCCACCACCCAAGCCACCATAACGAACAGCAGTTGGGCAAACTGGATTTTTCTTCTGCGCGACATAAAAGGAAATTTCGCGGGAAGATAAGTGGTCTTTGCGATAGGTTGTGCGAAGCCAGACCAGCAGAAATTGTGCAGACGCGTCAGTTGTTGGGCTTGCTCCCGAACGTTACTTTTGCAAAGCCCGGCAACGGCGTTAAAGGAATGATCTGATTAAAATGAAAGCATTTACAAAAACAAAATACGGCGGACCGGAGATACTTCAATTGGAGGATATAGAAAAACCCTCATTGAAACGTAATCACATATTGGTTAAGGTCTCAGCAAATTCGGCCAATCCCGCTGACTGGCACATTCTCCGGGGCAAACCATTTTTTGCGCGATTCACATTCGGATTATTTAAACCAAGAGAAAAAATACTGGGAGCTGATTTTGCCGGCGTTGTAGAAGAGGTTGGAAATGACGTAACGCATTTCAAAGTGGGAGACCGTGTATTTGGAGAGATGCTGACAGGAGGTGCTTTTGCTGAATACGCTTGTGTGCCGGCAAATGTTTGCGCCCTGATGCCGGAAGGAATAGGTTTTCCTGAAATGGCGAGTGTGCCGATAGCAGGACTAACAGCTTTGCAGGCACTCATCACGCACGGACAGCTCAAAGAAGGAGAATCGGTTTTGATCAACGGTTCTTCAGGTGGTGTCGGTCATTTTACCGTGCAGATTGCAAAAGCCTCTGGTGCCAAAGTAACTGCTGTCTGTTCGGGTAGAAATATTGACTTTGTAAAAACATTAGGTGCTGATCAGGTTATTGCATACGATAAAGAAGACATTCATCAACACAATGGAAGATACAACCTGGTTATTGATACGAATGGCAACCTTACGCATGAAGACTACAAACGTATGGGACAGCGGGGTGTCATGGTGGGTTTTACCACGTTGGGAAATATGATTTCGTTACTTTTAAAAAGAGCTTTCAGCAAATTTCCCCTGGCCCAATTTACAGCTCAAGCCAACACAACAGATCTGGAGACATTAGCATCCCTGATTCAAAACGGGAAAATTAAAGTTCACATTGAAAAGATCTATTCTTATAAAAATATTCCGGAAGCTATAAAATATATAGAAGCCATGCGCACTAAAGGAAAAGTGGCAATGGTTTGGAATAACAATAGTGGCAGAAAAGAAGATGTTGATGAAGCAGAGAAAAGCACAAACCGATAGCAAATGCATTGCTCCAAGTGTGAGGTTGTGCGAAGCCAGACCAACAGCAATGGTGCAGACGCGTCAGTTGTTGGTCCTCCTCCCGCATGTTACTTTTGCAAAGATCAACAACGGCGTTAAACCAAACCCTGAAAGGTTAAAATCAATCCTATGAAAAATTCTCAAACATGTCCAAAATGCAGTTCCAAAGACATTCTAAGAATTCCGGGTTATGTAGGACCTTACGGGTCAGGAAATAATATAAACATTGGATTTTTTAGGGCGCCAGTTAAAATTTCACGATACGTATGCACGTCTTGTGGATTTTCTGAAGAATGGATTGATAATTACCAGGACATTGAAAAATTAAAAAGAAAATATAAGAACTGATTCGCGCCGCTGTTGGTCTTTGCAATAGCTTGTGCGAAGCCAGACCAACAGCAATGGTGCAGACGCGTCAGTTGGTCTTCCTCCCGCATGTTGCTTTTGCAAAGACCAACAATGGCATGGCTCGAGTTAAATAAAAAATAGAAATGTGAATCATACTATTCATGAAACAACAAAATCAAATGGCAGTTGCGTGAAAATATTTATTTCAATACTGCTATTGTTCGGAATTTACTCCTGTCATCAAAATGGATCGAGTAAGAACTATGAAGATGAAGAATATTTAGAAATAGAAAAAATAATTTCCGGGATGGATGTTGTTCTAACACCTCAAGATTTGGTTTTTGATGAAAATGATTCAATTCCTATTGTTATTGATTGTACCTTTAAGAATTCAGCACTTGATTGCGGTTCAGGAGAAGTTCGATTTGTAATTGATGATACTATTAATATGAGCAGAGTTTATGAAGATTCAACTTATAATTATCAATATTGTGCTTGCGGTGACACCGTATTTTTGAATCATTTATCAAGTGGAATACACATCTTAAGTGGCAGTTTTTCCTGGAATAAAGGGGACTGGACTCTCGGTAAAAATTGGAAAAGACAAATCATAATAAACTAAAACTTCTGCCGCTATACCCACGCCGTGTTTCCCGGAGAGGACACGGTGACTTCGCGGCACTGTTGGTCTTTGTGAAAGGTTGCGTGAAGCCAGACCAACAGCAATTGTGCAGACGCGTCAATTGTTGGTCTTCCTCCCGGATGTTGATTTTGCAAAGACCAACGGCGTTAAAATATTTTATGTTGATTTTATTTTGTTTTTCCTGCCAGAACAATAAAGAAACTGTTTTGCCGAAAAATACCTGGGAATGCCAAAATTATTCAAATATTAAGATCTCAGACAATTCAGAGTTTTTAGAAACAATTAAAAATGAAAGAAAGTATTGGATTTTTAAATCAGATAGTAGCGGGAAAATTCTTAATAGAGAAACTGTTGACGAACTAACAATGAAGAGTTGGAAACTTTATGAAAAAAACAAAAATTATATATTAGAGATTGTATTTAGGCAAAGAGATTATTGGATTAATGGGCATCCGGAAGATACAACATTTATCAAGACATATTTAGTTAAAACACTTACAAATGATAGTTTAATATTAAAAAGTATTGACGGTGAAGAATCTTATACTTTCATATCGACTCAAAAAATAGTAAAATACATTGATACTACAAATTATGAGCGATTAAATGAACAACGTGAAGAGCGAATTCGTCATTACACATTTAAAAAAATGAACACTGTTTATGATGTTGCCAATGATTCTGCCCGAATATGGGGCAATGGAGAAGATGGTTTTGATTTAATATTTGAACATTCAAAATTAACCCTATGGTTTGGGTTTCTTGGTCAGTGCACATACGAGTTTCCCGTTAAAATTGAAAATGATAAATTAGTTGTCTATTGGGATACAATTGAAGATTGCGTTTTTGAAAGTGGCATGAAAAATAAATTTGGTTTGATCAAATACCCCCATACAGGAGATAAGTTTATGAGCTTAAAACTGATTAACGATTCAACGCTAAAAGCGAATTACTTTTTTTTGGATTGGGTTAATAAGTTTAATAAACATCAGTTAGTAAATGGCATTAAACGCTTTGAAACTTATAGTGGGTCAACTAAATATTTATTTCCTGAATATTTTAAATTTGAGAAAGAAGAATCAAAGTTTTTTATTAAATAATAAAATAAGAAACGGCGACTAATAAATCCTGTAAAAACTATGGAAACAATTACGCATCCTGAAGTTATTTTTTCCGGCACCACATTGATTGGCAAACCAGTGGAAAAGCTAATAAGAACAATTGGCGATCTCAATGGATTGTTCGCAGATCAAAACGCTTTTGAAGAACAGGATGCCAATCAAATTGCCTACGAAGTTGAAAGTTATTTTCCCGTGCCGGAAGGTACAGAAGGCGGATTATTTTTTGGTATTACACGCATGCGACCCGGAACAATTGGCAATGAATACATGATGACCAAAGGTCATTCGCATGTCTTGGAAAACCGGGCAGAGTTCTATTGGTGTATTGAGGGTGAGGGCATCATGTTGTTCATGGACAAAGACCGGAATGTGTGGGCAGAAAAAATGTTTCCGGGAAGCCTGCATTATATTAAAGGGCCTGCGGCGCATAGAGTAGCTAACACCGGTGAGTCCGTACTTTCATTTGGCGCATGCTGGCCTTCCGATGCAGGTCATAATTATGAATTGATTGCAAAGAATGGTTTTTCAAAAAGGTTGATGAAGGTAAACGGAGAGCCGCAACTGGTCTAACTTTCTGACCGGGGATTGCCCTCACCACCGCAATGAAGAAATTAAAATGAATAGAGTTCGGATCATATTGACATTATTGCTTTTCAATTCTGAACTGTATGCTGATACGCCAGGGACAGCATATAAATATGACCTTTATTCTCAAAACGGAAATTTTTTACTCGAGTCAACACCTTACAGTGAATATGACCAAGCTTCATTGGGAAAATCAAAAATCTACGATAAGAATAAAAACCTTATTTATGAGACAAACAGATATTTCCCAAGACCATCATTTATCAGTAATGATGGACAAATGATTGTAAGCTTAGCTTATTGGGTGTGGACGCCAGACCAAGAGGAGGTTCCAATAATTGAGTTTTATAGCAGAGGGGATAGTGTTAGATATTATTATCTCTGCGATATTATCAACGATTTGCACAAGCTTAGATACAGCGTATCACATACAAAATGGTACATAGACATCTTTGTTGACACTGACACTTTATACATAATAACGACAGAAAGAAGTGTCATTAAAGTATCTATGAGTAGTGGTGAAATTGTGGAGGCACTACAGTTCGAGACTTTCAAAAAGCAATACAACCTTGAGAATGAACCGGAAATAAAAACCACAGTTTACAGAGATATAAAGTATCCGCAAGGATACATATTTCCAGACCTGAAAGATGGACGAAAATTTAAAGACGCCTTAAAAAATGATCTGGCAAAAATTGAAGTTAAGGACTATACTGACTGTGATTACTACATCCAAGTAATTGCACATATAGACAGTGAAGGGAACGCAACAGTTGTTCATTTATCAGCTACGGTGAACGGCAAGGACAATCAAGAATGGTACGCCACTGTAGAGAACTGGATTGAAAAGCAACAATATAAAACAAACCTGCATCCCTTTAAAGAATGGACTTACAAGGAATATTTTTACTTAAAACAAAAAGAATAAAACTAACTGTGTTTGACTTTGACTCGCGAGCGAATGCAACCCGTTAGCCGTCCTCACCAACCACAATAAACATTGTTTCATACCATGAATAACTTTTCTATCGGCATCGATCTCGGAGGAACAAGAATTAAATCAGGCTTGCTAAAAGACAATGTTCTGCTGGAAAAAAAAATTCTCGATGCTGAATCAGATAAAGGCCTACAACCAAACCTTGTCAGGCTCGAAGCAGTTATTGATGATTTGCTGAAAAAGTATGAAGTAAAACCGGGTATGTTGCAGGGAATCGGGCTTGCCTTTCCGGGAATTGTCAATCCGCTTTCCAAAAAGATAATAGCCACTAATAAAAAATATGATGACGATCCACAACTGAATTTGGCGCAGTGGGCAGCACAAAAATGGAATACTGCTCTATACATAGAAAACGATGCGCGCATGGCTGCTGTGGGTGAATGGAAATTTGGTGCAGCACGGAGAAGCGATGATGTAGTGGTCGTTACTATCGGGACAGGAATTGGTTCATCCGCCATCATTGAAGGACGATTGTTAAGAGGGAAACATTTCCAGGCAGGTGTCCTGGGTGGTCATTTCACTGTTCAATACAACGGGAATGAATGTACCTGCGGTAACATAGGCTGTGTGGAAGCACAGGCATCGACCTGGAACATTAGCAGGATGATAAAAGCTGATCCTGGTTTTTCAAAAAGCAGTTTAGCCAATGAATCGCATCTCGATTTTTATGCGGTGTTTAAAGCGTCGCGGGAAAACGATGAATTAGCAACCCGTATAAAATACGAATGCATGAATATCTGGTCTGCAGGTATCATCAACCTCATCCACGCTTATGACCCGGAAATTGTAGTGTTAGGAGGAGGTATTCTTAACAGCAAAGAAGAAATCATTCCCTATATCCAGCAAAGAGCTGCACAATATGCCTGGTGCCCCTGGGGCAATGTTCAGATCAAAGCATCGGAGCTGATGGATGACGCGGCCATTCTTGGTGTTACCTATTGTCTATTGCATTCACTATAATTTGCCCGTTAAAATTCTTAATTATACCTCCGCCCTGTCTCCCTTCCGAAGGTTGGGCGGAAGTGCAAGCGTTGATTTTATAAGGCAACATTTTATTCTTTCATCACTTTCGCAATTTTCTTTTCATTGTCTGCCATTAGCTCGATGAAATAAACTCCTGAGGTAAGATTGCCAAGGTTAATTTTCAGTTGCGAGTTTCTCATCACAAGCTGTTGTGAAAGAATTTCTTTTCCACTCAAATCAGTAACTATAAGGTTCACCTTTTGATTGTTGAAAGAAGTGGCGTTGCAAATAACATATTGAGTAACCGGGTTTGGATTAATGGTGAACACATCCACTGGAGGCAATTGCACTCCTGATTCAATCCCGCTTAAAGTGATAAAGCCACCAGTGGGATATGCACCATTGCTGCCATTGAAATCGAGCAACTTGGTGAAAGTGTTTGTGAGAAGATCGAAGTTGAAAACTGTGCCATCATCATTTGCGCTTCCATGGAATGTGGTTCCGTAAAGTATATTTCCAACTTGCATCAGGTTAGCAAGCGGAAGGATACCAACAGAATCGGAGAGGTCAAACAATTTAGTGTACGTATTACCGGAAGGATCGAAACTGAATATGACGCCATGGTAATTAGAGCCGCCTTCAGTTGTAAGTCCATACAGGATTCCATTACTTCCCTGCATCAAGGTACCACTTGGAAAACCGCCGGTTGAAAAATCAAAATCATAAAGTGATTCATAAATATTGTCCAACGGGTCAAAGCTGAATATAGCACCGGAACTATTGGCGCCTCCGTCGCGAGCCATTCCATATAGCTTTCCGTCACTCGCTTGTATAAGACCGCCCACTGGTAAATAGGCCGTTAAAAAATCAAACTCATGCACGGTGGAATAAATATTAGTTGCCGGATCAAAACTATAAATGGTGCCTGAAGCATTCGCGGTAGTGCCATAAAGTTTACCATCGCTGGCTACCACAGGCGTACTATAAGGATTTGCTTCAGCAGGATATGCCATATCATACAGATCAGTATAAATTTCTGTAGCAATAGTGTAACTGTATATTACTCCGCGGCCATTAACTCCTCCTATAACAGCAGTCCCATACAGCACACCGTCTTTTTCTACAACGCCGCTTGCAGGAAAATTACCGTGGGTCCAATCAAAACTGTAAACATCACTGTAATCTCCGTTTACCGGATTGTAACGATAGATCGTGCCACCGCCGTACCATTCACCTCCGGCACAAACGCCATATAAGTTACTATCGCTTGCCATAAATAAGTTGCCCCTTGGGTGATTACCCGGAAGAGTATTGAAGGCACGTTCAACGTTGAAGTTTGTTCCATCAGTATTCATACTAAAGATGGTTCCTCCATTGTAAGCACCACCATATTCAGCCGTACCCCATAACTGAACATTCTGTGCGGCCAAGCGCATCGAAATAAAAAGCCCAATGCAAAAGAGAAGATATTTTATTTTCATAGTATAGCGTTTTGCGATACCAATAGTACGAATAATTTTTCTGCCGATGTTGGTGCGCAGCCGTTGTTGCGTCCCTCACCAAACAACCCAAGCGCGAGCAATCGAAGCGACTGCAAAACAAACAAAAAGCGCCAATACTCAGCGCTTTTTTTCCTCTGGTCACTCTCTTGTCAGTGGCAAGATCTATTCAAAGAATATCTTTGCAGACACTGAAGTGAATCATTCACATGAATAAATATTTACAGGGCGAGTCCAATTACGATAAATGGCCCGTCATCCAAGTAAAAAATGCAAAGGAGGAATGTCTTGTTGGTTGGGAGGCGATAACCACGCATCTCCTTGAACAGTTAAATAAAATTCAACACAAAAGAAAAGTCATTACTATCGAATGCTACCAGGGCGTGATGGATGAAGAAATATTTCCCGCATTGCAAAATAACCTACGAGGGAGTTATTTCTTTTCTAAAGATTGCATGCTCCCCGGAAATGAAATTGATTCACTCGTATATCCTGACGTCACCGGCGATGAAGTTTTTGGCTACATCACGCGACTCATTTTAAAAGATTTTTTTGATGCTTCAAAAACAGAAGCTGCCAAAAAAACAATTGAAGAAACAGAAGACACTGTGATTGTTTATGGTCCTGGCGCCTGCCTTCTCTGTCCTGACCCCGACCTGCTGATATATGCTGACATGCCTCGCTGGGAAATACAGCAGCGATTCAGGAAAAATAAGATCAGCAACCTGGGCGCATGCAATAAAGAGTTAAAAGCATCACTTCAATACAAGCGTGCTTTTTTTGTTGACTGGCGGGTTTGTGACCGCATGAAAAAACAATTGATGAACCGCTGGGATTTTGTTCTGGACACTACAATACCGGGTCAGCCCAAAATGGTATCCGGAGAAGATCTTAGAAGTGGCTACAGTCAGGCGGTCACGCAGCCTTTTCGCGTGGTTCCTTTTTTTGATCCCGGACCATGGGGAGGACAATGGATGAAAGAATACTGCGATCTTGACCGCGACGTTGAAAACTTTGCCTGGTGTTTTGATTGTGTGCCTGAGGAAAATAGTTTGTTACTGCAATTTGGAAATGTAATGATTGAAACTCCTGCCATTAATCTTGTCTTTTACCAATCCAAAAAATTATTGGGAGATGCAGTTCAAGAAAAATTTGGTGACGAGTTCCCCATCCGGTTTGATTTTCTCGATACCATGTCCGGCGGCAATCTCAGCTTGCAGGTTCACCCCACGACTGAATATATACGGGAAAAATTTGGAATGCCCTATACACAGGATGAAAGCTATTATATACTCGATGCCGGGGATGATGCCTGTGTTTACCTCGGTTTGAAAGACAATATTTCTTCTAAGGAAATGATACATGACTTAAACCGGGCACAGGAGGGAGGAGTTTTTTTTGATGCTGAAAAATATGTGGAGAAATGGCCGGTAAAAAAACATGATCATGTGCTCATCCCTGCCGGTACTGTTCATTGCTCCGGTGCCAACAGTATGGTTTTAGAGATCAGCGCTACTCCGTATATATTCACTTTTAAATTATGGGATTGGGGAAGGATGGGCCTTGATGGTAAGCCACGACCCATTAACATTGAGCATGGGGAGGCAGTAATAGATTTGAGCCGCACAAAAGATTGGGTAAAAAATGAATTGATCAACAGAGTTCAAAAGATAGATGAAGGGAAGGGATGGATTGAAGAAAAAACAGGATTGCATGAACGGGAATTTATTGAAACAAGAAGGCACTGGTTCACCCAAAAAGTAGTTCATTATACCAATGGCAGTGTAAATGTGTTCAACCTCGTTGAAGGTAAAGAAGCCATAGTAGAAAGTCCTGCCGGTACATTTGAACCATTTATTGTGCACTATGCAGAAACTTTTATTATTCCTGAAGCAGTGAAAGAATATACGATCAGGCCCCACGGATTGAGCGAAGGAAAACAGTGTGCTACTATAAAAGCCTTTGTCCGAATTTGAAATTTTTATTTGGGGGTTCCCCATTGCTGCTTGCTCAAACCTTGTCGTCATTGCGAGGAGGAACGACGAAGCAATCCCCACCACTAATCGTAATGTTTCTAAGGCAAGGGGCAAAGGGTCGCGCTTTATGTTCCAAGTCCTCACCCTCACGCACAAAAAAGAAAAGCTCACCCTTCGTTGCGGGCTTTCCGCTACAATCGCTAACCCGGCTGACGCATTCATTCCATTGACGTCGAAAAAAAACAACAGTAAAAAACCTATCTTCGACCTATGAAGGTTTGGAATAAAATTAGGATAGCGCGCCTTGTAGTTATATTTACATTCATTCTATTTGCGTTTTCGTGCTCGCAAGAAAAATCAAAAAAGCAATTATTTACTCGCAAAGAAAAAGAGTTCTCCAGAATTGTTGACGTTATATATAAGTATCATAATGTTATCTATAGCAATGATAAATGTAGAAAAATTACCGATAGTAGTTTAAACGATAAAAAGTTACATTTTACTTTAGATGAGCGTGATCTCGATTTTTGTTATAAATCATTAAACGATTCCATCAAGGAGAAACTAAAAATATTTTTCGAACGAGTTGATATTCTAAATATTAGTTACGATACTGGCTATATTGAGTTTACATTACCTTTTTCGACTAATTTTTTTAAAGATGATGTATGTGTTTATCGTTTTGTTTATGTAGTTCCTCAGTCTAACTTAAGAATATACCTTGCGCAAAGAGATTATGTGGTAGCAACTTTTCCGATAAATACCAACTGGTATTTAGCTGAAGCTATTGTTCCCATTGATTAACTCGGTACCCTTAGTCTCCTCGCCTATGCTACTATAAAAGCTTTTATCCGGAAAAAAACCATAAAATCCCTAACCCCCTATGATACGTCATACGACAGCGACACTTCAAAAATAATTTTCACCAATAAAAAATAATTTTATGGAAACAACTTCTGCAAAAATTTCACTGGACTTAAATTGTGCTCAAATTGCCTGGGTAGTAAAAGATATTAAAACTGCTAAAGGATTTTTTCAGAACGTGATGGGCATAAGCAATTTCAGTGAAGTTGAAACCATTCGCGCCAAAGAGTTTGAAGCTACCTATTACGGAAAGCCCTCTAATGCCGAGAGTCTCGTTGCAATGGCTTATTCAGGCGGGACATTTATTGAACTCATTCAGCCTGTTTCAGGAAATAGTATATTCCAGGATTATCTTGATAAAAATCCTGCAGGAGGAATTCAACACGTTGCATATAGCATACCCGTTGCTGAGCTTGATAAAGTAATTTCCCAATATGCGGATAAAGGCTTCCCCGTAGTATCCAGCTTCAATCATCCAATTGCTAAAATTGTTTTTTTTGATACCTATAAAGAGATTGGAGTGATGACCGAAATAATGGGTATTACCAAAGAGGGCGAAGAGCAAGTTCAAAAGATGAAAAAGTAAACGAGTTTCTAAAATTTACAATTATGTCGAACTACATTACCAAGCCCATCCCTGAAACAAAACCTGAAGTAAAATTGGTAACCCGGCCCTGGGGTTCTTTCAGTCAGTTTGCAAACAATCAGGATTGCACGGTGAGTATGATGACCGTATTACCGGGTCAGCGCTTAAGCCTTCAATCGCATACAGGACGGGCAGAACTTTGGATTGTATTAGATGATGGTGCTCTCGTCCAGGTAGGCGATACCATCACGGAGTGTAAGGCAGGTGACGAAATATGGATACCCGCCAATGAGCGGCATCGGTTGTCATGCCAGGGAAAGCAATCTGTACGTGTATTAGAAGTAGCATTTGGAAACTGGCAACAGGATGATATTAAACGGTATGATGATGATTACAAACGATAAAAGCAAGGAAATCATAACTTGAACACCATAGGAACATAATTTCACATAAAAATTTGACGAATATTATACAGACATTGGTGCCAGAGTTCATTTAATATGAAAAGACGGAATATACTAACTTTAGTCTTTATTTCCATTCCTCTCGTAGTTTTTTTCTTGATTGGGCTTTTCGTATACCTAATCGATGAAGAGGATTGCAATGAAGACCCTTGTGAAATTGCATCATACAGCTTAGAGGGAAAGCTTGATTCTGCTTATAACATTTTTAACTTGTGGTCCCATCCCAAAAACTACTGCTGCGAATGTACAAACTATGATCCTACCCTGGTAAAATGCAATATTATTTACTTTCACATTGGTCTTAGCGAATCCGAATTGGATATATCGCAAGATTCAATAGCAATAGAGTTTGCAAGAATTTTCTGGAATGATTCCCTAAATTCAAATGTCGATTCTCTTTATCTTGAGCTCCAAAACAATCGGTGCACCATAAACTATGGAATTTCAAAAAATGACCTGGATAAAAAATATCAAAACCATAAATTAGAAGATTTTACTGATGTTCCCAGCTACAAGGTATTTTATGAAAATTTTGGAAAACCACACTATGGATATTATGAGGCTACCATATTTCATGTAATGGTACGAGTCAACTATGATTATAAAAACGTAGATTCCTTATTCCTAATAATTAAGAATACGTATGACTCCATGCTTAAAGAAAAAAAAATTGATGAATTGGAGATTGATATTGAAATTGATGAACCCTATTGTAAGTTATGCCTAAATCAAAAATATAAGTATTGGTGTGAACTAACGAGAAATCGCATAGATGCTTCTAAAAAACGTGACTCTCTTCTTCGCCAATGAAACCGTTGTCCGATGCCTTCTCTTAAAACCAAACCGAATTCTCTAAAACCAAAAACTCCATCTCTTAAAACCAAATGAATCATTCATCTTCCCGCATCACCTACATCTGTCTAACAGCCGCCATCGGAGGTTTACTGTTTGGCTTTGACACAGCCGTCATCTCCGGTACAATCAGTTTTGTAAAAGCTCAATTTGCATTAACTCCCCCGGAGGAAGGTTGGTTTGTCAGCAGCGGTTTGTTGGGCTGTATTCTCGGTGTTATTCTCACAAGCTTTTTAAGTGACCGGCTCGGACGTAAAAAAGTAATGATCCTGTCAGGGTTTATGTTTCTGCTGTCAGGCATTGGGTGCGCCTTTGCCCCTGCTTTCAACTTGCTTGTAAGTGCACGCCTGATCGGAGGAATAGGTGTCGGCATGGCTTCCGTTATATCTCCCATGTACATTGCTGAATTTGCTCCTGCAACCAGTCGTGGCAGAATGATCGCTTATTACCAGTTAGCGATTACCATTGGAATTCTTCTCGCTTATTTTTCCAATGCGCTGTTATTACGGTTTACACAAAATAATTTTCAAAGCTCTTTTCTTCAATGTTTTTTGCAGAGAGAAATATGGCGCCCAATGTTTTTTGTGATGAGCATTCCATCTGCAGTTTTTATGGCCCTGCTGATCAAAATTCCGGAAAGCCCACGCTGGCTATTTTCCGTTGATAAAAAAGAAAAGGCAGATGCAATCCTTAAAAGCACCATAGGTTCCATAGCTGCGACGAAAGAATTAGATGATATGAATATTGCAGCATTAAAACATTCCGCCAGTCAACTATCCGTCTTCAGCAAATCCATAAGACTTCCTTTGTTTATTGGTATTACTTTGGGCATCCTGCAACAGTTCTGTGGTATTAATGCCATCATTTATTATGGACCCACGATTTTTGAGTCTGCCGGAATTACCAAAGGCAATGCACTGGTTTTCCAGGTGATCATTGGAACAATCAATTTGTTGTTCACTTTCGTAGCGATAAAATATGCAGATAAATTCGGAAGAAGGTTTTTATTACTCACCGGGTTATCAGGTATTGTGTTGTCCCTGGTACTATGTGGTATGTTGTTTTATAGCAACTCCAACAATATATTTCTTCTTTGCATGATTGTCCTGTTTATCGCCTGCTTTGCACTTTCAGTGGGGCCGGTTACTTGGATCATCATCAACGAGATCTTTCCAACCGAGGTCAGAAGTAAAGCCGTAGCGATCTGTACATTTTCAGTATGGGCAGCAGTTTGGATCGTTGGACAATTCTTTCCCTGGTTATTGGAAAAAGCTGGTCCGGCAGTTACTTTCTGGACGTTTGCTTTTTTCAGCTTGATTAATTTACTATTTAGCTGGTTCATTGTAAAGGAGACAAAGAACAAAACACTGGAAGAAATGGAACAAGTATTTGTATCTTGACTTGCCGGGTGATCGCAGCCCGGATACTCTCTGAGGACGCGAATTCGGACACTCAAATTTTTTGTTGCTGTTAATGTAAATTGAACTCAAAAAAATGAAACAGTTTTTCATTGATGCATTTGGCTGGGGAATTTTGCTTTGGCTGTTCGGGTATATTCTCGGAATTATTCTTTTCATGATGGTGGCGGTCTCAATCATTGGCTGGATTATTACACCACTGGCAACACTTTTTACTTTCTGGGTTTTAGTCCGGAAAATAAAATCCTCGTCCCTTCCTTACTACTTGATGATTGGTCTCACCTGGACTGCGCTTGCGGTTGTGCTTGACTACTTTCTAATTGTGAAAGCATTCAATCCACCCGATGGTTACTACAAGTTCGATGTCTATCTTTATTATGTCTTGACATTTACATTGCCTCTGATCGTAGGATTCACAAACAGCCTGAACAGAAAAATGCCTGCGTGAATTCAGGAACCAGGCTCCTGAATTCTTCTTCAATTTTTGATACATTTATCCCGCAATGATACCTCTCAAAAAACCAAATTCATCATGAAAAAACTTTTATTGCCATTAGTTGCTGTGATCTCATTCACGGCTTGCACAAACAATCAAAATGAAATGGGAGTGCACCAAAAAATCATCGATAGTTTGAACGCCATCATCACAATGGACCATTCATCAGAAGCCGCTGCCATCATGAAGGCAGACAGTGCATGGGATATAATGTCAGGTGCGAAATCTGCAGAAGGCTGGCTGAGCTTTTATTCTGACGATGCTGTCATGATGCCACCGGGAGAAAAGGTCTGCACCGACAAAGCATCGAGAGAAGCATCCATCAAAAACATGTTCGCGATTCCCGGAATGTCACTCAGGTTTCAAACTACGAAAGTTGAAGTATCAAAGTCTGGTGACATGGGCTACGCAGTTGGCGTGTACCAATGGAGTTCAAAAGATCCGAAAGGCAATGACTATCATGAGACAGGCAAGTACAATGAAGTGTGGAAAAAACAATCAGACGGAAGCTGGAAATGTGTATCGGATATTTGGAACGCTGATCCGCAACCAGCGAAATAAGAAGATTTGAAACCCTACTGGCGCCAGTCTTAGCTATGGGTAATGCGAGAGCCAGACTGGTGCGTTATAAATAATTGGAGAGCGTGGTTTTATAATCAGTGTAGCGTAAATAAACATGAGAGCATTTAAACCCTTTTTTTACTTCTTTAATCTCTTCTTCGTTATGCGCAATGGAGGAAAACAATTTGTTATGAATAATATTAGCGGATTTATAGTTTTTGCTTTTATTGCATCATTTGCTACTTATGGTCAAGAAATAATAGAACCATCAGTTCCAAATTTTAGCAGGTATTTTTATGGAATTCCAATTGATCCTTGCTTCGAATATATTACTAACCAAAGAATATATGGGGATAAATTAGTCAAAATCAGCAACGGTAGTTCACCGGATATTTCCATTTATAGATCCATTAAATACAAAGTATTGAACCCAAAAACTGAATCCGAAGCTGATTCAATTCAAATTAATATTACACATTTACCGGTTCCAATTGGTGGAAGAAACGGAGAGTCTCCTTTTGATTACGAACACTGGGCAAGAAAGACTTTCTACTTTAGTGATTCCTTGAGAGCATACAAATCTTTTAAAAAATTGGAAAGCGAATTAGACACGCTTGAACAAAGATTCCCAACAATGGAAACTAAAAATAGTATGAGATTTGAGAAAGTCTATTCATTCCATATAGATGAAAGTGAAAATTTAAATACTTTTCAAATCCACTTTTCCATTTTTAGAGAAAAAGATCTTTATATTATTGAATTCAATCATCGAAAAATTTATACAAATGAACCGTGTAATTAGATAACCTTGACTCGCGAATACATTTGTCCTTAATTTCAATTGCTTCCATACGAAAAACTGATAATCAATGTCCGTTATACTCGGTGTCATCTTCCACTTCATAGGAGGCTTTGCTTCCGGCAGTTTCTATATCCCCTATAAAAAAGTGAAGGGCTGGGCCTGGGAAAGTTATTGGATCATTGGCGGGCTTTTTTCATGGCTCATCGTTCCGCCCATCGCAGCTTACCTTACCGTCCCCGGGTTCGCAGAGATCATTAGCAAGGCTGACTCGACCACACTTGAACTTACATATTTATTCGGTGTCCTCTGGGGAATTGGCGGACTCACTTATGGTCTTGGGGTACGTTACCTCGGCGTTTCGCTTGGCAGCAGCATCATCCTCGGTCTTTGCATGGTATTCGGTTCACTCATACCCGCTATCTACTATGACTTTTTCCCGAAAGAAGGCAAGGACACATTCAGTATTATGGCCACTACCAATTGGGGATTGATTGTTTTTGCAGGCCTTGTTTTATGCGTCATTGCAATCATCATTTGTGGTAAAGCCGGGATGATGAAAGAAAAACAATTGACCGGCGGCACAATGACTGATCCGCATGGTATCCAGATGAGAACTGAATACAAGTTTGCACTTGGCATTTTTGTTTCCATTGTATCCGGAGTATTGAGCGCATGTTTCAATTTTGGATTGGAGGCCGGGAATCCGATGTCGGTTGTTGCCAATGAAGCATGGAAAGCGGCCAATCCTGCCGAAGCCGGGCATTTTTTATATAGAAACAATGTTATCTACGTAGTGTTATTATGGGGTGGCTTAACCACCAATTTTATCTGGTGCATGATCCTCAATGCACGAAATAAGACCTTTGGTGACTACACCAATAAAAAAACTCCTTTAGCAAGCAATTATTTATTTGCCGCTCTCGCCGGCACCACATGGTTCCTGCAATTCTTTTTCTACGGCATGGGTGAAAGTAAACTTGGCAATGGAGCAAGTTCATGGATCCTGCACATGGCCTTTATAATATTAGTAGCAAACATGTGGGGGATCGTCTTAAAAGAATGGAAGGGTGTGAATAAACAAACGAAAATAACAATAGCAATAGGAATCTTGATGATCATAGTATCAGTCCTTGTAGTTGGCTATGGCAATAAGTTGCACTTAGCGTCACTGCATAAATGATCAAGAATATCTGCATGAAACAAACTGACATAAAAGTTATATTTACAAATGAAAAAATAGTACTTACAAATGCAAATCTACCCGCTGCTCTTATCATTAGTTTTTTTCACTTCCTGCAACGGACAAGTCAAAAATGACTTGCCAAAAGACAGTCCCGATAGCTATCGGGATGAACCAAAAACAATCACAGACGGGCAACCGAAAATTGTAAAGACTCAAGGCACAAATCAATATGCTAATACTCGTTGTGGATTGCAGGATAAAGCCGGAAATCTATGGTTCGGTACTACGGGCGAAGGGGTTTATCGCTACGATGGCAAACTCTTTACCCAATATACAGTTAAAGATGGTTTGAGCAATAATACCGTGGAATGTATTTTAGAAGATAAAAGCGGAAACATTTGGTTCGGTACTGATGCCGGACTTTGTCGTTACGATGGAAAAACTATGATCAGTATTCCAATCTCTGTGACCAACGGCAGCAACTTCTATCTCAATAATTCACAAAATAATAGTCCATCTGAAAAGAATGGAGTGTGGAGTATGCTGCAGGATAAAAGCGGAAGACTTTGGTTCTGTGCAATGGAAGGCGTATATAGTTACAACGGCACTTCTTTTACACATTTTTTAGATAATGATGGTGTCATAAATAAGGATAGTCTTGATCTTAAAGCGATAGGTTATTTGTTAGAAGATAAATCAGGCAACATTTGGTTCGGTTCAGGGATATGGGGTGGTGATGGTATTTGCCGGTACGATGGGAAATCCATAACCAGTTTTAAACCGAATGGTGATGGATGGATTCGTTATATAGTAGAAGATAAAAACGGAATCATTTGGTTCGGCACCAGGCACAACGGTAATTGGCGTTATGATGGAAAAACTTTTGCAAAGTATACTGAGAAAGTTGGAATCGGGGCTCCTGCCTTAGTAGATAACGCTGGAAATATTTGGTTCACCGGAGAAGAGCACGAGAACGGGTATGGAGGTGCCGGGGGAATATGGCGTTACGATGGTAAGTCCTATAAAAATTTCACCACGAAAGATGGTATGGGCAATTATGGAGTTTGGTGTATTGTAGAAGATAGGGCAGGAAACATTTGGTTCGGCACAAGAAACAATGGATTGTACAGATACGATGGAAAAATCTTTACCAGTTTTTCGGAATAGAAGAAGTATGACATGAACTCCATTGGATGGATAAAGCAAACTTCAAACGACAGACCTTCGAGCGAAAAGTATGACAGACACTTACATTAGCTTAAATGAAATAAAAATATTGAATTAAAAATTGGTTATGAGTATCCGAACAAAATCAAATCTTCAGGCGCCTGTTCATTTTAAGCATGTGAGTTACCTGTGGGACCATGCCAAAGCGGCGTCATTAGCAGGGGATGAAGTGGGCTTGCTCATCTATCGTTCCAATTTGCTGGGCGCCGACCTCCGCCTGACTAATTATGGCGGTGGAAATACATCCTGCAAAGTGATGTCTAAAGATCCTTTGACAGGTGACCAAACAGAAGTGATGTGGGTGAAAGGATCGGGTGGCGACCTGGGAACGTTGAAAAAAACCGGGTTGGCTGCTCTATATGTTGACCGCTTACGCAGGTTAAAGAACATATACCGCGGTATCGAATTTGAAGATGAAATGGTGGAGTTGTTCAATCACTGTATTTATGATTTGAATTCAAAAGCTCCTTCTATTGATACACCGTTACATGGTTTTCTTCCATTCAAACATATAGATCATTTGCATCCCGACGCGGCGATTGCAATAGCCGCTGCAAAAGACGGTGAACGTATCACAAAAGAATTATTCAATGGTACGATAGGCTGGGTAAAGTGGCAAAAACCGGGGTTTGATCTTGGCTTACAATTGAAAAAATGTTTAGATGAGAATCCTGGCATTCGGGGTATTATGCTGGCCTCTCATGGCTTATTCACCTGGGGAGATACTGCCTATGAATGTTATATAAACACGCTCGAAGTAATTGAGCGCTGTGCAGAATACCTCGAAGATCACATTGGAAAAACTAAACCCGTCTTTGGCGGACAAAAGATTCAATCATTACCAAAAGAAAAAAGGTTAGAGCAGGCGGCAAACCTTGCTCCTGTACTAAGAGGCCTTTGTTCTTCACATATCCCCCTTCAAGGGGGCACGGGGGGTATGATCGGTCACTTTACAGATGAGGACAGGGTGCTGGAATATATAAACTCCAATGACCTTTCACGATTAGCTCCCCTGGGCACCAGTTGCCCCGACCACTTTCTGCGTACGAAGATCAGTCCGCTGGTACTCTCTTTATCACCCGGCGACGATCTGAATGATGTGCCAGGGATCAAAGAAAAACTTTCACCTGCTTTTGAAGCATACCGGAAAATGTACGCTGATTATTACAACACATACAAACGTCAGGACAGTCCTGCCATGCGCGATGCAAACCCGGTTGTCATTCTTTACCCGGGTGTGGGCATGTTCACCTATACGAAAGATAAACAAACAGCAAGGGTGGCTGCAGAATTTTATATCAATGCAATCAATGTGATGAAAGGAGCAGAAGCCATTTCTGAATATACTTCGCTGCCGCGACAAGAAGCTTTTAATATTGAATATTGGTTATTGGAAGAAGCTAAGTTGCAACGAATGCCCACGCCAAAAGCGTTATCCGGCAGAATTGCACTTATCACCGGTAGTGCCGGAGGCATCGGTAAAGCAATCGCAAAGAAATTTGCGGATGAAGGCGCCTGTGTTATTCTTTCAGATAACAATGATGAGCGATTGCAGGAAGCGAAAGAAGAATTCAATAAGCAATATGGGAATGATGCATTTGTTGCCGGCGTGCTGGATGTTACGAGGTCCGATACGATTCAGCAAACGCTGCAGATCGCGGCACTAACTTTTGGCGGAGTTGACATCATCGTAAATAATGCAGGTCTTTCCATTTCAAAACCTTTCGAAGAACATAGCGAACAGGATTGGGACCTTTTATATGATGTATTGGTAAAGGGGCAATTCCTCGTCACCCAACAAGCGGTGAACATAATGCGTCAGCAGGGCTTCGGTGGTGACATAATAAATATTGTAAGTAAAAATGCGCTGGTAAGCGGTCCTGACAATGCCGCCTATGGCTCTGCCAAATCAGCACAATTACACCTTTCGCGATTGAATGCCGCCGAGTTGGGAAAAGATAAGATCCGTGTGAATGTGGTGAATCCCGACGCGGTCATTTCAGGAAGTAATATCTGGAGTGGTGGATGGGCGGAAGGACGGGCTAAAGCTTATGGTATCACGGTGGAAGATCTGCCAGCGTATTATGCAAAGCGGACATTGTTGAATGAAATTATTAACTCGGATGATATCGCCAATGCTTGCTTCGCATTTGTTGGCGGGCTTTTGAATAAATCAACAGGAAATGTATTGAATGTGGATGGTGGTGTTGCTGCTGCATTTGTGAGATAGTTTTACCTTTTTCTTATAAGCAGTTAGTTAGCTGCAATTTTAACTCTCCGATTGAACAGTATTGCTAAACTGAAAATTACAAGCAATGAATAAACTTTTGTCCTTAATTTTTCTTACAGTTTCTGTTTCAAGTTATGGACAGAGCGGAGAATGGACATGGATGAATGGAGACAGTGCACAGATTCCGACTGCACACTTTGGAACGCAAGGAGTTTTTGATTCATTAAATACACCACCTGCTTTGTATGAAAGCGGTGAGTTTACTGACAATCAAGGAAATTTTTGGTTGTTCGGAGGAGGTAACAATTACTCTGACCTATGGAAATTTAACCCAACAATAAATCAATGGGCTTGGATAAAGGGTCCTGGGATAATAAATCAATGGGGAATTTACGGAAGTCAAGGTGTTCCTTCTCTAACTAATAATCCTGGTGCGAGAGGATGGGGAATAACAACATGGGTTGATACGACTGGTAATCTTTGGATTTATGGTGGATTGGGATACGATGTAAATGGATTTGATAATATGATGAGTGACCTTTGGAGGTATAATATTTCAACAAACGAATGGACATGGATGAAAGGTGTTGACACTTGTCATTCAATTGGACATTACGGGACAATGGGTATTCCTGATTCTGCAAACTACCCACCGTGTATGTGGGAAACAAATGGTTCATGGACAGATGCAAATAACAACCTATGGCTATTTGGAGGCGGTTCTGATTTTGGAAGTTTGGATGATATTTGGAAATACAACATTGCGACCAACGAGTGGACATGGATAAGTGGTTTAGGAGTTCCAAATACGCCTGCCGCTTATGGTGTAAAAGGAGTTTCAAGTCCGACTAATAATCCGGGGGCAAGAACAGTTTATTGCAAATGGAAAGATAGCAATGGAAATTTTTGGGTTTTTGGAGGAGGTTACAATAACCATCAAAAAAATGATTTATGGAAATACGATATTTCAATACATGAATGGACTTGGATGAGTGGAGACAGTACAACTATTGGCGAAGTTGAGTTGGATTCAATTTGCAATCCTTCGGTGAGTAACATTCCAGAGGGGAGGTATGAAAACAGAGCATGTTGGATAAGAGAGTGCGATAACCTTTCAATGTATGGAGGTTATGGCGCAACTGGTTTACAAGGTGATTTGTGGAATTATAAAATTTCCAATGGAGAATGGACTTTGATATCTGGTGATACAGCCTTAAACGCATCAGCAGTTTATGGATCAAAAGAAATTTCAAGTCCAAGCAACAGACCAGCAGCAAGTGGAGGTGCGATTGGATGGAAAGACAATAATAACAACCTTTGGTTATTCGGGGGTAACTTCGGTGGTAATACTATGTGGAGATATGTTCCAGATTCAACTTGTCCTAATCTTTGCAGAGAAACAAGTGTTGCAGAAATTTTAAACAATAAAAATAAGCTTTCAATTTATCCTAACCCCTTTTATACCTCTTGCACAATTCAAATAAGTTCTCAATTTGCTAATTCAGAATTAAAAATTTATAACTCATTTGGTTCATTGATAAGAAGAGAAAAAATATTTCGTCAGACATCATACTATTTATATCGTAACGAATTGACAAACGGAATTTATTTCGTTCAACTCATAAACGACAAAGAGAATATCGTAAGCGCAAAACTCATTATTGATTGACCTATGAACGCCTTGAGGAAACTTCAGTGCAAACTTGAAACAGTATCGCTTCGGACGAAGAGCAATGCTGTCCCGATTCTTCGGGGCAGCCTTTAAATCAATTGGTGCCCAAAAAAATTAGAACGCATGACAAGAATAGCTTTCAAAATGAAACTCCATAAAGGGTTTGAAGAAGAATACAAGAAAAGACATGACCGTCTGTGGCCTGAACTGGAAGACCTCTTAAAAACAGCAGGGATTAGCGAATATTCTATATTCCTCGACAGCGAAACGAATTTTTTATTTGGTGTTTTAAAAGCAAAAGATCCGTCTGCATTAAATAATTTACCTTCAAATCCCGTAATGCAGAAATGGTGGGCCTACATGAAGGACATCATGGAGAGCAATCCTGATAACTCGCCGGTAAGCATTCCTTTAAAAGAAGTGTTTTATTTGCCATAAAATATTTGATATGCGTCATGCTTTGGCGACACTGCTATCCTGAAAGTGAGTGCAAGTAATGAGCAGAAAAAATGAACTAAATGCGACATCAAACGACAATGCTTATTTTCATTTTGACTTGTTTGACTGCTTGTAGCATGACAAATGTTTTACACTTAAAACACAAAAGGTACTATTCTGACAGGAGCATTTTGACCAGCGACACCACAAGAACTATTTTGCAAATGGTTTCTTACAATCGACCAAATGTGATTGATGATGGGTTTGCGTATGAATTGAGTTTTAAATTCATTGACACAACAGCAGCGAAGACGAAACGACTTTT
The DNA here is from genome assembly GCA_035638255.1 of Chitinophagales bacterium. Taxonomy (GTDB): domain Bacteria; phylum Bacteroidota; class Bacteroidia; order Chitinophagales; family UBA10324; genus DASRAJ01. Next base: position 49,477 of record DASRAJ010000029.1, read on the forward strand.
GAATTTACTTTCGGACACTGCAATTGTTAAAACTAAATATGACATTGTATCGGTTTGGAATTGGGAAGAAGAAACATATTCATTAAATGGAAGCATTGAAATATTGGAATGGAAAACTGACAGCGTAACCATAAAACAAAATGTGATTGTTGATGACAAGAGGCGAAAAGAGGTTTTGAAATTCATAGGCAAGCGGACATTTACAAAACACAAAAATTGGTAACGGGCAGTTGTGCTGCGTACCCCTATATTTAGAAACAGCGTTAATCCCTTCTTCAATATGCAACTAACCAAGCCGATCATCCACGAGCATAACCTGCCATTCTTATCGGCCCATAAAAAGAAATTTGATTTTGTTGGGGAGAACGTGGAAGGGTTGAAGGAGGTCATGCAAAAGTTAACTGACTTCCAGGTAGCGATACCAAGCTGGGCACTGGGTTCTGGGGGAACCAGGTTTGGCCGCTTTCCGGGCGGTGGTGAACCCCGCAACCTCGAAGAAAAAATCGGGGATGTTGGTTTGCTGCATGCCCTCAACCAGTCAAGCGGTGCTATCTCCCTTCACATTCCCTGGGACATCCCCAAAGATGCCAATTCGATCAAAGCATTGGCCACGGTGCACGGATTAAAATTCGATGCAGTCAATTCGAATACATTCCAGGACCAGCACGGCCAACCGGTAAGTTATAAGTTCGGATCGTTACAACATGTAGACAAAGCCGTGCGTCGTTTGGCGATTGACCACAATATTAACGTGATAAAACAGGGTGTTGATCTTGGCTCCAAAGCCCTCACAGTATGGTTGGCTGATGGCTCTTCCTTCCCCGGACAACTAAACTTCCGCAACGCATTCCAACGCACGTTAGAAAGTCTGCAGGAAATATATTCAGCGTTGCCTGAGGATTGGAAACTGTTTCTCGAGTACAAAGCCTTCGAGCCCAATTTTTATTCCATGACGGTCGCCGATTGGGGTCAGTCTTATTTATATACCAGCAAGCTCGGGCCCAAGGCCTACACACTCGTTGATCTCGGGCATCATCTTCCCGGCGCAAACATCGAACAGATCGTTTCTTTATTATTAATGGAGAACAAACTCGCCGGTTTCCATTTCAACGATTCCAAATATGGCGATGATGATCTCACCGTGGGCAGCATCAATCCCTATCAGCTCTTTCTTATTTTCAATGAGCTCGTGGAAGGCATGGATGCAAGAGGAATGAATCACGCCACCGATCTCGCATGGATGATTGACGCTTCACACAATGTAAAAGACCCGCTCGAAGATCTTCTGCAATCCATCGAAGCCATCATGATCGCTTATGCACAGGCGCTTTTGGTAAACACAAAAGAATTGAAGCAAGCGCAGGATGTTAATGACGTCGCCAAAGCGCAGGAGATATTGCAAACAGCTTATCGTACCGATGTGCGCCCCATCATCGCCGAAGCAAGACTACGGTCAGGCGGAGCTTTGCAGCCCTTACAATTATTCAGGTCGCTGAAAGTAAGGGAACAATTGATAAAGGAACGGGGCGAAAAAACGGTGGCAACGGGATTATGAGTGGTGAGTGGCGAATGGTGAATGGTGAATGGTGAGTAACAAACCGAACTGTATATTTAGTGGTGGTATTTTTTTAACAAAGTTCAATGTTTTGGAAATAGTTTTTCCTGATGACAAAATACTTAGGAAGTTCCATGCTTTTATAACATCGATTCATGAGCTTCTTAAACCTCACCCATCAAAACCTATTGCTGAAAGAGGCAAAAGACATTTTATTACTACGATTAATGACCGGGATGATTGAAGTACGAGAAGGCAAACTCACCTTATAGTGTGATTACTTTCTAATTTGCCCGATGTTCTTATAAGGGATTACACACAAATCACATTAAAGTGTGATTTTGCTTGTGTAAATGAATAAAAGAAACTACTTTTACACCAAAATCACATTATAATGTTGTTTAAGCATATTGGAGAATCTATCAAACACAGGAGGAAGGAATTGAAAATAACTCAGCCACACCTTGCCGAACTTGCAGGAGTGAGCACCAATACTTTATATAAGTTGGAGCGGGGGCAGGGAAATCCATCGCTCGATGTAGTAACAAAAGTTGCCGAAGTGTTAGGAATGGAATTGAAACTGGAAGTGAAAAAACTCAAACGTTGATAAATGAGAAAGGCAGCTATATATCGAAATGAAATTTTTGCGGGAATTCTCACAGAAGAAAACCGGAAGAGTTTTGTATTCCGTTATGACGATGCTTACTTTAACGACACAAAGAAAGATGCCATCAGTATTACACTTCCGAAAACGCAGCAGGAATACCACTGTGAATTTTTGTTTCCGTTTTTCAGCAACATGATTGCCGAAGGAGAAAATAAAAAAGTGCAAAGCCGCATGTTGAAGATTGATGAGAGAGACCAGTTTGGTTTGCTGCTCTCAACAGCCGGTACAGATACGATTGGAAACATAACAGTGAAAATAATTGAGGGTACATGAGTTTGCCTGCAATAAAATATTGTCCGGGCACATTGGCAGAAGGTTTTGAAACTTACAGTCCATCGTGTCTTCGTAAAATGTATTATGGGAAATCGGTAAATCATTTTCTTCCAATGCCCTCTCCGCAAAAGGACGAGAAAACGCTGCAGGCATTTCTCGAAAACATGAAACGGATTTCGGTGTCCGGATTTCAAACCAAGACAAGCGTGGTGCTTGATAAAAATGTATTGCGGTTAACGAAAGAAGGTGAGCAGGGAACACATATCTTAAAGCCCATTCCTTTCGCTCCGCTGAAAAACTCAGGTACTGTTCCTGCTAATGAACATCTCACCATGCAGATTGCGAATCAGGTTTTTGGAATTCATACTGCTGATAATGCATTGATTTTTTTTAATGATGGCGAGCCGGCTTTCATCACGAGAAGATTTGATGTGAAAGATGTAAAAGAAAAATCCAAATGGGGACAGGAAGATTTTGCATCGCTTGCGGGGAAAACTACTTTGCGTTCCAATGAAAAGTATGAATACAGTTATGAAGAGCTGGGGCTTCTCATTCAAAAGAATGTTACCGCATGGAGAGTTGAAATAGAAAAATATTTTTCAGTGGTAGTATTTAATTTTTTGTTTTCCAATGGCGATGCTCATCTGAAAAATTTTTCATTGCTCGAATCTTCGAGAGGGGATTATTTGCTCAGCCCTGCTTACGATTTGATGAATACAAGAATGCATGTGGACGATACGGACTTTGCTTTGGATAAAGGATTGTTCGCTGACAATTTTAAAAGCCCGCGTTACAAAAACAACAACCATCCATGCAAAGAGGATTTTATACAGTTCGGAAAACGAATCGGAATGAATGAAAAAAGTATTGAAAAAATTTTAAAGCCTTATCTTGAAAAGCAACCATTCATGGAAACATTGTTGAGCCGTTCGTTTTTAAATGACTCTGCAAAGAGGGAATACTTGTTTCAATACAATACCCGCAAAAACACTTTGACTGCATGAGTTTTGAATATTCAGAAGATGGTTTGGTTGAAAACGCAACCCAACAGGTTTTATAAGAACATGGTACACTCATCGTTCACCCCTCATCATGAATAAAATTCCCGTTATAGCAATCTTCGACGTAGGTAAAACCAACAAAAAATTATTGTTGTTTGATCAGCAATACAACATGATATATGAAGAAAGCAAGAAACTTCAGGAAACAAAGGATGAAGATGGCTTTGCTTGTGAAGATGTAACCAGCCTTACCGATTGGGTCAAAAATTCATTTAGCAAGGTATTATCGGATGAAAGATTCGATGTCAAAGCTGTAAACTTTTCTGCCTATGGTGCCAGCTTTGTTTATCTCGATGACAAGGGAGAGGTAATTCTTCCACTCTATAATTACCTGAAGCCCTATCCTAAGAAATTACAGGATCAGTTTTATAAAACTTACGGAGGTGAAAGTGTGGTAGCCAAACAAACAGCGTCACCGGTGCTTGGGAGTCTTAACTCAGGCCTGCAACTATATCGCCTGAAGTATGAAAAGCCGGAAATGTTTGAAAAGATCAGGCATGCATTACACCTTCCCCAATACCTCAGTTATATTCTTTGTTCCGGATTGAATTCGGATATTACCAGTATCGGGTGTCACACGAATCTCTGGCACTTCCTGCAGAGTAATTATCACCAATGGGTGAAGCAGGAAGGATTATTGGAAAAGTTTCCTCCCTTGCTTCCCTGCACCAAAGTAGCAGCGCATATACAGAATACTATTGCTGTAGGTGCCGGTTTGCACGATAGTTCAGCCGCACTGATACCGTACCTGTCTTCTTTCCGGGAACCATTTATTCTATTGTCAACAGGTACCTGGTGTATCAGTCTCAATCCTTTTAACCAAAGTCCGCTTTCTGACTATGAACTGGAGCACGATTGTCTCTGCTATCTTTCCTATGAAGGCAAACCTGTGAAAGCATCGAGGCTTTTTGCCGGCTATGAACACGAACAACAGGTGAAGAGGCTGGCCGAACATTTCAATAAGCCATTGGACTATTACACCACTGTTTCTGGAGATGCGCAACTGCTTCGAAAAACAAAACAAAGTACAAAGCAAATTCAGAAAAACGAACCAAGTGTAATGATAGGTCCGTCAGCTTTTGCAAAACGGGAATTAACGGGTTTCAAACACTATGAAGAAGCCTATCATCAGTTGATAGCAGATCTCATCCTGCAGCAGACGCGCAGTACTAACCTTGTCTTAAAAGGAACTCCAGTAAAAAAAATTTTCGTTGACGGAGGATTTGCAAATAATTCTATCTACATGCAACTGCTGGCAGCGAGTTTTCCTGAAATAGAAATATATGCAGCATCTGTTGCGCAGGCGACGGCTATGGGTGCCGCCCTCGCTATTCACAAGGAATGGAACCCGCTTGCTTTTCCTTCTGAATTGGTGAAACTTAAACAGTATAAGGCAGGAGATATTTTGGATACAGTTGCATAATCAGGCAATGCGGAACATCATTTTTATTTCAGCAGGCTATTGCAACTATTAAAATCCTTAACTACGTTTACATGCTCAACTCAAATGCATGACCACACGTGCTGCCCATTAATCATCCCAAAAATCATAACAATGAAACTTACTGTCAACTGTAGATTTACTCAACTTATATCATTACTGATTCTTTTTGTTCTTCCTGAAATTGGAATGAGCCAGGATCAGGATATTGATTCCTGTACATCTGCAGAGGTTGTGGATGTGGATCATCAGAAGGCAATGGATTTTTATTTTAAGCACAACATAAATATTTCCGCGTATGACTGGTCAAACACAAATGTGAATTGTCATATAGCCCTTGGGTATAAGAGTAATGCTCAAAAAAATATGCTGCTTCGTTCAGGAATTGCAACCCTGTGCCTGGGTGCAATCGTCTTAGGATCGGGAATGGTTTGGGGTGTCACTGCAGATCCTGAAAAAAAACTTGATGGCTCGGATGCTACAACTATTATTGGCGCAGGAATATGCGCATGTGGCGTAGTACTTTGGCACCTGAGCTGGAAGCCCAAATGGGAAAGCAAATATCACATTCGGGAAGTGAATTATTATTTCAGCGAATGAACCCCGCGGTCCGGTGAATAATCACATACATACTTCATCCTCCTAACCTGGACAAACATGAACTTTGTCATCCCGATTGATCGGGACAAAGTTCCGGGTTTGATGTAGCTGGAAAAGAAATTACTGCGCTGCTGAATGAGGATATGGAACCGGGAGAACATTCAGTGATGCTCAACACCGATAAGCTTTTTATAGTAGCTTGCCTTTTAAAAGTGATTGTCAGTAAGGACTCCTGCGGAGTTGATTTTCAAATAGCAAACCGGGAACTAATTGTGGAGTAGCGAGTTGAATACCGGTGATAAATGTGCCCCCCATTGGCGAGTCTGGCTCGCGCACAAATAGCCGCGCTAAGACGCCAGTGTTGGACAAAATTAATTTCCTCAACTCAACTGCAGCGAGTGCAACTCTACATCTCTTTCTTTTCCCTTCAGATGAATACGACCGGCTGATTTGGTTTGGTAGTTCGATGCAGGCGGGAAGCTTCGCAGCAGCTCACTTGAAATGAGCAATTCACTTCCCAGTTCTTTACACATCCCTTGTATACGCGACGTTGTATTCATTACATCGCCGGAGTAACTGATGTCGCGCTTAATGATTCCTATTTCACCAACTACCACTTTACCGCAATGAATGCCGCCTTTAAATTCCGGCACTATGCCGAATTTATTCTTGTATTTCTCCTGGCGTTCTTCTATCTCCTTCTTCATGTTGAAAAAACACTGCACGCAATGGAGATCTTTTTCATTGCCATAATATGTCCAGGCAATAATCAATCCGTCACCGAGGTATTGGTAGATCTCACCACTATGATCGAGTATGGAAGTAGTGATGTCGGCAAAAAAGTTTTTCAGGAATTCATGATAACGTTCATCACTCAGCCTCTCGGCAAGTGTGGTGGAATCATTCAGATCAACGAACATGAAAATCCTGTTTTCAGTTTTCGACCCATTGTAGGTGCCGCGAATAATTTTCCAGAGCACTCCAGGCCCAAACTTACTGGAGATTTGCAGCAATAATTGTTGCAGAGCCACAAGTGGAATAATAATTAAGAAGATGGGATTGACTCTGTGAAAAAATAATTCTTTAAACATCTTTATCGAATCAGGATGTGTAACGGGCTTGCCTGTAAGCCGGGACGCATAAAAAAGCACTCCAAAAAAACTTAAAATGAAAACTGCCCCCAGCACTAAAGCAAGCAGCGTGAGCACAGTATAGCCATATGATTTTTCGCTGAAGCGATCCTGGATATAATATACCATAAAAGCGCCAATCAATGCCCCCGACAGAAGTCCAAAAAGGCCACTGAACACAACGTATTCCCAGAACACAAACACCGGCGCCAGCTTCTCAACTATAGGAGTATGGACAAGAAAATAATCATAGAAGCTCATTAGCAACCCAACGAGCGTGGTGGAAATAATTATCGTAAACCATTGCCTTAATCTTATTGCGCGGGTGCCTTTCATGAGTTTGGGGGAACGAAAGTTCGGATAAATTTTTATACCCCCGCCTGTCTCCCTTCCGAAGGTTGGGGGCGGAAGTTCAAGCGTAAATCTACTTATATTGCTACCATTTCACGGTTACTCTCGCATTCCCCCGTTTTTGCAATCCTTATCTAACTCACACTCAGGATCAATCCCGGCAAACAAGATTTGCTCTGCTTCGCAACTAAAATTCAACTGACTACATTTGTTTGCCATGCACAAACATCTCATCATACTTCTCTTTGTCATTTTAAGCACAATCAAAGCATCCGCGCAAACCATTGATTCCACTTATTTCAACTGCATAAAGTGGCGCATGATTGGCCCGCATCGCGGAGGAAGAACTGTTGGCGCCTGTGGCGTGGTGCAGGAACCGAATACTTTTTACATCGGTGTAAATAATGGAGGCGTGTGGAAGACCACTGATTACGGACGAACGTGGAACCCCATTTTCGATGAACAATCCACCGGCTCCATTGGTGATGTGGAAGTTGCTCCTTCAAACCCCAATGTCATTTATGTTGGAACAGGCGAAGGGCTTCATCGCCCCGATCTCTCCGTCGGAAACGGAATTTATAAATCCGCTGATGCCGGAAAAACATGGACGCATTGCTGGGTGAGTGAGAATCAGCAAATCGGGAAACTCGCTGTTGATCCCACCAATGAGAACCGTGTGTTCGCTGCTGTGCTTGGTCATCCCTATGCGGCGAGTAAGGAGCGCGGCGTGTATCGCACACTCGATGGCGGCAAAACATGGACACAGGTTTTCTTCATTGACGAAAACACCGGGGCCATACAGGTAGAGATTGACCCTGCCAATCCGCAAATTATTTTTGCAGATCTGTGGCAATCGCAATTAGGTCCATGGGAAAACAGTCAGTGGAACGGCCCGAACAGTGGCTTATATAAATCAACTGACGGAGGAAACACCTGGAAGAAAATTACTGCAGGCTTGCCCACGTTCGAACAGGGACTCAGCAGAATCGGTTTTTGCGTTGCACCCTCTGACCACAACCGCATGTATGCAACGGTAGCGGCGAATGATAGTGTTGCAGGAATCTATCGCAGCAACGATGCCGGTGAATCGTGGACTCGCATGAGTGGCGACGGAAGATTATGGGGGCGTGGTGATGATTTCGGGGAAGTGAAAACAGATCCGCTCAATGCCAATATTGTTTATGATGCAAATGTTGTCTGCTGGAAATCTGTTGACGGCGCAAAAACATGGACGGCCTTTCGCGGCGCACCCGGCGGTGATGATTCGCACCGCTTCTGGATCAACCCGCTTCATCCCGAAATTATTTTACTCGCCGGCGACCAGGGCGCTATCATCACGGTGAATGGCGGACAAAGCTGGAGCTCCTGGTACAATCAACCCACCGCACAGTTTTATCATGTGAGCACCGACAATGATTTTCCCTATAATGTTTATGGCGGGCAGCAGGAGAGTGGCTCGGTCGGAATTGCCTCACGTGGTAACGATGGTGCTATCACTTTTCGCGAATGGCATCCGGTGGCCGCTGAAGAATGGGGATATGTTGCCGCCGACCCGCTCGACCCGAATATTATTTATGGGGGAAAGCTTAGTCGCTACAATAAACTCACGGGACAAGTGCAACAAATTGCTCCTGATCCATTAGGCATTCATCACTACCGATTCATTCGCACCGCGCCTGTTTTATTTTCTCCGCTCAATCCACGGCTATTGTTCTACGCTGGTAATGTATTGTTCAAAACTTATGATGGTGGCTTCTCCTGGAAAGTTATCAGCCCGGATTTAACGCGAACGAAGTACGATGTTTCGCAAACCATTGGAGTGTATCGCACGGATTCGATGAACACAATGCATCAGCGCGGAGTCATTTATACGGTTGCGCCTTCACCACTCGACAGCAACACCATCTGGATTGGAACTGATGATGGGCTCATACAGGTAACGCGCGATGGGGGCGCATCGTGGACGAACATCACTCCGCCTGAAATTAATTCGTGGAGTAAAATCTCAATGATGGAAGCGAGTCACTTTGATTTAAACACGGCTTATGCTGCTGTCAACAGAATTCGTCTCGATGATTTGCATCCGCACATTTACAAAACCACCGACGGCGGAAAAACCTGGAAAGAAATTGTCACCGGGCTGCCCAACGATCCCGTTAACTCTGTGCGTGAAGATCCTGTGCGAAAAGGTTTATTGTTCGCCGGTACTGAACGACAAGTTTGCTTTTCATTAGACGATGGTGCACATTGGCAATCGCTGCGGCTCAACATGCCATGCTCTTCCATTCGTGATTTAGTGATTAAGGACAACGACATCGTGGTAGGAACTCATGGTCGCTCGTTCTGGATTCTCGATGATATTACGCCATTGCGTCAGCTCACTCTTGAATCTCTTTCACAGCAAACAATATTGTTTGCACCCGCACCTGCGTATCGTGTTCGATGGGACATGTGGCCCGATACACCGCTGCCGCAGGAAGAACCTGCAGGAGAAAATCCTCCTGACGGCGCGATCATTGATTATTACCTGAAAGCAAAAGTTGATTCTGTTTCACTCGACATTTTGGATGTTGCAGGAATAACGGTTCGTCATTACAGCAGCAGCGACACACTCTACATAGTCGGCGATGTAAATATTCCGCTCTACTGGATTCGTCCGCAACAAATTCTTTCTAACGAACCCGGCTCGCATCGTTTTGTGTGGGACCTTCATTACCAGCCGCTGAATGTTCCACCATCGTACCCCATCGCTGCCATCTATGGAAACACCGCACCTGATTACACTTCGCCGTGGGTGATGCCGGGCACTTATACGGTGCGCTTAACAGTTGGCTATACAACCTTTTCGCAACCACTCGTGATAAAGATGGATCCGCGTGTAACTGCTACGAATGATGATTTGAGGCGGCAGTATGTTATCTCGGCTGTTTGGTACAATGACCTCATAGGAATTCTAAAAGTTCAGAAACAAATTGCTTCACTCCATTCACAAATCACAGCATTGCTTGCCAACCATAAGAATAAACGGATGCTGAGTGCACTGACCAAATTCTCTTTGCAGCTCGACTCTCTTACTTCCTATAGATCCGGTAGTAATGCAGAAACTTTGAGTTCACTCTATAATAAACTCGAAACAGAATTCAACATATTGCAGGGCGCAGATGTGGCACCCTCCGCACAATGCAACCTTGCAGTAGATCCACTGTCCATATCTTACTTGTCGTTGTGGAAGAAGTGGCAACTAGCAATGGAGAGAGTAAAAATGCTTAATGAGCAATTGAAGTTAAAAGGGTGGAAGGAATTGGTTACTGTGGACATGAAGTATTGATTAGGTTTGTTGGGAAAATGAAACTAAAATTGAATAATCATCATGAAGAACAAAACATCAGAAAAATTAAGGGATGGCGACCATTGTGAAGTAGTCGGGGGAACACATGCCGGAAAATCCGGTACGGTGAGAGATGTACACACCAGCAAGACAGGTCATATTACGATCACCGTTGAACAAAAAAACGGAGTTCGATTCAAAACTCTGGGCAAGAATGTGGTTGTTCAGACAAACGGCAGGGAATAAAATATTCTATTCTTATAAGCATTCGCAAAGACCAACAGCGACAATATGAAACATAAAGCTAAATCAATACGACCATTCATCGGAGCTAAAAACTATGAACTGTCAAGGAGTTTTTACAGTGACCTGGGTTTTCAGGAAAGTGTCTTAACTCCTGATATGTCCTATTTCAAAACAGAGGGAATAGGATTTTATTTACAAGATGCTTATGTCCGGGATTGGATAGACAATACAATGATTTTTTTGGAAGTGGATGATGTTGGTCGTTATTGGAACGAACTTTTGGCTTTAGACCTCACAACTAAATATAAAGGCGTTAAGCTAACCCCAATCAGAGTAAATGATTGGGGCAGAGAGTGTTTTTTGCATGACCCTTCCGGAATACTCTGGCATTTCGGAGAATTCAATTGAATAATTGACATAGGAGAATTTGAAAAGATATCGCTATGTATATAAATCTCTTTGACAAACTGCTTGCGAACTTCATACTAACGAACTCCGAACGAACAATAGCAGCTAACTTACTGGCGTGAAGCCAGAAAAGTAAACATCAGCGGCAGCACATATGAATTGTGAAAGATAAATTCAATTGCACCACCGGCATATTTATCCCACAGTCATTTACAGCGTAAAAAGAGATTTGTTAGTAAGAGAACCACCAAGGCAATAATGAAATTAACAAAGTGGACAATATTAATTCCGGCCCTGTTAACTTCTATCCATGCCCATGCCCAGGATACAACATCAATATATTTTGAATTTGCGAGTTCGAAAATTCCTGATAGCCAATTAGAAGCTTTAAATTCTATTCCGACAAAATATAATCTTGCCGACCTCGACTCGGTTCACTTCATTGGAATGGCTGATTCTGTGGGCGATCTTAAATCAAACTTTAAACTCTCTGAAAAACGAGCAAATCATATTGCCAAATATTGTGAACGTCTGATTCCTGACAACATAACCTATAAAATTACATTCCTCGGAGAAAGAACTGACAGGGATAGGAGTAAAAGCAGGCGGGTAGATATCATCTTCTATTTTCAACCAGCACAATCGGAAGAACCTGAGCAAAAAGAGGCCTTTAAAACAAAAGATGCTTGCTTTAATATTGATTATTTCCTCCTTCACCGCTGTCATGTAAGGACAATAACAAAACGAAATACAGAATTTGTCGTCATTGAAACAACCTTACCTGACTTAAAAAAGAAGAGTGAGCACTATTACGGTTCAAGAACAAAGAATGGCGATTTTGTCACTATAAAGATAAAGTGGTCTTCAAAAAAAACAGGAAACTTATGGTGGTCTGAGACAAGATACGTAGCCACCATTCCGAAAAAAGATTTTGACACCTACAAGATTTTTACAATTAAAATTCCACCCTGTGATTCCTGCAGTGAAAATTTCCAAAATGCTCCTAAAATTTCAAATGAAGACACGTGTATACAATTGGATAGATTTTTAATGGAGAACATTCAATTCAAAAGCATCCTCTTTAACAAGCGTTGGGTTAAAATCAGATCGCCAAGAGAGTATGTATATCTTGATGACCGCTATTATATAGGCTATTATATTGGCTGTGGCCTTGACTATCAACTCAGCTGGGAAACTAAAAAGGGAAAAAAGCATCAGAACTATTACTACTCAAAACTCCCTGTATACTTTGACCGCATCGCGAATATAATCAGGGTAATGGACTGCTGTAAATTTAATGCCGAGCCTTCCGAATGTGATAGTGCCATAATTTTCTGCAGATATTTAGGAGAAATTGACAGGTCCTTTATTCTGATTGCAGAACTCGGAAGCCACTATCAGCAAAATAAAATTTCACCCTACGCAGGGTTGGGAATTAGTAAAGCCGGATATTTCAGCGAGGTTCGTTTTCTTGCCGGAACAGATATTGATCTCAGTTTCTATAGCTCCTTTAGATATCAATATAATTTTCTATCCTTTCCGTTCAGCTTCCTGAATCCGGCTTCCACCTGGCAAAAGCCAACCAGCCAGCGATTGATACACAGATACGGGCGGCTCTATTTTGGAAGTGAACTTAAGGCGAGAATTAATAAAACCAGGCAGGACCACCTTGAACAAAATGTTCATATAGGAATATCAGCAATAAATACTAATAGCAATGCTTTTATAACCAGAATTTTTCTTCAATACGGCCTTGGAATTGACTATTTGGGCAACACTTCACCAAGAATATATTCGATTTTCCAATTAGGAATGGACATGAAAATACTAAGATTGAAGATTGAATAGTGAATATTAGTGCGCTTGTGGATTTTAAACCGCTCGTTGGCAAGTCATATCGTAATTACACTTCAAAGCCAGGCTTATATCCTCGATGTGTCCTTATGCAGCCAGGCGACTTACCAGATCATACCGAATTTGAGGATTGAACTATAACCTATCTCGATTTTCTGAGAGAACCGTGAATCGAATTTTCTAAACTAAAAAGCCCTGCTGATTTCTCAGAAGGGCTTTCGCATATCGTTCAGCTAAAAGGCTCTTACGGTTTTTTCCTCTTGTAAACAGGAACTTTTTTTGGCGGGAAATTTCCTGCCTGCTCAAAATTACCTAATGGGCTGCCGAGGCGAGCCATTGCGCAGCGGAAGCCAATGGTAGCTGTGCTTTGATTTTCGTCGAGGAAGCGACGTGTACCGGGAACAAGATAGTACGCACGGTCATTCCATGAGCCACCCTTATACACTCGTGCTTTGTCATTAATAAGGGTACCGGTTCCGTAGTTGTAACTAATCCATGAAGCTGTATCCCCATCGAGGAAGTTGATGACATCACTGCGGCGATAGTTCAGGCGGTTCACATTTTCAGCTACCGAAACAGGAATCTGCACCACTCTTCCCAATGAATCTTTGTCCACGTGATAGTTTTCTTCATCCAGGCTATCTTTCATAAACACGTTGCCGCGGAAGCCATTGAAGTCAACTTCATCATACGGTGTGTAAGGACGATACACGTCCATTACCCATTCACTCACGTTGCCTGCCATATTGTAAAGTCCGTATTCGTTTGGAAGGAATGAAAACACAGGCGCAGGAATGTCTGCTGCATCATTAAGTCCTCCAGCAATACCCATCATGTCACCGGCGCCGCGCTTATAATTTGCAAGAAAATCACCCTGCCAATCGCCATGCCTCGGATCGCGCATATGACTGCTCAGCCAAGGATAGTATTTGCGGTCAGTTTCTATTTCTTCGTCTTTATAAGGATTTGTACCAATCAATGCAAGTGCGGCATACTCCCATTCAGATTCTGTCGGAAGGCGATATTCAGGCAGCATAATTCCATCTTCCATCCTCACCTTTCGCTCACCTTGTCCGGTAGGATTATAGTCATGGAGGTTTCTTCTTACGGCACCTTCATACTGACCAACCAAATAGGAGCGTGTATTGAAGTTATCTTCATCAGTCTGGCTGTTATTGTTGAGCATGATGCCCTCTTTGATCATGATCATTTCATTCACCCGATCAGTTCTCCAGGCAGCATATTGTGTTGCCTGTACCCAACTTACTCCCACCACAGGATAATAGTTGTAAGCCGGATGGCGGAAATAGTATTCAACGTAAGGTTCGTTGTATGCCAATTCATCGCGCCACACCAGAGAATCCGGAAGCGCTTTGTGAACTACTTCAGGAAAATCAGAACCAAAAACACGCTCGAGCCAGTAAAGGTATTCGCGGTAGTGCGCGTTTGCCACTTCCGTTTGATCCATGTAGAAGGATGCCACTGTTACTTTGCGCGGAACATTATCGTAATCATAGGTAACATTCTGTTCCGTGTTACCCATTACGTAGGAGCCGCCTTGAACGAGAACCAGGTTAGGCCCCGTTTCCTGCCCTGCATAATTATGCACTTCAAAACCGCCCCACTTGGTATCATTGTTCTTCCAGCCGGTAGCGAGTGAATTATTTTTTCCGCTGTTGCAAGAAGTGAGGGCCGCACTAATGCCAAGGACGCTGACGAGCAATATCCCTTTAGTCACATTTGATTTCAGCATGGCTGATAAAATTTGTTTGAGAAACAAGTAAACGCAAATGTAGAAGATTTATTTCAATGGATGGTTAAAGACGAAAATTCCAAAACCCGAACTTCAAATAAATTTCAAGACCCAAGACCCAAATCTCAAATAAATTCCAAAATTCAAATTCCAAACTTCTCACTGAGTCCTGCATACAAATAAATTTCAAAACACAAATTTCAAATGATCGGCTTTTGGAACTTCATTTTTTTCCTTTGAGATTATTTGTGATTTGGAATTTGGAACTTGGATTTTGAAATGTAAAGCCGATCCTTATTTCAAAAAACCCTCGGGGGACACTGCGAAGCTTTCTTCGTGTGCAACTTCTTTTGCACTTTTTCCGAGTCATGAAAATTGAGAACCAGTGATAACTCATGCGAACCGCTCGTACTTCCTTTTAATCCTGAAACAGTCGCATCGAAACTGTAGCCGAATTTAAAAACACCTTTCTGTAATCCCGCCATCAAAATAGTTGCATCACCATTGGTAAAGGTGGTTCGATAAGAAAATCCGCCATAGAAAAGGCCAATGCCAAGGATGGCACCGGCAGTGAGCTGTTTGAATTTTGCCTGTGATGCAAGAAAAATGTTTGGTGAAAAAAACACCGGGGTCTTCTTAGTGGACTTGCTATGAAATTCTACTCCGAAATTTCCGGCAATGCGAAACGTGAGTGGACTGGTTTGTGTTGAAAGCAATGATTCATTGGGTGATGTGAGGTGCTTCACCGAGAATCCGAAAAAAGTTTTTGGAGTGAAGAATAAAAATCCTGCACCGAAGTCGGGAAATGTTCTTGATGAGCGATCAGGGAGATCAACAGAACCACTCGAAATTATGGAGCCGTCATTAGGATTGATGTTCTCCGCAAAAATTAATTTATCACTTTGAATTCGCTTCTGAACAAGGGCAACCGATGCAGCACCCTGCAGCGCAAATTTTTTGCTGAAATTAATTTGATAGGAATAAATTCCGGTTACGCTGTTGCCAACATAAATTCCATTTGCCTGCTGATCAGAAACCACAAGCACGCCAATGGCTCCATTGAGCGCATCAAAATGCTGATCATAAGATGCTGCATAAGAAATGTAAGCGTTGCCCAGGCCGGCCCACTCATTACGATAGTTCAATGCGAAGCGCGGACCGATATCCACCCCGGCAAGTGCGGGATTCAAATAGAGGGGCGCATTGAAGAATTGGCTGAACTCCAGATCCTGCGCATGTGCGGCACTTTGCCATGAAAAAAGAAATAGTATTATTGCCCTCCCATTCATAAGAACCCTAAACGGACTTTATCGTAACTTTATTTTTACAAGGTAAAATAATCTCAAGTTAGTTCCGTTAAACAACGACATTTTTTTCAGAACGAATTTTTTGTCGAACAAAATCAATGTATACCATGAGGAGAATTACTTCGTTGCTCATCATCTGTTGTATCACTACTATCGCATCAGCACAACAAGTTGTTTCGACAGTGAAAAATCTTGTTTGGGCCGATTCCCTGAAGACATTTCAATTTTCTGATTACCGCGATCATTCGACTTATTATTTCAGCGGCGCTTCGTATGATGAGACGAAGTTTGATTTCCTTCCATATTATTATGAAGCAGTGAAGTTGCCTTTTGATGGAAGCTTTACAGTAGTCCTTACGGATGTAACATACTCGCCCCTGAATGATGACCGTGGACGAAGGACCTTTGCAGAAACCCCTTCACAAAAAATTCAGAGTGCTCCGACTGTAATAACTGCAAAAGGATATCAGCTCACGAAACCGTATGCACAGATTTCCATTCTTCCTTTCAGAAAAAATCCTTCAACAGGGACACTTGAAAAAGTTGTCTCATTTCGTTACAACATCAGTATCACTCCGTCAGCTCCTTCCACCATTCGCGGTAACAGTTATGCGGCTCATTCAATTCTCGCCACCGGCACGTGGTACAAGATTGGTGTAACAAAGGATGGTCTGTACAAACTTGACAAAACCTTTCTGCAGAATTTGGGGATTGATGTGGCTTCACTTGATCCGAGGAACATTCGCATTTATGGCAATGGTGGCGGCATGCTTCCTGAAGCGAACGCCGTTTTTCGTTATGATGACTTGCAGGAAGATGCTATTAAAGTGAGCGGTGAGGGAGACGGAAAATTTGATGACGGCGATTTCGTGCTCTTTTACGGACAGGGCCCTCACCGATGGGTTCTCAATGCAACCGGCACATGTGCAAAGTTTGATCACATCCTGCATCTCTACTCTGATACCACGTTCTATTTCGTTAATGTGGATCTGGGAACAGGAAAAAGAGTTGCTGATGTGTCTTCTTCCGGTCAATCACCGACCATATTAATCTCCACTTTTGATGATTATGCTTTTCATGAACTCGAGCAACAGAATTTTTTGACAAGCGGAAGAGCGTGGTTCGGCGAAGATTTCGAGTTTGAGACATCGAAATCATTTCCATTTTCATTCCCTTCACTTGTGACCTCATCACCTGTGGCAGTCACCATTGCGTTTATGGGAAAAAGTATTTACGCGGCTAACACGATCACATCTTCTTCCGGCGGGCAAACAATTACTACAGGGAACGTTGCAAAAATTTGTGCCGAATACACCTGTCCGTTCGGAAGCGAAGTGAAAACGTGCGGAACATTTACCCCGTCATCTTCTTCATTCACTATTGATTTGAATTATACAAAGGGGGCAGCCGATGCACAGGGATGGCTTAATTACATCGAGGTAAACGTTCAACGTGCGCTCACGTGGTCAGGATCTCAAAACAATTTCAGAAGCATTGCATCCATGGGTGCAGGGAATATTTCACAATTCACTCTTAGTAATGCGAACAGTTCATTGCTGGTTTGGGATGTAACCAATCCAATTAATCCGCAAAATCAATTGGGTGCTTTAAATGGGACACAATTCCAATTCACGGCGGCAACGGATACGCTTCGCGAATACGTGATGTTTGCAAACACTGAGGGATACACGCCAGCTGCAGTCGGTAAAATTGATAACCAGGATCTGCATGGGATGGGTGAATACAGCTTGTTCATCATAAGCCCCGATATTCTTTTGCAACAAGCGCAGGAGTTAGCGGACTATCATAAAAGCCATGATGGAATTTCAAGCGTGGTGGTTTCCGAGAATAAAATCTTCAATGAATTTTCTTCCGGCACTCCTGATGTAAGCAGTATCCGCGATTTCCTCCGCATGTTTTACAAGCGCGCTAATGGAGATTCTTCTCTGATGCCGAAATACCTTTTGCTCTATGGCGATGGTTCTTACGATAACAAAGGAAATATTCCCGGGAATAAAAGTTTGATTCTTACCTGGGAAAGTGCGAGCTCAGTAAATCCAACCAGTTCGTTTGTCGCAGATGATTTCTTCGCCTGCCTTGATGACAATGAAGGTGGAAACATTGCCGATGGTACTAATTTCCTTGACGTTGGTGTAGGGAGGTTGACAATCAATGATGCTACCGAGGCAGAAGCCGTGAACAACAAAATTAAAGTGTACACTTCACCACAGTCATTCGGCAACTGGCGCAACGTGATCACTTTCGTCGGCGATGATCAGGATAATGATGTCCACGTAAGCGGCGCTGATGTAATTGCAACCTCTACCGCTTCAGGCTATCCTGTTTACAACATCGACAAAATTTATCTCGATGCATATCAGCAAATTTCTTTTCCCGGCGGCGACCGCTATCCTGATGTAAACACCGCGATTGACAACCGTATTTGTAAGGGTTCCCTGATAATGAATTACACCGGGCACGGGGGTATTGGCGGCTGGGCTCACGAGCGTGTTTTGGGTATCCCTCAAATTCAGGGATACACGAACCTCTATAAACTACCGCTGTTTGTTACTGCTACCTGTGAATTCAGTCAGTATGATAATCCTCCGGTAGTTTCTGCCGGTGAAGATCTTTTGTTGAATCCTAATGGGGGAGCAATCGCACTGGTAAGCACGGTTCGCTTAGTCTATTCCAATGCCAATCAAACTCTGAATGTCTCATTCATGGGTACAGTTCTCAATCCTGATCCCAATGGTATTATTGCACCGCTCGGTGAAATTTTACGCCGAAGTAAAAATGCTGTTCCCGGCGATGTGAACAACCGGAAATTTACGCTCATCGGTGATCCAGCTATCACGGTTGCATATCCTACGTACAACGTAAACACTACTTCGATCAATCATCATAATATAGGAGAGGCGGATACGTTGAAGGCATTACAAAAAGTAACGGTGGCAGGAACAGTGAATGATCTCAGTGGAAATGTGATGACAAATTTCAACGGCGTAATCTATCCAACAGTGTATGATAAAGCCGTTACATACCAAACATTGGCAAACGATGGCGATAGCTACGTGAAGAATTTTGTGCTGCAGAAAAATGTGATCTACAATGGTAAGGCAAGTGTGAAAAATGGCAACTTCACTTTCTCCTTCATCGTTCCCAAAGACATTTCGTATCAATATGGTTTTGGCAAACTCAGTTACTATGCTGACAACGGAGTGATTGATGCGCACGGATACAAGAATGATATTATTGTCGGCGGAATTTCTGATACCAGCAAAGTAGATGTGTTAGGACCCACCGTGAAAGTGTACATGAATGACGATAAGTTCGTGAGCGGCGGCATCACCGATGCCAACCCAACTATTCTGGTGAAGATCAGTGATTCGAGCGGCGTGAATACAGTGGGAACCGGCATCGGTCATGATGTAGCAGGGGTGCTCGATAATGATACGAAGAACACACTCGTGATGAATAATTTTTACACTTCTGATCTCGATAGCTACACCTCCGGGGAAGTTCGTTACCCGCTGCACGATCTAACGGAAGGATTGCACTCCGTAAGCGTGAAGGCTTGGGATGTTTATGATAATTCAGCAGAGGGAATGACTGATTTCATTGTATCAGAATCAGCCCAGATGGCATTGGCCCACGTGCTCAATTATCCGAATCCATTTACTACAAGGACTGAATTCATGTTCGAGCACAACATGCCGAACAATATGATCACTGTGATGATCCAGATTTATACGGTGTCAGGAAAGCTGATCAAAACAATTCAGCAGGCAGTGATGCCTCAGGCATTCGCAGCATCCGGTGCAACGTGTGATTGTAATTTGTCAACCGGCGGCGGAGGTTATCGTGTGAATGGAATTTACTGGGATGGCAAAGATGACTACGGCGATAACATTGGCAAGGGAGTTTACGTATACAAACTTTCAGTGAAAACAGATAATGGAATGAAGGCCGACACATATCAAAAGTTGGTCATTCTTAAGTAAACAGATAACTTTGTAACCCTTTTTCTTCACCATAAATTTTAGTACTCAATATGAATCTTACTTCAAGCCGCAGGTTGATTCCCCGCTTCATCGGGTTGTTCATTGCTTGTATATCCGTATCGTCCTTCGTTAAAGCGCAAACTTTCGCCGACTCACTCGATGGAAGAACCAACGTGATCAACACCGCTGTTCCATTCCTCCGCATTGCTCCTGATGCGCGTGCAGGCGCCATGGGTGATGCAGGGCTCGCGCTCTCACCCGATGCAAATGCGATCTTTTGGAACACAGCAAAAATTCCTTTCTCGACAGCAGCAAATGGAAAAGAGGAAGATCAAAAACTTGCCGCTGCAGTAACATACACACCATGGCTTCGCGAACTTGTGAATGACATTTATCTTGCTTCACTCGGTGTTTCATACAAGCTTGATAAATCACAGGGTCTTGCTTTCGGACTTCGTTATTTTTCTCTCGGAAGCATCACATTCACCGATGCATCCGGCAATACACTCGGCGATTTCAACCCGCGTGAATTTTGCATTGATGCCGGTTATGGAAGACGACTCTCAACGTACTTCAGTACGGGTATCAACCTCGGCTTCGTGTATTCTAATCTTGCTCAGGGATACAGCGTGAACAATGTTCCCATCAAGGCAGGAAAAGCAGTAAAGGCAGACATCTCTTTCTTTTACAATCACCCTGCGAAATTCGGAAAGACGGTGAAAGGAGAGTACAACATCGGTGCTACCATTTCCAACCTCGGGAATAAAATCACGTACACTGAGTCAGCAACAAACAAAGACTTTCTTCCCACCAATCTCTGCCTTGGGGGCGGAGTAACATGGAAGTTTGATGAGTACAACAAGCTCACGTATGATCTTGATCTCAACAAGCTGCTGGTTCCAACACCGGATACTTCCGGTGATTATCGCAATGAATCTACAGTGCAGGGCATCTTCAAATCATTCGGTGATGCCCCCGGCGGTGGTAAGGAAGAACTGAAAGAGATTGACATTTCTACCGGCATTGAATACTGGTACAAAGATCTGTTCAGTGTGCGAACAGGATTTTTCTTTGAAGATAAAACGAAGGGCAACCGCCAATTTTTAACAGCAGGACTTGGTATCAAGTACAATGTATTCGGGTTGAATTTCTCTTACCTTGTTCCTACATCAAATCAAAAGAGTCCTCTTGATAACACGCTTCGTTTTACGCTGTACTTTGATTTTGATAACATGAAGAAACAGGAGGAAGCTCCGGCCGAAGAATAGTAATTACGTTTTAGTGAAAAGAAATTTTAGAAAGTGCCCGATTAATCGAGGCACTTTTTATTTTTAGCGGAGAAAAATTTTTGAATTGAATTCCAATTGAATCACTAATAGTCACGGTGAAGAAATTTAAGATCCAGCACTATTTGAACAGCGCAGGAATTTATTCCGGCACGAGATACGAAGCGCGTAACAAATTCAATTGGCTGCAACAATATTCTCTCATCATGAATAAGAAATTAATTTTCCTCTTGCTGCCGCTATTAAGCTCTTGTTTCAAAAACTCATCGCACCTTATCACGTATGAAGTGGATGGCACTTCGAACAGCTATGAAATTTCTTATACAGATGAATCAGGAGATTCCGTTCACCTGGATTATGCGACAAATACATGGAGACAGGAATTTGCTTCAGACGGCAATGGCACGGCGAAGCTGAAGATGCGTAACAGGAATAGATCCGGAACAGCTATCGGTTCCATTTACTGTGATGGGAAATTGAAGAAACAACAAACAGCAGGAGCGAGTGATTCATTAGAAATCGAATTGAAGTATTGAAGCACAATAACCCAAATTTCAAATTTCAAAATCCAAATTTCAAAAAAAAAGTTTTACAAAAAGTTCCTCTAACTATTAATCCATGACTCCAAACTTTCGCATCGGTTTTGGTTTTGATGTTCATCGCTTAAAGAGAGGCCGTAAATTTATTCTTGGCGGAATAGAAATTCCCAATGAGAAGGGTCCTGTTGGTCACTCAGATGCTGATGTGCTCATTCATGCAATCTGTGATGCGCTGCTCGGCGCTGCAGGCTTGCGCGATATCGGTTTTTGTTTTCCGAACACCGATCAGCAATTCAAAAATATTGACAGCACCTTATTGCTCAAAAAAGTTTGTGATCTTCTGAAAGAAAAAAAAATTTCTATCGGAAACATTGATGCAACGGTTGTTCTTGAACAACCCAAAGTGAACCCTCATACAGATGCGATAAAGAAAAAGCTTTCGGAAGTGATGAGCATTTCTACAGATCAAATCTCCATCAAAGCAACCACCAATGAGCGAATGGGATTCATCGGGAAAGAAAAAGGAGTTGCCGCGTATGCAGTTGCATTAATTTTTTCTCGCGACGCATCGGATTAAAAAATTACAGGACGCGTTCTCTTTGTCGGGTATTCTTCCTTATTCATCGAAACATCTTAACTGCTTTTTATTTTACTACCGGGGGAAGATTACTTTTGCCTTCCTTAAAAAAAAACATACATGTCGAACTCAAAAAATTCTCCAAAAGGAGTCCTTCGGACAATAAACAGATTCATTTTTTCAATTTCAATTATAGCGCTCATCATTGGCTTAAGCTCATTCGGAAATGACGGAGAGAAACCTTCAAGCGGCCCGATTGACACAAGCTTGCTCGATAACAGCATTAAGCCCGGCGATGATTTCTTCGAATACGTGAATGCAAAATGGATCGCAGCCAACCCCATTCCTTCAACAAAAAGCCGCTGGGGTGCCTTCAACCTTCTTGATGAGAACAGCAAGAAAACACTTCGTGAAATCATGGAGGATGATTCTAAATCCAACGCCGCTAAAGGATCCATAGCACAAAAGGTCGGTGACTTCTGGTTTACAGGAATGGATTCTGCAGCGATTGATAAGGCAGGTCTGGACCCGTTAAAATCATACCTCGATATGATTGAAAGGATTCAAACGAAGGATGATTTGCTGAAGGCCTCGGCAAAGCTGCAGAAGATTGGCGCGAATGTTTTTTTTCAACCCCATGTAGATGCTGATCAAAAAAATAGCGCCATGAATATTCTCATCTTGTCGCAAGGCGGACTGGGGTTGCCTGATCGCGATTACTATTTGAGAACCGATTCACAATCAATAGCATTACGGGGTCTCTATATGGGATACATCAGCAAGCTTTCTTCACTCATGGGATACAACAATCTTGAAGCAAGGGAACATGCGATTACAGTAATGAAAATCGAAACCGAGTTGGCAGAATCCTCTATGACACTGGTTGAACAGCGCTATCCTTATGCCACGTACAATAAAGTGACCATGAATGATCTGGTTACAAAGGATGCGGCAATAAACTGGAAGCTGTATTTCGTAACAATGGGTTATCCTGCGATGAATGATCTTGTGATTTCCCAGCCGAAATTTTTTAGCAGAGTCAATACGATGATGGATTCTGTAAGTATCACCGACTGGAAAACATATTTACGTTTTGCGTTTATCAACAATGCCGCGAACGTGATCAGCTCTGATTTTGAACAAGCAAATTTTGATTTCTATTCTAAGCGATTGCAGGGTATTCCGCAAATGGAGCCCCGGTGGAAACGCGTGAGCAATTTGGCAAACGGTTTACTTGGAGAGGCATTAGGTCAGGAATATGTGAAGCGCACCTTTACCCCCGAAGCAAAGCAGATGATGATTGAACTCATCGGCAATTTGAAAGTTGCTTTTGCGAAGCGCATTGATCATCTTGATTGGATGAGCCCTGAAACAAAAATAAAAGCGAAGCACAAGCTTGATTCGATCATGGTAAAAGTTGGTTATCCTGATAAGTGGAAAGACTATTCCTCACTGCAAATTGATCGCGGTTCATTTGTACTGAATGTTTTTCACGCTGCTGAGTTTGAGGCTAATCGCAACGTAGCCAAGGCAAACAAGCCTGTTGACCGTACTGAGTGGGGCATGTCACCGCAAACAATAAACGCATACTATAATCCCACCAATAATGAAATAGTTTTCCCGGCAGCTATTCTTCAGCCTCCCTTCTTCGATCCCAAAGCGGATAATGCTGTAAACTACGGGGGCATTGGTGCCGTGATCGGCCATGAAATGACTCATGGTTTTGATGACGAGGGCAGGCTCTATGATGCGAAAGGAAATTTGAAAGACTGGTGGACAGATGAAGACGGAAAAAGATTCAAGGAGAAAACCGCTCACGTGTCGAAATACTATTCTATGTACATTCCAATTGACACCCTGCACATCAACGGCGATCTCACCAACGGTGAAAACATCGCTGACCAGGGAGGGATTGAAATCGCATTCACGGCATTTCAAATGGCACAGAAAAAAAAGCCGCAGCCCGCCAAAATTGACGGACTCACTGCTGAGCAACGTTTTTTTATCAACTACGCTCAGATCTGGCGGGGCAGCACAAGAGAGGATGCGTTGCGTATGCAACTGCTCACCAACCCGCATTCACCGGCAAAATATCGTGTGATCGGAACATTGAGTAACACGCCCGCTTTCTACGTGGCATTTGGATTGAAGCCGGGAGATAAAATGTATAAGTCGCCGGATCAGCAGACGCACATCTGGTGAAAAGAAATTCCAAATTCCAAAACCCAAATCACAAAAAAATTTCAAAAATCAATCTTCTAAAAATCAAATCGCTGTTTTGGAGTTTTTCTCTTTGAAATTTATTTGTCCCGATTGATCGGGATGGATTTTGGTTCTTGGAATTTTTCAAATTGTATTTTTCGCCCACGAAAACTTATCCATGTCAAAAGAAAAAATCTCACAGGTCGCAATCATAATGGGTTCTGACAGCGATTTAAAAATCATGAAAGAAGCAGCAGCGGTTCTCGAAGAATTCGAAGTGCCGCATACGATCACCGTGATGTCCGCGCACCGCACTCCTGATCGCTCCGTTGCCTTTGCGAAATCAGCAGCGGAGAAAGGGATAAGAGTGATTATTGCCGGGGCCGGTGGGGCGGCACATTTAGCCGGAGTGATGGCGGCGCTCACACATCTTCCTGTGATCGGTGTTCCCATTCAATCCAAATCGCTGAACGGATTGGATTCGCTTCTTTCCATTGTTCAAATGCCTGCCGGGATTCCTGTCGCAACTGTGGCCATTGACGGCGCACGCAACGCGGGCTTGCTCGCAGTGCAAATGATTGCACTGGGTGACACCACTCTTTCTGAAAAATTAGTTGCATACAAAAAGAGACTGCGAAGTTCAGTAGAAGAGAAAGCGAAGGAGTTGGAAGAGGTTGGATACAAAAAGTATCTGAAGGAACACGAATGACATGAATTTCTACAAATCTTTGGGATCGGCTTCAAACAAAATCCAATCGCCGGCCTCAGCAATTTTTTTCAGAGGTTTTTCTTCAATTAGTTTTTTACCGGTTTTAAAAGCAGTGATCGCCGGCTCATAGTTGACCGGAGGCCAGCCGCCAAAACCAACAGTATCTCTGTAATAAGACGAATTGTACAATATCAGAATGGGCTTACCATTCAACTTTGATCTTATATCAGGAGAATAATGTCCGTCGAGAAAAATTGACAATTCTTCCTTTGTAAATTCAGGTGGTGTTCTTCCCATGGAAGAAGCCATCATTGGCAGTCCCGTTTTTAAAGAGAAGCTCATGCACCCGGTAATAAAACCATCTTCCGCATCAATGGTGAGAGAATAATTTTCGGAACCGGCACAGAAATAAGGTACGGGAAGAAATGCCTGGTAGCTTTTCGCATCTAAGTGTTGTGTCAATCGCTCCACCGCTTCATGCACACCACCACGTTCGTAAAGATTAGGAGTCAGATAGTGAAATTTTTTGGTGAATTCAATTGCATTCTTTGCATCAGAAGCGAGTAAACAAAACAGCACAATCACCACAAAGCGTGCTGCAGCTTCGTGAAATTTATTCCATGCAAATACGATCAGGATCACCGCACCGAAATTCATTATCCAGAAAAAGAAATATGCAAATCGCGCAAGCACCCGGAATTGAGTTACCATCGGAGTGTACCAATGAAGATAGAACAGCGGATTCAGCATGTTATTGAACGTGATGCCCGTGCCTGCAATTGAATAATATTCACCCAATGCCACTGATAGCCCAACGAGTGCCGTGATCAGCAGAAATCCCAGAACATTTCTGTTTGGATGAGTCTGAAAAATTTCTTTCCAGGGCAACCGGTATTTTGAATGCAGCAGCCATAGCACTGCACAGAGCGTAATAAAGTAGAGAAAAAAACTTCCGAGATAATAATAAGAAGCATAGGGAATCGGTTCATCACTCTGAAAAAGATATTTCACGCGGAAGAATGAATAGGTGGTGAATAGTGAAGAAAAATTCAGCTTCCAGTTTATCCATCCGTATCCTTCGGCGTGGTTGCTTCGCAGCGCATAATACCCGTCAACAGAGTAGATGATCAGAAATGAAATTCCGAATGAAAAAATAAATTGAAGAAAACCGGTGAGCCAGATTTTGATAAATACACGCCGGTGATACAACTCATTCACTCCCCACACAAAAAAGAAAATCGCGGAGCAAAATCCGAGTACGGCTAAATAATACAAGTGAATGAAGCCCGAAAAAACCTGCAGCAGAATGAGCAACGTGGTGTAGCGGAAAAATTTGCGATCGCGGCTGTGCACAAAAATTTTTATCAGCAACAGTATGGCGGCAAGCACAATCATGGAAAGCGATAAGTTGCTTGCGCCCGCATTGATGATGATGGATTGCGGATTGATCCATGCAAAGCAGAATGAAGCGAAGAAGTTAATGAAGCGGTGAGAAGAAAAATAACTGACGATCTGAAAAATTAAAACAGCAGAAACAGGAATGGAAAGCGCCATGAACCAATTGTAGATTGGCAAAGCATACGGGGTGAGATCAACGATGTAATGCGAGATGATTTTTACGAGGAATGCAATCAGGGGTGTGTTGTCAGTGTAAAAGATATAATCACCGAAGGGATAATTCATCCCGCTGAATCGAAACAGTCCAGATGAAAAATCCTGGTGCAGGTAGAACAGGTACGCATAGTAGTTGCGCATTTGATCATACATGTGATAGAGTAAAAACTCAGAAGGACGAAACAGCACCATGTTGAGTGCATACACAACGGAAGCGAGTGTGATGAAAAATAAAATAAGTGAAAGATGCCGCTCACCATAATTTTTTCCGAAGCTGTAAATGTTTGAAAGGCTGTATTGGCGCATGAGAGGTCGTCGGTCAAAAATAGCTGAATCGGAAAAATGTAAGAGCGATACCGGAATTGTATTTTTGACGCTCACCCCCTTTCAATGAATCCGCTCAAGTCCGTTTACAGATTTCTTTCACCAAAATATCAAACGCTTTTCCTTGAATACAGGACTGAATTCAAACCGCGATACGGACACGGGAACCCGGCTCACTCGATGCTTCAGAGCATGATCAGCAACAAGCGGCAAGAATATGAAAATGTGCTGAAGAGTTTTCTTCAATTCACTGAAGTGTTTCATCAGATCAAAACAAGTGACCGGGAAACCCGCGACGATGAGCCGCGATGGAATAATGGCTATCTGCCCGGGCTTGATATCATTGCATTGTACGGCCTCATGGCAATACGGAAACCAAAATTGTACATTGAAATCGGATCGGGGAATTCGACCATGGTAGCCCGCAAAGCCATAAGAGATAATAAGCTCGATTGCAAAATCATTTCCATTGATCCTTCCCCGCGCGCGTCAATTGATCAGTTGACAGATACCGTGATAAGAAAGCCCATTGAAAATTTAACGGACTTCAGTTTCATTAATGACCTGAATGAAAATGATATTCTTTTCATTGATAATTCGCACCGTTGCCTTCCCAATTCAGATGTAACCGTTTGCTTCCTCGAAATTATTCCGGGGCTCCGCAAAGGTGTGATGATTCATTTGCACGATATCTACCTGCCGTACGATTATCCGCAATTCATGTGTGACCGTTTTTACTCAGAGCAATATTTACTGGCGACCATGCTCCTGAGTGCTCCTGAAAAATTTACCATACTTCTGCCGAATTTTTTCATCAGTGAGGATGAGGAGTTGAGCAAAATTCTTTTACCGGTTTGGGAGCATCCCAATTTAAAAACCGTAGAGCGGCATGGGGGATCATTTTGGTTTGTGAAGAATTGAAAGACACTTCACATGACCACAATTTTCCCTGACCATAATCTGTTGTTTTCTTTCACCGTGATAAAATAAATTCCTTGAGAAAGGAAAGGGGGAACTTCTAAACCAATTGAATTTGATTTAGTTTTAAAAAATTGATTGAGCAGTTTTTCTCCCTGCAAATCTGAGATTGAAATCTGAACTTCATTATTTGTTTGCGGTAGAACAAGATTCAGCGTGCTTCCTCTTGAGACAGGATTCGGAAAAATTTTCATCGATTGATTCATCGCTTCATTATTAGCAGATAATATCAACGAGCTATCGAAAATAAGGATGGAGGAAGAATAAGGTTGTAATGTAATAGAGCCGGTGACTTGGACCTGATCAAGGTTGTAAAAGACGCTGTCACCCAAATCAAAAGTTGTAATTGCGTCCATTGTATTCACAAACAATCTTGATTTCTTTTCCGGAGTTTCCAAAATAGCACTCACTGGAAACAACGTAATGTTATCCAGCCAAACTATTGAGTCTATCCCACTAAGTGTGAGAGCGAGTTGACAGTTTGAGCAACTCTTAAAGGGCTGAAAAATAGTGTTGTAATCATGACGAGAGCTATCAAATGGAAATGCTTGTGGTGTCACGACATAGAGATAGTCATTTACAATATCTTTGATTTTGATTTCAGTGTTCCCTTCTTTTATCGAGTAATTACTGAGATGTAGCTGGTATAACTTTGATGAATCCAGCGGAAATCCTGTGAAGAAAACATAACCATGGCTATCAGGAAGCGCATAGAGAAAACTTAGTTTGAGACAACCAAAATCAAGAGTTACTGAATTATCCAGAAGCATCTGCATGAAGTCAGGACTTCTATAAGCCCATCCATCGAAATTATTCGTGAAGAAACTATTGGTGATCAGATTATCATTAAGGGTGTCTGTTACTTTAAAACGACTGCGATAGAAAAACGTGCTATGAGAGTTTTCATCCTGTCCACTCTCGTTTTGCCATTGATGCAATGTGCGGTATATCGGAAACTCTATACCACTCTGAGCAAGTTCTTTTTTTACAACATGATAGGCGTATGGATTGAAATAGTAGTTGCTATCACAAGAAGCTGGATTGAAAGAATTAAAATCAGAAGTCATCTTCGAAACATCGGCAATTTCATTTAGAGAAAAGAATGTATTGCTTCTTACTATATTTCCTATTGTACTTCCCTGCAAATTCCCTTCAACAAATTTCAACTGGCTTTCAGTACACCCATAAACTACATTGTGCCGAAGGATATTATCGGAAGAGTTATTTGAAACCAAAATTCCCGAAGTGGCATAAGCGACGGTATTGCTGTCAAAAATATTTTCAGTTGCAGACTGATCAGCATAGATACCTGCAGCATTTAAATCGGTTACAGGTTCTCCGGCTGTACTTCCTATCGTGTGCAATACGATATTGTTCTTAAATACAGAAGCATGAGTCAAGGCCCCGTATAAATAAATACCTCCTAACGAATTCAAATTAAGGAGACAATAGCTCAAAATATTTTTTGAGATCAGAGAGTTGTTCATGCCGCAAAAAATTCCAATGCTGCCAATGGAGTCAATAACATTTTGTGAAATCGTGACGCTGTCAGAATTGAAGCATTCGATCCCATCCATGTTGTCTACAGAAATATAAAATCCATAGCCGGGAATAAGTCCGATTTTACGAATCACGTTTAAAGAGATGTTTGCGCGATGGGCGTTGTTGGCAGAAAGGGCAATGCCATTGATATCAGCAAAATTATTTTGCACGACTGAGCAATCAGTAGAACCTGCAGAAATCAAAACACCGGTTTTATCCTGCAATCGAAACCCACAATTGGAGATTGAAATATTCAGGCAGGATTGTTCGACAAAAATCCCCGAAGTCTTCTGCTTTTCAAACCGGATGTTTTCAATGGTAAAGTAACTTCCGTTTTCGATCCACATTCCATAATCGTAAACTGATGCTCCCGTGTTCATTGAAGAAGGGTCAGCATTTCCCGGCGCAATAAAATACAGTTCCTGATTTGCAGAGTCATAAAACCATTCATTCGCGGTGTCAATCAATGAGAAGAGATTATCGAAGAAGTAGCCGAAATATCCGCCGATGGAATTGTAATTGGCGGATGAAAAAATAATGGTGTCATTCGAAAATGAGTCTACCGTATTTACCTCCCAGCGACGATCCGACGTGCGCATGCGAATAGTCGCTCCATTCCAAAAGTCATTGGGTTGCGTAAGCGAAGTATCAATGAATCCGATATTGCCGACTCCATCCTGGTGAATGAGATACCCGCTGTTAGGGTACCGCGCAATCGTCATCTGCTTATCATCAGCAAAAAGATGAGCCGGAGTTTGTGTGAAGGCGGCACGGTACATATTTCCAAGATAAAGGTTCCAGCCACTTACTGGTTCCGCTCCGGAGATCACAGGCAAATTTCCACTCCCGTATTTCCCGAAATAAATTTTTGCAGCATCATTACCGCCGCTGGTCACGACAATTTCTCCCCTGAAAATACTTCCGCACTCAAAAAAAATACTGTCGCCCGGTTGGTATAAAATTGAGTTGAGTTGATCAATCGTTTGCCATGCATCAGAAGGTGAAGTACCGCTGTTTGAGTCACTGCCGTTGTTTGATAAATAGTAATTTGTTGCAAAACCCGGTGTGCATACCCCGAGAGAAAGAATTAGCGACAAAATTTTTTTCATGAAATGAATTGTGAAAGCTCAAAGAAATCAAAAATACAAATTTCAGAAGTGCGATGAGTGATCATCGCGTGAGGAAATCAAAGGACGAAGAAATTGTCGCAGACAATGATCGAATCAATTATTCTTTGTTCCATTTTCCGAATTGTCTTTTCAATCCATTCACAATTTGATTTTGATACTGAGTCAAAACAATCAAAGGTATAAGCCACGCAATTCGGGTTTGATAACGATCATCATGTTCACTTGCAAGAGTGCCTGTAATCATTGCGTTCAGTATCAGAGCCAAAATAATGAACTGTGCAAGCGATATGAAGCGTTGGCTAAGAGACGAAAATAAATTTGGTGTGCTCAAATTTAAAAGCAAGATTAACAGGGTGCCGAAAACGAAAATTCTTTGAATAATAGCCAATAGCGAAAAGTCCAATTGATTGCCCTGTTGTTTTGATGTTCTCCATTGATTGAATTCAGTGCGATCCTCCATTTCAATCCTGAAATATGGACTTGAATTCTCATCATAACGTTGAATTCCTGTACCTGCATCTAATCTGAATAAATTAATAGAAGCTCCTTTTAAAGAGAGCAATGCGAACTCGAGCGGGTAGGTTTCAACTACTCGAAAACTTATCTTATTGCAAGCAGACAATGTTGAATCGAGGCCCAATTCATTTACCGGCGATGTTTTTCCGTAAAGAAACTCAGGACCCCATACCGGCAGTTGATCTTTGAAGTGACAGAGGGGGTTGGGATCCTCAGAGCAGTGTGCATCAAGATATTTTTTCAGTAAGCCGTCTTCAACAAACTTGCTACAGAGCAATATTCCAGAGCCATTGCTGAAATAAAATTTTCCATCCTTGAAGTAGTTAAAGCAAGGAACGAAGACAATAGACAGGGTTACAACAGTCAATGCCAGCATCAATCTTCGCCAGGCAACCTGGAGAAAAGCAATTTTAACATGAAATAATTTGGCTGATAGAATGAAAGCAACTAATGCAAGAGCGAGCATAAAGTGTGAGAAGTGCACAAGGCATGAAAAGAAAACAATGGCAGAATAAAAAATCATTTCTCCAATCTTAGCCGAAGAGTCAAAAAGCAGCAACGCTGCAGACAAAAGCAGGAGCGGAGTAAAAACATCAGTCATGATCTGGCTAGAAAACCATGCAACGGTTGTGAAGGCAGTAAGAACAATAATTGTCAGGTAAAACCCGAGCCATGAAAACCCGGAGGAAAATTTCTGCATCGTCTTCCAGATCATCAGTGCAAGCAAAATATTCTGGGAGAATGCTACGAACCATAAGGAGCGATAGACATCCGTCCAATTAATAAAATAGCCGTAGAATACCGGGCGATCCATGGGGGTAAGATTGTCAATAGCCGATTGAATGTAAGTACCGGAGTCAGAATTAATAATTGGGAATCTATTCCAAAGAGCAGGGTACATGAGTATTAAAGCTCCGCCCAAAATATTAAGTACTTGAAGTAGGATTGCTCGGGAATTTTTTTTAAACATAAAAATAAGGTCAAGTCAAAGCTATTTTCTTAGTACACAAATTCAAGTTCACATATCATGCTACTTAGTTGTAAAAGGAATTGAATTTTTTTTAGCTCAACTGTGAACAAATATCTGCTCTTTATTCAGCAGCGGCAGATTTTTAAAGCGCAACATCAACTGCGCCACCGTGACCACATCACGCTGGCAATATTCAACGATGCGCTGCAGATTTTTTTCTCTCCAGTAAACTCTTCCCACATCTTTGCCGTCAATGTCATTCTTGGGTGAATCAATGCCGAGAATTAAAGCAAGAAGTTTGAGCGAAGTGAAATGTTTGATGTCGCCAAAACGCCATAGTTCTGTTGCCATTTTCCGGTAATTGGTTGGGCTGTGGTGTTCTGTTTCGTTTTGGTTCCAAATGTCGGTGTTAAAGTGGTATTTGATGAATTATTTGAGTTGTTTGGCTTCGGTGCTTTTGAAGGCAGATAGGAGAGTTTTACGTAAATATCTTCCTTCCCGACAACGATCTTTTCTGTGATGATTTCAATGATGGTTCTCTTTTCCTCAAAGGCGAGGCTGTTCCAATGGCTGTACAAATCCTTCGCATCCTGAACCACAGTATCAGAACTCAAGTGTTGGATTTTTAAGAAATCAACTTCAGCTTGCAGTTCAGGAAGCTGATTGAGAATTTGCAGCATTCGCTCTTCAAGAGGTCGGTAATGTTCTGCGAAAACTTCTTTCGTCATTTCACCGCCGCTCCGCATATCAATTAAGTTATCCATTTTTTTCTTGAGAACATCTTTTTCTTTTTCGACGACTTCAACGAGTTTCTTTTTCTCCTGCAAGGAAGCATCAATTTTTTCAAGGTATCCTGAAACGTCAGTGTCTGTAAGAAGGAATGTCTTTAACTGCTCGTGAAAAATTTCATCTAAGTCTTCTGCAGCGATTCTGTTTTTGCAGTCCTTACAGGTGTACGCTGGTGAAAGTGTCTGATGAAAAACATACATTTTCTTTCCGCAGGTACAATATACAAAACCTGCAAGCAAATGTTTGGGTCGGGGACCAAGTGCCTTGTGCTTGTTTTCTTGTTCGTCCAGGATTCGGTTGCATTCATTCCACAACTCTTCTGAGACAATTGCAGGACATGCATGAATGACCCACTCCGAAACAGGTTTGTATTCCCACTTCTTTCCAACCGAATGAGAAGTGTAGTTAGATCGCCGTTCTCCTTTGGCAATCGGGTCACGCAACAATCGCACAACAGTGCTATCAGAGAACTCTGAGCCATTACGTGTTCGATACCCTTGCTCATTGAGAAGCCGAGCAACTGTTTTCTTTCGCTTGTGTTTCAAGAAAAGTTCATACACTAACTTTCTTATCGGCGCTTCCTTTTCAACAATCACTATTTCTTTATTTTCCCAACGGTAGCCAAGTGAAGGTTGACCCCCAATTTGTTTTCCAAGCTTCGCGCGAATTGGTATTGAGGCAGCAACACGAGATGCAATTTCTTCGCGTTCCCATTGAGCCATTGCGGCAATCATTGTGTAGAAGAGACGACCAGCAGGAGTGCTAGTATCAATTGCTTCCTGTAAAGAAATCAAGTCCGCACCTTCTACTTCAAAGATGTCTGCGAACTCAAGAAGTTCTTTTGTGTTGCGAGCAAGACGAGCCAGTTTGGAAAAAATGAGTCCGGTGATTTTTTTCTCTCTGATGTCTTTCAACATCTCTTTCGTTTGCGGATAGTGCATCACTGATTTCCCAGAGAGAGCTTCAAGATGATACACTTCCTTTACGTCCCATCCTTTCGCTTCAGCGTACAGGCGAGCACGTTTCTCATGATGTTCAGGCGATTCTCCCCTGGCTTGATCTTCCGTGGAAACCCGAATCCAGATTCCGACTGCTTTTTTATTTTCCATTGTAGTGCAGTTATGAAAATTATTTGATTGCAGTTTTCTTTTTCTCTTTCTCATCCTCTACAACTTTCTCAAGTTGATAACGAATGAAGTCACTAAGCTTTCTTTTATGCTCGTC
Source organism: Chitinophagales bacterium (assembly GCA_035638255.1). Classification (GTDB taxonomy): domain Bacteria; phylum Bacteroidota; class Bacteroidia; order Chitinophagales; family UBA10324; genus DASRAJ01. Next base: position 83,855 of record DASRAJ010000029.1, read on the forward strand.
TGCTAACTTTTGCAATGACTTTCTCAAAGTCTTTGACATCCGTATTAGAATCTGTGTATCGAGGGTCTCCATAAACTAATGTAATTTTTAAAGCAAATTTACAATGCATATCAATGATATGCAAACGATTTGTCGAAAAATGTTTTCAACATTAGTAGGCAAAAAGCATTGCAAAACAAATCTCGTAGAATTCTATTGACTGGTTACATTTGAGTTGTTTTGCAATGATACTGGTACTTAATAACTTTCTTTGCAATTCATGGACAAGATTTTAATGCTATTAGCAGAGGAAACCGGGGGAACTTGTTACAGTTCTTACAAGTACTGTGTCAACGATTCCGAAGTGCCATCAGTTAATTATGAAGAGAACCAATCCTACACGTTACAGCGTGATCGGTATGGAGAAACCGATACAAGCTTAAAAGAAACCAAGGATATCTCGGGTAGAGCAAAACAAATACAAAGCAGTCAACCCTTGTTTCGCTATTTCCTAGATGGCTCAAGAAGAATTTACAAAGTCGATGATATTGAATTGGGAAGAAAAATTTTTCCAATAATCGCTGGGCAGATAGGTGTTGCTTGTTGTGAAAGAAAAAGTCCTTCAAAATTTTCACAGACAATTCTTGAACATAATCTCGTATTATCACTACCAAGTGAAGCTGACATCGATGGAAAAAATTCAGAAGAATTTTTCAATGCCCTTGCTCAGAGAATTAACAAGCTAGAAAAACTACAGCAGTACAACTTGAGATTTTCAAAAATTCTTTCATATCCAACAAGGCAATTGAAGCTAGGTGAAAAATTTGAGAATTTGGGAATTGCAAAAATCCAAGACGAAATGATTGAGTGTGAAAAAAAAATTGTCTCGCAGCTTGTGAAAAAGAATTTATTGAATCATGATAATTATCTGCTAAAGGATGGTTCATTACAATATAAGCCTATGAGGTCGGGCGATTTTCGTGAATTATCAAAAATCAAATCGAATTATCAACGTGTGATAGGGCTTTCCAAATATTTTAATCCAGAGCTTTCTATGGACAAAGCTGGGAAGAGCAATGCCACCAAAATTGCAAGGCTACCCTTGTATAGTCGTACTCCGGCGTTCATGTATCAAACTGATATTGTTTCAACAGAAGTTTTTTTCAGTATCTGGTATTTGAGAATACGCGAAGTAAGTGTAACAGAAAGTCCCTTTGCTGGTGTGGTGAAAGTTGAAAAAGTTTTGGTGTCAGATCATGAAATTGAAAATGGATTAAGCAGTGACGAAGTTGACTTAATCAGCGCAAATATTATTAATGAACGAAGCCCTGTAGCATATGGAAATGATACACGATGGGCAAACCATCTATACCCGGTCTATCTCACGGAAAAGTATGTCAAGAGTCAGTACATTAGTGACTATCATTTTCTAAATTTATTTTGATGAAGAGGATCGGAAAAGTTGTAGCTACAGAAAAAATGCCTACAACGGTAGACGAATTTTATTTTTGGACAGATAAGAAGAGAGTCATCAAACCATTTGATGTCGTCAAAGTTGAGCACATCAGAAATTCAGTAACGTTCGGGGTCGTTGAGGAAATTTCTCATTTCACCGATTCGCCAGGTTTTTTAGCAGGTTATATCTCAAGTGATTTCGGAGATGTCGAGCACGTACCCAACACGGAAAGAATCGGAATGAATTACGTAAAGGCAAGAGTTGTTGGAAATACAGATGGAATTTTCACACCTGTACTTGACGGGCACATTGTTTCTTTCGCCGATGAAAATGACGTTAAAAGAGCTTTGGGATTGGATGAAATCAAAAACCCTTTACCATGCGGCTACATAGAAATGTACGAACCTCCTGATTCCATCCGAATTCCTGTACATTTTAATTCCCATTTTCTAATTGGACCAGAAGGAGCACACTTGAACATTTCAGGAATTTCAGGTCTTGCTTCAAAAACATCTTATGCAATGTTCCTGCTTAAGGCAATTCAAAATGAACATTTACAATCTAACAGTGATAAGGAATCAGTTGCATTTGTAATTCTCAACGTAAAAGGTAGGGACCTAGTTGCTATAGATGAGCCAAACGGAGATCTCACTAAAGCGGACAAAGAAATTTACGAGATGCTCAAATTAAGTCCGAAACCCTTTGCCAACGTAAAATATTTTTATCCATATTCAAAACAATTTCCAACCACGTATGCAAGACCTGATGATGTCAAAAATCAGCAAAAACAAAATAAAGCATTTCAATTTAAGTACATTTTTGAGGATGATAAAGAAAGCATTGATTTACTTTTCTCCAATGTTGATGATCCTAACCAGACAATGGAATCTATTGTTAACTACATTTCAACTGGTCAAGGCAAGTTTGATGGAATTACCAATTGGAATGAACTATTAAATGAAATCCATGAGCATACTAAAAAAGGTGATACAAGTGGAAGAGACAGAGAAATTACTGTTTCAAGTTGGAGAAAATTTTATCGCTTATTTAGGAAAACACTTGATAAGAGTTCAATTTTTGCAAATGGCTTGGGAAAAGGAGAAGTACGTTTACAAGAGCAAATAAAAAATATACAAAAAAATGAGGTATTTGTTATTGACGTAGCAAGACTAGACGAGGAAACGCAAGGATTTGTATTCGGAGATGTAATGCGAGCAGTATATGATTTAAAGCTTGGACAAATTGAAAGAAAAGAGAGTGATATTCCAAATAAAATAATAGTCTTCATAGATGAACTAAATAAATACGCTTCGAAGGATGTCCCTAAGAATTCTCCAATTCTTCGGCAAATCATGGATATAACAGAGCGAGGACGTTCTCTAGGAATTATTTTGTTTGGAGCTGAGCAATTCCGTAGTGACATTCATGACAGAGTAAAGGGTAATTGCGCTTCATATGCATACGGAAGAACGAATGCGATTGAGGTATCCAAAAGCGATTATCAGTATGTGCCAGCAGTTTATAAATCGATGCTTACCAGGCTTAAACAGGGAGAATACATCATTCAAAACCCGGTGTTTCGTTCTCTTTTAAGCATCAAGTTTCCAAAACCAATTTATAAGCAATTCAAGAACGGATAAATCACCACTGCACAGTAAAAATGAAAATTTCCATTAATAACTTTAAAACGATAAAAGAACTCAAGGATTTAGAAATAAAGCCTTTGAATGTAATTTCGGGTGTTAACAGTAGCGGAAAAACTTCCTTTATTCAATTCTTATTGTTATTAAAACAAACTCTCGAAGCTAAGGCAGCCAATCGTCCTCTCATTTTTAACTCAGAAGAGTATGTAAAATTGGGCGAATATTCGGAGGTAGTTTATGATAAAAGAAAAGAAAACAACATCAGTTTCGATATTGGATTTACTGAAAATGAAATAAGTTTTTCAGAGCTGGAGTTTCTAAAAATAAAGGGCTGCAACATAAATGTTGTCTATTCTCTCCTTGAAAATGATACAGTCATTCAAACTTTGGAATTTAAATATAGTACACCTGAGTTTATAAAAAAAGAGCATTGGATTAAGTTTACTAAAAGCGGTGATAGCAAGTACGTCTATGAAACCAATACCGCTGTTTTTAATGCAGAGTTTGAGCAGGTGTACATTAACAATGAAAGCAATCAACCGGGTGGCGATTTATCATTCATTGCTTTTATGCCCCAACTATTTGTGACAGAAATAAACAATCCAAATTACCCAGAGATTGATAAAAATCCATTAAAAAAGATAAGCATTGAACCGAAGACAAAAGAGTTACAAGCATTACTCGAAAAGTACTTTGATGAGCTTTCCTACATTGGACCGTTGCGCGAAATACCTAAAGACAGTTATTCACCGAACAAAAATAATAATAACATTGGGGCTAAAGGACAATACGCTGCTTATTTTTTAGAAACGGAAGGTCTAAGAGAAATTAATTATTATAAAATTGAAGATATTAAAAATGAATCAATCCAATACAAACTTTCACGAGGTTCGTTAGCCGACGCAGTTAAATACTGGATTTGTGATGTCCTTCAATTAGCTAAAGAAATAAAAACAGAAGAGTATAAAGACGAGTTTATTGTTAAGATAGTAAATCATTTCGGAATTGAAACCACAATAAAACATGTAGGATTTGGGATAAGTCAGATATTGCCAATTATCGTTGAGGGATTGCGCATGGTAGACACTGGGATTCTTATTTTGGAACAACCTGAAATACATCTTCATCCTAAAATACAAAGCTCACTATTTGATTTTTTAAACAGCTTAATAATAAGCGGCAAGAAAATCATTGTAGAAACACACAGCGCTGAGTTTATAACCAGAATGCGTAGACGCATTGCCGAAGATAGCAGCAATACCTTAGTCGGTAAAGTAAATTTGATCTTCGTGGAAGAAGATGAATCCGAGCACATATTTAAGGAACTTGATTTATCAGAATCCGGTTCGCTGTCATATTTCCCCAAAGATTTTATTGAGCAAAGCGAAATTGATTATAGAGCAATAGTGAAAGCTCAAGCATTAAAAAGACAAAACAAAAAATGATAATTGTATGGATTTTAATGCTGTAATCGATGCTTCTGCTTTTATTTGGGATGAAGAAAAATTTTTACAAGATCAAACCCCATACTATAACTTAGCTAATCAGTTAATGACTTTTGTTGAAATTTTTGAAACCAAAAAGCCGCAGATTTTTTTGAGGTCAAATTTATTAGCAGAAATGTTAAATGTATTTCCCTGGAATTTAACTGCAGATAAACCTTATTTTTATGAATTCAAAAATGTTGTTTATTCATTTCTAGCGCGTTTGCCGGAACAGATAAAAGAATTTGATGCAAGTGATAGAGGGGTTTCTTCCAAACCTAACATTATTTATAGCTATTATAATTATGGTGTAAAGCAAGAAATAACTTTTTTAATATCAGAAATACACTTCAATACGACTATTACCGTTTATTTTACCTTCAAACCAATTTGGGAAGAATCAATTTCCTTAAATACATTATTTAATGGAATCCCTAAGGAACATGAAACAATTATTCTCCCTATTGAGGACAACTTAGAAGGCTTTTTTAATCGCTTTAAGCTTATATTTAAGCACAATCCCAAGCATGATAGAAATAAGGGATTCCGAATTGAAAATGGAGAGGAAGTATCACCATTGTCTTGTTTTGACGGTAAAAATGATAAAGTTCCCCAGTTGTTACTTGATAAAGCGATTAAGAGTAAAGAGGGCAATGGGAAATTATATAGTTATGATAAGGTAAACCAAACATACATATGCTTTGTTTCATCGGGCTCAAATGAGTATCACGGGTATGATGAAAAGCTTGGTAATATTCCCGCTTCAATAAAAAAATACTTTGGCAAACACTAATCATGGCAGCAGAATTCATACCTTCTATTGGAAAGAATGTTATTGAGACATTGACAATGGGCATGTATGATGATCCACGATTTATTTTCCGAGAGTATGTTCAAAATTCCGCTGATCAAATTGATGCAGCAACTAAGAGTGGCATCTTTGCCAAAAAAGAAGATGGTGATATTCACATACTGATTGATAAGAAGAAAAAGCAAATAATAATTGAAGATAATGCTACGGGTATTGAGAGCGCAAAAGTGCAGGCGTTTTTAGGCAACATCGCACAATCACCAAAAAATAGATATTTGGATAAAGGATTTAGAGGTATCGGACGTTTAGGCGGCTTAGGTTATTGCGATAAACTAACCTTTGAAACTTCTTACAAGGGAGAAAAGATTAAAAGCACAATGGTTTGGGATGCCAAGCAATTGAGAGAAATAATTAATGATACATCCATTAGAATTGAAGCGGCTGAACTTATTAGTGCAATTACAAATTACTCTAAAGAATCCGAAGCTGAAAATACTCATTATTTTAAAGTTATTCTGGATGATGTAACCAATGATGATTTGCTCAGTGTAAATGCAGTTAGGGAGTATCTATCTATGGTTGCACCTGTACCGTTTTCCAATAACTTTTCATTTAAAACTAAAATTTACCAAGAGGCAGAAAAAGAAAAAATCATATTTGACGAATATACAATATACATTAATGAGGATCAACTATTTAAAGCATATAAGAATAGTGTTTTTAATAAAGGGAATATAGTTGATGAAATTTATGATGTTGAATTTTATAAATCAGAAGTTGAAATGAAAGGGGAGGCAAATAAAAAAGCAAAAAAGCATAAAGAAGTTCTATTCTGGTGTTGGTATGGAATAAGTAAGAATATGAGGCAAATCCCTGAAGAAAATTTTGAAAAGTTTTTACGATTAAGAAAACATAATATTCAAATTGGTTTAGAGAATAGATTGGATGATTTTCATAAAGATGATACCGGCAATCGTTATTTTATAGGAGAAGTACACGCCCTAAATAGCAGATTAGTTCCGAACGCAAGACGAGATTTTTTTGAAGATAATTCTATACTGCAATTATTTAAGCAAGAATTGAGAGATTTTTTTTATTCAACTTTATATAATTTATACTATGATTTTTCAAAGAAAAATAGTTCAATAAAGGATTTAAAGGAGACTGAAAAGTTTAGGGAAGAGTATAGTCATAAAATTAAAGATAAGTTTATTAGTAAGGAGGAGCGAGAGATTTTAGGAAAAGAAGCTGTAAAAAAAGAACAAAAAGCAGAAAAAGCAAAAAAGGAATTAATTCGACTTCAGAAGGAATATCCCAATAGCACGCTATCACGAGTAATAAAAGAAACATCACCGATAGATTTAACCGATCCAGATAGCCATCCCATAGTAGGTAATACTTCTAAGGTTAAAACAAAGGAAACTAATAGATTGTCGGATTCTGAAAAAAAATTATTGGCTCGTATTTTCAAAGTTATTGCTAACTATTTCGATAAGAAAACTTCTGATACCATCATCCAGAAAATAAAGGATGAATTGCAATGAGAAATATTTTGCTATTAGAACCGAACTATAAAAATAAATATCCTCCTATAGGATTAATGAAGATTTCTACCTATCATAAGATGATAGGAGATAAGGTGACTTTTTATAAGGGCGATTTAAGAGATTTGATTATTGATCAGCTCTATGAAGAATGCTTAAAAAGATTAAGAAGGATTGATAAATCAATCGAGTGGCAACCTAAAGCTTACTTAATTAAGCAGTACATAAAAACCAAGAAATCAACTTTACTAGAAGAATTAAATTTTGGACATTCTCAATACTCACCTCTCATTGAAAAATGTTTATTAGGTTATTCCCTTTTTTATCGTAAAAAGGAATATGAAAATCATCCTATGTATGATCGGGTTTATGTAACAACCTTATTCACGTTTTACTGGAAGATTACAATCGAAGCAATTCACTTCGCAAAGAAATTGGTTAAAAGACCAGATCAACTTTTAATAGGAGGCGTGATGGCGTCATTGTTGACGAAGGAGATCGAAACGGAAACGGGTATTAAACCTATTGCCGGATTACTTGACCAGCCAGGCATATTAGATAAGGGATTAAAGGCAAGAAAAATAATCATTGACAATCTTCCTTTGGATTACTCAATTCTCGATGAAATTGATTATGTGTACCCGGCTCAAAATGCGTATTTCACTTTTATGACAAAAGGGTGTACAAGAAAATGTTCTTTCTGTTCAGTACCGAAGCTTGAGCCAACTTATAAACCAAAGATTGAAACTCTTGATAAATTTAAGGAAATTAAAAAACGTTTTGGAGAGCAACGGAATCTCTTATTAATGGATAATAATGTGCTTGCTTCGCCTCAATTCCCGGAGATTATAGAGGAGATTAAGAGAATGGGGTTTAATAAAGATGCCACTTTCATTGAACCTAATCAACTGAAAATTGCAATTAGAAATCTAAGAAGTGGCTATAATGATAAGGCATACGTTAAACGTTCATTCAAACTTATTCATGCTCATTTGAAAAGACTAAAGAATGAAAACAAACAAAAGTATTATGATGTTCTTCGTCAACATAACCTTCTAAGAATTGAAACAACCACGAAGGAGAATTTGCTTAAGGCAAATACTCTGATTAAGCACTTATATGAGAAATACAGAAGTAAAGCGCCTAGGCAGAGAATTGTCGATTTTAATCAAGGTACAGATGCACGATATGTAACTGAAGAATTAATGAAACTTATGAGTGAAATTCCAATCCAGCCTTTGAGAATTGCGTTTGATTACATTGGGCTGAAAAAGATATATATTAATGCAGTTGAGTTAGCGGCTAAGTACGGAATTAAGGAACTATCCAATTATATTCTTTATAACTTTCATGATACACCTGATGATCTTTATGAAAGATTGCAAATTAATTTGGAATTAGGAGAAAGATTGGGTATACATATTTATTCATTTCCGATGAAATTTATTCCGCTATTTGGGGAAGCTGCAAAGGATCGAAATTTTGTTTCGCAACCTAATTGGAATAAGAAATTTATTAGAGCGATACAAGCTATCTTAAATGTAACAAAGGGAATTGTGGCACCCGGAAGAAGTTTTTTTGAAAAGGCATTTGGTGCTGATATTAAGGAATTTAGGAAGCTATTGTATATGCCCGAGACATATATCATTTATCGCCATTTATTTGAAAAGGAGTTAATGTACACTCCAATTTGGGAAGAAGAATATCTTAATTTATTGAACAGTGAAGAGAGAGAGGAAGCTGAAAATATCATTAAGACAAACGATTTTACAAACATTCAGGCTAATACTTCAAATCCGAAAATTCAGCATTTTCTAAGGCACTATACAATACCCAGAGGAAGCATTGATAGGAATGATCTTGAATATAAGAAACTTAAAAAACAATTCGATAGGTTAATTAAACGACACTATCTAACTTTAACTTATGATTTTGAAGCACTCACTGTGAGAAGAAAATATTGCGCAGTAGTATAGTCTTCTGCAACTATTAATTCACTTTATTAAGGATACGCTTTTTTTTGATTCTTTGTAACGCAGAGGTTCAAAATAAAATGTGCTACAAAAAATAGAATAGTAATTCCCAAGCTGAATAAAATATTGCTAATAACCAAGTGTTTTAAAGCTATGAAAAGGTAAATTGTATTTACCATTGCAATGATTAACAAAACTGGATTAACAAGACTCTTATATTTAGGCTTATCAATTTTTCTGGGTAGAGTTCTTATTTCGCTTTCATTAATCCCACTCGGTAATTTCTGATAAAAGTAATTTCTTATTCCGTTTACGGTTCTGGCATAAAGAACTGCTTCGTATTTTACTGTTATTGCAAACCAATAAAATAGAAAACCAATAATAGAGAGAACAACCATTGAATACCAGAAGGTATTTATGTCTATAACTGAGTTATTTAAGGAAGTACTTGAATCCTCACGATAAAGTATTGAGAGTACAACTAATGGGACGGAAAAAAACAAAGTATAATACCGAAAGAAAAGGGCGAATTGCTTTTGAGATTCGAAGTGAGCCTTAGCAATATTTTCATACTCTTTAAGCAAAAAATTATCAAAAGAATCGTTCATCTTTTATTATTTAAATTTAGCTATCCTTAATTCATTTTTTTGTACTTTATTTTGGTAAAGGTAACAAGTTGTGAGTTAATTCGTCCGCCTAATTCAATGTTTATCAGCTCGACTCTCTATAAAGTATTCTCAAAGAAAGAAGGTTTATTGTCAGAATTTCATAGCATGATCTATAGTGTTGAGCACGATGGGCAAAGTTTTCATTTTTGAAAAATCTTTTTTCTGTTCTTCATGATTAATCGCAAGGGATAAATAAATAATCGTTGCTCTCACGAGTTTTAAAAGCTTTAATGTTTTCGCTTCAAATTGAGATCGTGTTATTGTATAAGAAATGTCGTTACTCTCGTCATAAACTTTAGGTAGAAATTCAAAATCTGAAACGATTTTGAATGCTTTATGCTCAATATGATTTCTAATTATCGCAATTTCTCTTGCATCTGGTTCAATTACGGTCTCAAAACCTTGCTCGGTCTCATATAAATCTTTGCTTAACCAGAATAGTCCACGAAGCGCCCAATTGTCCGACTGAGCGAAAAAATTTCTGAGAGTTCTTTTTTCATAATTTTCATACCACAAAGATCGAAAGCTTACTCTTACTGGATTAATTCCGAGTTTTAAATAATCGTTAAGAAGGAATGCCGTTTTGTCAAGTATCGAATACGCTAATCGGAAGGACATTTTTATTTGTTCAATGTAGTAGGAATACCGAGCAGTTTCAAATGTTTCTAGAATTACAATGTCCGTATCTGAATAATGCGGCTTTGTACTGTGAGTAGAGTCAAAGTATGAAAATCTCGCTGTTCCAAATTCTTGTTTAATCTGGTTGAACATTGTTATATAGATCGGTGGTTTTTTGATCTCAAAAATGAGATTGGGCAAATTCAAGCAATCATGACATGCAACGTTGTAATTGCCCAAATCATTAAGAGGATTTACGTAAAGTTTGTTTGCTAATGACCATAATCGATATGCTCTTAATCTTTTTTCTTTCCCAAGAGGATATTTATTAAGGTTTGGGATTTTATTTCTCAATTCTTCAGGTATTGCTGGTTCAAGATGATCATGTAGATGTCTGAAAAAAGAAGCAGCACCTGGTTCCAAATATTTTTCTAATTGGAGTGCTGAATCAAGGTAATGATAACTGAAGATGTTAAAAATGCTCCGATGACTCATATCAAATAGATAGTTTCCATAATAGTATAGCCCATTTCCCTTATTTGCCAGTGCCATAGGGAAATATGGAATAATTTCTAGCGTTCGTGTCCAATATTCCTGTGCCTCTACAAATCTTCCGATGTAGGATAAAGTGTTTCCAAGATTAGTAAGTATTTGACATTTTCTATTCGGAATAGTTTGATCAAACCCGGGTAGTGAAATGGCTTTTCGCAGGTGAAAAATTTCCTCCGAAATTTCAGACAATTGAAAATTCCAAGTGTCATTTTTATCAGAATACTTTAATTTTTTTGTGTAATTCCAACCATTGGAAAGATCATAGTGATAAACTACTTTGTTTGCTTCACTTAATTTATCATAGTCAATTTGTTTCGCTAAAGCGAAGGCGTGTTCAATTCCACTAAGACTTGAACTATCAAATGAAAGATCGAAAAGATTTCCAATGATGTCGATCTGTCCTCCCTCAGAGTAGGAGGTAAGATCAGTGATCTGGAGAAGAGATTTAAGCTCCATAGTTTGTTCAAAAATTTATTTCGGCTTGATGGTCAAAGTTCTTCTTCTTTTGTGTGAGATTGCTTTGCTTACTTACTACACGAAGTTTTGCCACTTGGCGATGGTAGACGGAAAATTCTTTTCTTAAAAGTTCGTCCTTGAACTGCTTCCGATATTCGTTATCACCAAAACCGATATATTCAATCTGAGCAGGGTTAACATTTTTTATTGTGATAAAGTCTTCAACAATTTTGTTGAAAGTCATTGGAGGAGTGTGATCAACCGTTGCCTCAACATACTTGATTTTTACTCTCATTTTTTCATCAAGAACACATCCCTCTTTATCAATCGTCTTGTTTTTGTAATTGACCAAATGCTGAATTATTTGATCCGCAATTGCGCTTCGAGCTGATAGCTTGAATATTTTAATCGGTTCTTGATGAGTATCATTGTCTATGCAATTTAGATAACTGAAATCTGTCTCTGTGCCATCAACTCGTACTATGTGAAAACATTTTGTTTTTTGCCATTGCGTATCAGTCCGGACAATAATATCCTTAATTCCTTTTCCAATTTTCTTTTCATATTCAGGATGTCCCTTCAAAAGTTCAGCGACAAATTCAAAATCAGACTTCTCAAGAGAATCTTTCACCTTGTACTTATTGAGAATCGCTTTAGTAAAAGTCTTTAGCTCTAGTTTAGTTTTGAAAATCTTTTCAGCAATTTCAAATGTTGGTCTTTCCTTCATGGAAGAAATTGATTTTATTGCAATCATTTTTGGAATGAGTAAAGTAGAAAATGAATTGAATGTAGCCATGAAAATATTTCAACAGCGATAGTTGCATGCAGTATTTTCGTTGCAATCGCTAATACAAATGCTAAGGGGTGCAAATGCACTTCTTAGATTGATGTCTGTTCCGCTTCGCTCTACAGACAGTGAGTTATCGTGTTGATTTCATCCAAGCTGATACTACAGGTAAAGCGGTGTTCAGCTTCCTTGTTCAGCAAGAAAATGTGCCAAGCCATTGCAACACTTGTAATGATCTCAAAAGCTTGCAGCGGTCATTACAAGAGTTGCATGCCCTTCGCTGAACCGGGCACTGCGTGCTTCCGTTCAGTCTTCGGGTGCTGTCGCAGCTTGTCATATTTTCTGCAGTTCACTTCGTCAGCTTCACTGCAGGCTTTCTGTCCTTTGTGGAATATTCTTCATCACGGACTATAGTTATTTGAACCGCTCCATTTCGCAACCTCTCTCCATATAGCCCTGAATTCGGCTTGTATTACCTCTACAACGAGACACAGCGCTCATACAACCACGAATTCAACGTGCTATGCCTCCCATGCTCATTCCGCTTTATTGAAGTCCGTATTCCGAAAGATCCACAAAGTCCATCGCCTGCATCAATTGGCTCGCCTGCGACACTCAGTCGGCTCCGTGCCTGACATGGTTTTTGTTCTCCGCATTGCTTGTCTCACACCAGGAGCAATCACACAAGCAGCTATCACCCAATGAACAAAAACACACGCCAGGCACTGCGTGTTTTCAACATAGCTGTACATCGTCCTCCTACGTCGGACTAAAATGTACACCACCTCCTTCGTACTCGCAACGGCGAGCAGCACAGCGACTGCAATGAACTATTGCATTCGCTTTTCCTCTCGCTTGCTGAAGGCTCTTTTACCTGCGCGTCTCTACTTCTAACTATTAAAATCACTTGAGATGATTGTTATCCCTCATCTTGAAATTTGAATTCCATTTACTGAGAAGCGAAAGCGGACGAAACTTCAACAGAATTTGCCTATTGATATACTTACTACTGTTCTCACATTTTACATTATGTGATAAGAATGTGGAGAAGAAACATTTAGTAAAATTTATTTAATAGGTTGATTAATTTCTTTCAAAATGCAATTTTTCTAATTTGCCTGACCTCTATCTTTCCGTCTACCTGGTATATTGGACAGCCCATTGCTAACGAAATCGCGTTTTCTAAATCTGTTGCTTTAATAAAAATGAATCCGTTAATATTATTTTCCTTAGTAAAGGAGCTATCAGATATTATTTTATTCTTCCCGCTTATTTGTTTCCCAGTTGGCTCAATCGGTTCACCTAATATATAAGCATCATTATCTTTCAAGACTTTTATCCAGTCTAACCACTTTTGCAAATAATCCTGCATCTGTTGCGGAGATAGTTTCTTAAGCACTCCTTCTTCATGAAAAAAGTAAACGAACTTTTCCATTCTTCAATTCCTAAGAATGCAGAGTGATAAGGTGAATTAATAAATTATTTTATTCTTGTTTTTCCTTTATGAGGCGTGCCCTTTCCAGTGGTCATCAGAGTATGCAGACTGTTACCTACAAAAAGGTTCCAGCCCTTCTCACAATCTGCATAGCATTCCATCTTGGGGGTTAGTCCCATGTGAGTCATATCAACCTTTACACCCTCTTTAGTTTTACTTATTTCCCAAACCACTCTCGTATCCTTCCATTCTTTTTTGTCGTTCATTGTGTGCAGAAAACAGTCTGTTACATACCACACTATTTTTTTACTCTGTTCTAGTTCAGTGATTTTAAATTTTACCCATGTGTCGCGGGAATAGTAGGTAAACACATCATTTTTCTTTTCCGAGTTGCCATCAATGTCTTCACCCCACCATGCTTTGGGATTATTGATATGCTTCATAGCTTCTTCGGGGGTAATTTTTTCAGAAACACTAATGTGATAATTTTTCTTTTCCATTATGATAAATTTCTTTGAATTAAAATTTATTTGGAAGACTTTTGTTTATCTTCAAATGTAATTCCCTTGCCTTCGCTAATTAATTTGAATAAACTTTCCTTAATATAACTGTCCCAACCTTTTGAACAGTCGTTGTAACATTCTATGCCAGGAACTATCCCAACATGAGTAAAATTTATTTGTGTTGAATTTTCTTTCTGTGAAATTTCAAAAACCATTTTGGTATCCTTCCATTCTTTTTTATTATTAATCCAATGGAGGTTGCAGTCTGTAACTAACCAAACAACTTTCTTGGCAGGAATCATTTCAACAATTTTGTGAGTTACAAAAGTTTCACCGAAGCGAACTGTAAAAACATCATTGAGTTTTTGTGAGTTGCCTTCTACACTTTCTGTCCACCATTTTGAAACAGCAGTGATGCAGTTGAAAACGTCTTTCGGAGATTTTGCGACTTCAATTGTTGTAGTGTAATTTTTCTTTTCCATATCCTTACTTTGTTTTAATAATTTATATCGCTTTACCAGTGGTTATAAAGTTGAACAGCCAGTCTTTAATGATCATATTCCAGCCCTGCTCACACTTTGCATAACATTCCTTTTCAGGCACAAGTCCTTCGTGTGTAAAGTGAAGCACGGTTTTATCACCTTTAGTGGTTATCTCAAAAATCATTTTGGTATTTGTCCATTCATTCTTGTCCTTTTCAATCCAATTTAGTTTACTGTCTGTAACAAGCCACACAACTTTTTTATCAGGCACAACCTCAACAAGTTTATGTTTTGAATAATGCCTATCGCCAAACCTGATTATAAATTCATCATTCAGTTTTGTGCTGCTGCCTTCAAATTCTTTTGACCACCATTTTGAAACATTATTGATGCAGTTGAAAACGTCTTTCGGAGATTTTGCGACTTCAATTGTTGTAGTGTAATTTTTCTTTTCCATTTTTATTTAAATTATGTTTAATAATAATTATGCACTTTATAGTATAGCGTATTTTTTTGTCTATTGAAATCCTTTATTGGCTCCTTCTTTTACCTTGGTAACATTTGGTCCATCTCCCAAGCCCTCATAAAAGGAGAGGTCCTCATTTATTCCGACTAATCTCCAGCATTGTCCACCTGGGGCTTGAAAGTAGAGGTGAGAGTCTGGCACTTCAAGTTTCGTGACACCGAAATCAAGAATTTTCTTTGTTAATTCCTCCACATTGTCTGACTTGATTTCAAGCCACATCGCTCTTGCAGTTCGTAAGAACTCGCTTTCATCAGGAACATCTCCATAAAGAAAGCCGATGAAGTTTTCTCCCAAACGAAGGAAGTCCCTCTCATCTTCTTCTTTTGTGATTTTGCCTCCAAGGACATCACAATAAAATTTACGAATGCTGTCGCGGTCTTTGCGCGGAACTATAACTGACGAATGATTTCCAAAAATTACTTTTGGTGTTATTGCTTTATTTTCCATTTTGATTTTGTTTTAATTGTTTATTAAATGTGAATTTGTAATTATTGAGTTTTCCTTTGCGGCAGTATATCCTGCAATTTAATACGACAAGCTTTTATTATGTCTCTTGCAATTTCAAAATGATTTTCTTCGCAAGTAGATTCTATTGTAAGTATTTTATCGGGGTGGAACAAATTAATGTGAAGATAGCCGTCAGGAAAAAGAGGTTTAAGAATAGCAAGCAATGTATTTGCTTCTTCTTCCGTCTGTATTGTTGTTTTGAATTTTACAATTTTCATTTGCTGCCCCAGAATTCGTTTTCCTTATTTATATCTGATGTAAAAACTTTAACGCTTGTTACCAAGCTATCCTTAATCGTAAGGAAGTAAATGTTGGTAACGCTTAAAATTCTTCCTATCGGTTGTACTGCCGTGATATTCACAAAACATGAAACATCATTTCCGTTAAAAGCTATTGTCCAGTTTGTATCAATTGAAAAAGTTGTCGCAGAGAGTTCTGAAATTCTGCTGAACATCTGAATAATCTCATTTGCATTTTTCTTTATTCCTGAAATGCGATTGCTGCCCGGTTGCGACCATTGAGCATCTGACCTGAATATTTTTTTAAAAGCAATAGTGTCTTTTGTTCTAATGGCTTGTAAAAATGTTTTTGTAATAGAAGAATAATTATTTACTAAATCCTTCGCGGTTGATTCTTGAGCATCAGTCGTTCTGCTTATGATTAGCATTAAAAAAATTAAACTCACTATTTTCATTTTACTTTGAGAATTTAAGAACCGTTATTCCGGAGAGTGAAAACCAATTTTGTTCCCTTCGGTATCAATGAAAAGAGCAATAAAGCCAAAATCGCCATTCGCAGCTTTGTGCATTGTGATTTTGCCACCTGCTTTTTCTACTCTTGATAATGGTTTTGATAAATCAGCGCCACCACTTAAATATACAAGCGAACCTGTTTTTGACGGCTTATATCCTTTGCCTTCAACGATTGCACCTCCACCACCGGCTTCAACCATTTCGTGAGGAAACATTCCCCACTTGCCTCTTGGAGTTGGCACTAATTCAATTTTTACTTTGAGAACTGTTTCGTAAAACTTTTTTGCTCTTGCAAAATCTGTTACAGGAATTTCAATCCATGTGATTGCGTTTGTCATTTTGCTTACTTTATGGTTGTGTCTAAAAACATGGGGACAATATTAGTGTCGCAAAGTGGAAAAGGAGGTTGGTGCAGGCGACAACCTTGGGGGTGTAATGCGACAACACCCTTTTTTTATATTTGCTTCAAAATTCATTTGCGATGAAGCATATTTCAATTCTTGTTCCCGAAGGGGAAATGACTTTTAGCAGTGTGATTGGCACTTATGAAGTGTTTACAAAGTTGAATGGCTACCTCGTAAGAATGGGTAAGAAATCTGCTTTTAAAATTCAGTTGGTAGGAAATAAAAAGAAATTGAGTTTACATGATGGATTGATTTCTGTTCAGCCGAACATTAGTTTTAAGCAAGTGAAGAAAACGGATTTGATAATTATTCCTGCTATTCCACCGAATCAAAAAGCGGTGAAAGAGAACAAGGTTTTTGCATCATGGATTGTTGAACAATATAAGCACGGTGCGGAAGTGGCAAGTATTTGCACGGGTGCTTTTTTATTGGCTTCAACTGGTTTGCTGGATGGAAAAAGTTGTTCAACTCATTGGAATGCTGCTGAATCATTCAGACAACTATTTCCGAAAGTGAATTTGGTTACTGAAAAATTGATTACGGATGAACATGGTATTTATACTAATGGCGGTGCGTTTTCTTTTTTAAATCTATTGGTGCATTTGGTGGAAAAATATTGTGGCAGAGAGGTTGCAATTTACTGTTCAAAGTTTGCAGAAATTGATATTGACAGAAATTGTCAATCACCTTTCAGTATTTTTCTTGGTCAGAAAAGCCATGCTGATGAACCTGTGAAAATTGCACAACATTTTATTGAGAATAATGTAACGGAAAAAATATCGGTGGATGATCTTTCAGAGAAGCTCAGTTTGAGTAAGCGAAATTTTGAAAGGCGTTTTAAAAAAGCAACCGGCAATACACCTATTGACTACGTTCAACGAGCGAAAATCGAATATGCTAAAAAGAATCTTGAAACGGGCAGAAAGAATGTGAATGATGTTATGTATGAAGTAGGTTATTCTGATCGAAAGGCATTCAGAAATACTTTTAAAAAGATTACGGGATTATTGCCGCTTCAATACCGGAATAAGTATAATAAGGAAGCTGCTGTTGTCGGTTAATAAATTGTGCGCCATTACGGAAAAACAAAATTGCGGTGAGCAGAAAATGCTCTCTTAAAATCCCTCCAGCCGCAATGTAAGTCCCACTCATTCGCACGGTCAAGGTTGAAATGCATTTTCAAAGAAAAATTTTCAATGAAAAATATCTGGCTGATTCTAAAATTTTTCTTCGAAAAACCTTGACCCATTGCTTTCGCTCAGACTAAAAGTTGCGGCTTAGGAGGAATTTGTAAGGATGAGTTTGGATTTACACCGTTGAAGAAATCAATTTGAAAAAACAATCTGTTCCTTCTGTAGAAGACTTAATCCTTTCAATCGCAGAATGAGTTGCGCAACAGTAACCACATCGCGCTGACAGTAGCTCACAATTCTATCAAGATTTTTTTCTTGCCAATATACACGCCCAACATCTTTTCCATCAATGTCATCCTTTGGAGATTCAATGTTCAGAATCAATGCAAGCAGTTTCAAAGAAGTGTAGTGCTTGTAATCTCCAAAGCGCCATAAGTGAAGCGTATCAACTATGTTGAGATCATATTGTTTCTTTCCAGCAATATCGAGAATTGATGGAAGACAAATACCATTGATTAGCATTCTTCGACAGAGAAATGGTATATCAAACTCTCTCACGTTGTGACCACAAAATTGAGTATTTGATTTACCGTAATGCTTAGTCATGAGATCACAGAATTCTCCAAGCAGTTTCTTCTCATCGTCACCGGAGAAGGACTTGATACGAAATTGATAAGCGCCTCCATTTTCCTTTCGGAAAACTCCGAGTGAAATACAGATCACTTTTCCAAATTCAGCGTAGATACCAGCGTGATTGAAATACTGATCATTGTCAGTTTCTCCCTCTTGTTTTAGCCGTTCTGATTTTTTCAAATACAATTCTTTCAGACCTTCCGGAACCAAAGTAAACTCAGGAAAGCAAGGCACTGTTTCAATGTCAATGCACAGTAAGTTTTCGAGTTTAAGATGGTCGAGCATAAAAGACAGGATGAAAATACATAGTCTCAAATTATTTATCAGAGAAAAAGTTCAAGAAAAAAAGCTCGACACAAAATAGTGATCGAGCTTTGAATTGTCCTCATGGCAGTGAGGGACATGGCTACTTTTCATCCTTTTCTTCAGCAGATTCTTTCTCTTCGAACTTCACGTTCAAGATAAAGTCCGTTGCTTTTTGCGCATGCGAGCTTGCAGAAAGAATGAACTTCTTGTCATTGCGCAATCTCTCAAGCCATCCTTGAATGTATGATGCATTTCGGTCAAACTCTGTCGTAATAATTCCTGCAAGACATTCCAGGTAGCACGCTCCAATCTCCGCGACAAGTTCTTCATGCGAGTAACGTTCAAATCCAAACTCTGACATTTGAATGAGAGTACTTCGGTTTAACCGAGTATGATGACCTGTGCTATGCACCAGCTCATGAAACAAGGTGGCATAATAACTTTCATCACTCTTGAATGTTTCTTTCTTCGGCATGTTTACGAAATCAGAGAGCGGGTGATAGTATGCTCTGTTTTCCTTATGTCGGATCAAAGGTTTTTGTGGCATGCGTTCAACAATCTCCTCACAAGCTGGAATGGGATACGCTTGTCGCGTCACCGGCTTGATGAACATTTCAGGAATGTCGTTGCACTGTGCAACGTTGAAGACTTTGTAATAGCGGAGAAATGGTGTTCGCGCTTTTCCATTTGACTTTCCATTGCCATTTGCTTTTTCGTCGTCATTCTTTTCAATGTAATTCCAATAGACAACGATGTGAGCCTTCTCATCCTTCCTTACTGAGCCACCAAACTCTTTCAGTTGTTTGTACGTGAGAAAGTAATTTTCAGAATACCCAAGTGAAGCAAGTAACCAGACATTGATTCCACGATACGCTCTTTTTGAGATCAAGTTTTGTGGAAGTCCGGCTTTGGTCCAGGGTTGTTGCCAAGGCACCGTACCTTTTTCAAGTTGTGCAATGATTTGTTCCGTGACGATTTCGTACACGTCATGCTTTGCTGCATTCGCAGCAGGAGTTGCTGTGTTGTTCATGATGTGATTGTTTAATTGTGAAAGAATGTTCTTATCACAGTGTGACAGAACATGAATGGAGAAGTAAGGAGGGAGAAATTGCTACTTGTGGCAAGTCATATTTGCCGTGTGATTTCTGCATTAAAGTTTTCTGCCTGAAACTTTTTTACATTCACTGTTTCAATTTCATGTTGCGGTAATGCTAAACGACATCATAATCTTTAAACCAAACATAAAATGAAACCATTTGCTTTTCAATTCAAAGAAATACCGACAAAGGAAAACCTTGACTATTCCCTAATCGAGTACGATGAACAATTCAATCTAAGTGTTATCAAAACCACGCGACAACCAGCCATCGACACATTAACGATGGACACCGAGACCTTTACCAAAGCTCAAGGGGAGAGTTCTGACTCCGATGACGATGGAATACGAATACTTATGGATACAACAACAGCAACTTATTCTCCTCCGGTTGGGAAGGAGGATTCAGATAGTGACAGCGAAAGAGGGAATATTCAATCCCTAATGGACACGACGACAATAACTGAATCAAGAGAAGATGTTGACCAAGACAGATAAGCGTATGATATTAATTATTACTCATAAGACAGATTTCACAGCTGACTTTGTAATTAACAAGCTCAATCAAAAAGGAATTAGTTACAAGAGATTTAATTGTGAGGATTTGTTTTTATCTTCTTTCACAGTAAAGCTCAATGGCTCATTTCAATACTCTATACTTGGAGAGACAAAATACAAGTCTGTATGGTTTAGAAGAACAAAACTTCCTGAAATAAAAAATTTATCCAATGAGGAGCGGCTTTATATTTTAAATGAAACAGATAATTTTTTTAAAAACCTTTTTTCATCACTACCTGCTAAGTGGTTAAGTCAACCTAATGCTGTTTATTGTGCTGAAAATAAATTTTTGCAACTTAAACTCGCTAAACAAATTGGATTTGTAATCCCCAAAACAATAATTACCAACTCCAAAACTCAATTAAAGGTATTTTACGAAGAAAATAATAAGAACATTATCATCAAACCTATCTCACAAACACGAGTTCAGTATAAGGAAAATTCTGAGTTCATCTTTACAAGCAGTGTTTCGCAAATCCTTATTCAAGAAATCGAGATGTATGATTTAACGCCTTGTATCTTTCAAGAAAATATTCCAAAAGAATATGAGATTAGGGTGACCATTGTAGGCGAAGAAATATTTGCAGCAGCAGTTTATTCCCAAAAAGATATCGAAACAAAAACTGATTGGAGAAAGAAAAAATTAAAGTTTGTAGAAATGAAATTACCTATTGAAATTGAGCAATTATGCTTGCTGTTGGTGAAAAAACTAAATCTTGAATTTGGCGCAATTGACTTAATAAAAACTCCTGACGGTACGTATGTTTTCTTGGAGATAAATCCTAATGGACAATGGGTATGGATTGAAAGTCAAACAGGTCAAAAGATTTCTGAGGCAATAATTAACTTTCTTTCAAACTAAAGAAATGAAAAAAATAGTTAATTATGTCGGACTTTGGATCGAGAAGGATGTTTCAAATCCTTACACTTATAATATAAATGATTACAAAACAATAGATGAAAAGAAAATTAAAGCACATAAAGGGCTATTAAAAGCACTTGAAAAAAAGGAAGATGACCGGCTAACAATAATTGATTCAAAGACTTCCCAAATCGTAACTTACACGGGAATAATTTTTTCAGCGTTAAGTTTATTTATTCCAATTCTTTTGGATAAGATTTCTGACCATAGTTTATTTGCTCGGATAATTTTCATAATAGTTTTGGTTTTCGCTTTTCTATTTTATGTTTTGACAATCCATAACGCCATTCGCAATTACAACATTGGTAAGTTTCATTATAGTCGGTCAGATCCAAACAATGTTATTAAATATCAAGACAAATCTGAGAGTGAATTCACAAATATTGAAATAAAAGATTTGTTATACAGTTACAATCAAAACTCAAAAACAAACGATGAAAAAGCAAATAATTTAATTTATGCCTATAGAGCATTTAGGATTGCAAACGCAATGACAGCAATTATAGGTGCTTTAATTTGTAGTTCCTTACTATTTGCAAAACCGAAAGAGGAAGACATTAATATTAAAAACCCTATACAAATTCAAAATTTTGACTCTACTGCAAAAGCAATTATCAAAACTATAAAAGAGCAAAATAATTTTAATAAATTTGATACTACACAACAACAGGACAGCCTGAAGCACTACCTACAACATTAGCTTGTCGACAATGCCGAGCACGACGTAGCAAAACTTTTGGTGGAGTTACGTGATTTTCGTTAGGAAAAAAGCAACCATATGGTTGCTTTTGAGCGATAGATCAAAAAAATTCTAGTTGGGACCCGAGAGGATTTCCTTTGCCCCACTCGTATTCTTTAGGTGGCTTCCCTTCAGTGATCTCATTCGAATTATTGTTGCTTGTTTTGTTATTCACCAAATGCCATAAGAGCGACTTCTCCTTTTCTTCAATGCGAAAGATTCCAAAGGGCAGGAATGAAACAAGGTAACTACCTCTGAATTCATTGGGGAGAAGTGCGTTTGCACACATGACTTCAGAATTGAAAATGCCGCTCAAGAAAAGATTGAGAGCTGACATCTTTACGCAAGTGAGATCAATATCAATTCCATAGTACTCATGTTTCTTCTCACTTGAATGTGCGGCAACCATAAGCATTCTGCCACTGCCACAGGCAGGATCAAGAATACGCATGGGTCTTTCTTCAGCAATTTTTTGGGCTTCGCCAATGGCAATGCGTGCCATGAATTCACAAATTGGATACGGAGTGAAAAATTGGGAAAGCCCTTGCTTCTGAAGTCGTGCTTCATAGAATTCTCCGAGCACATCAGTACCTTCTTTGCTTAGCATTCGCTCTGTCATTTCAAGAGTGAGAGTTGCAAACATTTTGGGAAAGTTGTGTCGAAGATCATCATCCTTGTATCTCGCAATTATTTTGAGATACAAATCTTCATCGTATGAGAGTCCGGTGAGTACATTTCTTCCGCATGAAGCAACGCTCATGGTGAGAAAATCATCAAAGACAGTTGAGAGATCGTAATGATACTGGAATGAATCAATGAGAGATGCGAAGGTTTCTTTTGTTTTCATAAAGAACAGTTTTGTCTTTATGAAATCGTAGCATTTTCACAGGTACATTTTCAATGCTATCAACCATCCGCTCAAATAGAATTCTGGAAACTTTTCTATCATTGCAATGCCATTTTTGATATTGCCATGAACACATTCAATCTAAATGAACTCGTAATTGAGACTGATGATGGAAGTCAAAACTTGGTTGACTATTCAACAAAGAGCAGTCGATCCTCCGGCGATAACGTCGAGGTCATTTTCAAAAATCTTGAATCAAGATTGATTGAAGTCATAGAGCAATTTGAAGACGGCGCAATATTCGGATGCATTGCATGGCTAACTTCAAAACCAATTTTGAAAGCACTGTCGAAGTGCGATATTGTACAGATTGTTGTTCAGAAAGAAGACTTTCTAAGACCTGACTTTAACATTAAGAATATCAATACCTGGAAGAGGGATTTACGATTGCTCTATTCACAATTGAAGTGCAATATGGAGCGATACCAATTCAGAGAGCCAATCGGTCACTTATCAGTTTGCGGCGATCCTATTGTTCAGGCAATTCGATGTGTCGGAAATCACAACTTTGAAAAACAATCTGCATTTCCCAGATCGCACCATAAATTTTTAGTGTTCTGTAAAATGGATGAGAAAGGAAATTATTTTCCTGTTACAGTATGGACGGGATCATTCAACTTAACTTTTAATGCCACACAGTCCTTTGAGAATGCTATCATCCTTTCAGATCAATCAGGTGAGAACCAAATTATCAATGCTTATCTGCAGGAGCATCATCAAATCTTTGCTCTATCAGAGCAATTGAATTGGGAAAGTGAATGGTCTGCACCGGAGTTTCGAATTGGCACTTGAACAATGATCAAAGTTCATTTTCGATTTCGCACCATTTGACAACTGCAATCGCTTCAAACGTTCTTTCATAGTAGCTGTGCCGGTTATTAATTTCTTTGAGGTAGGTTTTTCTTAATTCAGGATAACGCTCAGCAATTTGCTCCATGAATGAATTCTTATTGTGACTTTTGATTGCAAGTCCAAGTTTCACAGTAGGAAGAGAGTAATTGTGCAGCTCAATTTTTTTCTCGATTGCTTGTTTTATGTTTTCATGCAGATGATTTAATCGTTTTGAAGCTTTCAGTGGGTCCGACGTCTTCAGGGCAACATGGCTTACAGAATAATACTCTATCAGTTTCTCAATGAAAAAGTGAATTGCTTTTTCTTTGTCCTTAGACCAACGCTTTTTGAATGTTCTTACTCGATGCTCAACCAATTCTCCGTCACGCAGGATAGCGATCCCAATCAATTTCGTTCCGAGACTAATTCCTAAAATGGTTGACGCCATGTTCTTTGACGAGGTAAGTGAATAAGGCACCCCGAGTTCGTTTGATCTTATTGTCCGGGATCGACATTACCCGAAGCAGAATTCGTTTCAGAAAATCTTCCTGATATTTCTGTACGAACATGATGTACATGCCCATTGCCTCTTTGTCATTCAAAGCAGAGGCGAGTTCATACGCTAACCTGTTGTCATTTTGTTGTTGTTCCATATGATAGTTGCTATAAGTGGTAACTGATAATTCCTCGATCGTAATAATTTCTTTAAAGAAATTATTCGCTTTTCGATTAGTCGAATATCGAGCGAGTGAAATTTTTTTTCGCCGAGTTTTTCCACAGAAATTTTCTGTGAAATCAAGGTGCGAGACGCAAGAAAGAAGCAGCAATTGAGAGTTGCAGATAAAAAACATAATTCAATTTTGCATTCCGTCATCATGCATCAATGCTTTCAAGATGAAAGAAAGTTTTTTGCTTCAGCTATTTTTTGTCAGTGATTTTTTTGTTCAGCATCTCCAGTTTCTTTTTTCGCAATCTGTTTTGAATGTCACTCCAGAGATCGCCGTAGAACTGATTTGGAATAGTGCTATAGAGAAAGCTGAGTTCAAACATGTGTTCCCAACTTGGAATGCTCGTACCATTCTCCCAACGAGAAATGCAGCTGGCAGATTTTAACCCGAGCATGTCTGCAACTTCTTTTTGAGAGAAGCCCATACGCTTGCGATACTTTTTCAGATTATTTGGAATGTGCGACTTCACATCACTCATAAATAAAAATTAGCACAGTAATATTTATAGGAAAGGAGGGAAAAAATGCTGCGCGTAGCAACCTTAGTGAATAAACTATACACCACTTGACAACACACTTCTATTATGCTACAATAGGGTCAACTTTCAAATAGCATTCTCGCGCGTGAGACGTTATTAGCAATGACGGCTATTTCCAAGTTGCCTTATCAGATCATATGAAAAACCACAATGAAAAAATCACAATCAACAAAGTCAATACAATTGCCACGCTTTACTCGTACAGAAATCAAAAAAGCTTTTCAGTGGATTAATAACCTTAAGCCGGAAGAGAAAATACAGTTTGAGCTTTTAGCGCGAGTGGAACTTGCACAAAAACTGATGAAAGAATATCTTTGGCAGCAGAAGGGTAAGCGAACAGAGAAGAGAAAGCAAAAGTAATGTGTCAGAACAGCCGATTCATTTCGGCTGTTTCTGTTTACAGCAATGATGAAGGCGTTTGCAGTTTCATTTCAATTAACAAGCAAAGCTTAAGTTCTTTTACGAAGATATATTTCGTGGTTGAAGTTGTAAATGGAGGTTCTCTGATCAAAATTAATTTCAGTTATTAGGGGACGAAAGCCCGGCTTAAATGAAACTGTACCATTTGGATTAAGAATCATTCCATGAGAATACTGCCAAATATCCCTCCCTTGTTCGTCATATCCGTTGTGGCTAATATGCACAATAATTTGTGCATTCCCTATACTGACCTCTTCATATTCATCTTCAATAATAACCGTTGGGTTTGTGATGAAGTATGTGCTTTCTGCAAAGCAAAAGCCAAAGCAATTGTACGCAGGTTCTAGGGGACATTGAGCAAGGAGATCTTCGGGCTGGGGTTTAACTGGCTTTCCTGTTCCTGATTCAACTATGGTTCTTTGAACTGTTTCAGGTTTAATTTTATATGCATCAACCCGATTTCTTTTATCCGTCAGTAACCAACCTTTTCGATAGTCAGCTTTAAAATTCATTGCTCGATTTCCCCATTGAATATTGGGTAATCGCATCGTTTCATTATGTTTCTCTATGTGATCTGAGTTATGAAAAATTAAAGTGTCATTTTTCCTGAGCATTCTATTTTGTTTAAGAAGGAATTAAAATGATAGTTTAGCAAATAAAAGTATGAATGATCAACAAGTAGCTCAAGAGTTAGTTCGTCGAGGAATAATTTCGGCGCAAGAACTCCAATCAAGTTCGCTAGGAGAAATCTTAGTGAGAAGAGGCATTATAGGACCTGAAGAATTAACTCAAGGACTTACAATTTTCGAAGTTCTAAGAAAACGTGGCATTATCTGATAGTGCGGAAATAGTTAAATATTTTAAATGCGATCCATCTCAGCCAACTTACGGTAATGAGCGCCGAGACCCGTTAACTTACAAGCAGTTGAATTAATGGCTGCATAATACATGTGTTCAGCATCAACTGGTACCACAAGTCCATATCGATTGCAAAGCTGGAGTTCTTTAAAGATTCGTACGTTGTCTTTATTAACGGGCATATTCCTCAAATGCTCCGGAATGTTTTGCCGATCTGGCTCATAGGAGGGGTCAAGTTTGAAGTGATCCGTTGAGCTTTTAAAATAGCCTGGCAGTCGCCTTAGTATTTCAAGAGACACTTTAGGAGTTACGGTACGTAGGGTTATGAAGGTTTGAACATTGGCTTTATATACTGGGCGTTGCTCCCAAGGTCCGAGAGTTTGATCAATGTGTGAGTATATAGAAGCAGGGGTAATCCTCCCACATATATCAGCAGAGGCTCCACTGAGTCCATCAAGCAAAATACCTGTAAAGAGACCATGCCCATTCATTTCCCCTGCAGTGCCTTCCCGATGGCAAGCCGTAAGAATTGTCACACCTGTAGCAATAACTGAAACCTGATCATTATTTAATCCAGCAACTTCACCGGCATAGCCAGAATTACAACTATCAAGAATAATCACAGTTGATTTAATCCGTGGATAGGCTGCATTGGCAACACTTAAAATTTCCGAAAGAGGTATTCCCCAACTTCCTTTTTTTCCGTCTTGACTTACTATATAACCTGCATTGGTTGTCGCGTTCACTATTCCATGACCCGCGAAATAGAGCAGGACTGTTTCAGCATCACCTTTAAAAAGTTCTTCTAGCGCGCTATGAATAACTTCGCTAGTAACCTCACCATTATCACTGGTAATTAGTTTAACGGAAAAATTGGGAGACCCATCTCCATTCTTCTCAAGTGTATTTGCGACAGCAACAGCATCATTTTCACATCCCGTAAGCGGAGATGTGGGATATTTGTCTATACCGATGACCAGTGCCCTTCTCATTATCTTGAACCTCCAATTAAAGCCTTGAGATTTGCCCATGTCCAATTATAAATCTTATCAGTGCTTAAGGCGGCATTTGGTTTAACACAAGCTTTGCTCGCTCTTCCCCAAAGTAGGAAGTATGGTTTTCCAAGTTCTTGCGCTATTTCTAGTTCAGCAGAAACCCCGGTAGCAGTATGTGTTGATTCACCGCACAAAACAATCACCTGGTCACAGTTACCCATACGCCCCTTAACTTTTTTCTTCCAATCCCCAGTTAGATGTTCCTTAACAGAGCCATCTGCGAAATCGAAAGGAGAATCTTCCAGCTTGGCTTGTCCTGCGAGCATAACCTTAATGTCTGAGTCATTGTCGTAATCAAACGTTATAAAAATTCGTTGTTTTGCCATGAGAGTATTTGAATTAGTTAATAATAGAAAAGTTAGTTGTTAAATGAGCTATCTGCACTCAGGCAAACTCAAAAGGTTGTCTGCCTTAGTTCCATCCGGTCTTGTTCTTACGAATTTAGTCCCAAATGAAGTGGTTTCGGCAATGAGATATGCAACATCACCCTTAGAATCCCTCACATAAGCTACGCCGCCATTTTTAACCCACTCGTACATGTCAACCCTCGATGTAGTGCCTGTTTCACTGGTGGATTCATTTATCCAGCTTAAACTGCTTATTGCGACATGAGGATTTTCATGATGCCCATTGTCCTTTTTAATGCATGTAATTTTTATTGCCATCGCTTGATTTTTTTTGCTTTTTTTAATACTTGAGAAAGTGATTCAACGCCCAGGGCTTTCTGCACCACCCAAGGTTTTAATGTTGCCGTGAAGGTTATTTAGTACTGGATACTCCTTACGAAGTTTATCTATTGAGGAGTCAGATCGTTCTTTGCGAAATCGACCCGCCTCTGTCTTTTTATGTTGTCCTAATTTCATGATGTCTATTTTACTATAGGTCTTTTAATAACTCCAACAACCTTCCCACTTATGCTGAAATCATCAGAAGGATGTAGGTGAATGGGATCATAGTTAAATGAAGAATCAGCCATGAGCACTATCTGTCCATTCTCTCGATCATCGATTAACCGTTTGATTGTTGCCTTGCTGTCAATTATCGCCAGAACAATATTTTTGTTGGTGATGTCTGTATTGTTCGAATCAACAATAACGAAATCACCATCTTCAATTCGCTTGCCTGCTACTTCTGCACGATTCATTGACGACCCATCAGCTTTTATTGCGTAAAGCCCTGAAGGTTTTGATCTACCAACGAGTTTGCTGGAGACACGCAAGAAACCTTGAAAGTTTTCTTCAGCAAAAATTGTTGCCGGACCACAATTCGCTGTTCCGAGAATAGGTATTGAAAAAATCTTCGCACTCATTTCAAGCAATCCTTTTGCCCATCCCGGTGTTGGAGCAGAACGCTCCATTATACCTTTGGCTCGATCAATGCTAATGAAGCCCTTCTTCTGAAGTTGAGTCAGATGATGCTTAATCTTTTGCGGTGATTCCTTTGGCATTTCTATCGCACTCGCCATTTCTCGGAGACTCATCTTTGCTAAGTTCTCCTTCTTTGATAGTGCCAACAGCTTTTCTTGTATGGGATGCATAGGGCAATATTACAATATTTTAGGCTAATAAACAAATAAAGCTTTAAAGTCAGTAAAACTTGACACCTCTAATTTTTGATTTGACACAATAAGGGGAGAAACTATGGTAGATTATTATTATCGTATGGTAGTACAGGAATGCTAATCGAAGGATCATTTCTTGTTATAAACACGGTTCGAACATCCTTCACGGTGGTGCACCACCGTTGACGAATTGAATTCAAAACTTCATTTCGTTCTTCTACAGAAACATTTTTTTTCAGTTCGATCTCTCGATATTCCGCTTCAAGTGTTGGGTAGTCTTTCTCTATGGGAATTAGCCATTCCGCGGCTTCAATGTTGAGTATTTTGTCTTTTACATTATAGTTCGAGCCAAGTGAGGAAAGTATCTCTCGCTTATCGTTTAGGGTTCCTGCTACGAATCCCTGACGTGCATACGTTGCGAAGTGAAAGGTTTTTTCAGTGAGTTCAACATATCGTTCTGAATGATCATCGGTCTCTTCTAATTGCTGTTTAAACTTCGTAATCGCGCTTAGGAGCGAGTTTCGTTCTTTGAGGTATGTTTCTTCATCTACAAGCTCCTTATAGCGCATACGTGTGAGATTATCGAGTTCCTTCTGTGTTTCAAGAAGGGAAGCTTGCCGCATATCAAGGATTGTTGTTTTGTCCTGAACTCCCTTACCGTTTTCTATTTCTAGCACCTCAAGTGCCCACTCAAAAAACTCAGGCATGATCGTATATTTCTCAAGCATACTTTCGATTTGCTCTTCAAGACTTCCAAGCGTGAGCGGCTTTGCATTCTTGCACACAGTACCTTTCTTCTTATGCGTGCAGTGGTAATACACGTAGGTTTTTAATTCCCCGGTAGTTTTCACCAACTTCAATTTTTCACTTGCCGTGTACATTGATCCGCATTCACCACAGTGAATCAGTCCGGTGTACGCAAACTCATGTTTCTGTTTGCGGGGTTTGCCTTTTCGTCCCAGGAGAATTTGCACATGATCATATTCATCAAGCGTAATCATGGGACCGTGTTTACCATTGTAAAACTTACCAGCCCATTCAAACATGCCAGTGTAAAAAATGTTGGAGAAGATTTTATACATCAGACTCGTTGAAATTTCTTTGTCCCCGTATGAGTTGTGTCTAGGTGTTCTAAACCCCCATTCTGTATTGGCAATGTTGCGGATTGTTTCGACTGTGTAATTACCTGTGAGCATCATATCCCACATTCTGCGAACCAATGGAAATCTTTTCTTATCAACCACAATTGTCTTATCTGCTTTGTCATTCACGTATCCAATCGGCGGCAGTGCCGGTAGCCACCCTCGTTCAGCTTTGCCTTCCATGCCACGTCTGCAATTCTTCCGAAGGTCAATGATGAATTGATTTGCCATGCTGCTTTCGACATTGAAAAGAAGCACGTTGTCATCAGGTAAATGTCTGCGATCAATAGTTTGAATACATTTCAAAACTCCTTGCTGGAGAAGCCAACTCAAGGTTCCACTGTCAATTGGATTACGGGAAAGACGATTGATTTGCCAACAGAGAATACCACCGGCTTCACCCTTCTCAATTCTTTTTATCATCTCTGAAAACACTGTACGATTGTACGGCTTCTTGGCTGATTTTGCCTCTGTCAAAATCTCCTTTATTTCCAAGCCCAAATTCGCCGCAAGATCTTTGAGACGGCTAATCTGATCTTCGATGGATTGGACTTGTCGGTCTTCACTCTCCAAAGACTTTCGGGCATAGAGAAAGTATTTGATTTTTTCGGTTGTGCCATTGATCATACGTGAGTGCAAGCATTCTACAATGCTTCGTTAGTCTTGTAAAGCAGATGAAGATTGCCTACGCTTTTGAATAGCGTTGAACGCATCTTCAGTCATAGGCTTGTAAATACATCTTAAGAGACAGACAAGCTTGATACCTTTCTCATACGCTTCTTCACTTGAAATTTCAATTCCAAATTTCTGTTTGTAGAGTTCCTGAAATTTTTTGAGTTGGGTATCTGATATGACCATTATCTCAATTGTCTCAAGAGGAAATGCAGTGTGAAGTAGGGAGGAATTGTTATCCGTAGCATTTTCTCCCTCCTATTCTGTGAATGAAAAACTCTGTAGAGTTTTTACATGGATGAACACAGCGAGATCACCCCCATTGGAATTACAAACTTTCGAAACACCAACAAACGCTTTGGCATTAAAGACAAAGATCGTCTTGGTCATATTTACGTCATTGGAAAAACAGGCGTTGGTAAAAGCACCTTGCTGGAGAACATGGCAATCTCAGATATTGAGCGAGGAAAAGGACTTGGTGTCATTGATCCTCACGGTGATATTGCTGAAGACATTTTGAAGTACATCCCTGAACACAGGAAGAAAGACCTTATTTATTTCGATGCAACGAATACAGCGCAACCAATCGCTTTTAATCCGTTGCATGGCATTCATCAAAGCTACCATCACCTTGTGGCTTCAGGACTTGTCTCCACATTTAAAAAAATATGGGCTGACTCATGGGGACCGAGACTTGAATACATCTTGCGCTTTGTACTGCTTACTCTTCTCCAAATTCCCGATGCAACGCTTCTCGATATTCAACCTTTACTTGTCAATCCAGACTATCGTAAACCACTCTTACACTTCATCACTGACGACCACCTTCTTTCATTTTGGAGAAATGAGTATGAAAAATATTCACCACAACTTAGAGCAGAGGCAATCTCCCCAATACTCAACAAGACAGGATTGTTTCAAACAAGCCTTCCGTTGCGAAAAATTGTTGGACAGAAGACAACCAAATTCAGAATGCAACAAGTACTAGACGAAGGAAAGATTTTCATTGTCAATCTCTCCAAGGGAGAGCTTGGAGAAGATGCATCTTCACTTCTTGGGAGCATGCTCGTGACTTCCATTCAGCTTGCAGCATTACACAGAGCAACGCAAGATTTGGAAAGTCGAAAACCTTTTTACCTTTACGTTGACGAAATGCACTCCTTCGTAACTCACTCCTTCGTTAACATCCTAGCCGAGGCACGAAAGTATTGTCTTTCGCTATTTCTTACTCATCAATACACCGACCAGATTGACGAGCGAATTCGATTAGCAATCTTCGGCAATGTAGGAACCATAATTTCATTCAGAGTTGGAGCAACAGATGCAGAGTATTTAGAGAAAGAGTTTTATCCCTTCTTCAACAAAAATGATTTCATTAACCTTCCAAAATACGAGCTGTATTTAAAGTTAATGATCGACGGAACTACATCACAGCCATTTAGTGCCATTTCAATTCCTTTGAAAAATAAAATTAGAATTTCTAATACAAAGACGCATTAAAATTTTTCTATTGTCGTCAATTCCACCATACGAGTCCACATTTGATAGAGTAGTTGGTAGCAAGTTATCTTCTATTGAAAAAGATGAACTATTAGCAATTCTAAAAATATGGGGCAACACCGCAAAAAACATTGTTGACAATTTAAGACAAGATTGTTGCGTAGATGAAAATGCAATGTTTGAAATTTTGCAAGTAGTTCTTCAATATAAACATATATCGAGGGATCCAGATAATGCGACCGAGTTAGAAAACTTAACCGAGGCTTTTTGTAATAAGTGCAATGAGTTAATTAATAAATATTTTCAGAAAAATATTCCATATAGCTCTAGAATAAATTGTACCTCTATTAAAATCCTTGGAAGAGTAGTAACTAAACGCAACTTTTTATTAACGATATATTCTTATGTTCCCCGTAAGGATAAAAGCATTTTAAGAAACTTATATCGAGGAGTTGTTGATCCTAAACATCAAAACGTTGGTATAGGTTGCAAGAAAAATAATCCTCGAATTGTGTGGGTAACTTGGAACACTTCACCTACAAATGACGACCCATTTGCTTTTGCCAGTTCACAAGCTAAGTTACTAATTATTAATAGTGCATTGGGGCTAAGCGTATTTGGGGATAAGAGAATCTGTCTTTTGTTAAGATATGATAAGCCACTTCCTGATATCTTGTATTACCCTACTATTATTGACGCTCAAAAACACGATAGATTTAGACCCATCTTTCCATATGATTGTATTGGTGGAAAATTGCCACCTTTTGGAGAGACCCGCCCAAGAGCAAGGGATGAATTGCTTAAATCTCTAAAACTTGAAGAGTTTTCCTATTTGCCTATAAATAATCCTCCAAGACCAGAAGCGACTCATAGAGGCGATCTCGCTATGTTAAAACATCTATCTACTATTCCACCAGAACCAATTAAACTTTAGAAAGATGGACGATAATAGTGTTCTTGTGAAATTCCGAAATTCTCGAGGGACTGATTTGCAGGAAAGAATAAGCAATGCCATATATCAGTATAATGTAGATGAATTAAAATATTTTATAGATTCTATTATTAATGAGGCAATTTGGTTAGATGAATTTTATGATAAAAATTACAATGAAGAATCATTTCTTGATTCACTTGAGGAAGCTTTAGACAGTGCAAGTGCAGCGACGAAGGCTAATGTTGAAGTAGCTTTTACGGAGTCAGCCGATTCATTTATTCATCAAATTAATCCTGAATTACATGATAAAAAATATATTCTCACTCTTTTAAGCATTTCCAAGAATTTGTCTTGGGGAATAGATGAATTAGTTATTATGTATGGTTTCTTTAAAAATAGCCCCTATGTAGATAATGAGATAGAAGAACAGGCGGCTTTGACATTATCTTTTTATCCTTTTAATAACGATAGAAAACAATTTTGGACAGAGTTATCTAATAGCCTTACCAATAAATCTTTTTTAGTTTACCCATTAATTATTGATTTATACGATAATGATAAAGAATTATTATTGAATCTTCTAAAAGGAGCCAAAACTAAGCCTAATAATATAGATGAAATCCAAAGCGTATTTGCGACAATCCTAGAGCAACTTGTCAATGCAAAAGAAATAGACAGAATACTTGTTTTAATTGGAGAAGCACCAACCTGGGTATATGATCTCTTTCTTAATGTTGATAAGGAATTTAATTATGGTGTATTCAGAATTATGCTTGATATGCAGGATATCTATAAAAATCTAGAGAAATATTTTTGGGATAAAGAATTACAACTAAATTTAAGCTACGTTGTAAATGATGTTTGGGATTGTAATTTTGTTCAGTTCATTGATGAACTGAAATATAATGACTTTTTCAATATATCTCTTTCTCCTATTGATAATTTTATCAAGAGAAAAATGAAGGATGAAAAAAGTAAAGAATTTACAGCAACTGTTTTAGATACTTCAAGATTATTTTTAAAATCATTTCTAAAGAACAATGATTCTTTTAAGGATTTCGATAATAGGAATTTACTTTCAATTCTTCCTAAAGAAGTATTACCAAAGAATCAACTTGAAGAAACAAAGGACGTAGCTATTTTAGATATTTTTAAATATTGCTTAGTTAGTAACATTAAATCTACAAATCAACTCAAAGATGATCTCCCTGTAGCTTTAAGTCCAGATTGCTTTGTTAACAAATTATACATTGCTTATAAAGAAAATTCTGAAATTGTGGTTTTCGATAAGAAAGCGGCTGAAGCATTTAGTTTTCTAGATGATTATCTGAGAAGAAATTATGCAAAACATTTCTCTCAGTTTCCTATATTTATAAAATTGATACCATCACAGGAGGAAATTATTCAAAGATTAAATGAAAGTAGCCCTATTCTAGTCGTTTGTACAGCCCCAATCTTGGCTGCTGCTCTTAGTTTTGGATTAAAGGTTTATGTTAGTTTAGATAATGTTAAGGAGCAAATTAAGAAGTTACAACTCAACAATCATTATAATTTTTTTGCTCATATTAATGAGCACTTTCTTCATATGGCAGCTAATGTTCATAAGAATATTAAGGAAAAGAATGCTTTGAGAATTGCAGCTATGATTTATTTTAGTATAAATAGAATGCTTGAAGAGGATTTAAGACCGCTTATTCAATTTATAAAGATTAAAATGAATGACTTGAATCTAGAGGAGGAGTATATAGACGAAGCTATTCGGAAATGTTATGATTATTCTGCCTTTGAGACAATGAAAATTAAATGTTTTGCGGAGGATAAATCAACATATCCGTTGAAAAAAGGAGCCATATTCGGGAAAAAGACTTTTTCCAACGGATATTTTGATAGATACTATTACTTTATAAAGGAGCTACAAAGTCGCTTGGAAAAAGACGAAATAAAATTGAGAAAGGAATATTCAGAAAGGGATTTTAGTAATTATCAAAAGCGGCAAAAATATTTAATTTCATTCATAAGTAAGAATTTATTCTTTTTTAATCTTGAGCATAATGATGAAATAATTGAAGATGCAGCGAAACTTTTAGTGATTGATCCAATTGAAAAATCGGAGTACATTCCGGCACTATAAATGATTTCAGAAATCATAAAATTGAATAACGTCAGTAAGAAATATGAGAATTTGGACAGCTCATTTACTTATGCTCTTAAAAATGTAGATCTTAAAGTAAATGAAATGGAATTTATTTCAGTAATTGGTATGTCCGGTTCAGGTAAAACAACATTACTAAGATTGATAGCTAAGCTTGAAGTTCCTACTGAAGGCACAATCCAAAAGAATAACTCAGTTGGTCTTAATGATAAGATTGGTTTTGTTTTTCAGGATAATACAATCTATCCTTGGTTTAGAGTCCAAGACAATATTTTCTTTGCCTTGAAAGCTAAAGGTAAGAAGAACCAAAGTGATTTAAGTAAGATTGATGAGCTAATGAAGATAGTAGGTTTAGAGCCTTCTATTTTTAAGAATAAATATCCCAAGGAACTATCTGGAGGTGAAAAAAGAAGAGTAGCGATTGCAATGGCGTTAGCTCATAATGCACATTTACTGTTACTTGATGAACCTACTTCATCGCTTGATGATGTAAATAAATGGAATTTTCAGGAAACTATACAAAGCATTTGGCTAGACAAAAAGTTTACCTGTATTATGGTCACACATGACATTGACGAAGCGGTTTTTTTAGGTGATCAGGTTTTAGTTTTAGATGGCGGAAAGCTTAAAGGAACTTTCCAAATAAACTTACAAAGACCTAGGACATTGGTAACGAAAGAGTCCTCTGAATTTCTGACGTACAAAAAAATGTGCATGGAAGCATTAAAATGAAATCGCAAAAAATTATTCGATGGATTTTAATAGCAGCGATATTCATTTCGTTATGGGAATTATTTTCTCTTAAATCTAATAATCCCAAATTATTTCCAGATATTTATCATTTATTTACAACTACTTTTCCTTCGATAGGAGTATTTGACGGTGGGCAAGCTTCGTACCTTGCTGCTCTCAAGGTATTATTAACAAATTCGTTTATCACCTTCTTAAGACTATTAGTAGGTATATCGCTGGGGATTGTATTAGGACTGATGAATGGACTAATGATACATTACTTTTCGACTTTCAAACGTGGAAATTTAATGATTCTGAAATTCTTGCGCAGCATTCCCTTACTCGCACTAATTCCACTATTTCTTTATTGGTTTGGAGGTAGAGAATTTGGAATAATTTTATATATAATATTTGGAGGTGTTATCATTATAGGTTCAAATACTTATGATGCAGTCTTAAATGTTCCTTTGCCCTATATTGAAAATGCTAAGATTTTGGGGGCGCATAAAACTAAGATATATAGATCTATTATCTTGGTTGCAATCTTACCTGAAATATACGGAGGACTAAAAAACCTCATTGGACTTTCATGGGCGATATCTTTAGCAGCAGAATATCTCTCCTCATCAAACGGTCTTGGATTTTTGACTTCTCAATCTTATTCCAATGGTGACATGGGAAAACTATTGATTTTATGTTTAGTTTATATTATATTGGGTATGCTCAGTTTTACCATTCTTAAGTTTCTCTTCTCAAAATTAATCATTTGGCAATAAAAACCATTTCATCATGAAAATTTCTAGAGCTTTAACCATCCTAAGTGTAATCATTCTTATTGTCTTTGCAATATGGTATTTTGCATTTTATAAAAAACATGAACTTGTAAACCCAGCGCAACCTTTGACTAAAGTTAGTTTCGGTATGCTGCCGTATGGGGATCACACTCAAGCAATAATCGCAATTAAAAAAGATTGGTTTAAAGACGTGGGAATTGATTTAAAATATGAACCAATAAAGGTTGAAGGAGTAGTAAGTTCGCTAAATAGCGGACGCTTGGATATAGTTTCCACTTCTCCAGGAATCATAATTTCCTCCTATGATAATGCACCGGATTTGTGTATGTTTGTTTTTGCAGATGTCTTTCAAGGATATGCAATAATGGCTCAGCCGAATGAAAATTATAAGAGCTATAAAGAATATCTTGATGAAGGAGAAACACCAAATCAGGCAATACATGATGTTATGTTTCAACTTAAAGGAAAAACATTTGCTTACCCCTCTGAAGCAGCAATTAAACCATTTATAGATATATTACTAGAAAAAGCCGGAATGACCAGATCGGATTTTAAATCCTTAGTACAAGATGATGCTATAAACATTAATGCCATGCGGAACAAGACAGCTGATTTTCAAGTAGGAGGCGCCCCATCTCATGTTACATTACAAAAGGAAGGGTTTATACCATTAGTAGGTTCAATAGATGTAGTGCAAGCTGCGAAAGCATCACCAGACTCTAAGGAATTAGCCAGTGTTTTCCAAGATGGTTGGTCTACCACAAAGAATTATTATGAGAAAAACAAACCAACAATATATAGAATGGCTTCTGTCAATTTTCGAATCACAGATTATATTGTTAACCATCCTGATTCGGCTTTGGACTTGCATATGCCCTATTTAAGTCAAGTAACAGGCGAAACCTATAGCGCAGAAGATGGGAAAATAATTTACAGTTCGCTTGATCCATTCTATACATTCGATAGTCAAAAGGATTGGTTTCATAATTCGAATAATCCTTTATTCTTTCAAAATTTATATGGAAGTCTAATTAATAGCCTTTCTTCAGAAGGCATATTCCAAAAAGGAATCCCTAAAGTAGACGATATTATCTATGCGGATAATGTTTATATAGAATTAGAGGATTTAAAACAGAAGTCCCAAGATTTATTTAAACAGATAGATGCAATGCCTAAGCCATTAAAGGGAGAGGATAGTGATAATTACTCAAAATCTAAGTTTTATTATTCGATTTTTGATTATTTTGATTCCTACAATTACGCGCAGAAAATAATCAGTTCAAATTAGCATTAACATTCTTTTCTTGAAAAAGAAAATCAATTTTGCAGATTTAATTCCCTTAATTGTCTTTTTAGGTTTGTGGGAATTTTGTTCTTTTGCGATAAGCGAAAAATATTTTCCTCATGTTTTAACAATTATAGGCAGCATAAATCATTCATTTCTTCAGGATCCTTACATTAAATACCAAGGAGGCGGGGATCATGGGTTTAGCTTGCACATATTAAATACAATAGAGTACTATTTTATTGGATTAGCGATAGGTTTATGCTTAGGAATATTAGTTGCTCTAGTCCTCTTCTTAAAGCCGATGCTAAGGGAATTATTTGAACCTATTCAAAAAATATTTTTTATTATTCCACCATTGATAATTTCGCCATTCATACTTCTTTTAATTAATAATGGAGGTCTTTCTAAAATATTAATTGTAAGCCTGTATACCTTATTGTCGATAAGTATTTATACATTAAATTCCTTAGATAATATTAGCAAAAACCTTCTTGATTTGACAAAATTATATGATTTGGGTCTTTATGATAAAATAAGAAAGGTGTTTCTGCCGGGAGCATTACCAGGTATTCTTGGAGGTATTCGTGTTAATATATCCATTTCTATGGGACTGTTAATTGTGGCAGAATATATTGGACCCCTTCAGGGAATTGGTAAAGTCCTCCACTATGTAATTAGTTTTAACAACGCCACGCTCATTCTCGTAGCAATTTTTTGGGCAGCGACAATTGTCTTATTTACAGATTTTTTATTGATACTCACTGCAAGAAGGCTTCTTCGATGGACTTAAGCTTCTTTGATTCAATGAATATTGGGTATTGATTATTCAGTTGTGATTATCTTCCCCCTCCCAAAACCCATACTCCCATGATTCCCTTCATCATCGTTGTTGTCCTCATCATTATCATTGCAATTGCTATCAGACCATCGGAAATAATTTCTCGATGGCACCACTTCTTTGACGAAGTGCAATACTCTGCTCAGGAATATTATTCATCGCTTGATGATTGCATTGAGAAACGAAAGATTCCGAATGGACAATGGACCAGAAAGAACTTTTTTGAAACAAGCATTGTATCAGCGCAGCGACAATACTTTCGTGTCAGTAATGTCGTGTACATCTTTGACATCTGTGCCTCACCATACGGCAGCGGTTTTTTTGTCTCGTGGTGGTTACGAGAGAGCAAGAGTCTTGCTGAGTTGGCATTCGAGAGATTCTTTAAAGCTTCATTCAGAAAAACATACTACGAGATGGATACGCAAACTATGTTTCGTGAAGCAGTTCATCAAGCAGTTTTGGAGGCAATACAGAAGATGACCACTGCCAAGGGAATAAGAGGCTTGACAGAACTTGAACAGAAAATGACACTCAATCCCAAACTCATCTTTGACGTGAAGCCCATCTAATGAGTTTGACCTTACCAGAGAAACTCACTGCCCAATTTTATGATTGGGAACAGCGCGGACGGGGTTGGCATCTGTTTGAGCAACCCATCGAACTTGAGCCGCCCTTTCATCCATTCTTTTTTCATAGAGTACCAGCCACGCAAGTGAGTGATGATGGACGAAGACCAACCATACTCTCAAATATGGTTGACTTCATTCGTGGCAAGCAATCACAAGCACAGGCAGAAGAACCACAAGAAATTATTCCGGTAGAGCCATTCGCATTTCAAAACAATGAGACACTGAGAGTTTTTTCAGTTTCACTTCCTAAAGAACACAAGGTTGAAGTTGAAGAAACAGAGCAGTTACTTCTCATGCTTTCGTATTTACGAGTCCCGGTAAGCTTTGAAATCATTGGAAGCCATGATTCAATCACGATCCAATTTGCTTGTCGAGAATCTGATTCTTCTCACTTGATTAGTCAGCTCAAAGCATATTTTTCAGAGAGTGTCGTTCTCGAGAAGAATGATCTGATCTCAGAAAGTTTAAAGAATCCTGAAGCGTTTGGATCAGCAATTGACTTCGGACTGCGGAATGAATTCATGATACCACTTGCTATGGCAGAGGACTTTCACCTTGATCCTTTTATTGGTTTCTTTGGTGTGCTCGATAACTTACAAGAAGATGAGCATGCAATTATTCAAGTCCTCTTTAATGGTGCGATTAATCCGTGGTCGGAAAGCATCCTGCGAGCCGTTACAGACAACAATGGTGATCCGTTTTTCATTGATGCGCCTGAGATGACAAAACTTGCCGAAGAGAAAATTTCTTTTCCGCTCTTCGCAGTTACCATACGAGTGTTGGGTATTTCTCCCATACAACAAAATGCATTCATTCTCTCTCAAAACATCTCACAAGCGCTCGTTCGTTTTAGTAGTTCTAAAGGCAATACTCTCGTTCCTCTCTTAACAAATGCCTATGATGTTGATACTCGCATAGCTGATATGATCCTTCGTGAATCACATCGCTTAGGCATGCTCTTAAACAGCCGTGAGCTTGCTACGTTTGTACACCTGCCATCCCAATCAGTGTTATCTCCAAAACTTGATAGAGAAGCCCGCAAAACGAAAATTGCTCCGAAGATTACAGAAGGACATGAACTAATACTTGGCATTAATGAGCATCAGGGGAAACAGAAAGCAGTTAGCGTAAGCACATCACAGCGACTCAAGCACACTCACATCATCGGTGCAACCGGCACCGGAAAAAGCACACTGCTTCTTAATCTCATTGCACAAGACATTAAGAATGGAAATGGCATCGCTGTCTTGGACCCGCATGGTGATCTCATTGAAAGCATCATCTCGTACATACCACAGGATCGAGCAGCGGATGTTTGCATCATTGACCCTGCCGATTCTGAATTTCCCATCGGCTTCAATATTCTTCAAGCACATTCAGAGATTGAAAAAGAAATTCTCTCATCTGATTTAGTTGCAGGATTCAGAAGACTGAGTACCTCATGGGGAGATCAAATGAATTCTGTGTTTGCCAATGCCATACTTGCTTTTCTTGAAAGCAAGGACGGCGGCACACTTGGAGACCTGCGAAGATTTTTAGTGGAGAAAAGTTTTCGTGATGCGTATCTCAAAACTGTTTCCGATCCAAACGTCATCTACTATTGGCAGAAAGAGTATCCTCTACTGCGATCAAATTCCATTGGATCAATCCTTACCCGCCTTGATACTTTTCTACGTCCGAAGCTCATTCGCAACATGGTGTCACAGAAGAAAGGATTGGACTTTGAAGCGTTGCTTGATACTAAAAAAATCATTCTTGTAAAACTCTCACAAGGATTAATCGGAACCGAGAACAGCTATCTCCTTGGGACCATCATCGTCTCCAAGATTCATCAGGCTGCAATGGCACGGCAAGCGCAAGCCAAAGAAGAGCGCAGTGATTTCTTCCTCTACATTGATGAGTTTCAAAACTTCATTACACCCTCTATGTCTTCGATTCTTTCCGGCGCACGGAAATATCATGTCGGTTTAATATTAGCTCACCAGGACATGCAACAGCTTGTAAAGCAAGATTCAGAACTTGCAAGTTCTGTCATGTCAAATGCAGGAACAAGAATTTGCTTCCGCATTGGTGATGCTGATGCAAAGCGATTTGAAGACGGGTTTTCATTCTTCGAAGCTCAGGACTTACAGAACTTAAATACAGGTGAAGCCATTGTGCGCATTGACAGACCAGAGTTTGATTTCTCATTGACGACGGAATCGTTACCTGAGGCAACGATGAATGAGGAATTGAGAAATCGAATTCTGTCTGAGTCGCGGACGAAGTATGGCACCACTCGAGAAGTTATTGAACAAATCCTAAGTAAGAACATTGAAGAATTTGTTGAAGATCAAAAACAGTTCCCTCCTGCAGTTATTCAAAAAGAAGAGAAGAGAGTCGAGCCATTATTACAGGAAGAAAAGATAAAAGTACCAGCGGCACCAATTTCAGAAAGCGGCACCGCGGAGAAATTTATTAAGCAGAAAGAACAAAGTCAGCATCGGTATTTACAGATGCTCATTAAGCGCATGGCAGAGTCTCGAGGATACAAGGCACTGATTGAGGAACCGACACCGGATGGAAAAGGCAGGGTTGACGTTTCGCTTGAAAGAAATGGAAAGAGAATAGCAATTGAGATTTCAGTGACAACCGAAGATGTTTGGGAAGTGCATAACATAGAGAAGTGCTTAAGCGCGCAGTATGATTTTGTTGTCGCTTGTTCAACAGAAAAGAAAACTCTAGAAAATATTCGGAAGAAAGCTGAAGAACTACTTGATCCCACATTGCTCACTAAACTTCTTTTCTTCCAGCCTGAAGATTTTTTTCTGTACTTAGACAGAGAGGTAGCTAAGGAAGCGTCTACAGAAACCAGAATGAAAGGTTACAGAGTCAAAGTGGAATACGATCCACTTTCCGAAAGTGATCGGAAGAGTAAGGAATCTTCAATTGCCAATGTCATTCTTAGCTCAAAGAAAAATCGAAAGTAGTCAGTCTAAAGAGATAACTTTCCTTAGCTTCTTTTTTGATTTTCTGATTGGAGTTTTGTACCCCAATTCCCAATCGCTAATGTTAGTCGCATCAGTTCCAATCAAGTCAGCTAAGGCAACTTGAGTGAGACCGTTTTCATTACGATATTGCCTTAACCTTTCGCCCAAAGTTTGGGAGTCTTTCTTCCAAGGATTGAAACCCAAAAAAGAAATAACTTTTGAGCGATGATGGATACGCGGTCTTTTGATTCCTCGCTCCCATTGGGAGATAGCGGCAACACAAACCTTGAGCTTATCGGCTAATTCTTCTTGTTTCAAATTGAGGTCAAGCCGCCGCTTTTTGATATGTTCTCCGATGGATGTTGGGGAAGCCGGATAATTGGAATTCGGCTTTTTTATGGTTTTTTCGAGGGTGGAAAAAGGCAACGCGAAGACAGAGTTGCATGGTGTCAACCATGGGCACATCCCAGGGTTTCTTTCCTGAAATATCAAGCAGCATAGGAAGTTCGAGATGATGAATCAAAAATCTTCTGCACAAAAAAGGGATGTCGAATTCACGCACATTGTGCCCGCAGAATTGCACCTTGTTTCTGCGGGGGTGCTTTTCAAGGATCTTTGCGAAATCTTCCAGTACTTTTTTCTCATCGTCACCGCAAAGTGACTTGATGCGGAGGTGATATTCGCTCTTCTCTTTTTTAAAAAGACCCAGCGTGATGCAGATCACTTTTCCGAACTCAGCGTAAATGCCGGCGTGATTGAAATACTGTTCCTCATTGTTTTCATTTTCCAGCTTTAGCCGTTCTGATTTTTTCAGGTAGAGCTCTTTGAGTTCATCAGGAAGCGAAACAAAATCAGCAAATGCCGGTACGGTTTCAATATCAATGCAGATCAGGTTTTCGGGTTGGATGTGATCGAGCATTTGAATTTCGGATTTTGGAATTCGGATTGAAAATAGGGAATTACTTTTCACCATTCACACTTTGCGATTTCTCCGCGACCTTTGCTTCAAATATTGCTTGTGACTGAAAAGAAAAATATCCGTGATCTCTCGGCCGAAGAATTGAATTCCTGGCTCGATACCCAGGGAGAAAAATCTTTTCGCAAGAAGCAAGTACATGAATGGCTTTGGCAGAAAGGTGCAAGATCATTTGATGCAATGACCAACCTTTCCAAGCAGCTTCGTGAATCGCTGAATGAAAATTTTTCTCTTAACTCGCTTTCAATTGATATCAAACAAGAAAGCAGGGACAACACAATTAAGCTTCGCTTTTCAACTTTTGATGGTCATTTCATCGAGGGAGTATTAATTCCTGCAGATGATCGCGTGACTGCTTGTGTCTCTTCGCAGGTGGGCTGCTCGCTCACTTGTTCCTTTTGTGCCACCGGAAAATTAGGTCGCAAGCGCAACCTTCACTTTGATGAGATTTTTGACCAGGTGGTTTTGCTGAATGAAGAAGCAGAAAAAAAATATGGAAGGAGAATCACCAACATTGTTTTCATGGGAATGGGGGAGCCGCTGCTCAACTATTCGCACGTGATGAAGTCAATCGAAAAAATTACTTCACCCGATTGCCTCGGAATTTCCCCGCGAAGAATTACAGTTTCCACAGCAGGCATTGCAAAAATGATCAGGAAGCTGGCGGATGATGATGTGCGCATTCGTCTTGCACTCTCTCTTCACGCAGCGAATGACCGGAAGCGCAGCGAGATCATGCCGATCAATGAAGACAACGATCTTGAAACACTGATGGAAGCGCTGAATTATTTTCACCTGAAAACTTTCAACCGCATTTCTTATGAATATATTCTACTTGATGGATTCAATGACCAGGTTGAAGATGCACGACAACTTGTTCAGCTCTGCAAAAAATTCCCGGTGCGTGTAAATCTTATTGAGTACAATACGGTTGAAGGAGTTGAATTTCACAAATCAAAAGATGACCGCGCAAAATTTTTCTGTGACTATCTAAACAACCATGGAGTAACCGCCACCATCAGAAGGAGCAGGGGAAAGGATATTGATGCGGCTTGCGGGCAGTTGGCGAATAAGTAAGGAAGATATTCTACCAGAGAATTTTCAAGCCATGCGGTAAATAGGAATTGAGTAATTCGTCTTTGCTGATTAAAGTAAATTGTCGGGCAAGAGATTGCCACACTAACATTCTATCAAACGGATCTTTATGAGTTGACCGAGGCAGCTTATAAAATGTTACAACATCATGCAGGGTCAACGGGAGCATTTTAAAGTCGAATCTTTCACACCAATCAGGAAATTCTTCCGGAGAACTTCCATGAAGATTGATCTTCCCTAGTTGTGTCTTAATTGAAATTTCCCAAAAGGTTATATGGCTAACAAAAATTTCGTTGTCAGGATTCTCAATAGCCTGAATCGAATTCTTTGAAAGTTTGCTTCGGGATATTACCGACCAAATAAAGGCATGTGAGTCGAGCAGATAGTTCATACATTCAGTAATTCTTCGT
Organism: Chitinophagales bacterium; assembly: GCA_035638255.1. Lineage (GTDB taxonomy): Bacteria > Bacteroidota > Bacteroidia > Chitinophagales > UBA10324 > DASRAJ01. Next base: position 128,851 of record DASRAJ010000029.1, read on the forward strand.
CTGAAACATGCCAATCACCATGAAAAGTAACTTTAACTTTTCCTTTCAGTCCTCCCAATTTTCGCTTTTTCTTTTTTGGCTTCTTGTGAGGAATAAGTTGCGCCACAATCTCTTTCTTCTTTCCATAAGCAACATACACTTCCTCTCCTTCCTGAACCTTATCAAGTACTTCAGAGAAATGCGCTTTTAAATCGCCGACGGTGTAAACTTTCATAACCCAAAAATACTTTTTCTTGACAACTTGACAAGTAAAAGCAACGCCGTCATGCTGATTTGTCCCGATTTTATCGGGAGCGACTCGAAGCAGCATGCAGCTTGCTGTTTTGGTAACTATAGAAAAAGTAAATGATCAATCCCGCCACCAGCCAGATGGTGAATCCTTCCCAAGTAGTCACGTGAAGCGCACTCATGAGGTACATACACATCGTGAGACCGAGAATGGGAATGAGGGAAAGATTTTTTGTGAAGGAATAAAATGAAATGAGAATGGCGTAAACCACAAAAATCCAGTAAGGTAAATTCTCACTGCCCACTTTTGACCATCCTTCGTCGGGTGCCTCACTGTTTTTGAATGAAATGAAATTCATCACTCCTTCCTGATTATAATAAATCATCAGAGCCAATCCAATAAGAAATCCGAGTGGCACAATAAATTTTGCATTTACATAGGGCACTTTGAATTTAGGATCGGGAAATTCTTTTTGCGCTCCATCGGAATATTTTTTTGAATGACGATCATAATGAATCATCATAACACCACCGCAAACGAGAACGAATGCGAAGAGTGTCCCTATGCTTGTGAGGTTCGTGACGAGCGTGAAGTTCAGAAAGAGGAGGGGAACAGCAACAAAAAATCCCGTCATCACGGTGGAGAAAGCCGGCGTTTTATATTTCTTGTGAATGGTCGCAAATTTTTTCGGAAGCAATCCATCGCGGCTCATGCTCATCCAGATTCTTGGCTGACCAAGCTGGAATATCAGAAACACACTGGTAGTCGCGATGATGGCACTGAGAGAAATTATTCCTGCCAGCCATTCCAACCCGGGAATGTGAGTAAACACTGATGCGAGAGGATCCTTTACTGCAAGATTCGTGTAGCTGGTCATTCCCGTCAGCACGAACGACATTAAGATGTAAATGACTGTGCAAATGATGAGCGAGTAAATCATACCCTTCGGTAAATCACGCTGCGGGTTTTCACATTCTTCAGCAGTGGTGCTGATCGCATCGAAGCCGATGTATGCGAAGAATACCGCCGCAACTCCTTTCAAAACTCCGTTCACGCCATGGGGTGCGAAAGGTGTCCAATTTTCAGGAACTACATAGAAGAACCCTATGATGATCACAAAAATAACCACGAGTAATTTCAGCCCTACCATGATGTTGCTTGCCGTACGCGATTCTTTGATGCCGAGATAAATCAGCCATGTGATGAAAACTGTGATGAACATGGCTGGTATGTCAATCACAAAATGAAGGGAGCCAATATGTGGTGAATTGATCCATGCACCAAAGTGCGGATCGCTGGCATCGCCAGCTTTGAAAGCATTGTATGCAGTAACAATATCTGTAGTGAGCCATGCAGGTAAATGCCATCCGAACCCTGCAATGAATGTTTGGAAGTAGGCGCTCCAGCTCAGTGCCACCGTGATGTTGCCGATGGAATATTCCATCAGCAAATCCCATCCGATGATCCAGGCGACCAACTCACCGAAAGTGACATAAGAGTATGTGTACGCGCTTCCGGAGATCGGAATCATCGAAGAAAACTCAGCATAGCATAATGCAGCGAAGCCACAGGCGATGGCAATAAAGACAAACAACATTGACACAGCTGGACCACCGTCAAAGGCAGCCTGACCAATCGTTCCGAAAATTCCTGCACCAATGATGGCTGCAATTCCGAAGAGTGTAAGATCACGCGTCTTCAACGCACGTTTCAGCTTTACTACTTCGTCCCCATCGCCATAACCCGCTTCAATGTCAGCGAGAATTTGATGAACAGATTTTTTTCGGAAGAGTTGCTTCAGGTTCATACCTTGATTTTGGACGAATGTAGGAAAGGAAAAAATGAAAGATGCAAAACACCCGGAGTAAATGAAGGATGGTGATTTATTTTTTCTTCTTGTAAACAGGAGCAGGTTCCTGAACCATGGTAAAACGCTCTCTATGAAATGAAGAGGAGTAAAGTGATTTGGAAGCTCGTTTCTCTTTTCGTTTTGAAGAATTTCGAATCAGCGACTCAAACGAAATTCCAAGATGATCATGAAGTGCAATCATCATGTCGAGGGTGAGATTTCTTTTTCCGCTCAAAACTTCTGACACTCTTTCTTTGGTCCCGAGATAAGGGATCAAATCCACTTGCTTCAAATTCATTTGCTCCATTCGAAAACGAATGGCATCCACTGCAAGAGGGGCTTCAATCGAAAAATTCTTTTTCTCATAGTCTTCCATCAAAATTACCAGCACCTCTGCTTCATCACCTTCCGGTGTGTCAGGTTTAGCAGAAAAAATTTTTTCGAGACGCTTTGAAGCCGCGCTGTAATCTTTTTCGTTCTTAATAACTTTCATTGCAGGTTAGATTGTTTCAGCATTTATTTTATCATACTCAGCATGGGTTCCAATGAATCGGATAAAAGCCCACCCACGATCGTAATGAAATTTCACAATCAATCTGTAGCGATTGCCTTTGATATTGAAGACAATCCTGTTGTCACCAATCACGCTTGCAGTCACATGAAATTTTTTCACTTCGTCCGGCGATTTCCATTCAGCATGCTCAGCATCCTTATACCACGCCCTCAACTGAGATTCACAATCGGAATGCTTTTCAAAAAAAAATCTCAGAGTTTTGAAAGCTTGCACCCTCATTAATGCAAATGTAAACATTGTTACCATTTTGATAACTATGCTTTTAGCAAAGACAAATTTGAATGCTTAAACAGTTCAATGGCCAAATGGCTGAAACAAATTCTCCTTCAATAGTAAAAGCCATTAACCATCCCGGTCCATCGGGACCATTTAAGTATCCACATTCTGTTCAGAAATTGATTGACCTTCTTTTTCCAAAATCACTACCTTGCGCCACTTCCGAAGGAATCTCTTCGGGACAAAAACCCCTGCATAAAGAATGAAATTTATAGTGTCATCAGGCGCCCTGCTGAAACAACTGCAATTGATCGGCGGAGTAGTGAGTACCAATACCGTGCTTCCCATCCTCGAAGATTTTCTTTTTGATATCAAAGACGGAAAACTCAGTGTATTTTCTACCGACCTTGAAACATCCATGTCCACTACGCTGGATGTGGAAGCGAATGAAGATGGAAAGATCGCCATCCCCGCCAAGCTGCTCACTGAAATGTTGAAGTCGCTTCCCGAGCAGCCGCTCACGTTCGACATCAACAATCAGAATCTTGCCATCGAGATCACGAGTGATAAGGGAAAGTATCGGCTCACAGGAGAGAACGGTGACGACTTCCCGCGCATTCCTGTTCCTGAAGAGACGAAAGAAATTAAGCTGCCTTCATCGGTGATTGCAAATGCGATTAACAAAACGTTGTTCGCCGTGGGTACTGATGACATGAGACCTGCAATGACCGGGGTGAACTTCGAATTATCCAATGAGGGGATCACATTTGTGGCAACGGACGCACATCGTCTTGTGCGCTACAAAAGATCGGACGCGAAGAGTACAAAGTCAACTTCATTCATTGTTCCGAAGAAAGCATTGACACTGCTTGGCAATGCAATACCCACAGAAGAAACACAAGTAAAAATTTCTTACAACAGCTCGAATGCATTTTTCACTTTCGGAAGCGTAAAGCTGATCTGTCGCCTCATTGATGCGCGCTTCCCGGATTATCAGGCAGTGATTCCCGCTGAAAATCCGAACCATCTTACCATTAACTCGAATGATCTCCTGAGTTCCTTACGCCGGCTCATTGTGTTGTCAAACAAAACAACTCATCAGGCCACACTCAAAATGAGCGGTAGCGAATTGCAGATCAACACGCGCGATCTTGATTTTTCGAATGAAGGGAATGAAACTTTGATTTGCAGCTACCAGGGTGAAGACATGGAGATTGCTTTCAACGCCAGGTTTCTTATTGACATGCTTTCTTCCATGAATGAGGATGAAGTACTCATCTCCTGCAGCACTCCCTCCCGGGCCTGCATCATGACACCGGTAACGCCCAAAGAGAATGAAGATTTGTTGATGCTCGTGATGCCGATTATGATAAACACTTAATTGCTAAATGGTCAAATGGTTTAATGGTTAGCGAAAGTTTTTTTAGCCATTTAGCCATTTAACCATCCTTCTTTTCTTCCGAGGGTTCTTCTTTCTTTTCTCCTTCAGTTTTTTCTTCCGCAGCAGTTTCTGTTTTCTCTTCTTCAGCTGGAATCAAATTGTGTCCTTTTAGTATGCCATACCACTTCACCATTTTCTTCATATCACTCAGGTGCACTTTCTCTTCATCGTGATCAGGTAGAATTTTTGAAAAATATTCCTTCAGCTTTTTCTCATCGCTTTTAGCGTCGGGTAACGGAACTTCTGATTCCTTCTGCTGCATCTGCTGCAAAACTTTTTTCAGCTCGGTGGTTTCCTCATTCTTAAGAAAAACAGATATGGTATCAAGTGAAGAAACACCGTGCAATCGTGATGAAACAAACTGGGACTTTCCATCATCAAGTGATTTTACAATGATACCGTCGCTTTTGGTGGAGATTAGCTCATACAATCCCGGCATTCCGCTGAGGGCAATAATGTCTTTGAATTCCATAATTAATTTTCTTAGGCGCGTAAAAGTAAAAAGAAAACGAAGTGAGCCGCTACGGTTTTTTTAAAATCTCAATTGTATTAGTCGCGACTCCCGATGCATCGGGATCACAGATTTTCACAGAAGAATGTTAAAATTTGATTGCTTCAATGGGTTAAAGACTTTCAATCATTATTTTATCTGTGTAATCAGTGTAATCTGTGGCGACTCATTTTTGAACTTGCGAAATAGACATAAATTTGATTTTGCAGAAAGCGTGAAACGTATATCTTTGCCACAGTTCAAAAATTTTTATGGCGAATACGAAAAATGCAGAGAAGGCGATGCGGCAGGCACGGAAACGCAGAGAGCGCAACCGCCTTCATGGAAGAACCGCCCGCAATGCTGTAAAGAAATTGCGACTGAGTTCTGACAGAAGTGAAGCGTTGAAGATGTTACCGGAAGTTATATCTTTGGTTGATCGCCTTGCAAAGCGCGGTGTGATTCACAAGAAAAAAGCTGACAACCTCAAGTCAGGACTAATGAAAAAAACCAATTCTCTGAAATAAAGATTTTGTTTTCATGGCAGAAAGAGGGCGTTACTGGCAACAGGACGCCTTTTTTCGTTTTGAGGGAAAGAAACCCCGTCCCGATCAAATCGGGACGTCGGTTGTGCGCGAGCCAATTAAATTCCCAGTGGTATCAAAAAAGACCAAATGCCCCGAGGAGATATTTTCTTCGCGCCCCTAATTTCAATTTTCTAACTCAGCCATTAAAATACTTCACTTCCATTTTCTCCCCATCAAAAACTGCATAGCTGTTGAAGGTGATCCAATCGCCGAGGTTGAAGTAGCGGCTATTATCGCTGAGTGGATAATCGAGCACGACATGGCGATGACCGAAGATGAAATAATCAATGTGTTCAGTTTTCAAAACTTCCCGCGCGTACTGAATAAGCCATTCTTTTTCTTCACCCAAAAAACCCGATTGATCATTGCCGCTAATTAGGCGGTTATCACGCGACCACTTTTTCCCGATGGAAATTCCGAAGTTGGGATGCAGCCGTGCAAAGAGCCAGCGCGAAAATTTCCCTCTGAAAAGTTTCTTCAAAAATTTATAGCCGTGATCACCCGGTCCTAAACCATCGCCGTGACCGAGGATAAATTTTTTTCCGGTAATTGTGATTCTCTCAGGGTGATGATAGACCGGAATGCCGAGCTCATCTTCAAAATATCCGTTCATCCACTGATCGTGATTTCCCGTGAAGAAATAGATCGGGATACCGCGATCACGAAGCTCAGCGAGTTTTCCCAGCACTCGCACGTGGCCGCGCGGGACGACCTGCTTATACTCAAACCAAAAATCAAAGAGATCACCGAGGATGAATATCGCATGCGCATCAGGGCTCACTTCATCAAGCCAGCGCACGAAACGTTTTTCTCTTTGCAATGAAGAAGTACGATTGGGAACACCAAGGTGAAGATCAGAGGCGAAATAAATTTTTCCGTTCAGCAGCGGAATGGCTTCCATTATGCAGCGGGCTGATCAATGAAGAAAATGTAAACCTCTTTCGGACCGTGTGCTCCAAGCACCAGTGTCTTCTCGATATCTGCCGTACGGCTCGGGCCGGATGCAACGGAGATCATCGAAGGAATATTGCCGTTGTATTTCTCCACCACGTATTGAAGAGCTTCCTTCAAATCATAATAGAGTTGGTTGTTGTACGCCATCACAATGTGCACGGGCGGAAAAATCGGCAACGCTCTTCCCGATTCTTTTCTGGATGAAACAAGGATGGAACCGGTGCGTGCCACCAAACATTCGCACGTTGTAATTCCGGCATCCGCTTTTTCCAGGTTTTTTCCTACACGCATGCGCATGAAGGAATTTTTCTGAAGTAAATCCTGCAAGGCAAATTCCCATGCATAAATATTTTGCCAGTCATTTTTCTGTGCGAGTGAATTAAGTTGGTCTATGAAATTTTTTTCGCTCTCGCAGTAAACGAAGTTGCCCTGAATTTTGGTGAATTGCTCCGCGAAAATTACATCGAGCGAATCTTCAGCGACCTGGTAAACGGAAGAGGTGGAATCAATATTCGGAAACGGCTGATCAGTGGGCTGAATGAGTGCAGCGCGAATGTTTTTTAGAATGCGCTCCTTCGAGGTTGGCTCCATGCATCAGGCAATCTTGAGTTCAGAATCATTGTTTCCGTTCACGGTGACGGGCTCATCTCCGTGCAGGTTTGGATCAATCAATTCTCCTTCCCCTTTCAGGTTTCCATTTTCACTCAGCGGTTCGTGAGCATGTTTTGGTTCATACGGACGCTTACCAATAAGCCGCTCGAGATCCAACTGGAAAAGAATTTCCTTCTGCAAAAGTTCCTGTGCAAGTTTTTCCAATTCCTCCCGCTTGTCATTTAATAATCCTTTTGTTCTCTGAAAAGCAGTGTCCACCAGTTTACGGACTTCTTCATCAATCATCTTTCCTGTTTCCTCTGAATAGGGCTTTTGGAAACTGTATTCCTGCTGAGGATCATAGAAAGAAACGTTGCCGATTTTGTCATTCATCCCGTAAATGGCAATCATGGCGTACGCCATTTTGGTGATGCGCTCCAGGTCATTTTGTGCGCCGGTAGAAATTTTTCCGAAGACAATTTCTTCAGCAGCCCTTCCACCCAGAGCCATGCAAATCTGATCGAGCAATTGTTCCTTCGTGTACAGGTATTGTTCTTTCGGAAGGTATTGCGCATAGCCAAGAGCTGCAACTCCACGTGGTACGATTGAAACTTTTACCAGCGGATCAGCATACTCCAGGAACCATCCGCAAATCGCATGACCTGATTCGTGATAGGCGACAATCTTTTTTTCATCTCCTGAAATCAACTTTGTTTTCTTTTCCAGGCCGCCGATCACGCGATCAATGGCATCCTGGAAATCATCAATATCCACTGCTTTCTTGTTGTTGCGTGCAGCAATCAATGCTGCCTCGTTGCACACATTCGCAATGTCAGCGCCGGCAAACCCCGGAGTTTGTGCGGCGAGTTTTTTCATATCAAGATCAGGAGCAACCTTGATGTTTTTCGAATGTACTTTGAAGATTGATTCTCTTCCGATGAGGTCAGGTTTATCAATGGATATCTGCCGGTCAAATCGTCCTGGTCGCAACAATGCCGGATCTAATACATCAGGACGATTAGTAGCAGCGAGAATAATTACACCGGAATCAGTTCCGAAGCCATCCATTTCCACCAGTAGCGCATTGAGCGTGTTTTCCCGTTCATCATTTCCGCCGGTAATTAAATTTCTTCCGCGCGCCCTTCCGATAGCATCTATTTCATCAATGAAAATTATGCATGGGGCTTTTTCTTTGGCTTGCTTGAAAAGATCGCGTACGCGCGAGGCGCCTATGCCTACAAACAATTCGACAAAGTCAGAGCCGGAAATGGAGAAGAACGGAACTTGTGCTTCACCGGCAACTGCTTTGGCGATCAATGTTTTTCCCGTGCCCGGCGGACCAATGAGCAATGCGCCTTTAGGAATTTTTCCTCCAAGCGAGGTGTATTTTTTCGGGTTCTTCAAAAAGTCAACGATCTCCATCACCTCAGCTTTCGCTTCATCCAATCCCGCAACATCGGCAAAGGTGGTGGTTACTTTCTGCCCCTTATCAAACAGAGTTGCTTTCGATTTTCCGAAGTTGAAGATTTGCCCGCCGGGGCCGCCAACGCCGCCGGTTACCCTTCGCATCACGAAGAGCCATATTGCAATAATGATCACGATGGGCAACAGCCAACCGAGAGCATTGAACCAATCTGTTCTTGACTCATAAAAAACATTGGGGTGCTGAAAGTCGGGATTCTTCTGCTGAATGGCTGTCTCGGCATCTTTAAGATCATTTTTAAAAACCACATCAGACCCGATATAAAACCGGTAATGCGGACCCGGGTTGACAGTACTGAATGTAGTGGTTGCAACATCTTTGTACTTCGGGTCATTCATCAGGCGATCTTTCTTAATGTAGACCTCCACATATTTGTTGTTTACCACCACCAGCTTATCTACATCCCCCGGAGCAAGCATGTTTTGCGCAAACTCTTCAAAGCTTTTTTCCTTGGCAGCTCTTGAATAAGTAAAAAACTGGCTGGCAATCAGGGCAGCCAATATCAATCCATACACCCAATAGATGTTGAACCTTGGACCTTTCGGTGGATTTATTCTCGGCGGTTTCTCGTCCTTATTATTCTCTTCCATTCCTCACTAAATTATTTAATTCGGTTTCTTCCATTGACGAATCTCGAACAGTATTATTGCAGATATTTTTCGTCAGTGATTGATTCGCTTATCTACGGAATAGTCTTCTTATGATACAAAGTTAGTCATTATGCTCCTCAATGATTCCATCGCTCCATAATTCTTCGAGGCGGTAAAAATTTCTCACTTCATCGAGGAAAACATGCACCACGATGTTCACATAGTCTAATAGAATCCACTCCTGATGTTCTATGCCTTCCACGTGCCATGGTTTCTCCCGCAGTTTCTTTGTTGTTTTTTCTTCAACGCCTTCTGCTATCGCTTTCACCTGTGTGGTGGATGTTGCATCGCAGATCACAAAAAAATCGCATACTGCATCGCCTATGTTGCGAAGATCAATGGTGGTGATGTGTTCACCTTTTTTATCCCTTATGGCATCAATGATTATATCAATTTCAGGAGGATGAGTTGGCTGCTGCCGCGGTAGCTTTTTCTTTAATTTTAGCGCTTTGATAGTACCCGAAGATTTTTCTCAAAGGTACGCAAATATTCGCTACAGCCGTGATCGCTCCTCTGTTTATCGGGAAGAAAATAATTGAATTCGATTCGTTGGATTCAACGAACGTATTCGCTTCGAAGTTGCTTACCGAAAATGTTTTGCCTGAGGGAACAACAATCGTTGCAAAATTTCAGTCGCATGGAAAAGGGTATTCAGGAAATTCATGGCAAAGTGAAGCAGGAAAAAATTTGCTGATCAGTGTGATTCTCTACCCGGCATTTCTTTCACCGCGTCATCAATTCTTTTTGAATCAAATTTCCTCTCTGGCTGTGGCGAATACCGTTGAATCTTTTCTGCTGAATGCAACAGTGAAAATAAAGTGGCCAAATGATATTTTAGTTGACGGGAAAAAAATCGCCGGCATTCTGATTGAAAATTCAGTACAAGGCGAAAGTTTTCGTCATTCAATCATAGGCATAGGAGTAAATGTGAATCAGAAAAATTTAAAAGCGACTTTATTACATGCAACTTCCTTCATTATAATTTCAGGAAAAGAATTCTCGCTCCAGGAAGTGATGCACGAACTATTTTCACAGTTAGAAAGAAGATACTTGCAACTCAGGCAAGAACGAATTGATTTAATTCAGAAAGACTATATGAAAAAGCTCTATCGCGTTGAAGAACTTTCATGGTTCAACAGTGATGAAGAAAAATTCAAGGGAAAAATCGTTGGCATCACTGCGGAAGGAAAACTCATCATCGAATCATCCGGCAAGCACGAAGTTTTTGATTTCAAAGAAGTGGAGATGCTATTTGATTGAAACTTTAAAAGGACGATTCGCGATTCGCGATTCACGTATCACGATACGCGATCCGCCTTTCATAGCTCAAGAGGTTCATTTGTTTGGAAGAAACTCCCTCGCTTTTGCGGAGTCACCGAGTATTCTGTACGTAATTCCCATATTGGTGCGGGCCTGCTGATTGTTGGGGTTTATCTCCAGAATCTTCTGATAAGTTTTCAGCGCCTCATCATATTGTTTCGATGCCGCGTAACTGTTGCCCATATTTTCCATTGCAATCTCGAATTGCGGATTACGCTCTAATGCCTGCTTGTAGTACTCAATGGCAACGGAATAATTTTGCTGGTAAGCATAGTTGTTTCCAAGATTATAATATGCTTCCGCCTGGTTGGGCTTAAGCTGAATCGCTTTCTTCAGGTTGATGACAGCAGATTCATACTGCCCGGTTCTTGATTCAAACATACCTTTATTATTGTACGCATCAAATGAAGTATCATTCCTGGCTATAGCACTATCGAACATTGCAATTGCTTTTGTGAAGTCATTGTTTCCTGCATAACCCAGTCCTGCGCTGATAAATTTTGAAACATCAGCTTTTTCACTGTGAGCCAGCCACTCATCAAAGGAATGTACAGCATCCTTATAGTCACCCAAGCCACTGTAGGCATATCCCTGGTTAAACCATGCATCACCGTAATACGGAATCAGTTTTATTCCTTCCTGAAGATGATTGATTCCTTTTTGCAACAATTCTTTTTTCCGGTCAGCATCTTTTTCCTTTTCTGCTAATTCAAAAATGTATGTGCTTCCCATTGAGTATTGGATGCGCGCGCTGTTGGGATGCGTCATCACATCATGTGTGAGCAGGATGAGATTACTTCTCCAGTTAAGATTGCGGCTAAACGTTTTTACTGAAAATAAAATGATGACAATGGAAAAGAAAAGTGAAAGCGAGCGATTCCGTTTTAAAAGATCAGTGAAGCCCGTGTAGTCAATTTTCTTTTCCTGAATCTTAAAAAGTTTTGCGAAAAGAAATACGATGGCAATGCAAAACCCGAACGAAGGCATGTAGAGAAAACGCTCGGCAAAAGTTGATTCGATCAGAAAGAAAATATTTGTAACAATGCCTATGGTGATTCCAAAAAACAAAATGCCGAAGGAGACCGGATCTTTCTTCCTGATTCCACGCATGGCAATTACTGCCAGCGCAATAATCACAACAAGCGATAACAAGGCCTGTACATCAGAAAAGGAAACGATAGGAATGGTGTTGTAAGAATAATCATAGCATAATGTAACCGGGAAAAACAGGAGCAGAATGTATTTGCCAAGCATGTAAATTGCGGTTGCTTCTCTCTTCATCAAATCATCACCGGCAGATACAAGCGAATTATTGATGAGCTCGACGGACGACAAATTTGAGATGCCTTTAAGCACCGAGGTGCGAATCACAAAATAAATTACCACCAATGACACGAGAAAAGCCGAAGTGATAATCCATTGATTTCTTTTTGGGTTCGAAAAGAAATACAGCATGAGGGGTGCAACGATCACCATCGTGATGGCTGTTTCTTTCGACAATACGGCCAGCATATAAAAGAAGCCTGCAAGTACCATCGTAACCATGCGGGTTGATTTTACAAACTTCAGCACAAACCACAGTGAAAGAATGGAGAAGAGAAACGCCAGCACTTCATCGCCGCTTTTAACATTGGCGACTACCTCCGTATGCACAGGATGCGCTGCAAATAGAATCGTAAGCAGAAATGGAAGGATGAGATTTTTTCCCTGGAGCAAGTCCCGGAGAAATAGAAATAACACGGCTGCAGTGAGTGCGTACAACAGCACATTTACAAGATGAAACACAAATGGATTCTCAGGAGCCAGTTGCCATTCAACTGCAAACAGCGCTACCGAAAGCGGCCGGTACAAGCCTTCCTTGCGGTCATAAAAACCTGCGCGATAAGAGGTGGTCAAAATTTTCGGCAGAGCACTAATGCCCTCATGAGTAAATTTATTTTTTGAAATCACCAGGTCGTCATCTACAGTGAATTTGCCGGACAGTGTGTTTGCATAGAGTGCAAAGGCAAACAAGGCACACATAATCATCAGCAACCGGCTCAACGTACGTTCCGATGATGGACGAGTTGACCCGGTAGCAGAAACAACCGGAGCAGATGAGGTTCGCTTCTTCTTTTTACTCACGCGTGGAAAGGTAGGGAGAGAAGGTGAACTCAGTCAAAAAAATTTTGAAAGAAATTCAGAACAGAAATGATCTTAGCTGAGAAGAACAATTCTCACAGAGTCCCGCCGACAATCAAAAACTTCTTTACCCACCGCTGCTCATTATTCTTTACCAGAAGAAAATAAATCCCCGATGCCTGATCAGTAAGATCAATCTGCTTTTTCAAATTTCTCTGAATATTTTTTTCTTCTCCGTTAGGAGTCCCGTGGACGGAAGAAAAAATCAGTTCACCGATTACATTTCGAATTTCAATGGAAAGATTTCCGTCTAATGGAATTTCTATGGTGAAAATTCCGGAAGAAGGATTGGGATAAGCTTTCAGATCGTTTTGATAAATTAGTTCATCGTTGGTGGAGGTAACCACGCAGGCATTGCTCATGCAGTCCTGATCCGGAATGAACTTCCATAAATCCTGTGAATAATAAGAGTACAACCAGCTAATGCCTCCAAAGAGCCACATGTTTCCGTTACGATCAAACCAGGTAACGCTTCCCATTCGCATGCCCGGACTGTTGAGAGCATCAGGAACTTCTTTGATTCCGTAATGATGGTTGCAGTTCGAACCCAGCCATGCCCAATCATTTAACTGCGGCCGGTAAATCCACAAGTCACAAAATTGCGAGTATCCCTCCGGGATCGTGTGACCTCCATACATCCATACATTGCCGCACGTATCTCTCAGGCAGGCGCGGTTCTCCCATCGCGAGCCCGGAATGTATACTGTTGAAAATTCACATTCAGCACCTGCATTTCCCGGCTGATCAACTAATGTGTCGCCGCTCATCCAGGTCCATTCGCCGGTAGAAGGTGAATACTTCCATACATCATTAAGCGATTGCTCACCAGCGTAAGGATCATAATGGTTTCCTCCGAACAGCCAGAAATTGTCCTGATCATCTTTCCATGAAGCATAGCACCATCTTCCTCCAGGTCTGTTATTTACATCCGGTACTCCTTGAATGCCATACACAGGCAGCGCGTTATAAATGGAATCTCCACTCATCCATGTCCATTCGAGTGTGGTGATATCATATTTCCACAACGCAGCAGTACTTGGACCTTGCCCTCCATAGAACCACAAGTTGCCATCATCATCCACCCAGCTTGCATTTGTTTCTGCAGCATCGCCGGGAGTATTGTCGGGCGAAGGGACTCCCTTTGTTCCGAAGAAAGCGTTCACATTGGAAGTGGAGCCACTCATCCATGTCCATTCATTTATGATTGGATCATACATCATCATGGCATCAGGCCCTGCACCGGTAAGCCAGAATTTTCCATCCTTACCCGTCCAGCAAAGCCCGCCAAAAAATCTGAAGCCCGGTGTGTTATTCAGCGATGGAATCCCCTGCACACCATAAATGGCCGGACTACCATTGGTTGTATCGCCGTGCATCCAAATCCAATTTTGTGCATTGATATCAAATTTCCATAGATCATTATAACCCACATAAGGACCGGCCTCAGTAAGTCCGCTGTAAATCCAAAAGTTACCTGCTGTATCCTGCCAGTGATAGTATGAATATTTTGGAGCAGGAGTATTGGCAGGATCACCCACTCCCTTTGTCCCCCATACAGGAGCAGCGTAATCAATGGTGTCTCCTTTCATCCATGCCCATTGACCGCTTTGTGAAAACGAAGTGAGAGAAATTATGATTAGAAAAAATAGCGCGGAGAAAAATTTCATAGAGAGAAGATTTTTAACCTGGAAGACTATGAATTTGACTTTTCGGTTAGAAGAATCATGAACAACAATTTTTCATTCAATCACAATCTTCTGTATCCATTGCTTGTCATCCTTTTTTACCATGAGAAAATAAATTCCTGATGCCTCCTCACTAAGATCAATCTGCTTTTTTGAATTGCCCGGTGTATTTTTTTCTTCAGAAGAAAAAATATATTGACCGATTACATTTCGAATTTCTATCGAAAGATTTCCTGCCGGGGGAATTTCAATAGTGAATATTCCCGGTGAAGGATCGGGATAAACTTTCAATTCATTCAATGAAGCTGCTTCAACGTTGTTTGATGTAAACACGCACGCATTGCTCACGCAACTGGCATCAGGAATGTACTTCCAAAGATCTTGTGAATAAAATCCGCTGAACAGATAACCACCAACTCCACCAAAGAGCCACATGTTTCCGCTGTGATCAAACCAGCTAATAGTTCCTACGCGCGCGCCCGGATTATTTTGCGCATCCGCAACTCCTTTGGTGCCGTAATGCGGGTGATGCATGGAGTCAAGCGCCCCTGCTACCCAGGCCCAATCATTTGACTGCGGACGATAAATCCATAAGTCGCTGTAACCACCAACAGTGGCCGAACGCCCACCATACATCCACACATTGCCGCACGTGTCCGTAAGACAAGCACGATTTTCAAATCGTGCATCAGGAATATTAGAAGATGAAAATTCACAAGCAGCCCCGGCAATTCCCTGTTGATTGATTCCGGAATCACCGCTCACCCACGTCCATGTTTGATCACCGGGATTATATTTCCAAACATCATTTCTGTTTTCACCGTACGTAGACGTCTCTCCGGCGAAGAGCATAAAATTTCCATCAACATCTTTCCATGAAGCGTAGCACCATCTTGCACCGGGAGTATTGTTCACATCCGGTATTCCCTGGGTCCCATACACGGGAGGTACTCCTGAAATTGAATCACCATTCATCCACGTCCATTCGAGTGTGCTCACATCATATTTCCACAGCGCAGATACAGGCTCTAAATTCCCTCCCTGACCACCATAGAACCACAGGTTACCATTGTCATCAACCCAGCTCGCATTTGTTTCCCCGATGTCACCCGGGGTATTATAAGGTGAAGCAATTTGTTTTGTTCCATAGAGAGGAAGTACATTGGACGGCGAGCCACTCATCCATGTCCATTCATTAATTGATGGATCATACATCCACATGTCATCACCGATAGGTACTCCGAATCCTCCTACCAGCCAGAACTTCCCGTCGTTTCCTGTCCAGCTTAGTCCACCAAAATATCTAACGCCTGGTGTGTTGCCGGCTGCCGGAATTCCCTGTACTCCATAAACAGCCGGACTGTTATAGGTTGCATCACCGTGCATCCAAATCCAGTTTTGCACATCAACATCAAATTTCCACAAATCATTATAGCCCTGATAATTGGTCGTTGTGATTCCGCCGTAAATCCAAAAGTTTCCGGACGTATCCTGCCAGTGATAGTAAGAATATTTTACAGGAGGAGTATTGGCAGGATTACCAATTCCTTTTGTCCCCCATACCGGAGAAGCATTAACGCTCGTATCACCCTTCATCCAGGCCCATTCACCGCCTTGTGAAAATAAGTGGAGAGAAATTATGGTGAGAAAAAAAATGGTGAAGAGAAATTTCATGGAGCGAAAATTTTCATCCTCGAAAGCTAAGCAAGTTTTTCGGGAAGAATTTTCTGAAAGCTTCTATCGCTCCTTCATCGTCTTCCCATATTCCTCTATAAAAGGATTAAGGCGCTTCTCTTCTCCAATGGTCGTCACAGGTCCATGTCCGCTATAAACTTTTACATCCTCCGGCAAAGTCAACAGCTTACTGAAAATGCTTTGCATCAATGTCTCATAATCTCCACCGGGCAAATCGAACCTTCCGATGCTGCTTTGAAAGAGTACATCACCACTGATTACAAACTTTTCTTTCTCATTGTAAAAACAGATGCTGCCCGGAGAATGACCGGGCGTTTCGAAAATTTTTAATGTGGTATTCCCATAGGAAATTGTTTCCCCTTCCCTTATAAAACGATCCGGTTGCGGTGATGCTTCTACATGCAATCCATACATACTTCCGGTGGCTACGGCCAAATTCAACAAAGACAGATCAGAGAGATGAGCATAGAACGGGATATGGAAATTTTCTTTCACCCACTTGTTTCCGAAAACGTGATCCACATGGCAATGGGTGTTTAGCAATAGCACCGGCTTTAGTTTCTTTCCCTCGATAAACTTTTTCAAATCTTCCCTCTCATTCTCATAATAACAACCGGGATCTATAATGACACATTCACTTGTTTCATCCCATAGTACATACGTATTCTCTGAAAAATCGTTGAAGATGAATTGGTGGAGCTGAATCATGGTTGTGTCAAAATTAGGTGTCAGACACTTCTTAACCGCAGAGATTGCAGATGTTTTTGAAATATCAGAAATCTTTTCAGTAAATCACAGAATCTAAGTTAAGTGTCAGACATCGCCTCGGTAAAAAGTTTTAATTTCGAATTCCTCAACGGTAAAATGGTGAAGATGAAGTACTGCAAAGTTATTTTATTCCTTCTTGCTATCGGTGTACAGAGAATTTTTGCTCAGGGACAAACGCCTGACCAATTATTCGGGCAGAATCGTGTACAATACAAAGGCTTTGATTGGTCATTCTACCAAACCGATCGCTTTGCAGTCTATTTCTATCTCGGTGGGCAGGATATTGGCAAGTTCACTATTGTAGATGCGGAAAAGGAGATAGCCGATCTTGAAGAGAAGCTCGAGTACAAAATGAATGACCGCATTGAAATTCTTGTGTACAACAATCTCGACGATCTCAAGCAATCGAACATCGGTTACGGAGTGGACTTGAATAATACGGGGGGGCTTACCAAGATTATCGGCAACAAGATGTTCATCTACTTCGATGGCAATCACGTGCACCTGCGCGAGCAAATTCGTGAAGGCATTGCAGGTATTTTTCTGCAGAACATGATGTTCGGCGGAAGCATCGGCGAGGCAGTACAAAATGCCGTACTGCTGAAGTTGCCGCTATGGTTCAAGGATGGATTGACTTCGTACATGAGTGAAAGCTGGAGCACCGAGGATGACAATGAACTTCGTGATGGAATCCTCAGCGGCAAATACAAGAAACTGAATAAGCTCACCGGAGAAGATGCGCGATTTGCCGGCCACGCAGTGTGGCATTATATCGCGCTGAAGTATGGTGCGCCGGCACTCCCCAACCTGCTTTACCTCATCCGCATCAACCGCAGCATGGAAAGCGGTTTCAATTTTGTCTTTGGAAAAACCGTGAAAAATTTTCTTGCCGAATGGAATAGTTATTACAGGAACGAATTTTCGGAAGATGATAAGCAACGGCAGCTTCCGGATGATCGCGACCTGGTGAAAATTAAGCAGCACTCACCTCAGGCCCTTTATGAAGTACGTGTCAACACGGACGCTTCTGCACTCGCCTTTGTGAAAAATAATTTAGGCAAGTACAAAGTATGTTACATGAATCTCGATAACGGAAAAAAGAAAACGCTGATGCGGGGCGGATTCAAAAACATCACACAGCCGATTGACTATGCTCAGCCACAGCTTGCTTTTTCTCCTTCGGGAAAAGAGCTTTCGATAGCATACACGAAGAGAAATAAAATACGCCTGCTCACCTACAATCTTGAAGATCATTCGAAAGAAAAGCGAAACATCCTCAGCTTCCAGAAAATTTTTTCTATCAGCTACACTGACGGGAATACGCTGGTGCTGTCAGCAGAAAACAAAGGACATTCAGATATTTATCTCTTCAATATTCGTTCATCCAAACTCGAGCAGATCACCAACGATTATTTTGATGACCTGAACCCGCAATACATCAAGCTTCCTTCAAGGCAGGGAATTTTGTTTGTATCGAACAGAACTTCTGACACGCTGCGAACGCTGCCAACAGACACTACGCGACCAATCGGCAACTACAATTTATTCTTCTACAACATGAAGAAGAAAACAAAATCAGTACTGCAGGTTACGAGGACCTCTTTCGCGAATGAAAATTTTCCATCCGGTTACAATCATGATTATTTTTCTTTCATCACCGATAATAACGGAATCGCCAACCGAAACACCGGGTACATTGATAGCCTGTTCGATCATTATGACCGATACTTTTTCTTCCAGGATTCAACCGTTGTAAATCCGAAGTACAACATTGACTCGATGATTACAGCCGATCATCTTGCACTTGATTCAGCGTCAAAGATTCCCGTTTACCGCGACACGGCAATTGTTCTTCCGCTTATAAATTATTCGCGGTCGGTGCTGGAGCAGGATGCAGCGTTGCGTGCAGGAAAAATTGCGCAGTTAATGTTGCACAATGGCAAGTTTGAAATCTCCGTGATCAAGGCATCGCAGGACAGTGATCATGCTGAGTTGAAGGAGCCTCCGTTGACAGACTATGCAAAGAGTGTTTTTGCGAAGCTGCAGCCATCTGCAACGATCAATACGGAGCCGGAGAAAAATTATTTGCAGCCCGCCACGGTACAGCATGACACCACACGTGCTGATACGGCGCACACAGAAAACTATTTTTTCCAGAGTGATTTTTCATTCAACA
>DASRAJ010000030.1:0-30000 GCA_035638255.1 Chitinophagales bacterium
AAGTTTCAGATCGAAAAGATCATTCAGCAATTTCAATGTGAAAGCCGCATCAGATGATCCCCCGCCCAACCCTGAGCCTATCGGAATGTTTTTCAGCAGGCACATTTTCACAGGAGGAATTTTGAATTCGCGTTCGAATAACCGAAATGCTTTTACACACAAGTTGTCGCTTTCATTTCCATCAATCATTGATCCTTTCGTTTCAAAGTAAAATTTCTTAGTCCGGGAGGGTTCCTTCGGAGAGGGCAGAGCTTCGAGCACATCACACCAGTGCACAGGATAAAAAATAGTTTCAATGTTGTGAAAGCCATCGGCTCTTTTATCGAATACTTCTAAGCCAAGATTTATTTTGCAGTTGGGGAAAAGAATCATGGAATAAAATTAAAGTGATGATTTGAAGAAGGCGTTTGCGACAAGAGAACATCGCCAATGAATTTATTCTTTAATCCTGCGATACACCAAAAAATTGGAACAACGAAAAGCCTCACAACATTTTTTTATTCACTAATCGTCAGAAACTTTGGAAATGAAAAAGCGGATGATACAGATCATTGAATTAATTTGATTGAAAACAGATGATCATTCACAAAATTGAGTTGCAGATAGCGCTCTTCTCCATTCCTCACTACAATGTATTTGTCATCTGCCTTTTCCGGCTGCCTGTGAAATGAGGTGAACACATCTTTTGATGTCATCCCAATTTTTAATTCTCCAACATGGAATTGCGAGGACTTAATCTCAAAAGATTGTAAATACCAATTGGAATTCCGTTTTACGTATTGAAAACTATTCAATGAATCTCGCATGCTTAAAGTTGAATCAATGATACTACCGCTAAATATTGTTCTCTTCATATTGGGATCTTTACCTGGAATTGAATCAGGATCCAATTTGAAGATGTCACTTTCGAATAGGAGGGAATCTTCAATATTATAATTCTCATTAATCGGCGGCGGATCGTTAAGTTCAACATATAAGTGTGAGTGATGAGATAGTGTATCAATGTTAATCCATCTGATCAAGCTATCAGACATCTGAGATTTTACATTAGATGATATTAATAGGAATAGGATAAATAATGTGGAGGTGAGCGTAGACCGGAACATCATGTTTAGAAAAAATAACGCTAATTAAATTTCACCCGTTTGGTCAAATACGGCAACAGGATTTGCCGAAACCCAAGATTAATATTCGCTTCGACCAAATCAATGTGATATTGTCCGCATTTCAATTTTAGCTGTCTGAAGAAATCCTTCATCTCCCTCACATACGTTTCTTTTACCTGTGATGGGGTGAGCTTGACCTGGTCGCCGGTTTCCAAATCAATGAAACGATACGGCCGATTCACAAAATCAAATTCTAATTCCTTTGCGTAATCCAGCACATGAAAGAGAATCACTTCATGCTTGTTGTGCTTGAGATGTTGCAATGCTGCGAACGTGGCTTTGAATTCTTCACTCTCGGGAGAAACATTTTCAAACATATCACTAAAGATCACGACGAGCGAGCGGCGATGAATTTTGTCCGCCACTTCATGCAGACACTCGGCGGCGGCGGTTTTCTTTTTTCCTGCGTCGCGATTGATGACATTTTCAATTTGACCAAGCAAATGCTTGTAGTGAACGGAATTGGATTTCACTTCACTATTCAATTCAACGTGATCAGAAAAAATGGTCAGCCCAAAAGCATCGCGTTGCTTGCGGAGCAATTGCATTACGGCGGCGGCGGCAATTCCGGCGAAATCAATTTTGCGAAGCCCTGCTTGTTCCGATGAGGTCGCTGCTTTCAATTCTTTCGCTTCGGGATAAAACATGGATGAGGATGCATCAATAATGATCTGGCAGCGCAGATTGGTTTCTTCTTCAAACTTCTTTACATACAACCGGTCTGTTCGTGCATACACTTTCCAGTCGATTGTGCGTGTTGACTCGCCGGGATTGTAGAGACGATGCTCGGCAAACTCAACAGAGAAACCATGAAACGGGCTTTTGTGTAAGCCGATGAGAAAACCTTCGACCACTTGTTTCGCAAGCAGATCGAGATTCTGCACTTTCGCGATCTCGCTGTGTAATTCAATTTTGTTTTCCATTCAATCGTTGTTAACTGCCTGCGCTACAAACCTCCGTCAGGGTTTGAAAAAACCGCTGACGGGGATTCGTGCCCCGCTGCAACCACCGTCAGGGTTTGAAAAAACCGCTGACGGGGTCGTGCCCGCTGCAACCACCGTCAGGGTTGAAAAAACCACTGACGGGGTTTTAAGAACAGGTTTCGTCTTCAAAAATAATCTTTCCGTATCAGCGTAAATTTTCTTCAGCGTGAACGCTGTCGAATCATGATTTAGTTTACGGTTACTTTGCCAATATTTTTTTCGGAGAAATTCTTTGGATGATTATGCTTCATCACATCAAACATAAATATCTTGAGCATCGCTGGGAGATCACACTTATGCTGTCGGTCTCATCGTTGTTTGCCTGTGCTCTTGAATTTCTTCGTATCTGGATTTCACACAGGCATAATTATCTCTACTTCATCTGGAATTTATTTCTTGCCTGGGTTCCATTCGCCATCAGCATGTATCTGCCGGTAGCCTATGTTGTACTCAAAAGAAAATGGATGGCATACCTGCTGCTGATCATCTGGCTGGGCTTCTGGCCCAATTCACCTTACATGCTTACCGATCTGCTTCACCTTCGACAGAAGCAAAACATCCCGCTTTGGTTCGACCTCGGATTAATTCTCTCCTTCGCATGGGCAGGGTTAATGCTTGGTTTCATTTCTCTCATTGAAATTCAAAACTTCATCCGCTGGCGAACAAACAGATTTGTTGCCTGGGTATTTGCATTGCTGGTGATTTTTTCCGGAGGCGTGGGAATTTATATCGGGAGGTATGTGCGGCTCAATACTTGGGATGTGGTGGCAGATCCGATTCGTGTGTACATTGGTGTCTTCCGGAATTTCAAAGATCAAATGATGCGAACAGAGATGATTGGAATGACCCTTCTTTACTCGATTTTCCTGCTGCTTGGTTATCTCACCATCAAGGTCGTCATTAAAATTCCTGACCGTATGGCATTGTAAATAGACCTAAGATGTAAGACTTAAGAATCAAGACGAACTGCGAACCAAGACAAATGACCAATGACGATAACGGGTTGTAAATAGACGTAAGATGCAGGACTTAAGAATTAAGACGGACCACCAACCAAGACTCAAGATGATGACCAATGACCAATGACGAATGACCAATGACTAATGACATCCAGTAATGGTTTATTAAGAAAATTAAATGCTTCAATGAAATCAGCCTAAATTTGAGATGAAAATTAATGAGAGGAAAGAAATAAAATCTGGTTTCATGACGAAAGCCCCGGGCATCTGCTTGCTGGTTATATTGATGTTTTGCAGCGCGGGATTGTTTGCCCAGCAAGATGTCCCTGATCTGAAATTCCAGGAGGCAATTTCATTGCAATGCCCGGCGTGTATTGACGGAAATGGTAATCTGACCGCCGCTGCTGATACACTTCTGGTTCTTGTTGCAAACGACGATAGCATTGCTGATATCACAGGTGTTGCCGGATTTACTTCGCTGACTGAATTTTACTGCAGTGGAAACCTTATCACCACACTTCCTGAGTTGCCTAATTCATTGCAAACTTTTTTCTGTAGTGATAATCTGATCAGCGTCCTTCCTGATTCGCTGCCCTCGCAGCTCCAGGGATTCAAATGTGAAAACAATAATCTCACTTCGCTTCCTCTCTTGCCAAATACGCTTACGCAACTTTTTTGCTCCAATAATAATTTGACATCCCTGCCCGTGTTACCGCCTTTTCTTGAGAGTTTAACTTGTAATGACAACTCGCTCAGTCTGCTTCCTGCTTTACCCCCATCCCTCACTTCGCTTCACTGCAATGTAAATCACCTGGTAAGATTACCGGAGTTACCTCCTTCACTTGAAAAATTATATTGCTCGCAGAATTCGCTCTCATCATTGCCGGAATTGCCGGCATCACTCATTTCACTCGATGTGAGTGCCAATCCAATCAGTTGCTTTCCGCTGTTGCCGATGAATATTCAAACCATCATTTACGTTTTCACCAATATCACTTGCCTTCCGAATTTCCCATACATTTTTCAATCCATCTCACCATTACCCTTGTGCGTTGGTGATTCCACTGGTTGTACGCTGAATCCGAAAGTGAGCGGAATGACATTTATTGATTACAATGCAAATGGAATTAAAGATGGCGCTGATGTTTTTGTTAAAGGAATGAAAATCACGACAGCCGCAGGTAATTGGATTGGCTATACTGACTCAATCGGAAAGTACGAGATGAGTATCGGACTTCATAACACTATTACAATTAGTCCTGTTGTTCCTCCGGGCATCTACACGATGGTTCCACCGTCACTGATCTTTACCACCAGTGACACGAGCGGTCAGAAATTTACGAACTCGAATTTTGCGCTTCAGCCCGCCGGAAATAATTATGACTTCGGCATCTCACTCACAGCGGGAATTGCCGTTCCTTCAAGTCCAACAGTGTACACCCTCACCTATAAAAACAACAGTGCGTTTCTCATTGATGCCACTATTCAATTAGTGTTTGATCCGAATCTGAGTTTTGTGAGTGCTGATGTGGCCCCCACAACACAAATTGGTTCCACCCTCGGTTGGGATATTTCATTGTTGCCGCCGTTCGCTTCCAAATCAATCAATGTAGTGTTCAATGTTTCGGGAAATGAAACGCCGGGAGATATTCTGACTTCCTCGGTCAGCAGCACGTTGATTGGTCATACTGATCTTGTTCCTTCAAATAACTCGCAGACGGTTACAAATGAAGTGAGGAGTTCGATCGTGACGAATTACCTGACTGTAAGTGAGGACACCATCAGCATGTATGATGTTACTGTAGGGAAATATCTTGAATACATATTGTATTTCCGCAACACCGGTTCTGCAGTTGTAAACAAGCTGGAAGTGATTGATACGCTGAGCAGTTTTCTCGATGCCGATTTCTTTGAGTTGCTTGGTATGAGTCATCATGGCTCGCTTGAAATCACCAATGCTGATTTCAATTTGGATCACCCTGTGGTATTGCATTGGACGTTTAACAACATTCACCTTCCTCCAATGAATTCCGATTCGGTGAACAGTTGCGGGTCAATAGATTTCCTCGTTAAAGTCGGAAGCAACGTGTATCAGAATGCACTCATCAGTAACAAGGCGTACATCCTCTTCGACTACACATCAATTCCTTTTACAACAAGCACATCCACTCTGGTTCTATATCCCATCGGAATTGCAAATGTTTTGAATGATGAAACTATTCATGTCACCCCTAATCCTTTCAGTGATTTAATTGACATCACCGGCGATAAGTTTTCTTCAGCGCCCACTGTTATCACGGTTTATGATTTGGCGGGAAAGAAAATTCGGCAGCAATCTGTGAATACTGTGGCTTCACAAAAATTCAACATTGATTTCAGTGATCTTTCTTCCGGCGCGTATTTGATGACGTTGGAGACGGGCGAAGGAATTTCTTCTTTCAAAATTTTCAAGCAATAATATTTCCCGGATTGAATGAAATGTTTGCTTATAAAGTTTTGACAACTTCAAAAAAAAGTTGTCAAAACTGACTGAGCTCACAGCTCGTCGAAATACAATTGTTTCACGAGTGTGAAGTTTATTTCCTGATTCGAAACGCCTTTCGAATCTTCTCTGCATAGTCAAGTTTCTCCCAGGTAAATAATTCTACCTGCATTTTCTTTGCCTCGCCTTCATACGATTTGAAAGTTTTTGTAACCACTTCATTCTTTCTTCCCATGTGACCATAAGCTGCTGTCTCGCTATACATGGGGGAGCGAAGCTTCAGCCGCTTTTCGATGTGGTAGGGGCGCATGTCAAAAATCTCTTCAATCTTTTTTCCAATCTCGCTGTCACTCATGTTCACGTTTGAAGTGCCGAAAGTGTGTACGTATATGTTCATCGGCTTGGCAACACCGATAGCATAAGAAACCTGCACGAGCATCTCACCGGCAACTCCTGCAGCCACCATGTTTTTTGCAATGTGCCGCGTTGCATAAGCTGCACTGCGGTCAACTTTGGAAGGATCTTTTCCTGAGAAAGCGCCGCCGCCATGAGCGCCTTTGCCGCCATAAGTATCCACTATAATTTTTCTTCCCGTCAAACCCGTGTCACCATGCGGGCCACCGATCACAAATTTCCCCGTGGGATTTACGTGAAATACAATTTCAGCATTAAACAATTTTTGGGTGGACGAAGACAGTTGCTTCTTCACGCGGGGAATCAAATACTGTTTGACATCATCTGTAATTTTTTTCTGCATCGCAGCTTCATTGCTAAAGTCATCGTGCTGCGTTGAGATCACGATGGTTTGAATACGAATGGGTTTGTGATCATCAGCGTACTCGATGGTGACTTGTGATTTTGAATCGGGACGCAGGTACTTCATCACTTTGCCTTCCTTGCGGATGGCAGCGAGTTCATGCAGCAGCCGATGTGCAAGATCAATCGGCAGCGGCATGTAGTTGTCCGTTTCATTCGTGGCATAGCCGAACATCATGCCCTGATCACCGGCGCCCTGCTCTTCTTTCTTTTTTCTTTCAACGCCCTGATTGATGTCGGGGGATTGCTCATGAATGCAGGAGATCACTCCGCAGGAATGAGCTTCGAACATCAGTTCGCTTCGCGTGTATCCGATCCTGCTGATGACGTCGCGCGCAATCTTCTGCACATCGAGGTAGGTTGCGGATTTTACCTCGCCGGCCAATACCACCTGACCCGTAGTAACTAAAGTTTCGCAAGCCACTTTCGATTGCGGATCCCACGCGAGAAAATGATCAACTAATGCATCGGAAATCTGATCAGCAACTTTATCGGGATGACCTTCGGAAACTGATTCCGAGGTGAAGAAGTAAGGCATGTTGGTTTTGTTTTAAAGCGCGCAAATATAGTGGTGAATGGGTGAATGGGTGAATGATGAATCGTCAGGATTCGGAAGCGAAGACATTGCTTTTCAGAACTTGAACGTTTGCAGAAACGATGTATTGAAATTTCCTTCCCGGTAATTTTTGTCTTTCATCAGCGCAAGATGAAACGGAATGGTTGTTTTGATTCCCTCAATCACATACTCACTCAGGGCGCGCTCCATCGTTGCAATGGCTTCATTGCGTGATTGGGCAACCGCAATGATTTTCGCGATGAGTGAATCATAGTAGGGCGGAATCACATAGCCATCATAAATGTGGGAGTCAATTCTTACGCCATGGCCCCCGGGCGTATGAAGTGTAGTGATCTTTCCGGGCGAGGGACGGAAATCATTGAACGGATCTTCTGCATTGATGCGGCATTCAATGGCGTGCATGGCGGGGAAATAATTTTTTCCGGAGATCGGTACACCCATGGCGATTTTGATCTGCTCTTTGATGAGATCGAAACTGATGACCTCTTCGGTTACGGGATGCTCCACTTGTATGCGCGTGTTCATCTCCATAAAATAAAAGTTGCGGTGCTTGTCAACGAGAAATTCAACGGTGCCGACACCTTCGTAACTGATCGCCTTACAGGCTTTGATAGCAGCGAGTCCCATTTTCTCCCGCAACTCCTGCGTTACAAACGGCGACGGGCTTTCTTCAGTGAGCTTCTGATGCCTTCGCTGAATGGAGCAATCCCGCTCGCTCAGGTGACATGCTTTCCCGTATTGATCACCGGCAACCTGGATCTCGATGTGATGTGGCTCTTCAATAAGTTTTTCCATATACACCCCATCATTGCCGAACGATGCGCCCGCTTCGGTTCGCGCCATGGTGAATGCATTCTCCAATTCTTTTTCTTCCCACACCTCGCGCATTCCCTTTCCGCCGCCGCCGGCAGTAGCTTTCAGGATGACGGGGTAACCGATCTTCTTCGCTAATTTTTTTCCTTCACTTATATCATTGAGCAAACCATCGCTGCCCGGAATTACAGGCACGCCGGAATTTTTCATCGTTTCCTTCGCGGTGATCTTGTCACCCATGGCAGCAATCTGAGCACCGGTAGGTCCAATGAATTTGATGCCATACTCTTTGCAGATGTCGGCGAACTTTTCATTCTCTGCGAGAAAACCATAGCCGGGATGAATGGCATCAGCTCCTGTAATTTCTGCAGCAGCCATAATCACCGGCATGTTGAGATACGATTCTTTTGAGGAAGGAGGACCGATGCATACAGCTTCATCAGCAAAACGTACGTGCAATGAATCACGATCGGCCGTAGAATAAATGGAAACCGTTTTGATTCCCATCTCGCGCGCCGTGCGTATGATGCGAAGCCCAATTTCACCGCGGTTGGCGATGAGGATTTTTTTGAAGGGCTTGATCTTTTCTTTCTTCGGCACGGATGGTGAATGGGTGAATGGTGAATGGGTGAATGGGTTAATTGGTGCTTAGTCTGAGTTGATAAGATTAGATAACAGGCGGAAGCAACTCAACATTTGCTTGCCCAGTTCTTCAAACTTTTCCTTCTGGAAATAATCCAAATCGGAAGCTACATCAAGTGCGGCATCAATCTCAATCACTGAACCTCTTGAAACTTCATAAAATCTTTTTCGCTCAGCCGAAGATTTTCTTGAAGCACCTTCTGCGATATTCAAGTGCACCGATAAAGCAGCTCTTCTAATCTGCGAAATCATATTGAACCGCTCTTCATCAGGAAGAGTCTTTGTCATTTTGTAACATTCAAAAACAAATTTTCTCGCGACTTTGTAAACTTCAAGTTTTTGATGATTCAATTCCAGGAACATGCTATGAGATTTTTGTAGGTTAACAGATTTCATTACTCATTCACCATTCACTCATTCACCATTCACCCATTTAAATCGGTTCAATTAAAAACAGCGGCTGATCATATTCAACCGGTTTTGCATTCTCCACGAGCAGCTTCACAATCCGGCCCGACTGCTCGCTCTCTATTTCATTAAAGAGTTTCATGGCTTCTATCACGCAGAGTACAGTTCCTTCTTTTATTTCATCACCCACATTTACAAAGGGGGGCTTATCAGGAGATGAGGAACGGTAGAATGTTCCGATCATGGGTGATTTGATGGTGATGTATTTTGAATCGTCAGAAGCATCAGTCTTTGATGCTTCCGCTTTCGATGCTGATTCTTTTGCCGGCGCCGGTGCTGATTCTGTTTGAATCGTATGCTGTTGCACAGGTTGTGATGCGGGCATTTGTGCTGCCGCCTGTGCAGGACCATGCGGATTGTGTGTGCGAAGGGTGATCTTGAAATTTTTCCTCTCGATGCTGATCTCTGAAACATTCGATTTGCCCAGCATCTTAATCAGCTCCTGAATCTCATCCAGGCTCATGTCATGTTTCATCACACGATCATTAGCGGGGGAGGGGTGGGTGGTTTTTTTCTTCATGAAAATTTTTTTGAAGGGAGCGAAAGGTAGGGATTAATCAGAAATTACGATTCACGATTCACATAACACGAGTTCTCCCGATTTAATCGGGATTCACGATAATAAATCCTGACGAGCTAACGGTTTGCTATTTCGTAACTTGCAAAATTCCTTTCTTCAATTTCAATGAAAATGCCTTCCAGATCCAAAGCAAAACTTTCTTTCATCATTGTCTTATTTGTTCTGAATTTTTCTGCATTCTCTCAAGTAACGAATATTGAATGGCAGAAATGTTTTGGTGGATCATGGTCGGATTGGGCAGCAGAAGGCGAGCAAACTCAAGATGGTGGATACATTGTGGCAGGTGTTGCAGAATCTCTCGATGGAGACGCACTCGGAAACCATGGAGGTACAGACTTTTTGATTTTGAAACTTGATAGTTGGGGAAATATCGTTTGGCAAAAATGTTTAGGAGGATCAGGATATGATTATTCAACTTCAATTGAACAAACAAGTGACGGCGGATTCGTTGTTGGTGGAATTGCATCTTCTATCGATGGAGATGTGGATGGAAATCACGACCCAACCGGCTATGAACCCGATTGTTGGATCATAAAATTAGACAGTGCGGGAAACATCGAATGGAAGAAGTGTTTGGGCGGTTCAAGTTGGGATGGAGCCTATTCAATTGAACAAGTTGCTGATGGAGGATATATTGTAGCAGCCGCTGCTGCGTCAGATAATGGAGATGTGACCGGTAGTCACGGTGAATGTGATTGTTGGATTGTGAAGTTGGATAACGCTGGTGAAATTGAATGGCAAAAAACTTACGGTGGAACTAAATTAGATTATGCATCATCTGTACACGAGTCCAAGAAAGGGGGATATATCTTTATTGGGTCTGGAAGATCGGAAGACGGCGATTTTACAGGACATTTGGGAAGCAATAATGATGATAATCTCTGGGTTATTCGGCTTGACAGCGCGGGTAATATTTTATGGAAAAAAAATTTGGGTGTAACGGATTATAATGACTCCTACACGATTATGGAAACAGTAGATGCTGGTTATATTGTTACGGGGCAGAGTATCTCTCTTGTCAAGCTAGATAGTATTGGAGATATTCAGTGGAAAAAAATTTTTGATGTCCAAGATATTTGTGACGTGCAGGATGCAAGACAAACGAGTGACGGCGGATACATTGTTGTTGGTGATTCATGGAGGCAAATTATTGATTGGCCACCTTCTGGAGATGGCGATTTTTGGATTGGAAAGACTGACAACTATGGAAACCTGGAGTGGCAAGATACATTAGGTGGAAGCGGCACTGAGTATGCTTATGGAAGTCTATCAATAAAGGAAACACTTGATGGCGGCTTCTTGTTGGCAGGAGAAACAATGTCAAACGATGAAGATGTTAGTGGAAATCATGGTGACTGGGATGTTTGGGTTGTAAAGCTTTCTGCACCCAATGGGATAAACGAGGCAGGTGTTATCAAGAACTCAATAGAAATTTATCCTAACCCATTTTCATCCTTAACAACAATTACACTATCGCTGGGTGAAAATGCTTTTGCAACTATTGAATTGTTTGATTTAACAGGAAGAAAATTCAAGACCCTGCTCGATGAAAATGTTGCTGCAGGAGATCATAAACTCTACCTCAATGGTGATCAACTGAGTTCGGGCCTTTACTTTCTTCAACTGAAAATGAATGGTGAAGTGGTGACGAAGAAAATTATTATTGAATGAGAGATTTTGAATTTGACAATTTCCAAATTTGAAAATTGAAAATTCATCTCACATATTTCCAATTCCGAATCTTTCCTTCCGCCATCCATTCAATCGCAGTAGCAAGTCACTTGTTGCGGGTTTCTTCATTCTTGGCTTCCGTAATCCATTCAGCATAATCTTTTTTGTTGCTGTAGTTGAAAGATTCGAATGTTGTGAGGGCTTTCTTGTTTTTCTTTAGTGCCTTCATCAAATCATCGGGAACAACCAGCTCTTTTTTCTCTGTACGCTGGCGCTCCGGAAGCTTTACATTGCCATCGTTGAGCTTCATTGCTTCTTTGATGTAAGCGATCAAGATTTTTTCTGAAGGAAGATCTTTTAATGAGGAGATGCGCCCGAATTGCCCCATCGCCCGTTCGCGCTTTACGTCGAGAATCCTGTTCGGGTCTTTCATAACGCTTCCTTTCGGGAACACAAACGCACAATGATTTTTGAAAGAGGCCATGCCGCACAAAATCCCTTTGTACATGAAATAAGGCATGCCCCACTTGATGGTTTCTTCCACTTCCGGACATGCTTTGTGAACTATCTTTCGAAGATGAGTGAGAATGGGTTTTGCAAAGTCAGCAGACTTTAAGATGTAAGCATCGAAGCGGGAGTCTTTTTTCGGCATGGGCAAATTAAATGAAATGGCTATGAAAGTATGAATAAGAAGATGATATGAAATGCTTTCGTGGTTAACAAGAAACAGATTTTCTTAATAGGAAACAATTATTTTCGGCGACTCAAACTTCTCTGCAATGAAAATAAGAGATGCATTCCCGTTGATGCTTTTGCTCTTTCCGGTGAGTAGTTTATTAGCACAATCCGGATACCTCGACAACTCCTTCTCATCAGATGGAATACAAGTCACGGATTTACTCGCTGGTGATGATGAAGCATATTCTATCGCACTTCAGTCTGATGGAAAAATGGTGGTTGCCGGATATGCAGGTGGAAATTTTGGTGTGACCCGGTACAATACCGATGGCACATTAGACAATTCTTTTGGAAGCGGAGGAAAAGTAATCACGGATTTTGGAGAAAGTGAACAGGCAAATTCAGTTGCGATTCAAACCGACGGAAAAATTGTAGCAGCAGGATGGTCTCACGATGGCGGTAACGATCACTGGGCTTTCGCCCTGGCACGATATAATTCAGATGGCAGCCTGGATGGAACGTTTGGAGGCGATGGTATGGTAACTACTAACAATGCGGGTTATGACTATTATGACAAGGCTTACGCAGTTGCGATTCAGCCGGACGGAAAGATTGTTGCAGCCGGATCATCAGGTGTGGCCGGAATCTATACAGACTTTTCGTCTTTTAGATACAACCCGGACGGAAGTCTTGACAATACATTCGGAACCGGCGGAATTGTCACCACGAATTTTTTTGAGGATGATGCCGCAAGAGCAATCGTGATACAACCCGATGGAAAAATTCTTGAGTCGGGATATCGTTCGGATGTAGGCGGTTTTGCCTTGTGCAGATATAATTCTGACGGAATACTTGACTCTGCTTTTGGAACTGATGGTAAATTATCTCCCGGAATTGGGGACGTAGCCTATGCAATTGCTCTGCAAGCTGATGGGAAAATTGTAGCCGTCGGAAATGTATTTGCAGCCTATTCCAATTTCGTTGCAGCACGCTTCAACAGTGATGGTTCCATTGACAGCAGCTTTAGCTCCGATGGCAAAGTTTCCACTTACTTTTCAATTAGCGGCAATTATGGACAAGCAGTTGCGATACAACCGGATGGTAAAATTGTTGAAGCAGGATATACGCATGATTACTATAGCGGAGACGATGCGTGTGCCATTGCCCGCTATACCGCCTATGGATTCCTCGATACTTCATTTAACGATGATGGAAAAGTGACGCTACTAATTGGGGTTTCTGACAGCTATGCTTATGGCATGGCTTTGCAATCCGATAATAAAATTATAGTGGTGGGACCGGCCATGATGGAAGGTCCTGGCAATACTGATTTCTCGCTGGCACGCTTTAATAGTAATGGTTTTCCTGACAGTACCTTTAGTGAGGATGGAGTGGCAAACACTCCGATAGCCTCCAAAAGTGATTATGCCTGGGCTGCCACTGTACAGGCAGATGATAAATTGGTGGTTGTAGGTTCATATGGTGGTTTTGTTTTGACCAGATATAAAGTTGATGGTACAATTGACAGCTCATTGAGCCTGGATGGCATTCGCTCCGGTCCCACAGGCGGTACCGCGAAAGATGTTGCCATTCAGGATGACGGTAAAATCATTTTAGCAGGATACACTGACGAAGACTTTGCTGTAGCAAGATACCTCGAAGATGGTACACCTGATAGTACTTTCAGCGATGACGGTTACGCTACAACCGACATTTACGGCGAAGACAGAGCTAATGCAGTCGCCATTCAAACAGATGGGAAGATTATACTGGCAGGTTACAGATACAACAACTATTACGTTGGATACGACATTGAAATTGCAAGATACAATCCTGATGGTTCGGTGGAAGCACAACTATACAATACAAAAGCTGTAATCATTCGTGACATAGCATTACAGGACGATGGTAAAATTATTTTTATAGGAGACTCGAGTGGTTTTTGCCTGATGAGGTACAATAGTAACCTTAACATAGATAACAGTTTTGGAACTAACGGCAAAGTAATTACCGATGTTGATCCTGACGGGTGGGAAAGCGCTTATTCTGCAGTAATACAGCCTGACGGAAAAATAGTTGTTGCCGGTTTTGCACAGACTTTAGTATCACAGGATTTTGCTTTAGTAAGGTATAATTCGAATGGAAGTATAGATTCCACATTTGGAGACAATGGAAAAGTTTTTACTGATATTGACAATAGCACTGACTATGCTCGTTCTCTTGCCCTCCAGAGCGATGGTAAAATTGTAGTGGGGGGTTATACTTATAGTGGAGGAAAAAATGATTTTGCATTAGCAAGATACAACACTGACGGTAGCCTTGATTATAGCTTTGGAATAAATGGAAAAGTTATTACCACAATTTCCAATGATCAGGATTATGCTTACTCAGTCAATATTCAGAGTGATGGGAAAATAATTCTGGCGGGCACATCAAACAATGATTTCGCCATTGCCCGATACATACCGGAACTGGCACTTGGAGTTGTAGAATTTTCAGATCGAAACAATTCGCCTTTAATTTATCCTAACCCAATCTCTCAACCAGCCACACTCCGGTACACCCTTCAAAATCCCGAATCAATTTCAATCCGGCTTCTCGATCTGCAGGGACGTGTGCTGAAGACTTTTGTAGAAAATGAAAAGCAAGATGCAGGAGACTATCAGCAATCTATTGATCTTCCTGAAGAATTACCTGCCGCATCTTATTTGATTGTGATCTCTAATGAAAGCGGTGGAAAAGCTACTGTGAAAGTGGTGAAGTGATGTTTAACATCTTACGTGGGCATGTTGAATTCATTTCAGCGTGAGAGGCCACGGCATTCATCCCGACAGCTCAGAAGATGTTGCATGATTTCTGAAATCCGGGATTGGAACCGGGTGTTTGGCGGATTCCTAACCAGCACCTTACCGGTATGTTGCAAAGGCGAAACAGCACTTGGGTGATTGTGCAGTTTCATAATTTTGTTCCGGTGATGCAGAGAGGTTGCAGGATTGTTTGAGGATGGAAGCAATTTGAAAAATTGTTAAGCAAGAGCTGAAAAAACGCTGAGGTATCGGCGCTTTTTGTTTTCTTTGTATAGCTTCGGATGCTGGTCTGGCGCTGCCTGGCCTTTCGCAAAGACCACCAACGGCATCAACGGAAATGGCAATAAGAGCAAACCTAAATTAAAAATGATCTTCCTGAATTCTAAATCTTTAATCATGAAAAACATCTTCCTGATTTTCTCAGTGTTGATTAGCGCTTCTGCAATAGCGCAAAATCAAAAAATGATAATTGATGATTGCAAAAAATCCGGGACAAGTTATCATTCAGAATCCATGCGGACTAGCTGTCGCGGCATTATGAAGATGACGGCAATAGATCAGGATTGGCACCCGATTCTTACTCACGCTGAAAGTGAGAATAATGGCCCATACGATATTCTTTTGAAGCAAATAAAAGCGGAAAAATTACAGTTGAAAAAAAATGGCGGGCAAATATCCTCTGATGCAGCTCAGGATAATGGCGGAAGAACATTAAGCCCCACTATTGGTGTTAATTTTATTGGAAATAATGACAATGGATGTCCGCCTGATAATACTGTTGCCGTATCTAGTGATGGGAAAATTATAAGCCTGGTCAATTCTAACATTGAATACGATGATGTTTCCGGAACCTATTATGGAGGGATTGACCTGGTTTCATTTTATAATGACCCTTACCTGTCAACCAATATTTGCGATCCCAAAATAATTTATGACTCAGGTGCAGACCGCTTTATATTCTATGCGCAGACCTGTGATGCTGATCCGAATACCTCTGTTGTTATTATTGCATTTTCTCAAACTAATGATCCATATAACGGGAGCTGGTATTACTATGAGTTTACAGGAAATCCAATGAATGATGATAGCTGGTTTGATTATCCTAAAGTCGCGGTATCAACGGATGAGCTTTTTGTTACCGGTAATTTATTTTATGGAAATGGTAACTATAATCAATCAGTAGTTTACCAGATAGATAAAAACCAGGGATATGACGGTGCCTCGATTACATGGCAATATTGGAGTGGTATTGATGGCGATCCTTTTACATTATTACCCGTTTCCTGGGGGCACCAGGGTAACTATGGACCGGGCATCTATCTTGTAAGCGTAAATAGCAGCGGCAGCTCAAGCATAGATTTTTACGATTTAACCGATAACCAATATGCAGCAAATGAGGAATTAGATCACTATTCTGTAAGCACTGATGCATATTCTCCCGGAGGAGATGCAAGTCAAAATGGTACAAACGAAATATTGAATATTGGAGATTCCCGCACTCAAAGCGGATTTTACCTCGATGGTATAGTTCATTTTGTTTTCACTTCTGATATTGGTAATGGCTGGAATGGTATAAACTATAACAGGCTTGATGTCGCTGCCCTGACCAATACTTCTACAACATTTGGCCTCGTTGGCACTTATGATTATTGTTATCCTTCCGTGGCTTCCTTTGCAAGCGGCAGCAATGATAAGTCTGTGGTCGTTGCATTTGAGCGATCAGGTTCTTCCATTTTTCCTGAAACCCGTGTCGTTTCCTGTGACAATGCCGGCGATTGGTCAAGTTCTGTTTCCGTGAAAGCAGGCGACAGCTATATAAGTCAGTGTTATGATCCCAATTTTTCTTCGCAGCGCTGGGGTGATTACACGGGTATTTCCCGTAAGCATAATAGCAATCGTGTTTGGGTGAGTGGCGGTTATGGCGGTACGTCGAACTTTTGGGAGACCTGGATTGCAGAAGTGATACCGGATAACGCCGTTAGTACAGAAACCATCCATCAGACGCAATCTAAACCCGTTGTATTTCCCAACCCGGTTACGGACCTGTTCAGGACTACTTTTTATCTTCGGGAGAGTGGTTCTATATCAATAGATATTTGCAATGAATCGGGGGCAATAATTAAACAGCTATTTTCAGGATATGCCTGGAGGGGTGAAAATAATTTTTCATTTAATGCTGCGCGTCTTTCATCCGGTAATTATTTTTTAATCATTAAGTGTAACCAGCAAATTGTTTCTAATGAAAAAGTTAGCATTGTTCGTTAATATACTATTTGGTTTCTTAATTTCATCTTGTAATAATTCGAGCGTGAGGCAAGATGAATATTCTGAAGCTTCGGACACAGGAAATAAAAAAGTTATAGTTATGGATTCAGGTAAGCTTCTCAGTAGTGACACCTTGCATCTTTCGATGGAATCTGTTTCTGTTAGGCAAAGCAACCGCGATATGGATTCCATAAAAGACACTTCTATTCATACCCATCATTTAGGAAGTCCCAATAAAGGAGCTGACCAGGCAAAAATTGACTCCATTAAGAAGGCCAAGACGAAGCATAAATAATTACTGAGACTTCAGTGGTAAATATCTGAAATCCGGGATTGGAACTGATGTTTGGCGGACAGCAGGCACAGATTCCAACCAGCCGCTGAGGGGTGTACAGCCAAAGCAAAACGGCAATTGAGTGATTGTGCAGTTTCATAATTCTGTTCTTGTGCGGCATTGAGTATACATATGCAGAATCCTGTGGGTGCAGACGGTGAGGATTGTATATGTAACTTGCACAGTTGAATTTTTCAAAATTTATTGCAATGCCGACGCAATCAAAAATTAAGTTTCTTACCGCGGCAATTCTGTTGATAGAACACTTGTTCGCATTTTCTCAAGTTCCATCAATTGAATGGCAGAAATGCTTGGGTGGAATTGGAGAGGAAAAGGCTTACGATATTCATAAAACTAACGATGACGGATTTGTTGTTGCAGGTTATGCAGATTATGATTTTGGAGATGTAAGTGGAACTCATGGTGGCAGGGATTTTTGGATTGTTAAAGTTGACTCTATTGGATCAATTCAATGGCAGAAATGCTTGGGTGGAACAAGACTAGAAGTAGCTTATTCAATTCAGCAAAGTAGTGATAATGGATACATTGTTGCCGGTCAAACGTATTCAAATGATGAGGATGTTAGTGGCAATCATGATTCAACTGGATTCTATGCCGATTATTGGGTTGTTAAGCTTGACAATTCAGGTAATATTCAATGGCAAAGATGTTTGGGCGGGTCTAAGCAAGATGAAGTCTTTTCAATAGAGCAAACCAAAGATCAAGGATATGTCGTAGCAGGCTTTACTTCTTCAAATGATGAAGATGTAAGCGGAAACCATGGTGCTTATGATTATTGGATTGTAAAGCTCAACAATAGCGGAAATATTGAATGGCAGAAATGTTTAGGTGGATCAGCTTGGGATAAGGCTTATTCTGTGCAGCAAACTATTGATGGTGGATTTATTATAGCAGGTGAATCACAATCAAACGATGGTGATGTAACTGGAACTCATGGCGCCTTCAATGAGGATTATTGGATCGTGAAGCTTGATAGCATCGGAAATTTGCAATGGCAAAAATGTTTAGGAGGGACACAAGGGGAAATTGCAAAATCAATACACCAAACCACTGATGGCGGGTATGTTGTTGCTGGTAATTCAGGATCAAACGATGGTGATGTATATGGAAATCATGGAGGGGGTGACTATTGGGTAGTAAAAGTTGACAACTTAGGAAATATTGAATGGCAGGAATGCTTTGGAGGAACTGGGGAGGAGCTCCTTAGTTCTATTCAACAAACTACCGATGAAGGGTACTTAGTCGTTGGTTATTCTAACTCTAAAAATGGAGATGTAGTCGGAATCCATGATAGCTATTTAGGACCAGGAGTCATTGATGAATGGACCGTGAAGATTAGTAGTATAGGAATAATACAATGGCAAAAATGTTTAGGAGGATCAAATGAAGAAGTAGCCTATGGTGTTGAGGAGATCAAGGACGGTGAATATATTGTTGGA
Source organism: Chitinophagales bacterium (assembly GCA_035638255.1). Lineage (GTDB taxonomy): Bacteria > Bacteroidota > Bacteroidia > Chitinophagales > UBA10324 > DASRAJ01. The sequence continues at coordinate 18,702 of DASRAJ010000030.1, forward strand.
GGTGCAACGGCATCAATCGATGGTGATGTTGAGGGGAATCACGGAGGGAACACTCCCAATTGGGATTGTTGGATTGTGAAACTTTCTGTTGAAGCAGTTGATAGTGTTCTTAAAGATGACTTGACTATTCAACCTAATCCATTTTCTTCCGCAACTACGATTGCATTTTCTTCAGAAAATTCTCATGCAGTAATTAAAATCTTCGATCCCATAGGTAGAAAAATCAAGAACCTTATTGATGAAAATGTTTTAGCAGGAAATCATGAAATCATTTTTGATCGTGCTCATCTTAGTGCAGGACTCTATTTTCTCCAATTGGAGCTGAATGATAAGGTGAGAAATTTGAAAGTATTGATTCAATAGAGTCACCTAACTGGCGCCAGTCTTAGCTGATGCAAAGTAGTGTAGGCAGACTGATGCCTTACTTTTAAAACGCCTATTACTTCTCTCTTTTTATCGCAATCACAAATGACATATCACCGCTACCATCAGGATTTGTGTATGCATAAAACATCGCGTATCGTTGTTGAGGCATTTTTCCTTTATAGTGAACATTCATGATAGCACAGCTTACCTTTTCAACAAACCCCACGCTTCTTGGAAAATAAATTTCAATACCAATCTCAGTTTCGGTCAAAAGAGTCATGAATACTTCAAACTCAATTGAGCCGGATACAGCTGCCCGAACAGAGTCATTAATCTGGTAATATAAATTCCACAATGAATCTTTGTCATAAGTATCAGTATCCTGTGCAGTGCGCGCCCGGATATTAGCCAACTCTGATGACGACATTATATAACCGCAGTACTTATCAGATTTCGTTTGAAACAAGCATGAAGAAGTGAAAATAGCAATACAGGAAAACACCAAAATCAATATGCATCGTTGAATGTTATTAGAAGTTTCCTCTTGCTTCATCTTTATCTTGTTGCCGTTTCATCTCCTTCAAACTGCTAACTGTAAATTGCAAATTGCTCACTGCCTATCTCATTTATTCTCCTTCCACTTCGGTAGCTTTGGCACAGTCTGCTCCTTCGTCTTCAACTCCTCCATCATCTCCTGTATGGCTCTGTTAAGTTGTTGATCATTTCCTGAATATTCCTGCGCCGGATCCTGGTCAACTACAATATCCGGATCAACGCCATGCCCTTCAATCACCCACGTTGAATCCATATACGGTGCAAACTCAGGGCGATCCAGAAAACCACCATCAACAATCGGCAGCGAACCGCGAATGCCTGTAACACCACCCCACGTGCGATGACCAATCACCGGACCAATCTTATATTTCTGAAAACGATACGCAATGATGTCACCATCCGATGCAGAGTATTGATCAACGAGCAAACATTTCGGACCGAGTAGCATTTGCGGATCAGTGCCCCCGATGGTATTGCGCGCCATGTTGTAATAAACAAGTTGCGCGGAAAGTCGCTGTGCAACTAATCCTGAAACAAATCCACCACCATTGCCGCGATCGTCAACGATCAATGCTTTCTTGTTCAACTGCGGATAGTAATGCTTGATGAATTCATTCAGACCATCAGCGCCCATGTTGGGGATGTGGAGGTAACCGATTTTTCCGCCACTCACCGAGTCAACATAATGAATGTTGTGCTCCACCCAGTTGTAGTAGTAAAGATTTTTTTCATCGCTGATAGGAACAACAATCACTTTTCGTGCACCGCTCATTGAAGCAAAACTGTTCACTGTCAGTTCAACCTGCTTGCCGGCGGTGCTCACGAGCGAAGTGTAGATGTCGCTCATGGTGTTTGTCGGTGCGCCGTTAACTGCGAGAATGAAATCACCCTCTTTCACATTTACGCCAACTTCGGTAAGCGGCGAGCGAAGATCATTACTCCAATTTGCACCTTTTAAAATTCTTGTGATCCTGAAATATCCTGATGCATCTTTTATAAGCCTCGCGCCGAGCAAGCCGGTTTGAATTCTCTCGGGCTTGGGTTCATCGCCGCCACCGACATAAGAGTGACCAATGCTCAGCTCGCCAATCATTTCCCCAATGAGGTAGGTAACATCAGCGCGATGATTTGCGAACGGAACCAGCGAACCATATTTTGTTTTCATAGCATTCCAGTCAACACCGTTCATGTTGGGCGTGTAGAAGAAGTCGCGCATCTGCCGCCAGCACTCGTTAAAAATTTCCTGCCATTCAACATGCTTGTCAACCCATACTTTCATGTTGCTGATGTCAACACTTTTATCGGTAGTAATTTTTGCAGAAGGAAGGTCAATCACATAGTAGCTTCCGTTGTTTACGAGGGCCATCTTTTTTTCATCACGCGAAATCTGGTAGCCGCCAAACTGACCGAGTGCGTCCTGCTTCTTGTCTTTGAGCTTGAAAATGTAGAGTGTTGATTTATCCTCTCCGGTTTTCTGACCTTGGTAGTAAATGTTTCCGTTGGCGTAATCAATGTTGAAGTACTGAGATGCATCAATGGGCAGCGCAATCACACGATTCATAATTCCATCGAGATCAACTTTCACATCCGGAGGGTTTGAAATCTGAGGTTTGGGATTTTCCTTTTTCTTATTTGAAGTTTGTCCCGATTGGTTCGGGATGGAATTTGGCTTCTCCGTAGTGTCTTTCTTCACATTCACTTCATCATTCTCAGGAGCAAAAGGCGAAGGCGTATCTTTTGAAAGTGTGACAAGATAAATTTTGGTGAGGTTGGAATATGCGATTTGAAATTCTACATTACTGAATGAGGGATTGAAATCACGGTCACTCAGGAACATCAGGTATTTGCCGTCGCGCGTGAAAGTTGGCTCGTATGAATTGTACCAGTTGTCAGTAACTGCAGTAGAAGTTTTTGTTGCCAGACTGTAAATGAAAACTCTGTTCTGTGTTTGCCACTCAGGTCTTGTGAAGCAAATCCATTTGCTGTCAGGTGACCAATCGTAATAAGTATACTCGAAAACATCACTGTGCTCGATCACCGTTATTTGCTTTGAAGCAATGTCAACATATTGCAGTGTTTGCTTTCGATCACCCCACAAAATCTTTTTACTGTCGGGAGAAAAACGCAAATGATATTTGTAATTGTCGCCTGAAGTTGTAACGCGAATTGCTTTGCCATCTCCCTTTTGTGGCCTCACATAAATTTCATCTTCACCCGTTGTATCGCTCGTGTAGGCAATCCATTTCCCATCAGGGCTCCAGATCGCATCACGTTCGTGGGCATTGTTTGACTGCGTGAGATTCCTGGTAATGCCGCTTTGAGCAGGAACACTGAACACATCACCTCGCGCAACAAATGTGAGACGATTCCCATCGGGTGATAAATCCCATCCTTCAATGAATTTTGATCCGTCAACATATTCGGGACGGCTCCAATTATCGTCGTCGGCAATCTGCACATGAATTTGATTCGCTTGTTCATTGTCAAGATTCAGATCATAAAGCAATCCTCCTTTCTCGAATACAATATCATGATCACCAAGCGAAGCGAACTTGATGTCGTAATCAGTGTAGTTGGTGACTTTGCGCGATTGCTTTGTTTCAGTGTCATAGACAAACAAGTTCATGGTGTGATCGCGATCACTCAGGTAATAAATTTTATTTCCATGCCACATCGGTTCGATGTCCTGTGCATCATTGTTCGTTATGTCGTTCCATTGCTTTGTCTCAATATCGAAAATCCAAATGTCATCTGCCATTCCACCGCGATAATATTTCCATGTTCTGAATTCGCGGAACACTCGGTTGATCGCTAACTTTTTTCCATCAGGAGAATAAGAACAAAAACCCCCGACAGAAAGCGGAAGCTCTTCACTCAATCCACCACTCACATTCGTAATGAAGAGTTGCCCTTTGAAATCATTGAACGATTGTTTGCGCGAGCGGTAGATGATGTGATCATTATCTTTCCACGTCATCACAATGTTGTTCGGTCCCATGCGATCTGAGATGGCATCGCGACCGAGTGTGGCAGTGTAGGTAAGCCGCTTTGGAATCCCACCATCGGAAGGAATCAAATACACTTCGGTGTTGCCATCATACTGTCCGGTGAAAGCAATATTTTTTCCATCGGGAGAAAAACGCGCAAACATTTCATAGCCGATGTCATTGGTGAGCTTGCGGGCTACGCCGCCGCTTTTTGAAACCTGATACAGATCACCCGCATACGAAAACACAACCCGGTTATCATGCACAGTAGGAAAGCGCATGAGTTTGGCTTCTGGCTGTTGCTGAGCATGTGAAGAAATGTAAAATGTAAAATTGAGCACGAACAGAACGAGAAGACATTTAGAGAAATCGAGGGTGTTCCGCCTGTCCCGATTATTTCGGGGATTTTTTTCAGAATGTAAAATGATGAATAATAAAGTGTGTTTCAGAAATGATTTCATGAGGGATTTGTTGAGCGGGCAAATGTAGAAGGAATTAGGAGGAACTGAAATGAATTGGTCTATGAGAGGTCATGCAATGTCGAAATCATTTTCAGCAATTGAAAACCCGCGTCCTCATTTGAGTTTTTCTTTGACGAATTTTTTCTTACATGTAATCATGTTAAGGCAACTGCAATTGCACAGTGAAAATAAGTTTTACATTCAGGCATTGCTCAATAAGAATTTTTTTTCAGGGAAGGAAAGTCTACTTTTGACGGCTTACACTCAATTTGTATTTTTCAATTTATTCACTTAAAGAATTCATCGGCGGTGACTCCCCCGTTCACGCGAAAATTTTCCTGAGATTTTTACCAACCAATTTCTTAATCGAAACCAATTGTTATTTATGAAAAACATTATTACACTTTTGGGAATATTCATCCTGAACATTTTGCTTGCACACTCAATAGTTTCCGCCGGCATTCCAAAAGCTGAGAAACTTTCTATCACGGGTCCTTTGGGATTCATTGAAAACAAAGGACAGTTCCTCGACCAAAATAACAAGCCCCGCACTGACTTGCTCTATTTGTTTATGCGCAAAGGCATGAAGGTTCAACTGATGCAGAACCGCATCAGCTTCGAATTGTTTACGCTGCAGAATGACAATAGCTTTGATGAGGCAACGGGTTTTCCGCACTGGAATCAACTCGATCCTGAAGATCGCCCTTCTCCAAAACTTCGGTATGAAAGCAGCCGCATTGATGTGCAGTTTATCGGGGCGAATCCCAATCCGGAAATAGTGGCTGAAGAAATGATGCCTGATTACCTGAATTACTTCCTCGCGTTTACTCCGGTTGAAGGCATTACCAGGGTGAAACAATACAACAAGATCACTTACAAAAATCTTTATCACAACATTGACTTGGTATTAGTGGCAACACCGGATCAAAATCCACAGAGCTCTTTGGCTTATGATTTTGTGATTCATCCGGGCGGCAATGTTAGTGACATCAAGTACAGGTACTACGGAAATGATGACCAGGTGCTCTATGAAAACGGGATCCTGGAAACGGGCACTGCACAAGGTAAAATTATTGAGATGATTCCTGAATCGTATGTGCTGAATAAGTTCGGCGTTAAAGTGATGCCTGTGGATGTTTCGTTTTGCCTGAATGAAAATGTAATCAGCTTTAAGGCGCCTGCTTATGACAGAAATCAAATGCTGGTGATTGATCCTGCTCTTGTGTGGGCTACCTATTGCGGCGGTGATTCAAGCGAAGAAGGTCGCGGGCTTGCTACTGACAGTTTGAGCAATGTGGCTCTTATAGGTCGTTCAAACAGTACTAATAATATTGCTACAGCGGGTGCTTATCAAACAGTGTTGGCAGGAAACGTTGACATCAACCTGGAAAAGTATGATTCAGCGGGTCACAGAATATGGGGTACCTACTACGGTGGGTCTGCCGATGACCATGGGCGGGGTCTGGTTGTCGATAAACAGAATAACTACTACCTCGGTAGTCATGGAAACAGTCCCGATGGAATTTCGACACCCGGCGCTTACCGCGTCAACTATGCGGGCGGAACCGGTGACGATGGGTATCTCTCTGAGTTCAGCGCTGATGGCTTTAGAATTTTTGGTACTTACTATGGCGGAACTGATGATGAAACGATGCGTCGCCTGCACATTGATACATCGGGCAATATAATTATGGTGGGATATACTTTCAGTGATTCCGGAATTGCAACTCCCGGTGTATTTCAAACTCAACTGTCGGGTACCGGTTATTCTGACCTGTGTTTAAGTAAATGGACCCCTGATGGTCAGCTTGTATGGGGAACATATCTCGGTGGTACAAATGAAGAGCACGGAAGGAGCGTGACGACTGATAGAAATAATAATATCTACGTGAATGGAAGTGCCGCCAGCAGCGGGCTTGGAACAGCGGGAGTTTCCCGGCCTGATCATGCAGGCAAACAAGATATGCTATTGGCAAGGTTTACAACAGACGGACAACTCGATTGGTTTAGTTACTGGGGCGGAGCCGTTGAAGATCGTGGCAGAGGTGTTTTTGTAGATTCATCTGATAAGTATGTTTATTTCGCCGGCTACTCAGGCAGTGATACCGGCATAGCTACTCCCGGTGCATATCAGGAAACAATATCAGGGGGCCTTGATAACAATGGCGACCAGTACCAGGATATGGTTTTGATGAAATGGACCCTCGATGGACACATAGTTTGGTCTACCTATCTCGGTGGCGCACATTTGGACCGCGGTCGTTCAATCACCATGATCGGTGATAATGAAATCTATGTTTCAGGATCAACAGAGAGTAATGATGTTGTCGCTACTCCGGATGCTTTTCAAACCGTTTGGGGAGGGAAGGGAGATATGTTTCTTGAAATATTTGATTCCAATGGGGTCCGCAACTATGGAACTTATTTTGGTGGCTCCGGCGATGAAGATAACCTTGCTCTCGCCGTTGATGACAAGCATCAGAATATATATCTTGTGGGAACGGCAAGCAGTAACAATCTTGGGACAGCAGGAACTGCACAACCGGTTAAGGGTGGTGGTGATGATGCTTTGTTAGTCAAAATCCAGGTGCATTTTCCACTCGTGCCTCCGGTGGCATCATTTACCTATCTGAATGTTCCTTGCGCTACAGGACAGGTTTCATTTACTAACTTTAGTGCCAATGCCGATGGTTATTTATGGGATTTCGGAGACGGGGATACTACCAGTGCAACTTCCCCCACGCACGCATATCCTGCTATAGGAAATTACACCGTTTCTCTCATAACCACTAACACATCAAACGGTCTTGCGGATACAATAACTTTAGCAATTACTGTGTTCGATAATTCGCCGACAGCAACCGTAACTCCGGAGAGCAGCACCACTTTTTGTGATGGGCAATCGGTGGTTCTGGATGCAAATACCGGATTCGGCTATACTTATAAATGGAAACTTGGCTCCACATTTATTCCCGGCGCAACTAATTCTTCCTATACTGCTACCCTGGAGGGTTCTTACAAAGTAGTAATTACGGCTTCACCCGGATGCTCAGCCTCATCAACTATAGTCCATGTGGTTGTAAATCCTGCGCCTGCAGCAACTATTTTAGAAGGCCCGGCTATTAGTTTCTGCGAGGGTAGTATAAGTTTTCTAAATGCTAACGCCGACACTGTAACTTATCAATGGTTGAATAATGGAGTAATGATTCCGGGAGCTACTTCAACTGAATTGACTGTTTCATCAACGGGGAATTATGCTGTCGTGGAAACGAATTCTTTCAGTTGCGCAGACACTTCTGCTGCCACCCTTGTCACAGTAAATGCTAATCCCCCGGCCTTCATTAGCGCAAATGGAGATCCCGGTATTTGTGTTGGTGAATCAATTGACCTGAATGCAAATACAGGAGCAGGGTTCATATATCAATGGCAAGTTGACGGAGCAAATATTTCCGGCGCGACTGATGCAGTGTATTCAACAAACCAGGCAGGCAACTATTCGGTAATAGTTTCTGATGCCAACGGATGTGAGTCTTCTTCCAACACTATTGACGTAACAGTAAATGCAAATCCTATAGTTGATGCATCGGCATCGAATACATCTGTTTGCCTCCACGATTCGGTAACGCTTTCTGCTTCCGGCGCCCAGGATTACACCTGGCAACCGGGCAATGTTTCAGGACAAAGTATTCTGGTTTCTCCTGATCTTCCCACCATTTATATAGTACAAGGGACCGATGCAAATGGATGCAGTGATGAAGATAGTATAGCTATACAAGTGTTACCGCTTCCGGGTATTTCATTGGGGGTGGATACTACTATATGTGATACTGTAAACTTCTTTCTTAACGCCGGAAGCGGATTCAATTCTTACCTGTGGTCAACAGGTGAGACTACACAAACCATTACCGTTTCTGCCAGCAATACGTATTGGGCGCAGGTGCAGGACAATAACGGGTGTTGGGGCATAGATTCTATTAATGTAACCGTTGTAGTTTGTACGGGTGCTGAAGAAAGTTTTTCTGAATTTAACATAAGTCTATTCCCGAATCCTGCCAGCACGAGTTTTCTTTTAACAATCTATAATTCAACTAACGAGAAAATAAAAGTGGAGCTGGAGAACCTTCTTGGCCAAACCATCCGCGATATATATGATGGAATAAGCCATGATCAGTTCACGAAGGAAATCAATGTAAATGCTTTTCCGGCAGGGTTATATTACTTAAAAATTATGTCGGGAAAAGAAATTATTACCCGAAAGCTAGTGATTGAGAAATGATAAAAAATAAATCGCTGAATATGCCACACTGTTTCAAAATTTATCAGGCAGTTATCTTCACGCTACTGCTTCTTCTTTGGCAAAACCATGTAATGGCGCAGGCTCCTGCAATTGCCTGGCAAAAAACTTTTGGCGGAAGCGGAAATGATATCATGCAGGATATATATCCGACCGCTGATGGAAATTATATTTTGCTCGGGCTTGACTCCATAGTAGACGTTGATGTGTCGTGTACATTAAAGGGGAAACACGATACATGGGTGATCAAAATGGATCCCGCTGGAAATATTATCTGGCAGCAATGTTATGGTGGAACTAAAGAAGAAGGAAATCCCAATTCAAAAATCATCCAAACTTCTGATGGTGGTTATCTTTATGAAACAGAAACATGGTCAAATGATAGTGACGTAACTGGTCACCACGATTTGAGTGATGCATGGACCGTGAAGTTGGATTCTGCAGGAGCCATTGAGTGGGCGCATTCATTCGGAGGAACCAATTGGGATGTCCCGCGGCGGCTGTTAGAGCTTTCCGGCAAAAGGTATTTGGTGGTTTCGAGATCTACTTCATCTGATGGCGATGTCCCTTCTAATATTGACTCAGGAGCTCAGTCTTTTGATGCATGGGTTTTTATAGTTGACAAGGATGGAAACATTATTCACAACTATATCTATGGCGGTACCGGCGATGATGAATTTTCCGATGCATGGCTTCTTCCCAATGGCAACATTGCATTATTCGGGGAAACTACTTCCACCGATGGTGACCTGACCGGACTGCCTGTCCAGTCTACCGATGGCTGGTTGCTCGTGATTGATACACTCGGCAACATCATCAACAACCGGATATATGGTCAGCAGAATTTTGAGGATTTCATTTCTGCGCTGCCTACTGATGATGGTGGCTTTATTTGTTTTGGTGAAACGGGTGACCCCGGAATTGCTGTAGATCATGGTTCATGGCATGGCGAGGAGGATTATTGGGCCGTGAAATTAGATTCTTCCTATAACATTCAGTGGCAAGGTATATATGGGGGCTCTGATAAAGAACAAATGCGTGATGCTGCACGGGTACCCAACGGCGGCGGTTATTACATGGCAGGCACTACCAAGTCAAGCGATGGAGATATTGTGAATGATCTGTATAACGGCCGCGAATGGTGGATTATACAAATTGGAATGGAAGGAACACTTGTGTGGTCTAAAGTATTCGGGGGTTCTGAGACGGATTATTGCTATTCAATAATTGATCAGGGAATAGCGGTGGGCGGCACCTACTCCAATGATGGAGATGTGATCGGACTCGATGGTAACGCAGATGGGTGGGTATTGCAACTGGATGTAAGTTCTGTACCTGTGGTATCATTCACGTATCAAAACGTCCTCTGCATAAATGGTATGTTCGCATTTACTAACACGAGCTCTAATGCTGATGCCTACTCATGGGATTTCGGTGATGGATTTACCAGTACCGAAACTTCACCCGTTCACATATACTCTTCAGCGGGCGATTACGTAGTCACCCTTGTTGCTACCAATTCCACATCGGGTATCAGCAATACTGCGGTGGTCACTATTGAGGTCACTGTTGTTACCGCAAGTATCTCTGCTGCCGGCAGCACTGTAATTTGCAATGGCAATTCAGTGCTTCTGTATGCGAATACAGGTTTGGGGTTGTTGTATCAATGGCAGCTAAACGGTGGAAATATTTCCGGTGAAACCAACGCCGCTTATTCAGCAAGCCAGACGGGCAATTATTCAGTAATAGTTTCTAACGCTGACGGTTGTGATACTTCATCTAATATTATTTCAGTTACAGTAAATGAGAATCCAATAGTTGATGCAACGGCATCGAATACCTCCGTTTGCCTGCATGATTCGGTAACGCTGTCTGCTTCCGGTGCCCAGGATTACATCTGGCAGCCGGGCAACGTTTCAGGACAAAGTATTCAAGTGTCGCCTGACATTGCCACCATTTATTCAGTAGAAGGAACCGATGCAAATGGATGCACTGATGAAGATAGTGTAGCTATCCAGGTGTTATCGCTTCCAGCTATTTCGTTGGGTGTTGATACCACCGTATGTGATACCATAAATTTCTTTCTTGATGCCGGTAGCGGCTTCAATTCTTACCTGTGGTCAACCGGTGAAACTACACAAACCATTACCGTATCTGCCACTGATACTTATTGGGCGCAGGTGCAGGACAATGATGGCTGTGTAGGCACGGATTCTATTTTTGTAACCGTTGTAATTTGCACAGGTGGACAAGAAAGGTTTTCTCCATTCAAAATTGATATTTTCCCTAATCCCGCCAGCACTAGTTTTGTTTTAACAATCTACAATCCAGCTAACGAAAAGATAAAAGTGGAGTTGAAAAATCTGCTGGGTCAAACCATCAGCGACATTTATGATGACATAACCCAGGACCAGTTCACGAAGGAAATTAACGTAAGTGTTTTTCCTCCGGGATTGTATTTTTTAAAAATTATACTGGGAAAAGAAACCACTACACGGAAGCTGGTGATTGAGAAATAGTAAATGACATTTCGTTGAGCACTTAAAGCCAATGATACAATTGAATCGTGAATCAAGGAGAAATTATTTCTCTGCCAACATCTTTAATCCATTCATTACCATCTCCCAATTTTTTTC
>DASRAJ010000031.1:0-117300 GCA_035638255.1 Chitinophagales bacterium
ATCCTGTCAAGTCAATCACCATTGTTTGAAAATTCAGCAGTGACTCCAATCTCCCCTGCGCGATCTCAGCCTGATACGGGGTGTATTGCGTGTACCATCCGGGATTCTCGAAGAGGTTGCGCAGGATTACCGGTGGAGTAATGGTATTATAATATCCCATGCCGATGTATGTACGAAACATTTTGTTCTTCAGCGCAAGTGTGCGAATGTGCTTGAGATACTGGTACTCGCTCATCGCCTGAGGTAATCCAAGCTTCTTATCGGTATGAATTTGAGCAGGAACCACCTCAGAAATCAACTGATCGAGCGAATCACAGCCCACGACTTTAAGCATCTGTGTAATCTCTTCATCATTGGGACCAATATGTCGTGAAGCAAAACCTTTCGGAATGATTGAATTCATTGGTGTGGGGAAAATTTAGGGGTGCAAAGTTATCTCGGTTGGAAGAAAATGGGAAATTGAAATTGGTAGTTAGATATTGGAAATTTGGAAAATAGTGTTTGCAGGTTTGCATAGAAAAATTGAAAATTGTATTTGGCCGGCTATTAGACAAGCTAACGGGAAGATTTAAAAATGGTTCCGGATTTTTACTTGCGAAATTTTTTTCCAGATTCAGTGCTAAAAAATTGATGTATCCATTCCAGTCATAAAACCCTGCATTTTTCTTGATTGGGTGATTTCTCTCATGGGAGCTCCTAATTTCCAATTTCTCTTTTTCAATTTCCATTTCAAAATCACGACAACGCTACTTGTTGCTTCTCGATGAGTTGCAGAAAATGCTTCAATGCCTGCTTTTTTTCTTCATTCAAAACAAACTGAATTTTCGTCGACAAATAATCACGAACATCCACATCGGGATATAAGAGCTGTTGCTCAGCAATCACTTCATCAAGATGAGTAACACCGTTTGATAGGGCCTGATTGAATGACCGCAAAAAATCATCATCCAATTTCTTGTTCGAAATCCAGCAGGCAAAGACGAACGGCATGCCGGTAAATTTTTTCCATGCTACTCCCAGATCAAAGCAATAATCATATCGCTCTTTTAATTTCAGGGCACGGTCACCAATAAACAGTCCCGCATATTTTCCCATGACCTGCTTTTCATAGCCGGGAGATGCCTGAACAATTCTCGGATTGACCTTCCAATAATCTTTTAGTAACAATTGTGCGAGTGCAGATGAGGTTCGGGACTGGTAGTCGAGAAATAATTTTTCCGCTTCGTTCAAGGGCACCTGAGAGCAAATGACTACAGAAGAAACTTCGCCATCACAACAAATGCCGAAATCGGAAATGATGTGCGCCTCTCTCAATCGCGGGATGACTGCCACGGGTACCAGTCCCAAATCAATCTCGTGATTGAGCAATTGCTTTGCAATCATTGAAGGATGCTGCAGCTCAAGCTGTACGCTGCTGATGAGCGGGGAATTTCTAAGACCAAAAAGAAATGGTTTCGTATTCAAATAAGAAACTGCAGCGACTCTAACTTTTTCCTTCAGCATAAAGATGATCCATGTTGTTAAAAAGTGCGATTGAAAAATGGTTGCCGTCAAAGATAACTTTATACAGCGTGAGATTGTGATGCGGGTAATTATCCATCGTCCGCAAATCGTGATTCAGTAAATTGGCAAGAAACATACGCATGGCTCTGCCGTGCATGCAAATGAGAATTTTCTTTTCCGGCTTAGAGAGAAGGTATTGAATGAATTGTTTTTGCCGCTCACTTACTTCAAGCGGTGATTCACCACCCTCGACTTTTTCATCGAGATCACCTTTCTTCCAATCATCCTGAAGTTTCTTGTAGAGCTGTTTGAATTCAGAAGTCACCGGTTTCCCTTCAAAAACTCCCCAGCTTATTTCATCGAGTTCAGCATGTTTTTCCCAGGGAATTCCTTTCTCAATAAAAGGTTCAACGGTCTCATAAGCGCGGCGAAGTGTTGAGGTGTAAATGATTTCGAACGGTTCGTTGCGATAGTATTCGTAAAAAAGCAAGGCTTGCTTCCTTCCCAATTCATTCAGCGGGGGATCGACACCGCGACCTTGTACAATGCCTTGCTTGTTGAGATCGGTTTCGCCGTGGCGGATGATGAAGAGTTCTTTAATCAAAGAAAATGGAAAATAGAAATTTGAAAATGGCTTAGTTACTAAGTATTGGAAGTTCTACGAATGGCTTCTTCTCTTCTTCAAAAGAAATTCCTGTATAATCTTTCAGTTCATTGTACAATGTATCTCTTTCAACCGGCTTGCGATTGACTTGCTTAATCAATTCCACAATATCCTTTGTGCTCATGGCGGGATGTTGTTCTTCAGCTCCCGCCATCGAATAAATTTTTGTTGAGTCATCAATGGTTCCATCGAGATCATCAACTCCAAATTGAAGGAGCAATTGGGCCGTGCTTCTTCCAATCATCGGCCAGTATGCTTTCAGGTGAGGAATGTTGTCAATGAAAATTCTTGACATTGCGTAGCATCGCAAGTCCTCAATGATAGTGGCTTCAGAAACATTCGACATCTCGTTGTCTTTATTTCGAAATTTTAGCGGAATGAAACAGTTGAAGCCCTGGGTTTTGTCCTGCAGTTCTCGCAGTAAACTCATGTGATGAAGACGGTGAAAATAATTTTCGATGTGACCATAGAGCATCGTACAGTTCGAATGCATTCCCATTCGATGCGCTGCTTCGTGAATGCCGAGCCACTCTTCGGTCGTTGCTTTGTCTTTGCAGATAATGTTGCGGATTTCATCGTGAAAAATTTCTGCGCCGCCACCCGGGATTGAATCCATTCCCGCATCTTTCAAAACTTTTAATCCTTCTTCATAACTCAGTTTCGATTTGCGAAACATGTATTCCAATTCGACAGCAGTGAATGCTTTTACATGAAGATCAGGACGAAGCAATTTTATTTTTCGAATAAGGTCAGCGAAGAAGTAAAGATTCATTTTCGGATGAACTCCACCCACGATGTGCACTTCTGTAATTGGAATGCCATCGTACTTCTTCACCATGTCGATCATCTGCTGCCCGTTCAATTCCCAGGCATCTTCTTCCTGCTGAAAGTTTCTTGCATAAGAACAGAACTTGCAATCGAATACGCACTTGTTTGTTGGCTCGATGTGAAAGTTGCGATTGAAAAAGGTTTTATTGCCGTGAAGTTTTTCGCGGATGAAATTGGCGAGGGAGCCGAGTAAACCGAGATCGGCTTCGTTGTAGAGAATTAAACCTTCTTCAATGGAGATTCTTTTTCTGTCAAGTATTTTTGCGGAGATGGACTTTATTGCAGGGGAAATGTTATTCGTTTCAATAATTACTTCGATGTTTCGAGTCTCCGTCATTTTAAAATTAAATATTCTGCAGCAAAGTTACGTTAGCCGATCCGATGAATGAAAAGCTATATTCGAGTAAGGTTTACTGCATGAAAAAAGTCGCTACACTGATTTTTTGCATGCTCACAATTTCAAGTCTTTCCCAAACCACTAAAAAATTTCCGCTCTATTTCAATTCTGTTTCTCTTGAATTTGCAGCGCCTGTTACTTACATTCAAGATATTATTAGTTGGCACCGATTTAATCCACCCTATTCGGTAATTCTCTTCCCTTCAGCTTTTATAAATTATGAGAGGAGAATAAAAAATAAATTTTATGGTGAAGGAGGATTTGAATATGGCGGTCGGACAAGTGGGTTTTCAATTTCCAGCGATACATTTCACTATCGCTATTCTGATTACAACATCTATGCGGGAGTGGTATTCAAGCAGAAAATTTTCAGAAACTTTTACTTCACACCTTCCTTTGATTTTTACTACACGAAACAAAAATCATGGTCCAAGGATTCCTTGATTCGAAACGTCAACTATTATGGCATCGGCCCGACCATTGGAATTGAATATTACTTTTCAAATCGGTTTTCAATGAACACCGATATTGTGAGTATTGCATTAGGAAATATATCGGGCATGTTTGACCAGCTTTCAGGTCGCACGGCGCTTATTGCAACTAATGGAGAATATCCTCGATACCAATTTTGGATTTACAAAGCATTTAGTCTGGGCATTCATTACAATTTTGACTGGAAGAAAAAACATTAGTAAGTCACGGCGAATGCACTTCAGTTTTCAGTCATTAATATTCATGCTGTCTCGCAAGAATTTCATTCAACTTTTTCCCAAAACTTTTAGCTTCGCAGCAAACTCACACCCATGAAATACTTTCTTCTTTTCGCCGCAATTCTTTTTTCAAGTCTTGCTGCTCAATCACAAAATCCTACTCACAGGATTGATACAACAAACATCAAACAGTTGATTGATGAACTGACGGCGATTATCGAAGCAAACGGTCCGGTGATTATTGATGATGATTTCAGTTCAAACAAAAACCGTTGGTACGTTGGTGATGATTCCATCGGCATGACGAAGGTTGAGGATCATGTTTACAAAATCAAGCCGGCTAAAAAAGAAACCAACCTTGAAGTGACAAAAACATTTGACCTTAATGACAAGCATGACTGGAAAATAGAAGCGGAAATGGTGAACACCGGCAATGATGACCAGGCGGGTTATGGAATCTGTTTCGGAAGTTCAAAAGCACACGTTATTGACTTTGCGATTTTTCCGTCGGGTGATGCCGTTTGGGAGAAAGATGGCGCCGCCATGGATGGTGCCGATGTTAGCCAATACATGAATAAGGGTGCAGGAGAAACGAATAAGCTCACCGTGCAGCATGTAACCTTCAGAGATGAGTGGAGTTTCCGGTTGAACGATAAAGAAGTTTTCGCGAGCAAGAATTATAATTTCTATGGTAATCGCTTCGGCATCCTTACGGAAACCACAGTGAATGTTACACATTTTCGAATTTATGATTGGAGCAAATCGCAGGATACTCCTGATTCGCTTAAGGAAAGTGATTACGGTTCAGATTTCTTCGATTCATTTCATGACAACGCTAAGGAATGGGAATTGCTCAATGATGAAGATGTTGCAACCAGCATTGCTTCCGATGCGATGCGGCAAGAATTGAAAACAGATATTACATATTCGATGACTCAGAAGGATGGGATTATCGGGTCTACCCGTGATTTCAGAATTGATCTCCTGTATAGCCGCCTCAGCACCGCAGACACGGCAAATACTTCTGGTATTGTTTTTAAAAAATTGGATAAAGACAATCAGTTTTATTTCGGAATTAATGGTGGCAGTCAATGCAAGCTATTTGAGCTAAAGAACGGAGATTGGAATGCAATTTCTGGCTGGATCACAACCAAAGCAATCAGGAAAGGAAATGATGTTGCTAACCTGCTTTCGATAGAAGGGAAGAACAAGCGATGGTATTTCAGAATTAACGGAACCACCGTTTACTCTTGTGCTGCTCGAAGAAGCGATGGTGAGTGGTATGGTTGGCGGCTTGAAGGCATTGAAGCGATCAAGGTAAAGTTGTTCAACATTTGCCAGGCGCACGTTCCTACGATCAGGTATGTGAATGCGGAAGAAGAAGCACCTTACGATGCAACAAAATTTTCAAAACAATTTGTTGACCTCATGTGTGCTGCTCCCGGCGGATTTCCTGATTACGTCGGTGACGTGACGGACAGACATGATGACTTCGTTGGTTATGAGTCGAAGTTGATTTTATCCGGCGGCGATACTTATTATTTCTATGAGCGCGGCAAGTCAGGAAAAAAATTTCATGGCTGGCTGGAATACGATACTAAAGAGGAAGGTGAGAAAGTTTTCAATCAGATTAAAGCTATGATTGAGGGAGCAACCTCACCCTGTTTTTCATTAGAGAAGACAGATGGCAAACCACAATATCCCGACGGCGTTTCCAATTACATCGAATGGCAGGATAAGAAAACGAAAGAACTTGTTCAGCTTTCTTTGGAACTGCACGGAGCACCCGAAGTGTGGATGGTGCGGATAATAATTGGGAAGAGGGAGAAATAGAAATAATAGCCGTTGTACGATACTCAAACTTCAACACTTTGCTGCATTTCATTTCCAATCGCATTCTCATAAACTTCCTTCCACTCTTTCACATCACCCCAATCATCAGCATCAACAATGATGTTTGACTGCGTAACTTCTCCGAGCAAGTTGAATTCAATTGTTCTGCTCATCATTAACGAAATGAAATCATCCTGTTTTTCAGGGTGCACACTCACCACCACACGACTTTGACTTTCTCCAAACAGAAATGCATCCTTACGAAAGATTTCATCGGTTGAAATATCAAATCCCAAATCACTTGGCATTGCTGATTCAAGAAGAGTGGTAAATAATCCTCCATCAGAAACATCGTGAGCGGACTCGATCAGATTTTCTTTAATCAACGCCCTGATGGTTTCATGCAATTCAAATTCTTCTTCCAAACTAAAATGCGGTGCAGGTGAAAAGCGGACACCACAAACATTGGTGAGATACTCTGAGCAGCCGAGATCATTTCTTGATTCGCCGATGAGATAAATCAAATCCCCTTCATTCCGGAAATCAAGCGTCATGGCATATCCGTACTCTTCAAGAAGTCCGATCATGCCGATTACAGGAGTTGGAAACACAGGGCCATCATCGGCAGATTGATTGTAGAAACTTACATTGCCTCCTGTGACCGGCGTGTCAAATTTCCGGCACGCCTCTCCCATTCCCTGGATCACATTCACAAATTGCCAGTACACTTCAGGGTTGTACGGATTTCCGAAGTTTAAACAGTTGGTAATGGCAACAGGAATCCCTCCTGAGCAAACAATATTTCTCGCAGCTTCTGCCACGGCGATCATTGCACCTTTCTTCGGGTCAGCATGAATGTAGCGTGCATTACAATCCGTTTTTACCGCCAGCGCTTTGTTGCTATATTTCATTCTAAGAATTGCTGCATCTGACGGAGCATTGGTGGAAGTATTGGCTATGCCCACCATCGAATCGTATTGCTGCGTCACCCATTTCTTTGAAGCGATGTTCGGAAGTGAAATCAATTTCATCGCGATGCTCCGCAGGTCAGTGGGCTCAACAATTACGTCGTGATGGAATTCACCGATATGCTTCATGTAAGCGGGCGTAGTGTATTCGCGCTCATAAACAGGTGCGCCACCGCCAAGCACCAGAGAATCGGCCGGAACATCAGCGACCAATTCATCGTGCATGTAATAGAATAAGCGATCTCCCTTCACCACTTCTCCTATTTGCTCACAGTGAATATCCCACTTCTCATACACGTCAATCACTTCCTGCTCTCTTCCTTTCTCAACTACAATCAGCATGCGCTCCTGGGATTCACTCAGCAAAATTTCCCATGGCTTCATGTTCTGCTGACGGGTGGGAACGCGATCAAGAAAAATTTTCATTCCGTGTTTTCCTTTCGCACTCATCTCTGAAGTGGAGCACGTGATTCCCGCGGCACCCATATCCTGCATCCCGATCAAAGCTCCTGTTTCAATGGCTTCAAGCGAGGCTTCGAGCAAAAGTTTTTCCATAAACGGATCACCAACCTGAACACTCGGTAATTCTTCCTGTGAATCTTCACTGATCTCATGTGATGCGAAACTTGCCCCATGAATTCCATCCTTGCCGGTGGAAGAACCAACAATGAAAACAGGATTGCCTTCACCATACGCAATGGCTGAAACCGTTTTTCCCACCTCTACAATTCCGACACTCATGGCATTCACAAGCGGATTGGTGTTGTAACATTCATCGAAGAAAACTTCACCTGCTACTGTTGGAACACCAAAAGCATTTCCATAATCACCAATGCCTTTGACAACTCCCCGCAACAGATGTTTTGTTTTTTCTTCTGAAAGATTTCCGAATCGAAGTGAGTTGAGTGAAGCAATCGGTCGTGCGCCCATCGTAAAAATGTCGCGGTGAATTCCACCGACACCCGTTGCTGCGCCCTGATACGGCTCAATGGCAGAAGGATGGTTGTGTGATTCAATTTTGAATGCGCATGCAAGTCCATCGCCGATGTCAACGAGTCCGGCATTTTCTTCTCCTGCTTTTGCAAGCAGTCGTGATCCTTCACGGGGCAACGTCTTTAGCCACTTAATAGAATTTTTGTAAGAACAGTGTTCACTCCACATCACAGAGTAAATACTTAGTTCAGTGAAGTTGGGAATACGGCCGAGAATGGTTTTGATCGTTTCAAATTCTTCGGAGAGAAGTCCGAGTTCTTTGGCAATTTCAACTGTGGTTTCCTGTTCTGTTGCAGAAGCGCTCATTATTAATAATTGTGCCGCGAAATTATCGCAACTCATTGCTCAATCAAAATGCAATTGCTCACACATGAGCCTGCTACTCCTTCTTCTGATCGTAAAAGACCTGGATATACAGGAATGCTCCAATAAAAAGAAGAGCCGTTGCCATTACTAACCACCCCTCAAAAGGATTATCCTCATCAGGAAAATCGAATCCGAATTGTACTGAGCTGTAGATGAGAACTATTCCAATAAACCAGCATGCACTTCCTGAAAGGAAATACATAAGATTCTTCAGATTTGAAAACACGCGGGTCATCAAACCAATGGGTTCGTACTGCGGCAGTGGTATCGGCTGCGAAGGATACAATACCGGAGTACCATGCAGAACCGGATCAGGATGATTCATCGGATCGAGACGCAGCAGCTTTTCCAAATCAAGATATAATTGCGGCGCTGCATTTTGTAATGCCGCCGGCTGCTCGAAAAAATATTCCACACTCACGGCGAAGAACTCGAAGAGATTTCCATAAGCATAATCACGCATCAGATGCTCGCTACCCTGCTTTCCTTTTTTCCATTCAATGACGGCCTGCTTTTCCCAGTCACGATATTCAACAGCAAAACTCAGGTTCCAGCCTTTCTCCACTGAACTTATGTAAAGTGCATGGGCCATTTCATGCAAGCCCACGTTAACTGCGTCTTCCGGATTCTCAAACCCTTCCTGCAAATCACTCCATGAAAGTGAAATGGTTCCTTTTCGTGAAACGTGACCCATGGCTTTTTGCCGGTAGTCTGTAAGCGGATACGATTCTTTATACAGGCGTATTTCATCAAACTCCGTGAGCCAAAAGTTCCGCAAACCGAATGTGAGCTGGATGGCTGCAGCAGCAACAAATAACTTCATTTCACCGGTAACTTCTACATCAGTACCCGCGAATTTCTTATTGTAAAGAAATGAAGCAACTCTCTTTTCGAAACGTAGTTTTAATTCCGGCAAGAGTGACCGGTAGAACGGGAAATTTTTTTCGAGATATACTGTTTGGTCCAATTCTAACTGTGCGAAATAAACATGATGGATCCACCGAAGTAAAACCCTGACCGGCTCATAAATTAAATAATAGAAAAGCTGATAAGCAACAAGAAGCCCGATGATAACTGCTCCGATAGTAATCGTATTGTCCATTGATGGCAAGGTACAAGTTCTTTCTTGCGGGCTACTTACATTTGCTGCCAGGTAATTTTTTTATCCTCCTTATGCCCGCCAAAATTCCTCTCGAAGATTTTTTCCGTAACCCCGAGAAAACACGTTTCCAGATTTCGCCAAACGGTGATTATCTCTCCTACATGGCTCCGTGGCAAAATCGCCTGAATGTTTTTACAAGGACTATTGATTCGGATGAAGAGCAACGTGTCACGAATGAAACCGAACGGAGTGTAGCGGGATATTTTTGGGGAAGCAACAACAGGATTGTTTTCCTGAAAGACAAAGGGGGTGATGAAAATTTCCATCTCTATTCAGTTTCCGTAGATGGAAAAGACGAGCGCGATCTCACGCCCTTCGACGGAATCACGGTGCAGATCATTGACGATCTTGAGGAGAGCGACGATGAAGTGATCATTGGGATGAATCAGCGCAACAAGGAAATCTTTGACGCGTATCGCCTGAACATTCACACAGGTGTGCTCGCACTCGAAGCGGAAAATCCAGGCAACATCACGGATTGGATCACGGATCACGACGGAGAAATCAGAATCGCCATTACCACGGATGGCGTGAACAACAGCTTCCTTCATCGCGAAAAAAAATCAGATCCTTTCAAGGTTCTTCTCACAACAAATTTCCGGGAGTCCGTTTCACCTCTCTTCTTCACATTCGATAACAAGCAACTTTATGCGCTTTCAAATCTCACCCGCGACAAAGCGGCCATTGTGTTGTTTGATCTTGACGAGGGAAAGGAAATAGAAGTTTTATTTCAGCATGGTGAAGTAGACCTCGGCGGGCTCTCCTACTCACGCAAGAGAAAAGTACTGACGAATTATTTTTTCATGGACTGGAAACGACAAACAGTTTTCCTCGATCCGGAGACAGAAAAAATTTATAAGCGCATCGAGAAAGAATTGGGTGATGATGAAATTGTTTTGACTTCGCAGAACAAAGAGGAAACAAAGTTTCTCGTGCGAACTCATAGTGACCGTTCTCTCGGAGCATACTATTTGTACGATGTACAGAGTGACCAGCTCACCCATCTTGCTGAAGTAAGTCCCTGGTTGAAGAAGGAAGTGCTTGCGACGATGAAACCTGTCACGTACACATCGCGGGACGGGTTCACCATTCACGGTTATCTCACCTTGCCTATTGATAAGCATGGCGCGGCTGAAGGCAGTGCCGCACTACCGGTTGTAGTAAATCCTCACGGCGGACCCTGGGTTCGGGATGCCTGGGGCTTCAATCCGGAAGTGCAATTTCTTGCTAATCGCGGTTACGCCGTTTTTCAAATCAACTATCGCGGCTCGACAGGTTACGGAAAAAAATTCTGGCAGTCCTCCTTTAAGCAGTGGGGAAAGAAAATGCAGGATGATATAAGTGACGGTGTGAAGTGGCTGATAGATGAAGGTATTGCTGACAAAAAGCGAATTGCAATCTACGGAGGAAGTTATGGCGGCTATGCAACACTTGCAGGATTGACATTCACTCCCGATCTGTACTGTTGTGGTATTGATTACGTCGGCGTTTCAAATCTCTTCACATTCATGAATACCATTCCACCCTATTGGAAACCCTATCTCGAAATGATGTATGAGATGGTTGGCAATCCTACCACTGAAAAAGAATTATTGCATGAAGCGTCTCCCGTATTTCACGTTGACAAAATCAAGGTGCCGCTACTCGTTGCGCAGGGTGCGAATGATCCGCGCGTGAACATCAATGAGTCAAATCAAATTGTGGAAGCATTAAAAAAGAAAGGCGTTGAAGTGGAATACATCGTAAAGGATAATGAAGGGCACGGCTTTCACAATGAGGAGAATCGTTTTGATTTTTACAGGGCGATGGAAAAGTTTTTAGCGGCACACCTTGGGGGATAATAGTTGTGAGTGGTGAGTCGTGAGTCGTGAGACGTGAGAAGTGAGAAGTGAGTCGTGAGAAGTGAGACGTGAGTCTTGAGTGGTGAATCGTGAGCGGTGTCTTGGGTCTTACGTCTTGAGTCTTTTACAAGAGAGACATAAAAAAAGCGGGAACCACAAAGGCTCCCGCTTCATTTTTTTACTAAAGCAAATTAAGAAAGGTGATTGTTGATGAGCTTGGTCATTTGAAACATATCTACAGTTTTCTTTCCGCCGAAAACTTTTTGCAGGTTCGCATCAGCATTGATGTTGCGTCGTGCTTTCGGGTCCTGTAAATTGTTCTTCTTGATGTAAGCCCATACTTTCTTAGTCACCTCAGTGCGCGGAAGCGGTTTGTTGCCCACGATCATTGCGAGTGAATCACTCGGTGTCATCGCTTTCATGAAAGCGGCGTTCGGGGTACGTTTTGCTTTAGCTTTGGGTTTAGCAGCAGCTTTCTTTTTAGGTGCTGCTTTCTTGGCTGCTTTTTTCTTTGTTGCCACAGTTAGGAAGTTTTGGTTAAGAAATAATTTTTTTGAGAGTGAAAAAGTAGAGTGTTTCTCTATGATCTCAGAGTGTAAACTTAGAAAAGTTATCAACAGCCATGTGAAGATTTCATAGAGCAATTCTTTTTCGGATGAATTAAAATACGCATGAAGCGATTTCTTCACATCCATTTACCAATCATTTTTCTCCCGTAATTCGCGGGCTATTCTTCATTTTCTCTCTTAATCTTTCGCGGGATTTCAACCCTGAGGAAATAATCATTGGCGCAATTACTTTTGTTTCTCCGATCCGTAGGATTTCGATGGAAAGGAGTCCTTTTGACACACAACCTTACAGGATGAAATGGATCACTCGTGAGCGACCGAAGATTGATCGTATTGCTTGTCCGTGGCTGATAAAAAGATTCATTGACAAGGATGCTGAGATTATTTATGTTCCTTTTGAAAAAGTAAAATCAAAAGCAAAGCATCTCAATGCCATTCCGTTTGACGTGCCCGATGTGGAGTTCACTCACTACGGCGCCCGCTGCACCTTCGATTATTTTGTGGAGAAGTATAAAATCACAGATGCAGCTATTCATACGATGGCGGTAATCGTAAGAGGCGCAGATACTGATCGTCATGATATCGCGCGCCAGGCTTCCGGCTTGTGGGCGATCTCTTCAGGACTTGCTCATACAATACATGATGATCATGAGTTGCTTGAAAAAGGAATGATGATTTACGATGCCTTGTATGCATGGGCTAAACACCTGCAGCATGAGAAGCACACTCAAAATCCTGTTGAGCATTTATTGCTTGAGGTGTACTCTAAATTGCTGAAAGAAAAATCAGGTCGAAAAAAAATTCCCGCATGGGCGAAAGAGCTGAAAGAAATTCTTCAGGATCAGATTGACACGAATCTCAGTTTGAGTTTGAAAGAAGTTTCTAAGGGACTGAGCATTCATCCTGCATATCTTTCACGGGAGTTTTCAAAATATTTCGATGACCTTTCTTTTGGAGAATACATCCGCAAGCTGCGGATTGAAAAAGCCATTCAGCTTATGGGGTGGTCAAAGTATTCGCTCACTGAAATTGCTTACCTCACCGGCTTCTCTGATCAAAGTCATTTCACACGAATCTTTAAAAAACATACTGGAAAAAATCCGTCGGCATTCAGGAAGAGTCTTTTGAAAAAGTAAAACCGATACAAAAGGTTAATTCCGTTCTATTCTCATTTGGAAAGGCGAGGTAATGTTGCAGAAAGATTTATCAGGATGAAACACCTTTTACTCCTCGCGATTATTGTTTTTGTTCATTACCAAATTGCTTTCACTCAAAATACATTCGATGTTGCCGGAATTGAAAAAGTTTTTGGGAAGAAAGGAACCGTACAGAACAATGTTTTCAAAATCACTTTCCCGAGAAGCGATCTCCTTGTAAAAGTCGGAAATGTTCCTATCGAGCCGGGACTTGCACTCACTTCGTGGGTTGCAATAATGAAGTTTGATAACGCAGTCATGAACATGAATGATTCAAGCATGATGATGGGTGATCTTGTTTTGCTCGATGCAGAAGTAGCTTCGGTTGTTTCTCAACTTGTTTCATTGGGTCTTGAAGTCACAGCCATTCACAATCATTTGCTTGGCGAAACTCCTGCTGTAAAATATCTTCACTACTATGGGAAAGGTGAGGCCGTAAAACTTGCAGAAGAAATAAAATCAGTGCTTGCAGTTACCGCAACTCCGCTCGGCGCTTCATCTGTTTCAAATCAATCTGCTGCTCCTGATTGGTCAAAAGTCCAAAGCATACTCGGTGCGGGAAAACAAAATGGTGACTTGCTGCAATACGGTTTTCCCCGAAATGAAAAAACAATGGATCACGGAATGGAAGTTCCCCCTTTCATGGGAACTGCAACTGCCATCAACTTTCAAATGAATGGTAAAAATGCAGCCACTGCGGGCGATTTTGTTTTGCTTGCCGACGAAGTGAACGACGTAGTGAAAGCGCTCACTGAAAGCGGGATATCTGTGACCGCGTTGCACAATCACATGCTGTTCGATGAACCACGATTATTCATGCTGCACTTTTGGGGAGCAGGGGATCCGGAACAACTTGCAAGGGCATTGAAAGCGGCATTAGATAAGATCAACTTAAAAAAATAAATACCATGAAATGGATCACACGCGAACACCCGAAAATTGACCGTATCGCCTGTCCGTGGCTCATCAAAAACTTTGTAGACAAGGATGCAGAGTTCATTTATGTTCCGAAAGAAAAAGTTTTTGATCAGGCAAAAGAACGTGATGCTATTCCTTATGACATTCCCGGCGCGGAGTATTCTCACTATGGAGATGAATGCACTTTCGACTTCATCATTAAGAAACACAACATCACTGACCGGACTTTGCTTCAACTCGCCGAGATTGTTCGCGGGGCTGACACCGCCCGATTTGACCTCGCTCCGCAAGCGGCAGGATTGTGGGCCATCTCTGCAGGGCTTTCTTACAACTACAAAAATGACTTTGAAATGCTGGAGACGGGAATGAAGATTTACGATGCCCTTTATTCATGGGCGAAGTTTGTGCAGGATGAAAAGCATACCTGGAATCCTAAACTGTGATTCTAATTTACCACAGAGGCACTGAGGCACAGAGAAAACTTCCCTGATAAATTTATCATCCCAATGGAAATCAAAATCACCGGGACAAAACCAACATATACTCTTCGTCAACTCGTACTATATTTTCTCAAACTCGGTTATGCAGGGTTCGGAGGACCCGTTGCATTGGTTGGTTATATGCACCGTGATTTGGTGGAGAAAAGAAAATGGATTTCAGAAGATGATTACAAAGAAGGCATGGCACTGGCGCAATTATCACCGGGTCCGCTTGCTGCGCAATTAGGAATTTACCTGGGTTACGTTCACTATGGAGTGTTAGGAGCCACCTTAGCCGGAATTGCTTTTGTGCTTCCTTCTTTTTTCATGGTGCTCATCATCGGCATTGCTTACAAAATTTACGGCGGGCTGCCGTGGATGCAGGCAATTTTTTATGGAGTAGGCGCTTGTGTTATCGGGATCATTTCATTGAGCGCTTACAAGCTCACCATTAAATCTATCAGTAAGCTCAATGCCGTTGCCATGAAAACACATTGGCTACTGTGGGCATTTTATTTTTTCGCCGCTGTTTTCACGGTCATTACGAGAAAAGAACCGGTGAGTTTGTTTATCGGGGCCGGACTTATTTACATGTTCGTAAAAGCGCCGCCGGCCTTTTTGAAAGTAAGTGCGATGAGTATAATTTTTCTTGCAGCACCTTCCATAATTTGGGTTGAGCATTCTGACCGGTTAAAGGATATTGCTTTGTTTTTTACCAAGGCGGGAGCATTCGTCTTTGGCAGTGGACTGGCTATCGTTCCTTTTTTACATGGTGGTGTGGTGGATCAGTTTCACTGGCTGAATGAAAAAGAATTTCTCGATGCCGTGGCCGTTGCGATGATCACGCCCGGGCCGGTGGTGATCACCGTAGGTTTCATTGGCTATCTGACCGCTGGAGTTGCCGGTGCAAGCGTTGCCGCGTTAGCAACATTTCTTCCCTGTTATTTGCTTACAGTAATTCCTGCGCCGTATTTCAAAAAGATTGCGAAGAACACTTCTATTAAAGCATTTGTAGATGGTATCACAGCAGCGGTGATAGGCGCATTAGCCGGAGCGGTGGTGGTGATTGCTATCAACACTTTCACACAAAATCATTCAGTCACCCTTGATATCCCTTCTGTGTTAATTGCGGTGGCAACAGTCCTTGCGCTTTTATATGTTAAGAAAGTTCAGGAACCAATGCTCATACTTATCGCTGCGATTATTGGGTTGGTGTTGAAGCTGGTATTTTGAATCGTTGTATTAGATGACAATTATTGTTTGACAAATTTTCCCTCCGCTAAAACTTTTCTGTTGGCGCCCACAAGCTTCCAGAAATAAATCCCATCAGGAAGCCGCTCGACAGAAATCAAAATTTCATTTCTCCCTTCCACCAAAATATTTTTTACCACATAGCCGGGTAATTTGTAAATAATGAGAGCGGAATTTTCAGGCAGCACTCCCTTGGGTTTCAGAATTACTGATGAAGTAACCGGATTAGGAAAGATAAAAAGTGCGAATGGTTCTTTCTCCGGAACAAAAACATTTGATGGATTTCCGAATTCATGTGCACCATTGTCGAGAGAATCATTTTCGATCCTGTTCATCATGGCAAGAGGATGCACATACTCATGAATCGGCGTTAAAGAAAACGTGCTGTCAAACCCGGGGTTGGTGCCGTTGTCAATCGCCGGCGAAGAAGACAGCAACTGATAATCGTAGTTAGCAGCATCAACGAAACCCGCGGTATTAACCGTTGAATAAAGATTGTGAGAAGAATCAAGACTTAAGGGTGTGCCGGTAAGAATGGTACCGGCTCCGGCGAAAATATTATTGTATGCTTTACACAGCGATGCTCCATCTTCTACATCGAGAAAGCTTCCATTGCTTTTGTCATTCACAATCGTGTTGTTCACCACAAACAATTGTGACTCAGGATTGGTTAATCCTTCGAGCCCGTAACCAATAATGTTAGAGTTCGTGCTCTGCGGTCCTTGTTCAATCTCATTTCCGAGGATGATGGTGTGCCCGCCATTCGGTAAATCAATTTCACGACTCGCTGTGCCCGTTTCTTCATTGGTAATTCTGTTGTACAAAATGTAGTTGTTGAATGCCCTGCTTTTCACTTCATGACCAATAATGGCGTGATGAGAATAATTGTATTGAAAAGTTAGCGAGTGAACATGGTTGATGTAAAGATTATGGCTGTATCCGTCACCGTAGCCATTGTTGTAGAACTCAGTGTACTCGATAAGAATGTCGCTCGAGGCATTATCACCCGCAAGAATTCCTTCTTCATTATCGTGAAAGTAGCAATCACGAACGGTGAGATTAACTCCCTCCTGCCGGATTCCCGCTCCATTGTGATCAGCAACTGTGCATCCCGAAAATTCAATCGAGTCAATGGTGGTGTTATTTCCACCAATCACCCAAATTGCCTTTCCACCATAACTTTGTCCATTCGCATTCAGGTGAGCGAAGCCACCAACACCTTTCAAAAATAAATTGTTAGCTGCCCAATATGCAACATCAGAATCGTAAGTACCGGCATCAATTGCCACAGTGTCTCCGTCGAGAACGAGTGAGGAAACTTCACTCGGCGCCGTGTACAATTGAGCAGCACCCACGTGCCATGTAGTGGCGTGTGATGAAATGATTTCTGAAAACAGAAATGAAAACAGCAGCATGATTTTTTTCACAATGAAAATTTGAGAGCAACCAAATTTAGCTGAATTGGCTTTCAGAAGCGAGCGCAGGACTGTGCGGAGCCAGATCAGAGGGTTAAAAACATATTCCGCTACCTTCGCGTACAATTATTTTATTCTCTCTTGACTTTCTCCGATTTTCATCTCACTCCACCTTTGCTTGAAGGACTTGATGCAATGGGTTTCATCAAACCCACTCCAATCCAGGAGCAGGTGATTCCGATCATCATTGACAAAAAAGACCTTATTGCCTGTGCGCAAACAGGTACGGGAAAAACGGCGGCCTACCTGCTTCCATTGCTGGATCACATTTCACACAATAAAATCCCTCACACGGTAGCACTCATCATTGCGCCCACGCGTGAACTTGCCCAGCAGATTGACCAGGCATTCCAGGGCTTCGCCTATTTCACGCATGCAAGTTCAATGGCTGTTTATGGCGGAAGCAGCGGAGAAGTTTTCGACCGCGAGAAGAAGGCACTGAAGGAAGGAGCATCCGTGGTGATCGCAACGCCCGGAAGATTACTCAGTCATTTGAATATGGGAAGTCACCGCTTCGATCAGTTGGAAGTTTTGATTCTTGATGAAGCGGATAAGATGCTCGACATGGGTTTCTATGATGACATCATGCGAATTATCAATTACCTTCCTGCCAAAAGACAGAACCTTCTCTTCAGCGCTACCATGCCACCGAAGATGCGCGAGCTGGCCCGAAAAATTCTTCACCATCCTTCTGAGATAAATATTGCCATGAGCAAACCGGCAGAAAAAATTTTGCAGGGTGCTTATTTATTAAATGACTCGCAGAAAACTCCGCTGCTGAAATCATTACTCACCGGAAAGAAATTCACGAGCGCTCTCATCTTCGCTTCTACCAAATCAGGAGTGAAATCGCTTGAACGTGAGTTGAGGCAATTGCATCTCAATGCCAAAGCCATACATAGCGATCTCTCACAGGAAGAGCGTGAAAATGTTTTGCTAGGTTTTAGAAATCGCACCACACAAATACTTGTTGCGACAGATATCCTCTCCCGCGGAATTGACATTGAAAACATCGGGCTGGTGGTGAACTATGATGTGCCCGGCGATGCGGAAGATTATGTGCATCGCGTTGGTCGCACGGCACGGGCTGAGTCCACGGGTGTGGCGATCACGTTTGTGAATGTTCATGATCAATATCGCTTTGCGCAAATTGAAGCACTCATTGAAAAAACGATTCCAAAACTTGCTTTACCTCCTGAGCTGGGTGCTGCGACTCCATGGAATCCGAAGAAGCAACCGGGGAGATTTGGAGGGAAGAAGAATTTTAGTTCGGGAAAGAAGAATTTTGGTTCGGGGAAAGGAAATAGGAAGTGAGAAAGTGGTTTTCACTGTGAAATTCAAGAAAGTTATCATAGTCCCTCTCGTTCAGAAATGTCATTCCCAAAGAAATGATCATTTCTTGCCTTGCTCATTTGTAGGACGACATATCGAATGATCGTCATTGCGAGGAGCAAAGCGTGAGGATGAGCGAGTGCGCGACGAAACAATCTCCTCGGAAACAGGAAACCGCTCAATCAGGGGATTGCTTCGTCAAGCCAACGCACAATTGCCTACGCATTTTCCTCGCAATAACGCAAGAACGCACTCTTCAAACACATTCCAGTAGGCGAAATCAAAAAGTGTAGAAAAAATCATGATTAATGACTATCAATTCTAAAAATCCCCATTCAGACATTCATTTCAAATTCAGTTGCTGCAAATATTCAGACGGAATTCTTATCCCAAGCGCCTGAGCTTTCTTAACATCATCAATCGCCTTTTGTTTTTCTCTCAGTGCATTCCAAGAGTAGCTTCGGTTGAGATAATGACTTCCCTTTTCAGGAGCGATCTCAATGGCTTTATCAAATTCAGGAATTGATTCTTTGTACCGGTTAAGATTCTGAAGTGAGACGCCTATCTCATTGTACGATTCATCATCGCGGGGATCTAATACAATTACCTTGCGATCGTCGGCAATTGATTTTTCAAAATCCTTCATCATGAAATAGGTCAGCGCTCTCATCTGCCATGAGGAGGTATTGGTTGGAAAGTGTACGAGTGATTCCGAGAGATCTTTAATGGCACCATGGTAGTCACCCGTTTTCGCCTTTGCTGTTCCCCGGTTGGCAAGTGTTTCCCACATTTCCGGTTTTAATGCAAGTGCGCGATTGTAATTGGCAATAGCGGAATCATTCCTGTCAAGATCGAAATAGATGTTCCCCTTGTTACCCCATGCAAGCTCATATTTTGAATTGAGCTTCAATACTTCATTAAAATCAGCAAGTGCCTGGTCGTACTTCTTCTGATGCCGGTAAATGATGCCGCGGTTATTATAGGCAACAAGAATACGGTGAGGAAATTTTTCAATGGCATCTGACCAAAGCGTTTCCGAATCTTTCCAAACTTTTACCCGCTGAAAAGTTTGCATCATAAATATTACCGTGAAAAATGCAAGCACTCCTGTAAGAATTGGTTTTAACGGAATTGAAAACTTCCGCAATGGATTTTCTTTTTCCTCAAGCCACCATGCCATGATCATAAACAATCCGAGATAAGGAACATAGGTATACCGGTCAGCAATGATTGCCTGACCAACTGTAAAAAATTGAAGCACCAGGATGATGTTGATAAAGAAAAACGCCACGCCAAACAAAATCACACGTTGCTTTCTTCCGAAGTAAAGAATAGCTGCAAGCCCGGTAGCAACGATTAAAGGAGCGACATCGTAAGCAAGCGGAATGGGCCTGCCTTCCACATTCGGATAAGGATACAGATTAGAGAGACTGAAAGGATACACGAGCTTGATGAAGTACATCATGGTGGCATAAGAGGCGAAAATGAAATTCTGAA
The DNA here is from genome assembly GCA_035638255.1 of Chitinophagales bacterium. Lineage (GTDB taxonomy): Bacteria > Bacteroidota > Bacteroidia > Chitinophagales > UBA10324 > DASRAJ01. Next base: position 19,983 of record DASRAJ010000031.1, read on the forward strand.
AGAATGTGTAGTGCTTCGTGATATCTATTGCACCTCCTTGTTGCTGTGCTTTGATCGTGAGTATTCCTGCCGCAACGGAGATCAGCAGGAAAGGAATTTTTTCCGTAATCATTCCCACATCAATTTTTCTTCCACGGAAATAATCAATCGCCCACAGTGTGATTGGTAACACCACCGCAGCGGGTTTTGAAGCTGCTGACAACACAAAGCTGGCAAGGCAGACAAGAAGCCATACGAACTGTTTCCTGTCAAGATAGCGCAGGTATGTAATGAGTGCAATGAGAAAGAAAAATGTGTAGAGCACATCCTTCCGCTCAGCCACCCACGCCACCGATTCCACATGCATGGGATGTATCGCAAAGAAAAGCGCGCAAACCAAGCTCACCCACAGCCGTCCTTTCGTGAGTACACGCATGAAGAAGAATACCAACACTACATTCAGCAGGTGAATAAAGAGATTTGTAAAATGAAAAGCCTTTGCCTGCTGCTGTGCCGGCAGATTCACGGTGCGCTTATAATCCATCGCCAGCGAATACATCGTAAGCGGATGATAGTTGCCACCAACCTCAGTGGTAATCATCTGCATCGTGTTTTCAGGATGATGAATGAGTGAACTCTCGGTCACGTAAACATCATCATCCCAGTTGGTGAAGCCGTAGCTGAGTGCGTCAGCATACAATGCATAAGTAATCACCAATATCCCGGTAAGGCATAAGATCGGAAAGAAACGACTGCTTGCTCTTGCCGGCGATTTAATTTTTTGATTTGCTTTGGGGGAAGAGACTTTCGCTTTTTTCTTTCCGGAAGGCGCCACTCGCTAAAATTTACCGGACGAAGTTAAAAATACGATTCACGATTCACGTAATACGAGTTCCCCCGATTTAATCGGGATGCACAATCAATACAGACTAACAATATCTCTAATAATGTTCAACCTATAGAATAAAACTACTGACTCCTTTAATCCACTAATGACTAATGACCAATGACTATTCACTATTCACTCATTCACCATCCCCTCATTTACCATCTTCTCCTTAAATCCCTTCACAAACTTCTGCAGCTTCGGAGCAATCACATATTGGCAATAAGGCGCTTCCCCGTTGCGGTTGAAATATTCCTGGTGATAATCTTCGGCAGGGAAAAATTCCGTGTAAGGAGAAATCTCAGTTACGATTGGTTTGCTAAAAGCGCCCGATACTTCCAAATGCTTTTTGTATTCTTCTGCTGATTTTTTTTGGTCTTCGTTGTGATAAAAAATTACAGAACGGTATTGGGTTCCAACATCACCGCCTTGCTTATTCAGCGTGGTTGGATCGTGGGTGGAGAAAAAGACTTCGAGAAAATCGGCATAGCTGATTACTGAAGGATCATAAGTAACCTGTATTACTTCAGCATGACCCGTCAATCCTGAACAGACTTCACGGTATGTCGGATTTTTGATTTTCCCTCCTGAATACCCTGACGTAACCTTCTCCACTCCTTTCAATCGCTGAAAGAATGCTTCCGTGCACCAAAAACATCCTGAGCCAAACGTGGCAAGTTCGTGTTGATTCATTGCAAAAAAGTTTTGTGTAAAGATTATCAAACCAAAATACAACTCATAAAATTCCAAAAAACAAAATTCCCAACAGAATGCCCACCGGACCCGGCGAGCTACTCACAAATTCCCCGGATACCTACCAGCAAACCAAAATCAAAACTGAAAGCATACAAACGGTATCAAACGAATCCCGATTCAATCATGCACAACCTCTCCAAAGCAGTTGTGCCCACGAGCAATTCAACCCCTACCCTTCTCTCTTCTATGTTCTCTCTTCAATTCTATCTTCTCTCTTCTAACTTCAACCTCTAACATCTATCATATCTCAAATGTGAATTATTTCCTCCTGCAATCTCACTTTCTTTTCCTAATTTTAGCACTTCCAAAAAAATCAAGGATGATAAAATATTTACGCCTTTTCATCATTGCGGGTTTCCTGTTCATCGCACAGCGATCATTCCCGCAAGTAGTTATCAATGAATACTCATGTTCTAACCGCGGCATCATCACTGACCAAAACGGTAACTATGAAGATTACATTGAACTCTATAACACCACCGGCTCTACAGTGGATTTGACCGGATGGTATCTCACCGACGACTACGCTAATCTCACCCAATGGCAATTTCCTCCCGGTATTACTATCGGTGCGAACGGATTTCTGCTTGTGTGGGCATCGTCAAAAGATGAAGTGGTGGGCACTAACATTCACACCAACTTCAAACTCACACAAACCAAGTATGAACAAATTGCTCTCAGCAATTCATCAGCTACCATTGTTGACAGCGTGAGCTTGCAGATTACTCAGAAAAATAATTCGCGGGGAAGAACAACCAATGGCGGACCAACATGGGGAGTATTTGATACACCTACTCCGGCAGCGTCGAATGGTGTCTCATTCACAGATTATGTTGTGAGACCTGTGGCTGACGTTCTGCAGGGATTTTATGCATCATCGCAAACCGTTACAATCACTGACGCTGATCCTAATGCAACCATCTACTATACTACTGATGGATCCGTTCCTACAACAGCATCCACTGTTTACGCAGGGGCCATCACTGTTTCTTCCACAGAAGTTGTGAGGGCACGAGCCTTCAGTTCACAACCTGATATGCTCCCGAGTCTTGAAGAAGTGAATACTTACTTCATCAATGAGCCAAACTACGATCCGCACTACTATGTGATATCACTTTCCTCCACCGATTTTGATGTCCTCTTCAACGGCTGGTACCTATGGAACATTGATGCTTACATCGAATTCTTTGACAAGCAGCACAACTTTCAATTCGAAGGCATGGGAAAAGTTGACCCGCACGGAAATGATTCATGGGCCTTTCCTCAGAAGGGAATTGACTTTGAAATGGAAGATGATTACGGCTATTCTCACATTATGGATTACCCGATCTTCACAGAGAAAAACAGGAACAACTATGACCATATTATTATGAAGGCTGGTGCTTCTGACAACTATCCCTTTAGCTGGGGCAGCGGCGGCGGATGTCACATGCGTGATGCGTATGCGGCCACTCTTGCACTGCGTCAGCATCTTGAAATTGATGTGCGCACTTACGAGCCCATGATCATGTACATCAATGGTGAATACTGGGGGATATATGATTTGAGAGAGAAAGTAGATGAACCCGATTACACCGATCATTATTTTAACCAGGGTGAGAATGATATTGATGTGTTGAAATTCTGGGGAGGATTGCAGATACCTTACGGAAGCGACACCGCATGGAACAACCTCTACTACTTCATGCAGGCCAACAGCATGCTGATACAGGCAAACTATGATCACGTGAAAGATCGCCTCAACTTCAAGAGTGTAATTGACTACATGGCGGCGAACACTTACTTGGTGGATTGCGATTGGATTAACTGGAACACGGCATGGTGGCGCGGAAGAAACCCGAATGGTGAGCGAACGAAATGGACGTATGCATTTTGGGATGAAGACAATATTCTTGGACTGGGAGAAAATTATACAGGATGGTCAAACACCGGTGCTACCGTTGATCCTTGTGATCTTAGCCAGACCTATCAGAATGCAGGGCCTGATATGGCTGCAATGGATATCCTTAACTGGCTGATGGTAAATCCTGATTTCAAAAATCAATACATCAACCGCTTTGCTGACTTGCTCAACACTTCATTAAGTTGCGATACGATGCTGGCATTGTCAAACTGGTTTTCTGATGTGCTCACTCCGGAAATGCCCGGACAGATTGCACGCTGGGGAGGAACGATGAGCGCCTGGCAAACTAATATTACTTACCTGCAAACCTTCATCACTGACCGCTGCGCCTTTATTGATTCAGGCATCGTGGGTTGCTATGATGTTACGGGTCCCTTTGATCTCACAGTAATGGTGGCACCGGCCGGCGTAGGTGATGTGCACGTGAATACCCTTGCTCCTACGTCGTACCCGTGGTATGGCAGTTACTTCGGAGGAGTTGATCTCGGTTTCAAAGCCATTCCGCACATCAACAGCAACATGGAATTTGATTATTGGGAAGTGAATAACAACATCGTGAATCCAAACATCAATGTTGACTCGATGTTTCTCAATCTCACTGTGAGCGATACCATTATTGCACATTTCAAAAATGTTCTTCCCGCATTCGGGCTCACGCTCGATGTAGCTCCCACATCTTCAGGAACAGTGACGATCGAGGGAACAACACCTCCCACATACCCGTTCGCAGCATCGTACCTGAGCGGTGATCAAATTGATCTTGCAGCCCATCCGGCAACAGGATATCAATTCGACTATTGGGAATTGAGCAATCACTTTGTGAATCCTAACTCAACTTCCGCGAATGCTTCGTTCACGCTGTTCACTACTGACGACATTGTCGCGCACTTCAAGGAGGTAACCGGCATTGATGATGCGCACATCACTTCGCTGAATGTATTTCCTACCCTCACGCAGGATAACTTCATGATCAGCTATGAGCTCACGCAGCATGTTGATTTGAACATCCGCCTGTATTCACTCTCCGGTCAAATGATGAAGGACCTTACGGCGGATGATAAGAGTTTGAAAGAGGAAGGAAGGCACGAGTCTTCAATCTCGATGAAACACGATCAGCTCGCTCCTGGAGTTTACTTCCTGCAGTTTGACTATCCCGGCTTCAGCAAAACATTTAAGATCGTAATGCTGCCTCACTGATTATTTCAGGATTTTTTGGAAAGGAAAAATGAAATCAAAGCCTCAATGAAGGGAACTCAATCCGCAAGTCTGTCATTCCGACGAAGGGGGAATCTATCGCTGCTGCATTACTCAATAGATTCCTCCTTCGTCGGAATGACACTCATAGTTAGATTAATTGAAAAATTAAAGGCACTCCCCTCATTTCATTACAATCGTCTTACGTCTTATGTCTTACGTCTTACGTCCTTAATCATTCTTATTACTTCCGCATTAAGCAATTCCTCCGCCCAAACACAAATCGGCGGTGTAATCAACACCTATTGGCCGGTGACCTCCTTTGACATGTGCAACAACCGCGTCGGGCTCCCGATGATTGCTGTTGGAATAAACATAGGAGATAAAGTGCTGCTCATGCAAATGCAGGGTGCCGACATTGATACATCTGACTCACCCTCTTACGGAACCGTTTCGAACTACAATGGTGCCGGCAACTATGAACTGCTTACCGTTCTCGATGTCACGAACAACATCATTACCTTCCAGGAAATCCTTTTGCGCTCGTATGATGTTGCGCATGGTGTACAATTGATTCTCGTTCCTCAATATGTTGACGTGAATATCGCTGCGCCGGTAACTGCTCAGCCGTGGGACGGAGCAACCGGGGGGGTGGTCGCCTTCATCGCCAGCGGAACAGTGACATTGAATGCTGACATAGATGTAACCGGTTTAGGATTTCGCGGAGCGGCTGTGTTTAATGATGGGTTTTGTTTTGCAGGCGGATTGGGGTTCGATGGCTATCTCTCCACGCTTTTATTATCCGGCGGCGCCAATAAAGGCGAGGGCATTGCAGGAACACTCTATCAAAATCTGGGACGAGGCGCACCGGCAAACGGCGGAGGCGGTGGTAATGACAGCAATACAGGCGGCGGCGGTGGAAGCAACGGAGCTGCCGGTGGTCAAGGCGGACAACGAATCAATGTTACCGCCGGGTGCAATGGTGATAATCCCGGCATCGGCGGTTATGCTTTAAGCTATTCAAATGCCGCAAACCTGATTTTCGCAGGCGGTGGCGGTGGCGCAGGCGATGATAATTCCAATGGTGCTACAGAAGGAGCCAACGGAGGAGGAATCATTTTCATTCGCGCAAATTCTATCGTTGGGAACAACTTTAACATTCTTGCCCGCGGTGCTGATGTAACATCTACGCTCGCCTCTTACGATGGTGCCGGAGGCGGTGGCGGGGGCGGCACCGTGTTGCTCGATGTAACTAATGTAAGTGCAGTTACGATAAGCGTGAATGGTGGTTTAGGCGGAAGCGTTGACAATGGTTCATCCGGCTCTGATTCCTGCTTCGGTCCAGGTGGGGGCGGTGGTGCAGGAATGATTTGGGTGAGTGGTGGTACACTTCCCCCCGTTACACTCGAAACTACCGGAGGAAACAGCGGCATCACCACAGGTCTCGCATGCAGCGGGACTACCAATGGAGCCTTAGCGGGAAGTAACAGCACTCCGTCAACAGGTTTAGTGATTCCCGAAAGCACTACGATTTTTGTTCCGCTCACATTGCAGGTTTCAAACGATACTACAGTTTGTGCAAACACTGCCGCATTTCTCAGTTGCACGGCCACTGGAACAGGACCGCTTACCTATACCTGGAGCAATGGCGCAACCACTGATACTACTACCGTTTATCCTTCGCAGCAAACAACATACGAAGTCACTGTTGTTGATTCACGGGGATGCTCATTGACGAAAACTATTGACATTGATGTGATGACCAATAGCGTGACTGTGACTGCAGTTCCTGACAGCATCGTGAAAGGATGGGAACCGGTTCAGCTTTTAGCCGACACCACAGGCAATCAATTTTTCAGCTGGGATCCTCCCCTGTATCTCAGTGATGATCTTATCTATAACCCTGTAGCAACTCCTCCTGATACTATTACCTATTGTGTAACAGCAACGGGATACAACGGTTGTATTGATACCGCATGTGTAATTGTTTACGTGGTGGTTCCGCCGCCTGCGATTTTTATTCCAACGGCAATTACTCCCAATGGCGATGGCGTGAATGATACGTGGCATATCATCATCAACAATCCTTGTTACACTATTGAAGAAATGAGGGTGTGGAACAGGTGGGGAATCCAGATTTATGATTTTCACGTTTCACCCGGTGAATTCAGTGGCAGTTACAACGGGGCGCCGCAGGCAATGGAGGTATACCTCTACTATATCAAAGCCCACTGCAACACAAAAATGGATGATAAGGGGCTTCCTTTGGAGGAAGAGTATGTTGGGAATGTGACGGTGATTCGGTAGCAGTTGGCAGTACGCAATAGGCAGTAAGCAATAGGCAGTAGGCAAAAAAACCGCATCAATTTATTCTCTGTCCGTGTTCGCCGTCCCCGCCGACCACTATCGCTCCGGTTTCGCTTCAGTTTTACAGCGCATCAATTCAAAAAAGATTTGTTGGTGCATGATCCATCTTTGTTAGCAAATTATATTTCAACACAACACGACCGACAGTATCATTTTTGGGAACGGCATTCACGAATTAAGGAAGTTAAAAGCAGGGAAATTGCAGAGCAAAAATTATCCTGCATGCATTTGAATCCTATGAAAGGAAATGGAACCTGGTAGAAACTCCGGAACAATATCACTTTTCTTCAGCAACGTTTTATATCCTGAACCAAGAATCATTTCCGTTCCTCACTCATTACATGGATTATATCTGAGCGGTGGTCGGGGGAGACGCCGACCACGGACAAAAGTTGGTCATGGCTATAGTGGTTTTAGATGGACTTCATAGTTATTGTTATTGATTTGAGCTTCTAACCATAATTTCTTTTGGGTTAGTTTGGTTATATTCCAAAGCACTATAGAATCCCACGAGCACGACCCGCGAAATCCAGGTAGCGGTTGAAATGCTGGAACAATATCCGGTGGATGAGAACCACAGCCAAAAGTTCCTGTATAAAGTTGTTTCTCATCACTACCTACAAAATTCCATTCAGAATAGTAAAACACAGAATTTGATATTAGAACATCAAACGTATTAACATTTGGATCGATTTCCATAGGGCCGCCAAAAGAGAAATAGGTAATATTTAATGTATCAATTCGAGCCATTTGATCTATACCATTCTCTTCCACAAAATCAATTGTATAGAAGCCCATTATTCGTTTCTCCGGCGAAACCAAACTTATCAATGGTCCGTCTTCGTATTTGCAGCTTGCAATGATAAATAACAGACAACATAATTTGAGTCTATTTTTCATACATCTTCTTTTTTAGTTCATCAATTTGGTTTTGGAGTTGGAGCATATAGAGAGTAAGCTCTTCAACCTTTTGAGTGATCACATCCAAATAAAAGAGAAGGGAAATTTTCAAAATCATTTCTTAAAATTCTTAGCACTTGTAAAGATCGCTTATTGTAAGATCAATCTTGCCACCTCTTCCGGTTGTGTTCACCAACAGCTTTTGTGCGGCAATTATTGTCTTTCCAAAATCCAGGAAATAATTCGACCGGTGGACATGCGATCAACCTCTCAGGTTGGAAACTGTAAGAAGCGAAAGGCAACAGTGTCTTCAACATGATTTATTTTTGGCTCTCTATGAAACTGAAAAAAATATCTGTCACAGCGCTTTCACTTTTGGTTAGCGCGATTTTCTTTTCTCAAAAATCTTTTTCCCAAACCACGTTCTATCACCGCTACATCATCGAGTTCACTGATAAAGACAACAACCCCTACTCCACTTCCAATCCATCACAATATCTTTCACAGCGCTCGATTGACCGGCGCAACCGTTACAACATTCCGGTTGTGAAGAGTGATCTGCCCATCAATCCATCGTACATTCAGCAGGTATTAGCCACCGGAGTAAAACTTTTAAATCGCAGCAAGTGGCTCAATTCTATTTCCATTCAAACAGATGATTCACTGGCGCTTGTTGCTATCAGCAATTTACCGTTTGTGAAATCAGCCCATCCGGTTGCGCTGCGCAATGCAAATCCCAATGTAATACAGCGGGACAAATTCGAGCATGATGCCCCATTGCCGGGAGGATTCCCCGAGAAAACTTCTTCACCCAATTCTTTCGATTACGGACCTGCTTTCCACCAGATTGATATGCTGAATGGCGAGGTACTGCATGATAAAGGTTATCGCGGACAGGGAATGGTGATGGCTATTCTTGATGGAGGCTTTTACAACACTCATCCCGACTCACTCGATATTTTTGACTCACTGTTCCTGGAGCACCGGATAGCCGGCAAATGGAATTTTGTGAAGGGAACCGACACCGTGTTCAGTTATGCAACGCATGGCACAGAAGTTCTTTCTTCCATTGCGGCCGACAAACCGGGATTTGAAATTGGCACTGCTCCAAAGGCATGCGTCTATTTGTACGTGACCGAAGATGTGTCATCAGAATATCCGATTGAAGAACACAACTGGGCCGCAGGAGCAGAAGCAGCAGACAGTGTTGGCGCCGACATTATTTCTTCATCGCTCGGCTACACGGAATTTACCGATTCCATTTTCAATCACACGTATGCTGACATGAACGGGCACACCTGTATGTCAAGCATCGCAGCGGTGATGGCGGCCAGGAAGGGAATGATCGTGTGCAGCAGCGCAGGTAATGAAGGAAGGCATCCGTGGTTTTACATCAGCGCACCCGGCGATGCTGACAGCATTATCACTACAGGAGCAACAGATTCTACGGGAACAATTACACAATTCAGTTCGCACGGGCCCACCTCGGATGGAAGGATAAAACCGACGGTGGTTGCGCAAGGCATTCACACCTGGGTGATTGACCCCGCACCGTCTCATCATACTACTTATCCCGGCAGCGGCACTTCATTTTCCAATCCCATTCTCGCAGGACTTGTTGCATGTTTGTGGCAGGCACACCAGGATAAGAACAATATGCAGATCATTAACGCCATCATTCAGAGTGCCAGCTTATACCTTACTCCAAATGACTCTTTCGGATACGGCATACCTGACTTTGTTTTGGCTGATTCTATTTTGGGAGGCAGCTCCTCTTTTATCAACAACCGTAAACCCCTGATTTTTCCCAATCCATTCGCGACCACTTTTGACATTTTATTTTTTGAGAATTCTCCTGAGCATGTAACCGTAGATGCCTTTGATATTATAGGAAGAAAAGTGAATTCTTTTCCGGAAACATTCTGCTGCGGCCTGAATAATTTGCCTGTTGAATTCTTACAGCACGCAGCTAATGGTGTATATTTTTTAAGAGTGAAATCAGATGATCACACTGACGTTCTGCAAGTGGTGAAAGCGCAGGAGTGATGAGATCGCGATTCGCGTATCGCGTATCGCGAGTTCTCCCGATTAAATCGGGATTCCTGATTCGTACGTCACGATTTTCGAGTTTCTTTCCGAGTTTCTGTCATTCCGACGAAGGAGGAATCTATTTGCAGTTCCATGCTCACTCCTGATTCTCTCGTCTGAGTAATAGCATTTGCAGCTAAAAACCTTGGGGCGGCCACACTTCGAATAGTTCTGAATTCAAAAAACGAAAATTCGGGTTTTCTTCTTTGATCAGTGCATCTTTCTTTTCTCTTCTCCATCCTTTCAATTGTGTCTCGCGTTCAATCGCAACTTTGATGTCTTCGTATCGCTCGTAGTAAAGGAGGTAAAAGCAGTTGTATCGGCCGGCAAAACTTTCCGGCTTGCCGCGATTGCTGTAGTGCTCTTTAATACGTTCTTCTAAGTTATTGGTGACCCCGATATAAAGAACGGTCTTGTTATAATTTGTAATGATGTAGACAAAGAAGTTGTAGTTTTTCATTGAAGCAAAATAAAAAAAACTCTCCATCAATTCCGACGAAAAAGTAATCTATCTGCTTCGATGCCGCAGCAGATTCCTCCTGCGTCGGAATGACAATCTATTTGGACTGGTCGCTAATTCGAGTCACACGACCGTCACAAAATATTATGGAAAAAATGATGAGCCTGCATCTCCCGTTGTAGAAAAAAACTTCCACATCATGAGAACAATTCCAACCGGTTTTAAGCAGGTCAGCGATCTGAATGAAATCATCTTCGCCAATCGAAACAAATTGTACGGCGCTTACGAGTTGCGCAAGCATTACAATGATCGCTTGCTAAAAGCATTCCTGATCGCTACCTCCTCATTGCTGATCTTTTTGCTTATTTCTCTCGCGCTGCATCGCAAGCCGCCCCAAATAAATTCAGATCCCTTCCCTACAAGTTTCGACACGCTGCAAATTTTCACTGTTGAGAAAAAAAAGGTGGAGACCATGCATCAGGATCATACAAGACCGGATTTGCCCGCCACTTTAATTGTAAACGATACGGCACTTGAGCACCCGGAAAAACATGATTCTGTAACTGCTGAAGCGGTTGGAAATAATTCGGCGCTCCATGGTGACACCAGTTCAAGTGGTGACAATATCAGAAAGCAGGGATTTGCGTCCGACTCTTTACCATCCGGAAATACTATTGATTCCTTCAGAGCGATTGCTGATGTAATGCCTTCCTTTCCCGGAGGTGACCGGGCATTCACGAGGTATATTCAAAGGCATTTCAGTTGCGATGGTTCCTCCGCCACAGGAAGAAATAACGGGGGCAAACTTATCCTCCGTTTTGTGATTATGAGAGACGGCTCGCTTACTCGTGTGGAAGTGTTGCGTAACGATGTCGGAATTGATTGTGCCAATGAAGCAAAAAATGTTTTACTCAAAAGTCCGCACTGGAACCCGGGATTGAATAACAATCATGCGGTGAATGTTCAGATGGTGCTGCCGATCACGATTGTAAGTGAATAATGTGTTTCTTGTGTGTAGTGAAAGCGCCCTGATAAACCGGGGCGTTTTTATTTTGAGATATTCCGGTCCATTCTCTGTCAGGAAATTTCTTCTGACTGAAATAAAATCACAACTCTTAAAAATTACTTTTGTCTGAAAGAAGTGTTACGTGTCAACAAAAAAAGAGAAGAAACCAGCGCCTGCACAAACTCCTAAACCGAAATTAATTTCTGCGCCGGTTAAGAATCCGCTGTTTGAGAAACATGCATTCGCCGTTGCAGTTGGATTGACCTCGCTGATAGCGTTCATCATTTTCAAAGATTACCTGCTGATGAAGAATGTGTATCTCTTCAAAGACATCGGCAGTGATACACTGAATGCCTCCTATCCCACCATGTGCATGTACGCTACTTATTTGCAGCAGTATGCATTTCCTTCATGGACATTCAGCTATGGGATGGGACAAAATATTTTGCCTTTTTTTCTCCGTGACCCTTTCGATCTTTTTATTTACTACAGCGGCAAAGACCACATTCCATACTTACTCGCCTGGAAAGAGTTCGCAAAAGTGGTTCTCACCGGAATGATTTTTTTCTCTTACCTGCGACTCGTGGTGAAGGATGGTTTCACGTGCGTGGTCGGAACGCTCCTTTTTTCATTCAGCGGGTTCATGATTCTCGGCAGCGGCTGGTATCTTTTTTCTTTTGAAGCATTCAACCTGGCCTTGCTGATCCTTGCGTTTGAAAAATTGTTTCTGCAGGGAAAATGGATTCTGTTTCCAATCGCAATTCTCTCGGTTGGAATTTCACAGCCGTTTAATTTATACGTGTATGGAATTTTTCTTGGGATATATGCTTTGATGCGATTCTTCGAGCAGGAAGAAACATTTTCGTCAAAGCCGCTTTTGCTGTTGTTCGGCAAAATGGGAGGTTATGCCGCGCTGGGTCTGCTCATCAGTTCCGTTTTCTTAGTCCCGAATATTATTCAACTGCTGGAAAGCCCGAGAGGAAGCGGCGCAAGCTCGTATGCAAATAAGTTGCAGTCAACTTCAATATTCCACCTGATAGATGCACAGCAATTGAAGACTGCGTTCTCAAGAATTTTTTCAAACGACCTGATGGGATCAGGAATTAATTTCAAGGGATGGACGAATTACCTCGAAGCGCCGCTGCTCTATTGCGGAATCCTCACTTTGATTTTAGTTCCGCTTTCATTCACCTTATTCGAAAAACGAAAAAGAAAAATTTATCTGCTCTTTCTTGCTGTTTGGATATTGCCTATTGCACTTCCGTACCTGCGATACACGTTTTGGTTTTTTACAGGAGACTACTATCGTGTATTTTCTCTCTGCGTTGCTATAGCGTTGATCTATCCCGCTGTTCAGGCATTAAAATTATTGAACACCGAAATGAGAAAAGTAAACGTTGTGGTGTCAGCATTTGCGGCGCTTTGTTTACTCATTGCTGTAAGTACCACAACGATCACTGAGATCAAAAGCAAGCCATTGTTTTTTCTTGCTGTGCTGCTGATTATTCTTTACTCTTTGCTAATAATTTTTCTTGCCCGTCAAAAAGATAAATCAACATTACAATATGTGCTTCTCATTTTATTATGCATTGAATTCAGTTACCAGGGTTACACCACCACATCGAACCGCAAAGTCGTCAGCATTGCTGAATTGAAGAGCCGGGATGGTTACAATGATTACACTGTTGATGCGGTGTCATTCCTGAAAACAAAAGATCATGGCTTCTTCCGCATTGACAAGGATTACCCTTCAACACCCGCTATGCATGCGAGCATCAACGACGGCATGGCGCAGGACTATTTCGGCACTACCGCTTACAATTCCTTCAATCAAATTAACTACATCCATTTTCTGGGAGATTGCGGTGTAATAGATGCGAGCGATGAAACCCTGACACGCTGGGCGCCGGGTGTGCGGGGGCATTTTCTTCTCGAAGACATTTGTTCCGTGAAATATTTGCTCCTGAAAAATGCTATCCAACCCGGTATGAAATTCAAATTCGATTCACTCGCGCGTTTTGGAGATGTAAATGTGCTTGAAAATAAATTTTCGCTGCCTTTGGGGTTTGCATACGATCATTACATGTTACAGTCAGATTTTAAAAAGGTAGGTAAGAATTATCTTGATGTTGCTTTGCTGATAGCATTCTTAATTCCTGACAGCATGCAAAACTATTTTGTGGATTTGCAAAGAGTGCAGGGAATAGATAGTACAAAAAGCTTCAATAACGATTTGTACACAGCTGCTATTGACAGCTTAAGAAAAGATACAATGGTGATCAGCTCGTTTCAGCAAACACACATTGCCGGAAAAATTTCATGCGCGAAAAAAGAGCTTTTGTTTCTATCCATTCCATCTGACAAAGGATGGTCGGCTTCTGTCAACGGTAACGCGCAAAAGATTTTTATTGTTGACGGAGGGTTAATTGGTTTGCTGCTGGATAAAGGTGAGAACACTATTGAACTTATATATACCAATCGCTACTTCATAACCTCCCTTATTTGTAGTCTGGCCGGATGTGTTTTGTTTTTGATCTTGTTGTTTGTAAGCGCATATTTTAAGCGGGCACGATTAGCCGGGAGTTAGCAAGGGGCTCGTTTCGTGTCAGCGTCGGGGCGGGTGCACAATCATTTCTGCTTGTTCCATTTGAAAACCGGGAATCGCTGACCATGACCCCGCATTTGAAGCATTCTTGACAGCGTCTAAAGTGCAGCACTTTTAAAATCTTTTAAAACTTTTTCAATGCTTTCCTTATCAAGCCCTGATTGTTTTTGATGAAAGTCCTGGTTGCCATAGCGGTCATCGGGGTATCCTTTTGCTGCGAGGGGCACAAACTTGTTAATCCGAATATTTCTTTCATGCAATTGCAATGAAATTCTTTCCCCGATTCCTCCTTCCGACTTATGCTCTTCTGCGATCACCAGGTTGCCGCTGCTCTTTATGGATTCAATGATCCGATTGTGAAGCTGCATGGGTAACGTTTGAAGTGTAAATAAATCGAAGCTGTTTTTTAAATCAGGGTTCGATAATGCATCGAGAATATTATTTACCAAAGGTCCGAGTGCAATGATTGTTGCCGCAGGTTTTTCCGACTTAATTATTTCAGTAAATGCTCCGATGACCATACGCTCTGCAGGTGATTTCTTCCCCAATCCTAATCTCAGATAGGCAGGCATAGCGGCGGAAACAATTTCATTGAGCAAAGGCGACAGATCATCGTTGAAGGCCGGAACATAGCAGGTTACATTGGGTAGCCCGCTGATACAAGCAATATCCTCCAGCGCATGATGAGATGACCCCATGATTCCATATCCATATCCTCCCCCGTTGCCAACAAGAAATACCGGAAGCTTATGAAAGCAAACGTCATTTCTGAATTGCTCCAGACAACGATAGATGATGAACGGAGCAATGCTGTAGCAAAAAACTTTAAATCCCTGGTGAGCCAATCCTGCTGCCACCCCAACCATATTCTGTTCCGCTACTCCCATGTTGATGAATCGTTCACCAATAGATTCGCGAAGGTTTTCGAATGCATTAAATCCCAAATCCCCTGTGAGAAAAAGAATGTCCTTATCCTTCACAGCAAGTTTTTCGATGGTATCAGAAAATGTTTTTCGCAAGACCTTTTAATTTTTTTGAAGCCGCAGGAAATAAATTCCTGCGTTATCCATTCTTATTGTTGTGCCGTTGTTATGCATCGGCATCCATTCACTGACCTTTGCATCACAACTATTTTCCTCAGCATGACGAAATACTTTTGCAATAACTTTTACATTTTGTCAATGCTATCATAATATTTCCCTTTCTTCCTGATCCCTTTACGAATGAACTTAGGACGCTTTTTTGTCTCCTCAAATATTTTACTGATGTATTCTCCGATAAAGGAAATCGCCAGCAACTGAATACCACCAAAGAAAAGTACCAGTACAATAATCGTTGTGACTCCATGTGGAATGTCAGGTTGCAGGAGCCTGTCAATTATTTGCGCGATCAAAGCCAGAAAGGAAATGCCGGTTAAAATAAATCCCATGTACGTCATGAGTTCGAGAGGAATAAAGCTGAATGAGAAGATTGCTTTTTTTGCCCACCAGATATTTTTTCTCCAGTTATTGGTTGACTTGCCAAACATTCTTTCAGGCCGCACATAATCTACGCCGGTCTGTTTAAATCCAACCCACGCTCTCAGTCCCCGAAGAAACTGTTCGGTTTCGGGAAGCGCGACCAATTCATTCACCACTTTTCTGTCCATCATCGAAAAATCGCCGGCATCAACCGGAATGTTGATGTAGGACATCTTATGAAAAAGGCGGTAGAAGGATTTGTACAATACATTTAAAAGAAGAGACGCTTCTCTCTTGACACGCTTGCCATACACTACCTCATATCCTTCCAGCCATTTTTTATAAAACTCCGGAATTATTTCAGGCGGGTCTTGTAAGTCACCGTCCATGAGTACCACGACATCGCCGGTTGAAATCTGCATTCCGCTGAGGAAGGCTGATTGCGATCCGAAATTGCGCGAATGCGTGATACCAATTACGCTTGAATCCTGATCGCATATTTTTTCAAGAACACTTTCAGTGTTGTCCGGTGAGCCATCGTTGACGAAAATAATTTCATAGCGGGTTTTTATTTCGTTAAACATTTTCACCAACCGCTCATACATGACGGGAATGGCTTGCGCATCCTTATAACAAGCAATCACCGCGGAAATGACCGGGTTCAATTTCGGATTTTTAAAGGCAGGGATTATCGTTTGAGTGTAGTTAATTTTTTCCTGCCACTTAAAAGTTTTCCTTAACCCGGTTGCCAAATCAGTACTTGCTTTCCATCCGAGGTATTTATGTGCGCTCTCAGGATTTCCGTACCAGTCTTTCAAATCCCAGCTCCTGTTTTGCATGCTTCCCCACTCAGGTTTTTCAGTAATGTTGAATTCTTGGATAGCCACATTCACCAGCTCACGGATAGTGGTTTTTTTTCCGGAAGCAATGTTGAATGATTTTCCTTTCGTCTCGCCATTTATGTTCAATGCTGCATCAACAAATGCTTCCACGGCATCTCCGACAAAAACAAAATCCCTGCTGATGTCGGGTGAAACAAAAGGAGGAAGCTTTCCTTTGCGGATGTTCTCAATGAGACTCGAGATAAGCCTGTCCGGTTCTTCCCACGCTCCGTATGCCGAATAGAGCCGCAGATTAATTGCATTGATGTTGTGAAATTGCGAGTAGTATTCGATGAGGTAAGAAGCAGAAACTTTTGATACAGCATAATTGCTGTTGGGAATGAGTGTTGCGTTTTCTACAGGGGCGGCGCTGTTGAGTCCGTATTCTGAACTGGTGCCGGCATGCACATACGCTGCAACATCGCCGCAGTTCCCGAGAACATTCAGCGTCCCCAGCACATTGGTTTCATAAATCAAATTTACATTTTGCTGCTTCGAATAGGCACCATACGCGGCCATGTTAAAAACGGTTTGCGGATGAAATTTTTCAAAAACGTTTTTTACCGATGACAATAATGTAACGTCACAATGAATAATATTTTCATAAGGAACATCCAGCAGGCGTAGCCGCCATGCCTGCAAATACTGATGTGTGAGCGCAAAGCAATCACTTCGTATTTTGAAAATAGAATTGAACACATTGGCGCCGATGAAGCCGCTCGCCCCAAAAACAAATATGGGACCTTCGAGCCGTTTTACTTTTTCAATGTATTCGGGACTCATGTCCATAACTCACGAAAGATAATTGCGGGTGATTTCTTCTCTTGCCTGTACCAGTTGAATGTCGGGAATTGGCAGGTAATGCCATTCTAATTTTCCTTCCATGAAGGATATCCCTTTCCCTTTTACAGTTTGAGTGATGATTGCTTTCGGCATTCCATTATTTTCACCTCTTAGCTTTGCAATAAGCCTGATGTTTTGATTCACATCATGTCCGTCGGTTTCAAATACATCAAACCCCAATGAACTCCATTGTGCCGGAGTTGAAGTGTCGCCTAGTACTTCCTTCGTTTCACCAAATCCCTGCAATCCGTTTTTGTCAATCATCACGATAAGATTGTCGAGTTGATGATGCCGGGCGAAGTGTGCTGCTTCCCATGTGGTTCCTTCATTTGTTTCCCCATCCGACATCAGAACAAATGTGCAGGAATCTTTTTTCTTCAGCTTGGCCGCCTTAGCAATGCCTGCTCCAAAGGGCAGTCCATGCCCCAGCGAACCGGTGGCGAGAGGGATACTTTTAAATTGATTGGGTGCAGGATGCGCTGTAAGCGCAGTGCCGTTTTTATAAAATGTTTTCAGCTCTTCGTCAGACATTTCTCCCGTGTAATTTAAACATGCATACAGTGCAGCAGCGGCATGTCCTTTAGAAAGAATAAAATATTCATCAGGAAGCTTGTTGTTCAGAAAGGCCGCTATGAGCAAGTCAATACAAGAAAGCGAGCATGCAATATGTCCGGCATTTGCCGCATTGTACATTTCAAGAACGCGGAGCCGAAGATTCCCCTGCAAATTCCTGAGCGAACTATTTTCCTGCATTTTGAAATGTTCCTTAAAATTTAGCCGATGAAAATAAAAGTTTTAGCTCGCATGGAGGCCAGTTTACCATTAAGTTCTTAACCTGTAATCGCTGGTAACTTTTCCTTCCGGCTAAATCAAAATCATTTCGTCTTCACCGCCTTCAATTGGTCAATCATCTTTCCGTCAGCGACGAGCTTCATGACATAAATTCCATCAGCAAGGTCATTTCCCAGAGTCAATGTCCCTTGTAATTTTGCGAGGATGATATCTTTCACCTTTTGTCCAACAACATTGTAAACTTCGATCGAGAGATTTTTCGTATTGAAAGAAGAAACATCATATTGGATGATGGAAACATCATGAAAAGGATTGGGGAAAAGTCTTAGCAAATGATTTCCAAAAATATCTTTCACATGGGTGGGAAACATTGTTCCGCTCACCATGAATTTATCAATTCCGGCTTCAAGAATATTTTCATCCGGATGATCGGCAACATAAAAAGAAATCGCCATCGTGGTAGTAGGTTGAATATAATCTGCCACAGTAAACTCGCGATGCACCCATTGCGATTGTGCTGCATTCACCTCCGTATATTGATCAACCATGACATTGGTAAAGCCATTTGAAAGAAACACAATCAATGAATCATTGGCAATAGAATCATTCGATGTTGAGAACCAATAGTCATAGCTGATGTGCGGGTCAGCATACACGCTCAAATCCATCACCGGCGAGGTCATTATCGTGTATCCCCCATCCACATCATCCACATCAACATTGAAACTGTTATTGCCGGTCACAAGACATTTGTTTCCAAAATCATTCGCAAGATCAGCGTAAGGATTGTACCATTGACCGAGTGTATCAGTACCAATAGGAGTTGCCCACACCCAACTGCCGGCATTCGAATTACCACTCGCGCTCCAATTTTCCTTGAAGAAAAAATCATCATAGTAACCGCGGGGCAGTTTCACCACAAGTGAGTTCAATGAGGTAGAAATCCACACAGAATCTTTTCGTGTTTGATGCGCCCACTTACCCGCGATCACATCATAAGCGTTGGTGTTAAAACCAGGAATGGAAAAATTTCCGCTTGCGTCGGCTGTAACATCGTACGTGTACAGAATGTCATCATCAAAGTGAAGATGAGCAAATGGAATTGCAGCATTGGTTTCTGAATCAACCACCACTCCGTTCAATGTAAAGGGCGTACTCTGCTTTAGTTGAATGTCGAGGTGAGTGACTACACCGTTCGTCAATGAAATATTATTGATCACTTTTGTTTCATAACCGGGATAGGTCGCCTTCACGCTGTATGTTCCGGCAATGCCGGTACCGGTTTTATACACACCGCTCAAATCAGAAAGGTCATATTCCTGCGCATTAATAAATTGAACTTTTACACTTGGCATCAGCGCTCCGCTGACGCTGTCAGTTACTGTTCCTTCGAGGCGACATGCCTGAATGTAGGTTGGTGTGAGCACATACAACCCATCTTCAATGTTCGACAAGATCAAAGTTCCTGAGGGAAAATAGGGATACGCTCCCCAGGTTCCATTGTATCCGCCACACGCGTAAGGCCACGTATCATACGATGCAACCTTGACCATGTTGTCAGGCTCGGAAACATCGAACACCACTACTCCATCGCAGTAGTATGCAGTTACCGCAAACGTGTCATTGAGTAAATGGACATTGTGAGGAATTACGGTGGTTCCCGGATTGGATTGTACCCGGTCCTTCTCTGTGATGTTCGACAGATCGGAAACATCATAAGAAGTCACGAATGCTCCGGCGACTTCATCAGTGGTGAACAAGTAATGATCATCATGTGTGGGCCACGAATTGTGAGTGAAATGATTGGGGGTAAGAACTGAAGCCATTGGATAGCAGTTGGCAGGATCCGAAACATTCACCACTTCCACCTGCCCGTCATAAATTTCGGAAGCCCAGAGCGTATCACCTCTCACATAGCCGCTGTGGATGTAGTGATTTTCATAAGCGCCCAAGAAAGGCGGATTGATCGGGTCTTGTGTTAAGTCGAAAATGGTTGCGCCCTGGGTGTTGCCGCTAGGATATGCGCCACCAAAAATGTACAAGTGACCATGCTCATCAATCCACAATTCATGGCCATCGTTTTGTTCGGCGCCGGTCGAGTCAGTGTAAATGAATGAATACTGATAAAACGTATCAGGTAACTGTGACAGATCAATCACGAGCACGCCACCACCATTTTCATTGGTGGCATACGCATAATGTCCGTACGTTTTTATTTCTCTCCAAAAACTGTTGGTGTGAACTACGTTGAATTTTACCACGGGGTTATCGGGATCGGTGATGTCAACAATGGAAACGCCGAAAGATGTCCCTACCAAAGCATATTCATTTCCCAAACTATCAACGTAGCCCCATTCGCTCGAGCAAGTATAACCGGGATATGCTACATGGCTGCGCAATTGCATGTTGAAGTCCTGGGCGAAGGCGTGGGTGAAAGAAAGGCTGAGAGTGAGGGTAAGGATAAATGGGAAAATGTGGTGGTATAGATTTCTATTCATTGAAAGGAAAATTTTATAATGAGTTGAATGTGGCTAAAGTTAGACATTCTCAGAGCAACCGAATGCAGTGATCATACTGATTTATTTCGCATGATGAAAATAACGAAACAATGATCAGCTTAGAATTACTCTATCTTTGAACAAGACTGTCAAAGATCTATACCAATTACTTACTGCCTGACAATTCAATTGAACTGAAATGCTTTTGCTCATTCATTCGAATATCAAATTCCGAAGCAACCAAACCATCAGTTCGAAATCAATTTATACATTAATGGTATTTCTGTTAAGCACTTCATTCACTTTTGGACAAATCGTTAGCGAAGGGTTGGTTGCAAAATATTCTTTTTCAGGGAATGCCAACGACGAAGTCGGGAATAACAACGGCATTGTGGTAGGAGCTACGTTGACAGAAGACAGATTTGGCAATCCTAATAGCGCCTATTATTTCTATGGAACGCCAATGTGCTACATCAACCTCGGAACAGGTTCGGAATTAAAGCAACTAACAGGAAGTATTTGTCTATGGGCAAAAGTTGACAGCGGAATTACTTCCGGTGCGGGTTACAGTTATGATCCAATGATCCTCACCAAAAATCAAACGGGGAATGATTATTTTGAAGCGTACTGTATCTACTATAATTACGTGAATGAAAAAGTTTTAACGATTACCACTTATCCTCCTTCAAATGAGAAAGTAAATTATACTGATGATGCAATACAACTAAACACCTGGAATTTTTACGTGCTAACATTTGATTTTGACTCTTCCAAATTGTATCTCAACGGCATATTGCAAAGCAGCATGTACAGAGGTTTCAATTCAATTTATCTCGCCGGTGATTCCGTAATGCTGGGCTACTCGGCAAACACTCAGAATTGCAGATATTTTAATGGCGTCATTGATGATATCAGGTTTTACAAAGGGGCGCTGACAAGTTTGCAAATAGACAGTTTGTACGATGAAGCAATTCCTACCGGAATATCGCCTGACCCGGTTACAACTTGTAAGGCGGAAATTTTTCCTAACCCCTTCAGTTCACTAGCAACAATTAAGTTCAGCACATCACTTAATAATGCTTCAATAATTATCCATGACTTGTATGGACAAGTGATAAGAGTAGTTCCAAAGTTTTCAGGAGACAAAACCGTAATCACGAGAGGCAATTTATCGAACGGAGTTTATCTGATAGAGTTCCGGGAAGAAAACAAAACCATTTCAGCCGGCAAATTGGTAATCGTAGATTGACAGGCGATAATTACAGCAACGTCCAATCTTTCATGCTTCCCCTCACTTTCTTTCACTTTTACCTTCACGTCACTACATTTGCGCTCTCAATTTTTTCTTCACTCAAAAAAATCTTAAAATGAAAGTTACTGTTGTCGGCGCAGGGAATGTGGGGGCCACGTGCGCTAATGTGATTGCTCATGGTGATTATGTGCAGGAAGTGATATTGCTGGACATCAAAGAAGGAGTTGCTGAAGGCAAGGCGCTCGATATCTGGCAAACATCGCACATCAACAATTACAGCACGCGCGTGAAAGGCGTGACGAATAACTATGAAGCCACTGCAAATTCTGATGTGGTAGTAATCACTTCCGGTTTGCCGCGAAAGCCCGGCATGAGCCGCGATGATTTGATCTCAACGAATGCCGGCATCGTGAAATCAGTAACAGAAAACATCATTCAGCATTCACCGAATACCATCATCATCGTTGTGTCCAATCCACTTGATGTGATGACGTACTGTGCTTATCTCACAGCAAAAATTTCTTCCGGCAAAGTATTCGGCATGGCAGGCATCCTTGATACGGCGCGCTATGAAGCATTTCTTGCCGAAGCATTGGATTGCTCGCCGAAAGATATTCAATCAGTGCTTATGGGCGGACACGGAGATACCATGGTTCCGCTTCCCCGCTACACCACTGTTTCAGGAATTCCGGTGACTGAAATGATCAGTGATGATAAACTGAATGCCATCATTGATCGAACAAAAAAAGGCGGCGGCGAAATTGTAAATCTCCTTGGCACATCGGCGTGGTATGCACCGGGTGCTGCGGCGGCGCAAATGGTAGAATCAATCCTCAAGGATGAGAAAAGAATTTTTCCCTGCTGCGCTTTATTGAATGGTGAATATGGCTTGAAGGATATTTACCTCGGCGTTCCCGTGAAGCTTGGGAGGAATGGCATTGAGGAAATCATTACGCTTAAGCTGAACGATGATGAAATGAAACTGCTGAATGCTTCTGCTGCTGCGGTGAAGGAAGTGATGGAGGTGCTGGATGGAATGAAGTTGGTTTAGAGCATAGAGATTAGAGTTTTGGGGTTGAGCCTTGAAGACTTTGCAGTTTAGAGTTTGGAGATGAGTTGAAATTTGAAATTTGGAGTTCGAAGTTTTGAAGTTAGCGTTCTTTGAAACCCGACACTCGAAACTCGAAACACCAAACAAGAAATCAAAAACATTTTTGCTTGTCATGTCGAAGAAAATAAAAGTACCCGTTGAAGTGCTGAGCTTACAGGAAGAGGGCTATCATCTTTTCGTAAAAGGAAAACTCGGCAATCATGCATTGCGCCTGCTCATTGACACCGGTGCATCCAAGACTGTTCTCGATAAAAATTTTATCGCTGAACATTTCCCTGAATTCAAATTGGAAATGAATGAGCAGCTCACCACGGGAGTCGGCACCAACACCATTCAATCAGAGTTCACAGAAATTGCAAACCTGAAGATCGGTGATCTTGAAATCCCTTCTTACAAAATTGCCGTGCTCGACCTGAAGCACGTGAATGAAACATACTCGATGATCAACGTGACGGCGATTCACGGCGTAATCGGGAGTGATCTGTTAGTAGAGTTTGGCGCAGTCATCAATTTGAAGAAGCATCAACTGCGGCTGACTCCGGAACTCTACGAGGAAAATTAGATTCGTTCCGGCATTAGCGTGAAGCGCTAATTCGCTTCATTTACCTTTTTATACTTTAGCACAACGCTTTACCCGCAAGGGTTACAATCATTTATCATGCGAAAATTTTTATTTCCATCACTACTGTTACTCTTTATTATTCCGGGTTGTAAGAAACCATCAGAACCCGGTCCTGATCTTAATTCAGGTTACCCCGCTGAGGTTTCAACCATCATCAACAACAAGTGCAGCACAACAGGGTGCCACACAGCATCATCGAAAGCAGCAGCTGGTGGTTTGTCATTGAAAACGTGGGCTGAGCTTTTTCTCGGAGGAAATGGCGGTGCTGTCGCAATTGCTTATCGCCCCGATCAGAGCTGGATGACCTATTATACGAACACAGATACGAACAAGGGCGTAGTGCTTGTTCCTACCATGCCCTTCAATAGTGCGCCACTTTCAGCGACCGAGTGGCAAACGCTTTATGACTGGATTACTGCGGGCGCTCCCAATGATCAGGGTGTTATACCTTTTTCCGGCGATGCAAACAGGAAGAAATTTTACGTGAGCAACCAGGGCTGCGATCTCGTGAGTGTGTTCGACGCGAATTCAAAACTATGCATGCGAGCAATTAACGTTGGGCAAAACCAGGCAACGATTGATGTGCCACATCAAATAAGGCTTTCTCCTGACGGACAATACTGGTATGCGGTGTTCGTAAACGGAACGGTGATTCAAAAATATAGTGCAGCAGACGATTCTTATATCGGTGATATTCCGCTGGGCGATGGTGGCGCTGATTTTTCAGCCGTGGGTTATTGGAATACACTTGCAATTACTCCTGATGGCAAATATGGTTTTGCCGTGGATTGGGAAGACCAGGGAAAAGTTGCTGTAGTAAATTTAGAAGCCATGACGTTCATGACCCAATACAAAGGACTTGCATGGCCGCATGGCAGCCTGATCAATTCAACAGGCACAACATTGTATGTTACTTCGCAATACGGAAACTACATTTACAAATTTGACATCAGCAATCTTAATTTTCCTTCCCAGGAGCAAATTGTTTTGGTGAAAGGTCAGTCGCCAAACAACAACCAATATTTTTACGACCCACATGAAGTAATGCTTTCACCGGACGAATCGAAATACTTTGTGACGTGCGAGGCATCCAATGAAGTGCGCGTGATGGATGCGCACGCTGATACGCTGGTCGCTGTAATTCCTGTAGCAGAGTTTCCGCTTGAGATGGGACTTTCAAAAGATCACAATTTGCTTTTCGTCACGTGTCAAAATGAGCCAAGTGATCAGCCGAAGACCGAGGGTGCAGTTGCGATTATTGACGTGAGCACACTCCAGGTAGTGAAAACATTGACGGCAGGATTGTATGAGCCGCACGGAATTGGAGTGATGGATGATGAAGGCTACGTAGTTGTTTCAAGCAGGAACCTCGACATTACCGGCCCTGCTCCGCATCATGTTTCAGATTGCGGCGGAAGAAATGGCTACATCAAATTCATTGATCTGAATACGCTCGACTTTATTCCGAATTACAGAATTGAAGTGAGTGTGGATCCGTATTCGGTTGCGGTGAGACCTTGACTCGATTCGCGTATCCCAATTCTCGATACGCGTATCGCGATGAACTGCCTACTGTTTCGAAGCTACAGCCAGCTTTACTCCCAATGCAATCAAGATCATCCCGGTGAGTTTTTTCTGAATGTTCCAAAAGTTTGGAGAGCGTTTAATGAAGTTGGTAGACCTGCTGAGGAGAATTGCAACTACTATCAGAATTAAAGTTCCCTGCACATCGAACCAAATACCGAGTGAAAACAATTGCCATCTGAATAACGGAGATGCTGGTTCTGCAAATTGCGGAAGAAAGGAAAGAAAGAAGACAGCTACTTTCGGATTGAGCACATTCGTCAACATACCTTGCCGGAGTAATTTCCATTTGTCTGCTGCAGGAAGTTTTTCAAGATCTGCTCTGAGTTTTTCTTTGCTTATTAAAGTCCGAATGCCCAGATAAACCAGGTATGCCGCTCCTGCATACTTTATCATTTCGAAAAGAAATGCTGACTTCGCAACAATGATTGACAATCCAAGTATGGCTGCTGTGATGTGAACGAAACATCCGAGAAAAATTCCAAGAGCTGAAAATATTCCACCCGTTTTTCCCTGCGACAAACTTCGGGAAGCAACATACAGCATATCATTGCCCGGAGTTAAGTTGAGCATCAATGATGCGATGAAGAAGAGATAGAGATTATGGTGAGGAAGCATCCAAGTGAAATTCAAAATCCAAACATCAAATTCCAAATAAGTTTCCAAACTCAAAGGTTCCAAAAATCAGTCATCGAAGATTTGAGAATTGCTTCTTCATCCCTTGTTTTGAAAATCTTGAAGGAGTTTAGTAACTGAATTTTTTCAGTAGGGACTTTTCACAATTTCATCCACGGCCGGCAGGACAAAATAGTCATCACTCAATTTTGCGGGCTTCACTGCCAGTGCTTCACTCGTGATGATCACCTGGTCTTGCTCAACTATCATTCTCAGCGGAATGGCCCTGGCAATCTTCAGATAGTCATACCAGTTTCCGAATTTGTGATTTACAAACAAGGAAGGATCTACTGCAAGTTGCGGGGCAAAGTCATAAATCTGTGTTCCCTTTCGCGTGTGAAGAATAAGCTCGTCGCAATTATAACCGAGTATTCTTACCGCATTCTTCTTCACTTCAAAACTTAATACGCTGTCATTATTTACCGCAGCATCATTCCAATACATTCTGCTCCCGTCCTGAAATTCAGTGTACAATTTATTTTCTTTTGCATGGTAATAATACGCGGCAACTACGCTCCCATTCATCGTTGCCTTGTAGTTACCGCCTCTGATGTAATATTCTTGCTGCCCGCCAATCATGGATTTCACTTGCTCACTGGAAAAATTTGCGGCTTTGCTTTTGTAAGTGTTGTTATAAATGATCTCGCCTTCGAACGATTGTGCTAAAATTATTTTGCCCAGAAGAAGAAATGCAGCCGTGAAGAATAGTTTTTGTTTCATGGTGCAAAATTGTTCAGAATTTTTTTTGTGTTCAAATTAATATCCGCCAATCATCACGGAAGTAAAATCATATTCATTGCTGCTGAAACGCTTCTTCACAAAATAAGTAGGGATCAGTAACCCGCCACCGACCGCAGCCAATCCTATTCCACCGTAAAGTACTGCATTGCGCGTATCAGAACTCTTAGCATCAATAGTAGCGGCAATGGCTATAAGACCGATAGTGGTTGCAATGGCAGCAGCAGCACCGAGCGCGCTTCCGGGATGGAAGCGAAGTTCATCAATATCTTTCACTCCAAAACTCCTGAAGTCAATTGAAATAGAATCATGACTCACACCTCTGACTCTACCGTTCACTGCTGTTCCATCTTTCAGGGTCATCATCACTTTTGTTTTGTGAAAGAGCGTGTACGATTTCCCGCCGTTCTTCGGAACAATATTCAGCAAATAAATGGGGGTGATCTGCTGCGGATGAATGTTCGACGGAGGATTAGGCTGCTGTGAAAAAACTTTCTGTGAAGAGAAAATGAAGAGGAGAGTTACAAGTCCCTCAAAAAAAGTTTTCTTCCTAAAGTACATCTTCAAAAATTTCATCTTCGCAAAATTAAATGAATCACCATCTTTCAAAAGCAAATCACTGCGCTACTTTTACACGCGAAAACCAGGTGCTATATTTTTACATCGGTGTAATCACTTTTCTCATCGGTGAAATCACTTTTCAAATCTGTGTAATCCTTACAAATGAAACAGAAACTCGTCATCCTCACCGGCGCAGGCATCAGCGCTGAAAGCGGATTGAAAACTTTTCGCGACTCTGACGGATTGTGGGAGCAATACCGCATCGAAGATGTTGCAACACCAATGGGATGGGAAAAAGATCCTGCATTGGTTCTTGATTTCTACAACCAGCGCAGACGCGATGTGCTGAAGGCAAAGCCAAATGCCGCACATCTTGCACTGAGCAAACTCGAAGAATATTTTGATGTGACAATAATCACTCAGAACATTGATGACTTGCATGAGCGTGCAGGGTCGAAAAATATTATTCACTTGCACGGTGAAATTTTAAAATCGAGAAGCTCAACCGACCCCGATCTGCTTTATGAATGTCGTGGAGATATTCACATAGGCGAAAAGTGTGAGTTGGGATCGCAGTTACGCCCGCATGTAGTATGGTTTCATGAGGCAGTGCCTATGATGGAACCTGCAAGTGATGTGGCATCAAAATCAGAAATTTTTTTGGTGATCGGAACTTCATTACAGGTTTATCCTGCGGCGGGGTTGATCAACTATGCCCCGTACTTCTCTAAAAAATTCCTGGTTGATCCTAACATTCCTGAAATCACCAGGATCCACAATCTCGAAATGATCGAAGCGAAAGCAACGGTTGGTGTTCCTCCCCTTGTAGAAAAACTGATTCAGGAATTTGTTTGATAGAAATTGACCGCAAAAAATGCGAAATGAATTTCGCGCTACAATCGAAAATCGAAACTTTAAAATGAATACGAAGAATCCTTGGAAAATAAATTCCACCAAAGAAGCTTACGATAACCAATGGCTAACCATATTAGAGCATCAGGTAACAAATCCAAAAGGAAATCCCGGCATTTACGGCGTGGTACATTTCAAGCAGCTTGCTATATGTGTGTTACCGCTTGACGATGAATATAACACCTGGATTGTTGGGCAATATCGTTTTCCCCTGAATCAATATAGCTGGGAAATTCCGGAAGGCGGCGGACCACTTGCTATTGATCCCTTAGAATCGGCCAAGCGGGAGTTAAAGGAAGAATGTGGTATTGAAGCAACTTCATGGATAAAAATTGCCGAGTGTAATACCTCCAATTCCTGCACTGATGAGAAGGCAATGATTTTTATAGCCAAAAATCTTTCCTTTCATCACTCTAATCCTGAAGAGACAGAAGTGCTGCAGGTTAAGAAAATTCCTTTTGCAGAATTATTTCGAATGGTCATGCAAGGCGAAATCATGGATGCGCCCACTATCATTGCTGCATTAAAGGCAAAGCTCTTAATGGATGAAGGAATGATATAGTGACCTGCAATCTCAGAGAAAACAAATAACCAGGTTTTCTGAGAAAGTCAGCAACATACCCTAATAAATAAATCCGGAGATTTCAGTAGCAGATGTAGTCAAATCCTGCTGTGCTTTCTTCATTTTTCATTTGTGTTCGCTTTTTTAATGATTTTTAATTAATTCCCCCTATACTTTCCCCCGGGGCCATGTAATTTATTTCGACTAAGAATTTTTCATCAAGAACATCTAATTTTTTCGCAGCCGACTCTGAAAGCTTGATGATCACATTCTCATTGTCTGATGTTGATGGCAATCTTCCTATCACTTTCACCGTCACTATTTTGTTGTTCATCAAATTTCTTACCGTTATTATGGTTCCTTGTGGTGCTGTTGCGTGAAGGGCATAAAAGTATCCCTCATCATAGGAAGAATGGGTCTGGACGGCAATTCCTCTTTCATCATGCTTCACATCATTTGTCTTTACTGCAGTTGTTTTTGTCAGGAAATCAGGATTCCCATCTTTCACAGGCAGTGATGTTAATATTTTGTTATCCCCTTTAATCTCACCTTCCTTCTCTAACACTTCTGAGGATACACCGCTATTAGCTGATATTATTGAGTCAGATGAGTCTACTGTTGGCATAGGTCCTATTATCACTCTTACAGAAGGGGATTGATATCCCACCACCAAATTCTGCCCTACCTGAATCCCCGCTTCTTTCATGTTATTCCACTTTAAAATGGTAATCACATCGGTTTTGTACTGCTTACTTATAGAATATACTGTTTCTCCTTTTTCTACCTTATGAATGATGGCGGGTCCTTTTTCCTTATTCAAGTCATCGCTAGTCTTAAGGATTTCATGTTGAACAACCGGCACTTTGATCACTTTTCCCTGCTGCAGATTATTATTTATGATTTCAGGATTCAGTTTCAGCAAAGCATCTATTGTAATGTGATATCTTTTAGAAATGCTATACAAAGTCTCTCCCTGAGACACCACATGCGTGTCAAAACGCTGCACGGCGGCTGTTGGAAAATCCACAGTTTGCGCCTTCAGAGCCGAAGACACGACGAGCAACGTAATGATGAGAGCTATTTTCATTTTCAGAAAAACTACCTTCGTCTCGCAAAAGTATTTTCTGATGAACAAGGCATTAAGGAAAGACATACAGCAATTACTCACGGGGCTTTTTATTCTGTTGGCATTAGCAAACACTTCGCCATTTATCCACGCGGCCCCTTTAGATCCGGCTAAAAAAGGGACTCAGGGTGATACCACGATGGAGAAAAAAGTTTTTGTCTTTGAATTGAACCAGGACATTTTCCCTGCTGCCTGGCGATTAGTTAAGAATGCAATGAATGAAGCGGACATGATGCATGCCGATTATGTTGTTATTAAGGAAAATACTTACGGCGGTGATCTTGCATCTGCTGATTCCATTCACTCACGCCTCTTGCATGCCAAGCAACCTGTACTGGTTTGGATAACAGCGAACGCCGCTTCAGCAGGTGCACTGATTGCAATTTCATGCGACAGCATTTACATGCGATCCAGCGCCGTGATCGGTTCAGCATCAGTGGTGAATGAAACCGGTGAAGTGATGCCCGACAAATATCAATCGTACATGCGTGCCATGATGCGCAGCACCGCGGAACATAATGGAAGAGATCCACTGATTGCTGAAGGGATGGTGACGCCAAACGGCTACCTGAAAGATGTTGCAGACACAGGAAGAATCATTGCTCTCACAGCTAATGAAGCCGTGAAGCATGGCTATTGCAACGGTATTGCAGAAACTTTGGATGATGTTTTAAAGCAAGCGCAGATCGGTCCATCGAAGATTACCGAATATCAAACTGATTTGCTGGATGACATCATTGCTTTTCTTCTCAATCCCTTTGTGAATGGAATTTTATTACTGCTGATTTTGGGAGGAATTTATTTTGAATTCCAGCATCCGGGTGCCGCCTTTCCCATTCTTACTTCAATCGTCGCAGCGATACTTTATTTCTCCCCGCTTTACCTCGATGGATTAGCTGATCATTGGGAAATTATTCTTTTCATCGTTGGGGTTCTTTTAGTTGCCGGAGAAATCTTTTTGTTGCCGGGGCATGGCGTAATGCTGATCACCGGTGTCATCTGCATCATCACGGGGCTTACTTTAGCACTGGTGCGCAATTCCAATTTTGACTTTTCATTTACCAGCGGGAAGGATGTTGTCATTGCATTGCTCCGTGTGGTGATTCCGCTTGCGCTTTCATTCTTCCTGTTCATCGCTTATGGTCAAAATCTCTTTCGCACAAGATTGCTCAAAGGATTTGTGCTCACACACACTCAGGAAAATACGGTCGGCTATATTGATAACCCCGATTATTTGCGATCACTCATTGGTAAAACAGGAATGGCAATTACCAACCTGCGCCCAGCCGGACAAATTGAAGTTGAAAGTGAGCGATACGATGCCATGGCAGATAGCGGTTTGATTTCACGCGGAGAATCCGTGAAAGTGATTGAAGTAAGCGGGAATATTCTTGTGGTGAGAAGAAGCTGATTGAAAAAAATCTTATGACTCATCCTTGGTAGTACGAATCAATCCAATACCGGTGAAGAAAAAAATTGCACCTAAGATGCCGTAGATAATCAGGTATTTTGTATTGACTCCATGGGTGCCTTGAAGAAAAAGGACGGCCGCGACAATTAATCCCACTATTCCAAGGATGGTTAAGATGGCTCCGAAGACTCTTTTAAGATTCATAAAATTTATTTCACCAATGACGATACAAAAAGATTGCCATGCACCTGCAGTTAAGAGAATGATAGTTCTCATCGCGTATAATTGAGCGCTTCCTAAAATTACTTCAAACGCGGTTTGCGTTATGTTCCCCACTTTGGGGAAGACTTGAACTTCAAATAGAGGCTAAGTTGGCAGGGAAAACAAACAGGAGCGCAAAAATTGAATCAGCTCAGATGAAGACTAAATAACTATCCAAATTTTTGCACGATTTGTTCAGCCGCATTCTGTCCATCTATAGCGGCGGAAACAATCCCTCCTGCATAACCTGCACCTTCCCCAACGGGATACAAACCTTTCACTTGTGTATGTTCCAGTGTTTCTTTATCCCGGGGAACTCTTATGGGCGAAGATGTTCTCGATTCCACTCCATGAATTACAGCTTCGTTGGTTAAATAACCGTGCATCTTTTTTCCGAAAACCAAAAATGCCTCCTGCAATCGTGATGAAATTTCTTTTGGAAGAAGCTCATGAAGCGGCGCTGATTTTATTCCCGGCTCATACGAGGTTTCAGGAAGCGTGGAAGAAAATTTTCCTGTTACAAAATCCGCCAATCGTTGCGCCGGGGCTGTTTGTCCGAAGGACTCTCCATAGGAGTCCTTCGCGACCTTATGAAGATTCCTTCCTCCGGCTTCAAATGCCATTTGCTCCATTGAAATTTGATATTGAAGTCCGGCAAATTTTCCCTGAGACGAAAAGCTTTTTCCGGATGAATCTTTTCGCGATAAATCTTCTAATTCAATTCCCACCACAATTCCTGAGTTAGCAAAAGGATTGTTTCTCTTTGATGGTGACCATCCGTTCACGACAATTTCACCTGGTGATGTTGCGCAGGGAGCAATGATGCCGCCGGGGCACATGCAGAATGAGTACACGCCCCTTCCGTTCACCTGCTGTACCAGGCTGTATGATGCGGCAGGAAGAAATTTCCTTCGCTCGGATACTTCAGTTTTATTTCTGCAATGGTATTGAATGCTATCAATCAACTCTTGCGGATGTTCAACACGCACCCCCATAGCGAATGGTTTTGCTTCAATCAAAATATTTTTCCGGTGCAGCAATTCGAAAATATCCCGCGCCGAATGTCCCGTCGCAAGAATTATATTTTCAGTCGTAAATTCTTTTTCTTTTCCATCGGTCATCGCTTGAGTGATGATACCTTTCACTTTATTTTCTTCAGGAAGGATTTCTTTCAACCGTGTTTCAAAATGAAATTCACCCCCATGATTCAAAATAGTTTCACGAATGTTTTCGATGATGCGTGGCAGCTTGTTGGTGCCAATGTGCGGATGCGCATCAATCAGAATCTCTTCCCCGGCTCCATGGTACACGAGCTGCTGCAGTATCTTCTCCACATCACCTCGCTTGGTGCTGCGTGTATAAAGTTTTCCATCAGAATATGTTCCGGCACCACCTTCGCCGAAGCAATAATTTGAATCAGGATTAACGATGTGCTTTTTGCTGAGTGCGGCAATGTCTCTTCTGCGCTCCCGGACTTTTTTGCCGCGTTCAATGATGATGGGCCTGATGCCTGCTTCCAATAAACGGAGCGCCGCAAACAATCCTGCCGGTCCGGCTCCAACAATCACTACGGATTTTGAAGAAGAGCTTTCATGAAAATAAAAAGAAGGAATTTTTTGTGTTGGAATTTCTTCGCCTTCTGTAAGGAGACCTGCGGACAGAAAAATCTCCAATTTCAAATTGATGCGAACGTAGCTGCTGCGTGCATCAATAGAGCGGCGAACAATTTTATAGCCACTGAAATCTTTTGCGTGTTTGCTGAGCTTCTTCAGAATAATTTTCCTCAGCGCTTCCTCATCATTTGCCTGCTGTGGTGCAAGCGATAAATTCATTTCCTGCCTCATCGTGGAAAGTAGTTTTCTTTCAACGCAGCAAAGATGAGAAACAGTTTACAGCTTGCAGTAGGCAATAGGAAAAATGGGCAGTAGGCAATTTGCAAAAACCCTACTTATTATTTCGAAGTTAGTCGTGCAGCGAGTTTCTTATCTTCAAGAGTCAAATACTTTTCAGGATTCTCAATCATGTGATGTATGAAACGCCCGACTTCTTCTGACTTTGAAATTAAGTCTTTGTATTGTTCTTCCGCGATGTACTTGCATGCAAGAGAAAATCCAACCAGATTTGTGTTTCAGTATTTTCAGTGTCAGCATCCGAACATTTGCTTACAAAGTGAGCAGGGTACAATCTCTTCCTGTATGCTTCTCCAACACAAGTGCATACACTCCTTGAAGACCTTCTGATTTGATCTGTTAAAGAATATGTTTCTTCCTTTGGAAACTTTTTTGTTATCTCATAAATCTCCATTGCTAAAGCAAATGCCTTCTTAAAAACAGTCAGATCACGAAATGATTGACTCATAGTTTACAAATTGAGGTTAGACGATTATATTTTCCTTTTTGCTGCTTACTAATATTTTTTCCCTATTACAATTTGTTCATTGCCTACTGCCTATTGCCTATTGCCTACTAATTTTCCTCTCTTTTACACCGTCGTCACATCAAACCCAAACTGCTTCAACTCTTTTACCAACCGGCTCATCGGCAATCCCATCACGTTGTAAAAACAGCCGTTGACTTTTTCGATGCCCACATAGCCAATCCAATCCTGAACTCCATAAGAGCCGGCTTTGTCGAATGGCTGAAATTTGTCCACGTAATGTTCAATCATCTCGTTGGTGAGTTTTCTGAAATGGACTCGCGTTAATTCAGAAAAAGTGAATTGCTTCTCCCGGGTTTTTAAGGTTACGCCTGTGATCACTTCATGTGTTTCACCGGATAGTATTTGAAGCATCTGCTTCGCCTCAGAAGCATCGGATGGCTTGCCAAAAATTCTGTTTTCAAATAAGACAATGGTATCGGCCGCAATGATCAGTTCATCAAACTTCATAAACTCTGCCGCAGCATTCGCTTTCTTTTCAGAGAGAAATGCAGGCACCATGCGCACGGGTATTTCTGCAGGATAAGATTCATCCACCTCGGGAATAAGTAACCGGAATTCAATCCCGAGATTCCACAACAACTCTTGCCGCCGCGGTGATTTTGATGCAAGAATAATTTTAAGCGATTGCATGTAGTAGCCTCGTTTCAAATGTAGCGTTTTGCGTTGTGAGCGATGTATGGTGAGCCGGCGCCTTGAGTTATGTTGTTCGAACTATAGTCAGGATTGGTACTCACAGTCAAGGAAAATCTTATCTTCGATTTATCAGTTTTCATTAAATAAAATTCTTCTCATGAAAAATAAAATCTACTCTCTTTCCCTTCTTGGAATTTTCATTGCCGTGCAATTAACAATTACCAATACTTTGCAAGCTCAAAACTGTTGCCTCGAAGCAACCGGGCTTCATACATCAGGCATTGCGCCTCATACGGTAACATTAAACTTTTCTTATTCCGGAATAACAAATTGCGAGGCAACCAAGTTTAAAGTTCAATATCGAATAAAGGGTAGTAATGATCCCTGGACTAAAACATCAGTTCCGGCAAACAATACCAATACATATTCGGTAATCATTGGATTTCTGGAGTCGAATACCAAATATTCGTGGCAAGTAAAAACTATTTGTGACAACAATGGAACTACGCTGCGTTCAAACTGGACGGCAAAAAATTATTTTACTACACTGATGAGGTTAGGAGAGATGAATGATGTAACAACGGCATCAATAGTGAATGTTTATCCGAACCCCCTTCATGACATTCTTTGGATTGAAAAGCAGATTGATCAACCTTCTGATGTTTCTCTTTCGATTTATGACCTGATGGGTAAAAAAGTTTTCTCATCAATTGAAAAATCAGTTGATGGAAATTTTTCCCGGCAATTGAACATTGCCAATCTTCCCTCTGGAATTTACTCTCTCGAAGTAATTACAAACGGTGAGAAATCCGTTTCGAAAATTGTGAAGCAATAGTTATCCCGAATCGCGAGTTCTCCCGATTTGATCGGGATTCGCGTATCGCGATTCCCGATTCGCACGTTACGTATGTTTGCTGTATGAAAATTTCCGTCGGCTTCTCACCATGCCCGAATGATACATTCATATTTTATGCTTTGCTCAATCACAAATTCAACACCGGTGATTTAGAATTTGAACCTGTGATTGAGGATGTGGAAGAATTGAATCGCCGGGCGCTCCGTGGAGAAATTGCGGTAACCAAGCTCAGCTTCGCTCTCTTTTCTCAGGTTGAAAGCACCTATCAGCTATTGAATTCAGGAAGCGCTTTAGGAAATAATTGTGGACCGCTTTTGATTTCAAAGAGAGCGATTTCAGAACATGAAATTGCTCAATGTACAGTAGCAATTCCCGGCATACACACAACAGCAAATTTTCTTTTCAGCTTCTTCTATCCGGTTGTGAAACAAAAAAGAGAAATGCTTTTTTCGAAAATTGAAAATGCTTTATTGAATGAAGAAACAGATCTTGGCGTGATCATTCACGAAAACCGTTTTACTTATCAGAAGAAAGGGCTGAAAAAAGTCGCTGACCTCGGTGAGTTGTGGGAAAGGAAAACAAATCTTCCGATACCGCTCGGGGGAATCTTTGCAAAGAAAAATCTGGGTGAAGAAACCATCGCTACCATTGATCACCTCATTCATGAAAGTATATTGTATGCGTTCGCCAATCCCCTGGAAGCGATTGAATACGTGAAGCAGTATTCACAGGAAATGGAAGAAGAAGTGATGTGGCAGCATATCAGGCTCTATGTGAATGATTTCACGGTTTCATTGGGAGATAAAGGACATGCAGCAGTGGAGAAGTTTTTAGAGTTGGCAGAATTGAAAGACATACCACGTGCGACCTGAAACTTAGATACAAATTCAAAAATTAAGAGCCGTTGAAAGCTGTTACCTCTCCCTTATCTGCTTTTCATTTTTCTGTCTTCTACCATCTTACATCTGCAGTCTTTTATCTTTACCACGATGCTGAACGGAAAAAAAATCGTAGTTGTCCTCCCTGCGTACAATGCCGCACGCACACTTGAAACAACGTACCGCGAGATTCCCTTCGATATTATTGATGAGGTGGTACTCGTTGATGATGCAAGCCATGATGACACAGCGAAGATTGCGACACAACTCGGCATCCATCACGTGATCGTTCACGAAAAAAACATGGGCTATGGCGCCAACCAAAAAAGTTGCTATGATAAAGCCCTTTCACTCGGCGCTGATATTGTGATCATGCTTCATCCCGATTACCAGTACACTCCGAAACTTATTTACGCCATGGCCTCCATCATTGCCAATGAAGTTTATCCGGTGGTACTTGGCTCACGCATTCTTGGAAGGGGGGCCCGCAAAGGAGGAATGCCGTTGTACAAATATTTCTTCAACCGCTTTCTAACCTTTTCACAAAATCTTTTGCTCCACGAAAAACTTTCAGAGTATCACACAGGGTATCGTGCTTTCGCGCGGCAGGTTTTGGAAGCGATCAACTACCACGCAAACTCTGATGATTTTGTTTTTGATAATCAAATGCTTTCTCAAATTTTTATGGCGGGATTTGAAATCGCTGAAGTCACCTGTCCTACCAAGTATTTCGAAGAAGCATCTTCCATCAACTTCAGTCGCAGCATGACGTATGGCATCGGAGTACTGGGTACGAGTGTGAAACATTTTCTTCACAAAAACAAACTTGCGAAGTTTGAGATGTACTCGTCAGCTAAAAAGATTTGACAACCCGGAAAAGTTGCCAAGTCTCATCTTCAAACGGCTCTCTTTCTTTTACCTTTGCTCCGTAAAAAAACTTTTCTGAAATGGTATTCGACCTTGACATGATACACACCGTGTATGACTCCCTTGCTCACCGAATAGAACAAACAAGAAAGCTGCTCAATCGTCCGCTCACGTTCACAGAGAAAATCCTCTATGCTCACCTGTTCGATAAAATTCCTTCCCATGCTTTTGAGCGCGGAAAGTCTTACGTTGAATTTTCACCCGACCGCGTGGCGATGCAGGATGCGACAGCGCAAATGGCATTGCTGCAATTCATGACCGCCGGAAAAGATGTGACCGCCGTTCCTTCTACTGTTCATTGCGATCACCTGATACAGGCAGAGGTGGGAGCGAAAAAAGATTTATCAAAGGCGCTCGACGTAAATAAGGAAGTGTATGATTTTCTCGCTTCCGTTTCCAACCGCTATGGAATTGGGTTTTGGAAACCGGGTGCAGGAATTATTCACCAGGTGGTGCTGGAGAATTATGCTTTCCCGGGAGGAATGATGATCGGGACAGATTCACACACGCCGAATGCCGGCGGACTTGGAATGATAGCCATTGGGGTGGGTGGTGCAGATGCCGTAGATGTGATGTGCGGCATGGGTTGGGAATTGAAGATGCCGAAACTCATCGGCGTCCATCTCACGGGGAAAATGAATGGATGGACTTCGGCGAAAGATGTGATTCTGAAAGTGTCGGGAGTTCTCACAGTAAAAGGCGGCACAGGAGCCATCCTCGAATATTTTGGTGAAGGTGCAGAGAACATTTCATGCACCGGCAAAGGAACCATCTGCAACATGGGGGCAGAAATCGGAGCTACGACTTCCATTTTTGCTTATGATAAAAAAATGGAAACGTACCTGCGCGCGACGGGGAGAGATGAAGTAGCTGATCTCGCAAATAATATTGCGGAACATCTCCGCGCCGATGAGGATGTGATTGCAAATCCTTCGAACTATTTCGACCAGGTAATCGAAATCAATTTGGATGAACTTGAACCGCACATCAATGGGCCATACACTCCTGATCTCGCTTGGCCGGTTTCTCAATTCAAAGATGCTGTAGAGAAAAATGATTGGCCTGCAGAATTGGAAGTTGCGCTCATTGGCTCCTGCACCAACTCTTCTTACGAGGACATGACGCGCTCTGCGTCTATTGCAAAGCAGGCATTGCAAAAAGGATTGAAAACAAAATCTGAATTTACTATCACACCCGGCTCTGAACAAATCCGCTACACGATTGCGCGTGACGGGTTGCTTGATATTTTCACGGAGATGGGTGGAATGGTTCTCGCAAATGCCTGCGGTCCATGCATAGGACAATGGGCGCGGCACATGACTGATCCCACGAAAAAAAATTCCATCCTCACTTCTTACAACAGGAATTTTGCGAAGCGCAATGATGGCAATGCAAGCACACATGCTTTTGTGGCTTCGCCTGAAATTGTAACGGCATTCGCTCTTGCCGGAAATCTGAAATTCAATCCTCTCACTGATTCATTGACAAATGCAAAGGGCGAGCAGGTGAAATTGGAAGAGCCGGAAGGAATTGAATTGCCGGTGAATGGTTTTGCAGTGGAAGATGCGGGTTACGTTGCTCCTCCGCCTGATGGAAATAAAATTCAGGTAATAGTGAATCCAAAATCAGACCGGCTGCAGTTGCTCGAATCATTTCCGGCCTGGGAAGGAATTGATCTTACAGGATTATTTCTTTTGATCAAAGCAAAAGGCAAATGCACCACCGATCACATTTCTATGGCGGGACCATGGCTTAAGTATCGCGGACATCTCGACAATATTTCAAACAACATGCTCATTGGCGCAATCAATTTCGTCAATGAGAAAAGTGATTATGTGCAGAATCAGCTTACGGATGTATATGAATCTGTTCCCAAAGTACAGCGTGCTTATAAGGCCGCAGGTATCGGAAGCGTGGTTGTCGGGGATGAAAATTATGGTGAAGGTTCATCGCGGGAGCATGCAGCGATGGAACCGCGCCATCTCGGTGTTCGTGCTGTGATTGTAAAGTCATTTGCGCGCATTCATGAAACCAACTTGAAGAAGCAGGGAATGCTCGCTCTCACATTTTCTGATAAGAATGACTATGACAAAGTGCAGGAAGATGACCGGATTGACATCATGGGCCTGACTACTTTCTCTCCCGATAAGCAATTGACCATGGTGCTGCATCACAAAAACGGAACAACCGATGAGGTCCTGCTCAGTCATACATTTAATTCAGCGCAGATTGAATGGTTCAAGGCGGGGAGTGCGTTGAATTTGATTAAGGCGGCGAGTAGGAAGTAATTGCGTATCGCGATTCGCGTAACTCGATTCGCGATACGCATATCACGATGTACGATACACGTAATACGACAACAGTAACATGAAATCAATTTTCGTTTTTGTTTTCACTTTTTTCTTTGGGGCTAATGTCTCCTTTGCTCAGAACACTTGTGTTACAATTACGTGTCATGTTTACGATGTGGAAACCAATAAGCCGATTCGTGATGCATCAATTAAAGTAAATGATGTTCCTGCTGGAAAGACAGATTCTTCAGGAAATCTTATCATAGAGAATGTAACTGCAGGACAATATTTGATTCACACAACAGCAAATAAATATTTCTCAAATACAATGGAGGGTATTTCAATTCAGGATTATGAAAATTACTGTTTAGAAATCGGATTGAAGCCGATACCTGTCCATCAACACGGCCACCCAAGAATTTATTTTGATGAACACTCATATCTGTTAACAAGTGAAACGCTTTCAATACTCGATACCGGGGCTATAATACTTAGTGAATACAAAAATCTCAACATAAAATTAGAAGGCAATTGTGATGTTTATGAATGCCGAAAAAATGATACAGTTCTATCTTATCAACGGACTACTGCGGTAAAGGATTATTTGGTTGCATTGGGAATAGAAAGCTATCGCATAAGTGTCAGAGGCTGGGGTTGTGCTCACCCTATTGCACCCAATAATTATCCAAACGGAAGAAAAAATATTGAGGGTTGCCAGTTGAATAGGTACGTTGAAATCAGATTAGTTTCCAGTTCAAACGTTGGATTTTATGAAGAGAGGTAAGGCTCTTATTTATTTGGTGGCTATAGCCTCGTTTTTCACTTCTCACGCGCAAGAGTTTATTACTAAATGTGATGTTCAAATTGTACGCAGAACAGAACAGCAGCTCAATAATCTTACTCTTGATTCCGCCATGAAGTTTTTCATGACGTTTGGAGAAGAGTGTTCCAACAATGCTGAGTTTTCAGAGTACTGGGATGAAGTGATGTTCGAAATTCTTGATAAGCATCCTGAAATTTATCTTCAATGCATGTGTGAATTGACAGACAAAAAATATAGAAATGCAATTCTGGAAGAAATTGAAAGCCCGGTTAATGATGGAATAAACAACCGGGGTATACGGGAACATTTGAATGATTTCGAAATTTTGCAAGAGAAATGCCAGGGAAAAGTTTTACGAGAAACAATTCACGCTTTGGATATGGCGGTGAATAAAAAATAATGCTCACCAAATTATGAGAGCTTCAATTGCCCGCTTAAAAGGTTTTGCCGGTTTTCTTTCTGAAAAATTTTCTTTTAAATTTTTCAACATCAAAGAGTGGCTGATTTGGAACCCGTTGACGCTCTCTCCAGAGAAGGATAACGAGGAATATAGAATTGAGAATGCAAATACTAATGAGCCAATAATAGAGCTCGCCTCTTCCCAAAAAAATAAGTGCAACAGGTGTAAGAATGCAGAGTCCGGAAAAAATAACAAGCAAATATCTTTTCAGGAAGATGAAATTGATTGCATACCCAAATGCCACTGCAAGCAAAAGTTCAAAGAGTCCTCCGTCAACAAATACTTCCATGATTATTGCGCTTTAGGTTTCATGAATCGAATTGCCTTCTAAGTAAAAACAACATACCGCTGAGCGACATGCTTATCAGTCATAATGAGCTCTTCAACATTTATATTTGTTCCTGACAGCTTGTCTTCACTATTAATAGTAGTGATGAAAGCGAGAAGAGCAACCTTAGAAGTGGCAGTTAATCCTGTCAAATCTGAAAACCGGACATTGAACATCACATTCTTAGGAGTGCGAA
Organism: Chitinophagales bacterium; assembly: GCA_035638255.1. Classification (GTDB taxonomy): domain Bacteria; phylum Bacteroidota; class Bacteroidia; order Chitinophagales; family UBA10324; genus DASRAJ01. Next base: position 61,247 of record DASRAJ010000031.1, read on the forward strand.
CATTAAGATCAGACAAAAGTGTTTTAGTTGGATGTGCTGCGTCAGCAAATTTCCAACCACTGCTTCCAAGCCATTTCGGGTCAGTATCTCCTGAATTAATGTGTGCAGTGAATCCGGCAGGCAGATCAGGTGAGGTTCCCGACGACGTTAAATTGGCCATAAGCAGTAAAACACGAATGTTACTTCCCCGCATAATATCCAACCCACGGTTGTGGGCCTGAACAAACACCTGGTTTAACCCGGTGAGATCTCCTTTTTGCCAGTTAGGACTTCTCACCTGATCACCCAGGTTATAGCCAAAATCGAAGTAGGTCATTTGAGTAGTGATGTTAGGTAATGAAGCCGGCCTCACTTTAATGTCAGGACTCATGGTAAGATTAACCGTTTGAACCGAAGAGGTTGGTATTCTCGTAGGGTCATTTGCAGTTTTTACCCATGGGAAGCGCTTGCCTCCACGCATTCTTCCGCTATCGGCAGGATTGGCCCTGAGAAAAATATCTTTCGCAGAACCTGTTGTTTCATCGATTGTTATTTCCCAAACACCTCGACCATGAGTAGCCGCCCGCAGAAGTCTCGCACCCTGATGAATTTTTAAATCCGTAATTGCAGCTTCAGGAATACCCTTCGAATAATGTGTCCACGTCAATGTCCAGGCATTAGCACCCCGCACTCCTTTCCAAACACCGACATCGGATCCGAGATAAATATTATTCGGAGCTTTTGTATCAACAACAATTGCATGACACGGAATATTTAATGTGCGAACAGGAGGTCCGGCGGCATGCCAGGCGCTGCCATCGTAATGATAGCATCGTTCAAAACTACCCACACCTCCTAATACGATATAAAAGCTTCCTGCTGTTGCATTGTCTATTTCTATTGCAGTTATTACTGCACCAGCGGGCAATCCGGCAATACTTGGAATACGGGTTCTGGTCCAGGTAGTGCTTGCACCTGCTCCTCTGTCATATCGATAGACAGCAGTTCTTGTGGCAGCGAAAATTTTATTATGAAATGCAATCTTGATTGCGATAATTGTGTTAAGCCTGTCGGCTGTACTATTATTTGGCAAGGTTCGCCAATTATTGCCCCAATCATAAGACAGCCACAACCGGTCTGTTCCGATTGCCACCATCGTTTTAGAATCATGACTTGGATAATAGGAAGAAATAGATGCAGAGAACGGGCTTCTATCAAATTCAGTGCTCTTTGTGCGAGGGCCGAAAAGCTCAGTAGTATCTAATGCTAAAGTTACATTTGACCAATTTGCTCCGCAGTCATTGCTTGTTACAAAAAATCCCTGGTACTTTTGACCCATAATATTAAACTCATTATTTGGATCAACAGCAACCCCTCCTCCATCTCCCTGGTTAAGCTCGCTCCAGACTTGTTCACCAAAATACCGAAGGACACCATTATCCTGTAATCCTGCGAACATAACAGCATCACTTTGCATCCATTGGGCAATGTAGGTTGATTGAGCACTGCTAATTCCAATGTTCCTGTGTTTAAAGCTGCCGTTTACCGTTGGAGTATCTGAATAGAATAAACCACCATCGCATCCAATCCAAACCTGGGTGCTTCCAACATTATCTTTTGAAAAAGCTATTGCATGTCCATCGGGATGAATGCCTCTTCCAACAAACGTAGAACCCGAAAATGCAAACGAAGGAGAAGTACCTCTGATAGTTCCTTTGTATAAACTAAGATCAAAAGTGCCGGAAGTCCTTACAAAATCGCCCCCGATATATACTATGTCATCATGACCCGGATCTATTCCCAAAATTATATCATACCATCCCTGACCCGAGGTAAAAATGGAAGGAACTCCTGTAACAGGCCGGAAGGTACTACCATCAAGTTTAAAAAATTCTCCTCCATCATCTAAAGAATATACAACTGAAGCATTACTGCTGCTAGCAGCTAAAGCAATTCTTCCTAGGGGGACGGCCAATGCTGTGGGCAAGGCCAATGCAGTCCACGTTGTGAGGGAACTATCGCCCTCATATACTTTGTCACTGTCAAAAGCGACATAATATTTCCTTGATGCTCCGGTTCCTGCAATTACAAAATCGGACGCCGGCAGGTTAGCGTTGGCAAATGATCCAACAATTTTTTCCCATACACCGGAAGTATTTCTCCGAAACAAACCAATAGTAGTTGCAGCAAATGGTCGTGATGGCGTGGAGGGATCTATAACGATTTTATAAATTCCCTTCCCGGCTAATTGATTTCTTGGAAGTCTTTGATTGGTGTCTTCAAGAGTAAGGTTACCCCGTAGATAATGTTTGATCCCGACTCCAAAATAAGAAGCAAAACCTGATGTGGCTTCCCCTGTGCCAACATACACTTCATCCTCTCTTTTAGAGCTTCCAAAAATTACGGCCACAGAACCTACAGAAAGAGAATCGGCTTCATTTCCTGAAGAGAAATCTGCCCTGCTCGTAGGATTAAAACCAAGCCACGGTTCCCAGTTAGCGCCCCGGTCGCCTGAATACCAAATACCCCCGTTAGCAGTACCAACATAAATTCTATCTCCATTTGAATTGGATGCAATAGATGTGATTCGCCCGCTCACAGGAGGAGTATTTGACGCCTGTCCATTCTGAATTACGGAAGGGCCAAGAGGAGTCCAATTGTTCGTACCCGAACCTCCCGGACTGCTTTCAATGTCAAAAAAAGTTTCCATCTCAGCAAGCTTCATCTGCCTCACTTGCTCAGAGGCAATAGCAAATTCCGAGGGTGTTGATCCTGAATTTGGGTTAGCGGAAATTCTTGTACCGAAGAACCATTCCATTCTTCCCTTTGCATCATCACGTTCTCCTCTTTCAGCTACGCGTTCCTCCCCGTTTTGTTCCTTCGGGGATGTCTCTTGAAACCTTCCCATCAGGCTTTCAGCCTGGAATATCGGTTCAACAATTTTTGTTTTAATTTCCATCCACTCCGTTCGAAGCCGCCGGTAGTTGGGTTCTGTAGACCTGATGACGTTTCCTAAGCGTATCCTTTCAGGGTGGCGATAATTAAAGATCATATCAGTCAGGTGTATCACATTCCGCTCACCCTTAATGATGGCAGCGCCTACCACCTGTGGAATCCATTTGCGTCTGACAAGATCAACAACGATACTCATAACTGATCTGCTTACAGGAGTATTCAATGTACTTACTGGAGTATCCAATGTGCTTACAGGAGTATCCAATGTGCTTAGAGGAATATCCAATGTACTTATAGGAGTGTCTACTGTGCTTATAGGAGTATCCAATGTGTTTATAAGGCCGGGTGTATCATCTCCTCCATTGTCATCCTCTTCATACTCTTCACCATAATACTCTGAAGTGTCTGGGCGTGAAGAAAGAGACCTGCCTCTGAACTCCCAATGCCACGGTTCATTGATACCAGTGTTTTGAAAAAAGCCAAATGATGCGGCATTATTTTCAAGCCAATGCCAAAACCAGGAGCCCTTCCATGCGCGAATATTATCCGGTGATGTGCTGGTCGAAAATGAAGTTCCATCTTCCTCATTTGAAAAGTCAATTGCTAATCCGTTTTGATGCAAGCTAAAGCCGGGAATTGCAAATCGCCGGCCCATATAAGCTGCTAAATATTGCGCGGCTTTTTCACCGTGCTCACCACCGGGAAGAGTTGATCTATGCTCGGTAGTTTCATTGTAGTATTGTATAAACCGGGAGGGCCAATTGTGAAATTGCCAACTGGCGGAGCGATAGGCGCTCTTCACACCTATGTTCACGGCAGTTCCGGCAGTTTGTATACCACGTCTTGCCGCATCCAATAAATCCTTACAGGCTTTAGCTGTATCATGACGGGCTTTCTTTGCCCCTTCTATAGTTGCTAATTGACCTGGAGGTAAGTCTCCAACAAAAGTTCTTTCAAGCTGCGAGCGTTCAAGTCCAATATCATACACCCGCTTCATAAAATTCAGTTGCTCTGTTGTAGAACCGGGCCATTGAATCTCTGTAGACGGAATGGTTTCAGTTTCGAAATCCTCTACTAATGGTGCCATAGAAAATTTTTTTAAGTTTAAAATATCTTCATCCCGCTTTCTGGCTGCAAACGACTGAGAAGCTATTAGCATCCCGATAATTGAAATACCATCTCTTGACTTTCTTCGCTTTCTTCATCTTCCCGGAAATCATTTCCGCACTCATATAAATCATGTTCACTGCTCCATGTAACATTTTCGAAGGGCGCATAATCACGAGTAACGTTTTCCAGATGCTTCGCAGGAGTTACATGATGTTGCTGGCGGTTGAACCATTCAATGCTGTCGCTAAGTTTCGACAGATCAAGAATTCCATAACCACTTCTGTCTTTATCTTTTGCATTTCGCTCCACCTGCGTGCAACACCTGAAAAGAATATTCCTGATGTCGTGAATGGATGCTACACGATTAATCCCTTGCAGAATGAGTGCAACTACTCCGGTGATGCAGGGCGATGCCATGCTGGTACCACTCATCGCTATCAACTGGTTGGTAGCTGTCTGCAAACCAGGCGCACTTGACTTGGCCGAAGTGATATTTATGCCCGGTGCAAGAATGTGGGGTTTCAACCTTCCATCAAGTGTAGGTCCGCTACTGCTGAAAGGGGCAATGCTGTATGTTGGATCACTTTGATTATAGGCACCTACTACAATGCTATTATTGGAATTGCAAATGGTATTGGTAGTGGAAGTGTGAATGATGTTTGCATCGAGGAAGTTCGATTGACCACGGTTCACCCTTTCAATCCAGGAATGGAATCTTCCATCAGTGATTTTCTTGCCCTCTATTCTTAAATGCCATTCACCAATAGGCGCGCCCGGATAAAGAAAAATGTCAACATTATTAAGGCCGTTATTAGGCTCCTTGCTGCGGTGATACATTGTCCCCACCAGGGTTCCATTCTTCTTAATTTCAGTCACCGCATCAAGATTGCAGGAAAAAGTCTCAGTGGACTCTCCATGCTGCAGTGTGATTGCAAATTCATCTTTTCCTGAATACCATATTTCAATTTCATTTTCTGCCACATCCGCTCGCGCCGTTCTAAAAGTAATTTTTTCAGAGCCTGACGGTGTAATTAATCCGGAGCAATGCGTTTTGGAATTGAAATAATTGCCCGTGCTCTGGCAGAGGACCGTGTTGGAATTTTCTTCCAGGAACGAATCAATGCCCATCTCAATCAATGTTCGTCCATCATGCGGACCACCATGCTTTCCGACACTCAGGTTCATTACCAATGGGCGGTTCCCTGCTGTTCGTTTTACAAAGTCAATGGCTTCAACAATTCGCACGGAGTCACCGAGATTAAATCTGCCATCGGTTTCGCTGCCTGCAAGATGTACAAAAATAATTTCCGCTTCGGGCGCCATGCCTTTGTGAGCGGTTCTGCCGTTGGCTGTTGCAATCCCCATTACGTGCGTGCCATGCATCCCTCTGCCCTGCGGATCAGTGGTGCCCGGATGGTAGCCGAGTGTTGCGTATGGCGTTGCAGTGCGAAGCGCCAGGTTGATGTGCTGCCTGTCGTAAACTTTCCCATAACGAAAGGGCTCAGGACTTAAGGCATTGCGATCTGCCCCCTGATCCCACAACGTCATTATTCGAGTGGTGCCATCTGCGTTCACAAAATCGGCATGTGCAAAATCGCAGCCCCAGTCAATGATGCCGACTACTACTCCTCTGCCGGTAAGTGTATTGCCGGTTGGAACAAGGGCGGCTTCTTCTTCATTGAAAAATTGTGAAGAGTCTATCCCATTTTCTTCTTCCTCAGTATCATGATAAAATAACCTTGGCGCTTTAAAACTCGCTACTGCAGGATTATCATACACCGTTCGTACATCGCCTCTTCGCACCCGGCAACTAATGATTTCACCGAACTGTGTAACCACCCGGATTCCCGGAGGAAACTCATTCCTTTTTACCAACCTGATGAGAGCTTCAATCTCTTCATTAGGATCGAGGTCCTCACTGATTAGTTCCAGGAGAGCCGGATCCATAGTTTGACTTATTATTAAGAGGACTCCCATCACCTTCTTCTTCATCTCCTTCCCCTTCTTCTGAAAGTAATTTAGCGAAATCCGGATTGCTGGCGATCAGATCTGTCACCCCTTTTTTTACAGAAGCACCGCTGGAATCATCAGAGGTATTGTTAACTAAAGCCAAAATATCCTGAGCGCCCTTTAGTAATACGCTTCTGTCGGCTGTTAGCCCTGTCTTGTCACTCTCGAGCAATGTATTCTCGGCACTTAACAGATTTACCTTTGAATTTAGCCCCGCATTCACATCTTCCTCGATGCGACGTTTAACTACCTCCCTCGTTTCAATCAATTGGTGAATGGGTGGAATTTTCATTCCAGGTAAAAGCGAGAAAAGCATTTCGGGCGGAGTGTCAGTGATGCCATTCTCGTTCAATTGCTTTTTCGCCAATAAGAAATTGAATAATCCAAACCAGTTGTTCATGTTATTGAGTTTTAATGTTAGTTAAAAAAGCCCACCGCTACCACTTCCACCAAGTCCCTTGAGCAGGAGAATCATCATCAATGGATTGTTCATCATGTCGCCCATTCCTCCGCCACCGTTTTCGCCGCCGCCCATCATGGTCATCAAAAGCAACAACGTTGTGGTATCGGTAGATGTTGAATCTTTCACTGCAAACTGTGTACTGTTATCTCCAACAACCGGAATAGGTTTGCCATCCGCACCATTTGCAAATGTTACTGTTTTCAATTTTGGCTGCAGCAACAACGAGAACATCATATTCATCTGTTCACTGTTTTTCACTTGCTTTAAATCTTTGCCAAGTTTATCAACACCGACGCCCAGTTTCTTAATCAGGTCGTTTTGTCTTAAGGAAGCAGAAGTGTGTCGCGCATCAACGGTTTGAACTTCTTTGGTAAGCTTTGTAAGTGCTACTCCATTGTTCGTGGTGGTGCTTGCCACCTTGCTGATTTCAGCATTGATTTTCTGTATCGCTCCCTGAAGAACCTGAACGTCTTGCTTGGTGGCAACAGTGGAGGGCAATTTGATTGGAACTTGTTTTCCGCCTGCTGTGGTTAATTGTCCCGCCAGGCTTGATTGACTTTGAATTCCGGAGGTTGAAGCCGGGGAAGTATTCACTCCCAAAATACTGCCTACCGCTTTTGCGCCGCTTGTAATAGCGCCAAGCGGATTTCCCGTAAGAAGATTTCCGGCAATGCCGGCACCGGTTTTAACAATATTACCGATGTCATCTAAAAATCCTTCGTCATCGTATCCGTAACTTTCATCGTTGTAATAGGGGGCATAGGATTCATCGTCCCATTCTGTGTTAAGTTGATAAGTGCTGCTTTCCATGTTCATTGGTTTTTGAGTGAAAAAATTATTTGTTTATTCCGTTTTTGCCATGGTGATGGACACCATTGGATTTGGGTTTAAGAATTGGTTTCTCCTCCACAATTTCCTCTGTCTCGACAGTTTGGGTAATCTTCTGAATAAGAGGATACACATATTTGTTAAATGCCTTTTCATCAATCATGGAATTGCCGGGTACACCCTTGCCGTGACATATAGGACAAATTACATTTTCACCAAGGCATTCACAGGCACCCAAAGCTTTAGTAAGTGTGCGGTAGCGATCCACCATCTTTTCATTTTCCATTTTCAAATCGTTCAGGGCAATCTTCATCGCTTTATTGATCTCCAAAAGATGCTTCACATCTTCTACCGCTTTATTAAGCGTGATGCGGCGCGGCGCGATGCCGCGGTCTTCCTGCTGCTGATTGTTCAGCATCATTCTGAAAAGATTCCGCAATGCGGGATTGCTTATCTCATTCAAAAAACTATTTACCTGCTCTTCATTCAAATTGTATTTCACGATCGTTTTATTTTAAAAGATCAAGAATTAATTCGGCTTCTTCGATTGATTCGTGCGGGTCTATTACAAAAGTTCCTTCACTGCTTACAGCATATTCCGGAAATGTGGATTCACGATTGACTGCCCCTGCATTACCTGCGAGTGTTCCGGCCAATGAAGAGATTACACCGAGCACATTGTTGCCATTAACCTGCTGCCCATTGTTGCCGGTGACGGTTTGTCCCGACCCTGAAATCATGTTCGTAAGCATTTGTAAAATATCAGGTTGCTGAATAAGGGCAAGCAATGTGGATAATAACTGTGGGGCTGTGCCGCCGGTAGCTGTCGCATTATTACTCACTGGTGAAGGGGTTACCGGGCGAGGAGACACGGTTGGCTGAGGCACCGGAACTGCAGTTGCTGTGAGTGGTGGTGGCTGAGGTGGTGGTGTTATCTGGGGTGGATTCGCTGCTTGAGGCGGAGGAGCTGACTGAGGTATACCTGGTGCGGGATTAGTGCTTCCTGAAGATCCTTTACCGAATATTGACTTCACGGCGTTGATGGCAGTAGGAGCCATAGAGACAATTGACGGAATCGCAGAAATCAGTGCCGGCCAAAATTCTCCCATTCGATCCTGCATGTAGGCTTCGGTTTCGCTCTCATTCATTTCACGCACGTCGCGGTTAATTTCCCTGGTGATGCGTGAAAGAGTATTATTATCGTCAAGATCGTCAACGGTGCCTTCGGCGCTTCCGAATATTTCATCATCATTTGATCCCGCGTAGTATGATTCGCTGAATAACTCATCGGGATCGTCCGATTGCGTAAAAGATGATTCACCGAAAAGCTCATCGAGGTCAATGTCTTCACCCTCGAATGCAAATTCAGTTTCAGCTTCTGAAGCGAGCGAATAATTCATTGTAAATAGCGGATAAAAGTGAATTGATGTGATTGGAAATAAATAGTCGTGACAAAGGTATTTGCCTGTGCAGGGGTATTGCAATCCCGATAAAGGGGGATTTTATTTTGTCAGGTCCTCAAGCTGTGAAAGGTTCAAACTCTTGGCCAGAGCTGCAGTGTTTTTTGAACCGGTTTTGTGAAGGATATTCTTGCGATGGCTTTTTACTGTTTCAAAACTGATGAACAATTTACCGGCAATTTCTTTATTCGTTAGTCCATCGAACATGAGGCGCAAGACTTCTTTTTCGCGCTTCGAAAGAAGATCATTCGCTTGCATTTCATCGGGTTCGGTTTTTCTTTCTTTTCCAAAATCAAAGTCTTTGGAGAATTTTGAAACTTCAACCACGATATTCAGCGAGAGTTTCAACGTTTCTTTTTTCAGAAACGCTATGATGGTGATTAAATCCTGAACACACAGTCCTTCATTAAGAAATAAAGAGGGTAGCTGAACTATGGCATCATGAGCCAGGCAGGCGAGCGGCAAATCATTTCGTAATTCTAAGCGAATGCTGCCAATCATGTGTGCGTACTATTATTGATGAAGAATTAAAAATCCACAACTCAATTTATAATTCTAACGAAGAATGAAAAGCAAAAGCTATTGACTCATCACAAATATGCATATCATCATACGCTTTGTCAAGAGCGAGTTCGTGAGTACGTGAAAAAATTTCGTGAAAAGCAGAAATAAATACGCGACTTAATCACGTGAGAGATTACTGTGCAAGATGCTGAAGCAATACCGGAGAAATGTAATGCTTGTATGAAATACGAAACTTGAAATCAAATTCAAACCACTGTTCGTCGGGATGAGCGCCGGTAATTCTTCCGGTGTTTATTAAGTAAAACCGTTTTAGCTGAAGGAATGAATTTGCAGGAAGAATTGAACAGAAATCCTTGAGAGACTGATGCCGTGTAACCACAAAAACTTTCGCATTGGCCGCAAGGTGGACTAACAGCAGGTGATCCTGAATTTCGACAAAGAGAATATCATTACTTCTGGCAAAGGCTACTTGCCTCGAACCTGCCAGGAAACGAAGCAGAGGTGAATTTTTTTCATCACGGGTTTGGGTTGGTGATGATGCATGTCCTGATACACTTTGTTTTTGATCTTCATCAAAACGCAGGATATCTTGGAAACACAGTTGCAAATCCATAACTTTCTATTTAGGAAATCACCTGATATTCCAACTCAATAGTTGGTTAATTAAAAACTGCGGTTAAATGTAAGATTTCCGGATTAATTCAAGTAGTCTTTATTTGGTGGCAAATTTTTTAACTCGAAAGCTGAAGAAGTAGTAATCCTATCCGTAACTACATTGGCTAACAAAAATAATAACACCACGGAAAGAAATAATTACGATGTACGATGTACGTAACACGACTTACGATGTACGTAACACGACTTATGATACTGCATCAATTATTCTTTCTTGATTCAAGTACTTTCCATTTCAATGGTGCATATCCTTCCGAAAAGTTAACGCACGAATTGCCCGGAAAACCAGGATCGAATTGATCATCTTCCCGGTGATGCGCTGGAAAATTTTTTCCTCACTTTTGGGGAAAATTGTTCCGGCCATGTAGTGTTTCAGAGTATTGGAAGCAAGTGGAGCGTTCGAAATTCCTGATACCGATAGTGAAATTTATTTTCAATTCATGTGTGAATTGAGCGGCAAAAAATATTGGAATCTGATTCTGAAATAAATTGTGAATCTCCTTACCGATGAAATACAGAGCAGGGCGCACAGAAAAATAAAAGAGATGCCAGGGAAAGTATTATGAAAACAAATTCATTCCCTTCATAAGGCACAGAATTAGTTGAAACGTTCAGGAGGGCAGCTCATTAAAATTAATTAAGGCGCCAGTAGAAATTTAATACGAAACAAAATACACTGTTCGGAGTAAAAGAACTGTTGATGTTCTGTTTTGAACAAAAAAAATACTTTGTTAAAAAAATTGATGCTTTTTTTTCTTGGCCATGAATAGATTTTTTTACTTTTGAACCAAACCACCACACTAATGAAAAGGAACTTTGTAGTACTTCTGGTTTCTGCGTTAGTATTTTTTTCTTCTGCCATGGCGCAGAGACCTTCGAAAGCTGACCTCAGCATAAGCGTTGGCTCTACTCTATTCTTCGGTGACCTCGGTGGTGCTAATTATATTGGTCGTCCCCTTTTCTTTGATCTTGAGCGATCACTCATCAGACCTGTGCTAATGTTGAGTTATCATTACCAGGCATCGCAACGTTTTGCTTTCAGATTTCAGGCCTGTTACACAGGCATTGGCGGCGATGATAAACTTATTCAACCTAAAGCTGTGTTTGCACCGGAGTGGTTTCGCTGGTATCGCAACTTGAATTTTCACAGCAAGCTTTGGGAAGTCTCTGCCCAGGCAGAATTCTATTTCATCAAATATCAACCCGGGGATCTGAGGCAGCGATGGGGCCCATACATCCTGCTTGGTGCAGGTCTCTTTCATTTCAATCCTAAAACCATCGATGATAATGGTAATGAAGTAGAGTTGCGTCCCTTGCATACAGAAGGAGAAGGATTTACAGGAAGCGGAGTGAAAGAATACAATCTATTTCAACCCTGTTTTCCCATGGGCGTGGGCATTCGTTACAATCTCACGAGCACATTTACTTTCGGAATTGAGTACGCTGATCGCAAAACATTTACTGACTACATTGATGACGTGAGCACGAAGTATGTTTCACAAAGTGATTTCAATGCATTCTTCTCCAATGATCCTGCGACTGCAGATCTGGCCTGGACTCTATCCAAGCGTTCTAATTTGATTGACCCTGATGGAGTTTATGCTAACATTACTGCACCGGGTCAGCAACGAGGTGATAAAAAGGACCTCGATCATTACATATTCCCTATGCAGTTCGCGTTTTCTTATGTCCTCGGTAAAAAACAACACATAAGCAGAAAGTCCGAGCTAAAGTGTATGAAGTGGGGCGGCTCCGGTGGTGAAGCACCGCATAAGGTTCGCCGTTGATACAGTGCCGTTTGAATGCGCCGGAAACCAGATGGGAATTTTTCATCGCTTCAATTCTTCCTTTAAAAACATTTTCATTTTTTCAAGTGCTTTTTTGCGATGGCTGATTTTATTCTTTGCTGCAAAATTCATCTCGGCAAAAGTTTGTTCAAATCCTTCCGGAATGAAAATAGGGTCGTAGCCAAAACCGAACTCACCGCTTGCTTTGTCTGAGATTTTTCCTTTCATAACTCCTTCAAAGAAAAATTTCCTCTCTTCAAGAATCAAACAAATTACCGTGCGAAATTTTGCAGCGCGGTTTTCTGCGTCTATCATTTTTTCAAGAACCAATCGGATGTTGTCGCTCGCATCTTTTCTCTCGCCTGCATAACGGGCAGAAAACACTCCCGGGCCCCCGTTCAATGCTTCAATCTCAAGCCCTGTGTCTTCAGCAAAACAATTTGTATGGAAGCAATCAAAAATATACGCGGCCTTTTCAGCGGCATTTTCCTCAAGTGTATTGTGGGTTTCAGGAAGCTCTTCAAAAAAGTTCAGGTCATGGAGTGAAATAACTTCTGCGAAATTGACGAGAACATGTTCCGCTTCTTCCTGCTTGTGCTTGTTCTGCGTGGCGAAAACTAATTTCACTTTTGGTCCTGATTGGATGAAGACAACATCGGCTTCAATGCTTCAAGAAAAAATTGCTTCTTCAATTTTTCATTCTTTGAAATTTGCTGAAGTGAAGACGTGAAAACAAAATTCACTCCACGGAAATGCATGAGTTGATTGTTTCGGGAATCAATCTGCAACCCGAGTTCAGCAGGGGAAATTCCAAAGCAAAGGATGTTGGGGGAAGAAAAACTTTTTATCAATTGCTTTAATGAAACAGTTTGATGTGCAAGATTCAGCACCGCAACTTCTTCGCGTGTAACATGATACTCTTTAAAGTCAGCAATCTTATTCAGCAGTTCAATGTCCGATGAACTTGCTTTCTCATTCATCTCATCATTCAGTAACACAAGTAATTTGATTCTGCCTGCGGGCCTTTCAGCAAGACAAAAGGAGTGGACTTCGTTATCACCATCTTCTTTCACAGTAAAAATCTCAGTGTCGAAAAGGTGTTCAAATATTTCGCGGTTCATTTCTTCGCTCATCCTTGTTTTTTTTCGTTTCAGCAAAAATATCAATAGTCAGCATGCAGAACCATCAAACCTTTATTTACTTTTAACACCAATCTACCATACATCCATAGTTCACGATTCTAAACCAACTGCATCATGAAATATCCTTTTCTCATTGAGCGTACTGAAGTGTCGCGCCTGCAATCGGTGGATTTTAAGAACCTGCAATTCGGAAAGCTCTTTGGCGATCACATGTTTGTTGCGGAATGCAGAAAGGGAAGGTGGACGGATTGCAGGATCATTCCTTACGGAAATCTTCCGTTCAGTCCTGCATCATCAGCGCTGCACTATGGACAAATTATTTTCGAAGGGATGAAAGCGTTTAAAGATCCGGAAGGAAATCCTATACTCTTCAGACCCGAGATGAATTACAATCGCTTCAACATTTCTGCACAACGGATGGCAATGCCGCAAGTGCCGCTCGAGCTCTGGCTTGATGCGCTGCATGAACTTATCTCGCTGGACCAGGATTGGATTCCTCAGGAGAAAGGCTGCTCGCTTTACATTCGGCCATTCATGTTTGCAATGGATCGCTTCATCGGTGTTCGTCCCACTGAGTTTTTCAAGTTCATCATCATCACATCGCCCTCGGGTTTGTATTATCCGAAACCTGTGAAGGTGATCACCACGCAGCAATATGTTCGTGCTTTTCCCGGCGGTGTTGGTTTCGCAAAAGCAGCCGGAAATTATGGTGCATCTATGCTGCCCCTCAAAGAAGCAATTGAAAAAGGATTCGATCAAATTCTGTGGACCGATGGAAATGAGCACAAGTACATTCAGGAAATTGGAACAATGAATGTCTTCTTCGTAATTGATGGAGTAGCGATCACCCCGGAACTCGACGGTACTATCCTCGATGGAGTCACTCGCGACAGCACGATACAATTCTTCAAATATTATGGGGTGAAAGTGGAAGAGAGAAAAATTTCAGTGGATGAAGTTTTTGATGCACATAAAAAAAGGTTACTGCAAGATGCATTCGGAACCGGCACAGCAGCGAGCATCGTTCCCATATCTCACATTCATCATGGCGGGATTACGATTGAGCTTCCGCCTGCAAGCAAGCGCCCATACTCTATTAGCTTCAAAGATGAAATGGAAGAGATCAAAGCCGGGATCAGAACTGATCCATTTGGATGGAGCGTTAAGGTGCAAACCAAATTAATGGCAGAAGTCTAACGTACTGCGTGACTAAACTTCACACGTTTTTAAATCCAGCACGACTTCTCCATCTGTCCCGTAACAATAAACCTCCGCAGCTTCAACTTGGTACGGAGATTTTTAGCATGGCACTTTCCGGGGTGCAACAAACCAAATTATTATTGACCTTTTACCAATTTAGAAATAACAGGTGTCCCCTTGCCGGCTTGTACTGAAACCAGGTACGTTCCGCTACTCACATTACTTACATCAATGTTTCTCATGTAAGAACCGGCACCATCGTTACCGTTATATAATTGATCAATTATTTTACCACTGAGGTCATACAGATTGATGGTGACCGGAGCCGGCTTATTCAGACCATACAGAACTGTGGTACGATCCGATGCTGGGTTGGGAGAAATACCGGTGACTTTTAGATTGTCGAAGTTGTCAGCAATTCCAACTTCGGTGTTGATCGTGACCTTGAAGAAGTACAGCCAGTTTTGCTGATTAAAAGCACCCAAATTATTTTCCTGAGCATCAACATAGATAATATTCTGATTGGGGGTAGGTGAAGTGATGGAGGGAGGCAATTGCATGTAGGAAGTATTGAAGGGGCTTGCGACATCAGCTATAGAATCCATATTTGTGTCAACACAACCGCCAATTATAGCGCAGGTATCCTTCTTGTCTTTGTTATAATAGTAAAAAGCAAAAGCCACCTTTTGACCTGGAGTTAAGGTGTAGGCAAATTCATAAGCAAGAAGAACACGCTCACCATTTATCCACGAGTCACCCGGGAGAACTGAATATCCGAAATCAACAGAGTCCCTGATTGATTTTAAAACAGCAGAAGAGTTGGTATTTGGTATCCCGCTATGTGTTTTTACCAGGTTCATTACAAATGAATCAAGATGCCCTGAAATGTTCTCATGAATCAGAAAAAAATACACAGTATCGATAGTGATGGTAACGTTGCCGGGAAAGGAATCAGTTAGCCCAAGTGAGAACCAGTCAATAAACGTGTTATGGGGGTTACTTGCATCCGTATATCCTATCAGATTATTAATCACCACTGCTGAGTAATTCAGCGCTGTGTCACTACCATCATAATTTGAATTGAAAGGGCTATAATAACCAATATCATCAGAAGCGCTTACACTATAATCCACGTACATTTCATAGACATTACGCGCTGTGCTATTCAATGCCGGCAAGCGATCAGCTTTCATCCTCCATAACTCTTGCATAGCTATTTTTCCGCGTGCAAGATTTTTATATGGAGCTTGCGCGCATATACTTATTGTTACTAATAAGAAGATAACTGATAAGGAATGTTTTTTCATTAACCTGATTTGGGGGGAGTGAAAATTGGAATCTGATTAGGTTACTTCTAAGGCACGCGCAAAAAAAACAGGACAATGACAACGGGTAATTGCTGAAACTCAAGAGCCGGGCAAAAAAACTTCGTCAGGCTGGTGCTAAAAATATTTCATTATTATTCAAAAAGCAATGCGTATTAGAATCCATTCAATTCGCGCTGATCTATTTCATAAAAACAAAAAACCTCCGCAGCTTTAAACTGCCGGGAGGTTTTTTGTTTTTTAACTGTATTCCTGGTTTCTTCTTATTGTCCCACCATAAGTTTTTGAGTCGCCTTTGACAGGTTGCTCTCAACAGACACCATATAAACACCCGCATTAAGTTTTGAAACATCAAGCATTTGTGAATGCTGTCCTTTGCTGAGCTGACCGGCGTCCTTCGCAGCTAACAACTTTCCTGTAACATCGTAGATGCTGATAGTAACATGAGAAGTATTGTTCAAAAAGAAATCAACTCTTGACAAATCATTAGCAGGATTCGGTGTCAGGGAAAAATCAGTGAGCGTGTTGTATGGATCATTGATTCCGCTCACCCCGTCAGTAACCTTATAGATGAAAAGATGTCGTTCTAAGGAGTAAGGAGCGGTGTATGCATAACACGGAATAAATAGACCATTATAACCAAATGTGTCAATGTTATAACGAACCGAAGTAGGAATTATACTCGACACATTGTATTCATTAGGAGTATATGTCGGGAACGTGCCTGGTCCATTCTCTTCATAAGAAGCGAAGAACATGACATTGGCTGTATTGACGATATTGTCATCCTCGTTATAAGAGTAGCCCGGCTTAAAAGTGACGGCCATTCCTACCTTATGTCCCGCAAGCACAGCTAAATGGTTTGTTGAAAATGCTTTGAAAAAATAAAAAGAGGAGGAATCAGATTCATACAGCGGAATCTTAAATGTTTTCAATCCCGTTGCGCTTGGCTTATTGGAATTAGGAAGGTAATTGATGAAGGGAACCCAGATTGTATCATATCCAAATTCGGCAGGGATGTTACCTCCGTGATAATAATAGGTCGGAAGATTTGTACTGTTGACGCCTCCCTCGAACATGTAAACAATTGCGGTGTCTACAACGGATGCATCCGTATTTCTTTCATAAGCCATGTACAGACCGGCACTATCAACAAAATAAGGAGTGCTGGATGAAAAGTTTACCCCATCAATATAACTGAAGACAAAAGCAAGAGGGTCCACCACATCTCCTAATTCATGAACCCACGGCGCTCCTTCAGAAGTATTACCTGCACCATCATCAAAGTTTACCAATACGGTAGAATCAGGAAAAAGATAATTACCGGCTAACGATGCAAGAAATCCATACAAGCTGTCAGCATCCAATGCATAACTGATCCAAAAGGCTGATTCGCGTGTTGTTGAAGTTTTGAAGCGATTTTGATATTCGCCTTTCGCTTGCTGCAGAGATAAATTCGATTGAGATGGTAGCAGATGATTCTGGCTTATATTATTCTGCTGAGCTTGTGCTGACGTTGTTAAGTAAGCAGCACTGAGAATTAATAATGTAAAAATGTTACGTTTCATGGGATTGTTTTTTTGTGAGATGAAAGTTAATTTAACAGATGCGAAGAAAAAAAATATTTTTGACAAACTGCAGTAATTATGCCTCAAATTTCAACTTATCGTCATGGTATTGTAATTATTTTATGATGCACAACGGTGCTCTCCATTTCAATTCATTCTCTTCAATCTCCAAAAAATACAATGAGGGCATTAAACCATTGAGAGGAATCAGCAGTGAATTGCCTGGCGCATTTTCAAAAGAATTAAAGTGCCGAGCAATTTTGCCATCAGGAGTAAGTATGCGAATCGAAACCGGGAAAGCATTTTCGTCCGGTAGTTGAACTGCCACAAAACTTGTAGCAGGATTCGGATAGATGTGTAGCCGAGAAGCTTCAGCCAACGGAACAATGCCATTACCGAACGGGAGATCCATGACCGGAAAAACAGCAAGATCAACGTCGCGGATCCACGAAGCAAATATTGAATGCCATGTGCCGTTATACCACTGTTCCCAAGCCCATCCCGTAGTTCCTACGCAATTATCCTCTGTAGATAGTATCACCAGGGTATCCCCTCCATTTCTTGGAAGTTGCACACTCACAAAAAATGAATCACTCACCTGCACAGGAGTATCGAAGAAAAAAGAAGTGTACCCTCCGCTGGTTGAGATGGAAGAAAGATTCAAAAATTCAGAAGTTCCAAGCAGCGTTAATGGTGCGAAGCCGGACGTATCAACGCTGTAAATTTTTACCACTATATCTTCGGGATAAGCGTTTTGAGTTTTGTATGCAAACTTCACAAGCACGCTTTGTATTGCACCCGTTCCTGAATAACCAAGCGCGGTAAGAGCGTAGAACTGTGCTTTTTCCAAATCTCCATACGCGTTGTTGCCACACACGTATCCTGAGTCAGAAGAATAAATGCCGGTAAAGCATCCAAGTCCACCCTGCCCGGAAGGAATGAAACTCACCGGCATAATCGTATCAATTACATTCCGCAAGCCGGAGGCCTGAACATTTTGATTTTCCATTTGAAAAAAATCAGAAACAGTGCGTTGTGCATTGGAAGAAAAAGATATCATCATCACAACAGAAATCATCAGAAATATTTTCATGTTTTTTATTTCTCACAAAAGTAATCAGAACACTCTTCATTCATGAACTCATCGAATTAGCTCAAGGAAATTCTACAACTTATCTCTGACAACTTATCTCTCACTTTTCATATCTCACCTTTCACCTCTCACGTCTCACGTTTCATTCCTTCTTCCTATGTTTGATCGCAATGAATGAATGGTTCAAGTTGAAAGAGTTTCTAAGCTATTTGCTTCGCGGACGAAGCATTCATGCTATTCACTCGTCATTTGTTTTCGGGTTCATGCAAAATGTGATGCTTGATCGGCGGACTTTCTATTGTTATGAAGAAATTGAGATGCTTAGAAATGAGTTGTTGCAATCGAATGAATTAATTGATGTGACTGATCTCGGTGCCGGATCGTACGCTTCAACTTCTTCACAAAGAAAAATTAAAACGATTGCGAAAAATTCTGCAACTCCCCGAAAGCTTGCACAATTGCTTTTCAGAATTGGAAATTATTTTGATTGCCGGAGAATCGTTGAAGTTGGAACTTCACTCGGATTGACATCACTCTATTTTTCTTCCATAAGCAAAGAAGCAAAAGTGATTACGGTCGAGGGTGATTCACAACTCGCAGCGCTCGCTATGAAAAATTTTCAATCCCTTGAAAGAAAAAATATCGAACTGCTTCAAGGTTCATTTGAGGAAAAGTTGCCCGAAGCATTGAGCCAGCTTACACTCATTGATCTCGGGTACCTTGATGGAAACCACCGAAAAGAGGCAACCCTCTCCTACTTCAATTCAATGCTTCCCTTTACTCACGAAAAAACAATCCTGATTATCGGAGATATTCACTGGTCGCCGGAAATGAAGGGGGCTTGGAATGAAATCACTTCTCAACCTCAAGTGACGCTCACACTTGATCTGTTTTACGTGGGGATTATTTTTTTCAGGACCGAATTGTTGAAACAGAATTTTGTGCTGCGGTTTTTGTAGCGCGAAATTTATTTCGCGGAGTTTAAAAACGAAATAAATTTCGAGCTACATGAATAGCGCTTTCAACTCTGCCGCATCTTCTACTTTCATTTTTCCTGATAAAATCAACCGCACTTGTCTTCTGCGAATGGCGCCATCGTACAAACGTTTTTCCTCTTCAGTCTCCGGATGAATTTCAGGTACTGGTATTGGGTGACCAATTTCGCTAAGCGCTACAAACGTGTAGTACGCTTCATTGCTTTTCATCCTCGTGTTCTTGGGAATGTTTTCTGCCCACACTTCAATAAACACTTCCATCGAAGTCCGAAAGGTTCTGGTCACTTTTGCCTTGATGGTGACAAAGCTTCCAATCTCAATCGCTTTGCTGAATGAAACACCATCAACAGAAACCGTTACCACCACGGCACGGCTGTGCTTGGTTGCGGCAATGGCTGAACATTCATCCATCCAATACAATAATGTGCCTCCATGCAAACTTCCGACCGGATTGGTATCATTGGGTTGCACCACCTGTGTCATGATCGTTTCTGTTTGCGCAGGCGTACGTAATTTCTGCTCCATAAAAAATTTCTCTGAAATTAAGTTTTAAGAATCAAAATATCTCTCACATCACTGCGCTGTTGATATGAACTTTCTTGCTGATTCTGCGCACCATGCCGCTGATAACGTGAGGCGGACCGCAGTCAACAAAGTCACTAGCGCCATCGAGCATCATGTTTTGAATGGTGGTAGTCCAGCGCAATGCCTGTACTTGCTGCATGGTCAGGCAATGGCGGATCTCATTCAGATCAGTAGTGGCAACACCGGTCACGTTTGGATAGATAGGACATCGCGGCTCGTTGAATGTTATAGAAGCAAGTTTTCGCTCAAGATAATTCGCCACCGGCTTCATCAGCGGAGAATGGACTGCACCGCCTACGTGCAACTCCACAATTCTTCTCGCTCCAGCCTTGGCCAGGAGCAAAATCGCCTTTTCTACTTCACGATCTCTGCCTGCAATCACTAATTGGCCCGGACAATTGTAATTGGCAGGCACCACCAGTTCTCCTACTTCTTCGCATATCCGCTCGATAATTTCATCTTCTAAACCAAGCACTGCAACCATCATTGCCGGCACAGCGCGAAATGCTTTTTCCATTTCAATCGCTCGCTCATCCATCAATAGCAAACCGTCTTCAAAACTTAATACACCATTAGCAACCAGCGCTGTTGTTTCTCCGAGGGAATGACCGGCAACCATTGAAGGATTAAAGTCATCTCCTTCTTTTAATGCACTGATCAGGGAGACAAGAAAAATCGCATTTTGGGTGACTCTTGTTTCAAATAATTTTTCAATGGGCCCGCGAAACATAAAATCCGTAATGCGGTACCCCAGCAATTCATTCGCACGCTCAAAATATTCCCGCGCTAAAGAAGATTCATCATAGAGTTTCTTCCCCATACCGATGTATTGAAAGCCCTGACCGGGGAATAAGTATGCTCTTCTCATTGGGCGTGAATCGTGAATGGTGAATCGTGAATCGTGAACCGCGTTACGCGACTCGCGAATTGTGAATTGAGTTATAAGAATCGGGAATCGTGTTCAGGGTTTACAAACCCGAAGTTAACATTTCGCGGTTAATCTTCTTCACCATACCCTGAAGTACGTTTCCCGGTCCCGCCTCAATGAACTCTTTTGCACCATCCGTGATCATGGCTTGTACTGACTGTGACCATCGTACCGGCGCGGTCAATTGTGCTATGAGATTCTTTCTGATTTCATTGGAGTGAGTAACTGCTGATGCGGTTACGTTTTGATACACCGCACAAATCGGAGCGGAGAATGTAGCAGCGATCAATGCATCTTCCAATTCTTTTCTTGCCGGTTCCATCAGCGGCGAATGAAATGCCCCTCCCACCTGCAACACGATTGCTCGTTTTGCTCCTGCTGCCTTTAATTTTTCACACGCTTCGTTCACGCCGTCAATCGTTCCGCTGATCACCAGTTGACCCGGACAATTGTAATTTGCCGGGACAACAATAACCCGCCCCGATCCATCGGGATCATTAATGGAAGCGCAAATTTCTTCCACCACTTTATCTTCCAATCCCAATATCGCTGCCATGGTGGATGGTATGATCTCACACGCTTTCTGCATAGCAAGCGCGCGTGTGTAAACGAGTTTCAATCCATCTTCGAATGATAACGTCTTGTTCGCAACAAGAGCGGAAAATTCTCCGAGCGAATGTCCCGCAACCATGTCAGGCTGAAAAGAATCTCCCGCAACTTTCGCTTTGATCACGGAGAGAATAAAGATGGAGGGCTGGGTGACTTTAGTTTGTTTTAGCTCTTCATCCGTTCCGCTGAACATCACATCAGTAATACGGTAATTGAGAATTTGATTTGCTTGTTCAAACAATTCCCTCGCTTCAGCATTAGCGTCATACAGTTCTTTTCCCATACCGGGAAATTGTGAGCCTTGGCCGGGGAAGATGTATGCTTTCATTGGTGAATGGTGAATGGTGAATCACTGTGAGTCGTGAGTCGTGAAACGTGGATCGTGTTACATGAATCGTGTTACGTGCATCGTAAATCGTGATAGGTCACTCAATGAGATTTGCCGCAATCAGGCGAATAAACTCACTGCGCGTCCTGTCATTTTCGAATTCCCCCTTAAAAGCAGATGTGGTTGCTACGGAATTTTGCTTCTGTACGCCGCGCATCATCATGCAGAGGTGTTTTGCTTCAATAACTACTGCGACACCCAGCGGTTTGAGGGTGTCCTGAATGCAATTGAGAATCTCATGCGTCAGCCGTTCCTGTACCTGCAGGCGGCGCGCAAATGCATCAACTACCCTTGCAATCTTGCTGAGACCCACGATGTACCCATTCGGAATGTAGGCGATGTGCGCTCTTCCAAAAAACGGCAGCAGGTGGTGTTCGCAAATCGAATAAAGTTCAATGTCTTTCACGATCACCATCTCACTGTAATCTTCTTTGAACATCGCTGACCGTAAAAGTTCTTCGGCATTCATTTGATATCCCTGGGTAAAAAAGTGCATCGCTTTCGCTGCACGCAAGGGGGTTTTCAGTAATCCCTCGCGTTGAGGGTTTTCACCTACTTGCTCCATGATACCCTGGTAATTTTCCACTAAGCCATTGAGATTTTCTTCGTTGAATATCTCCAGCCGTGAATATCGCTTCACATTTGCTTGTTGCTTGCTTTTTGACAGGGGAGTTTTTTTGGTGCTCATTATTTTTTATTTTCAATGTGAGTTACTGTAACTCATTGATAAGGGAAAAAGTTTAAACTACTCTCCGAAATATTCTGCATAGTTATTTTCGGTCTCGAATAATTTAATGCTGTGCAGCTCACAGCCGCTGATGCGCGGCTTTAATTCTTCCCAGATTGCCTTCACCAAATTTTCAGTGCTCGGAATAATGCCTTTCAAGAAATCTACTTCCAAATTTAGGTTTTTGTGATCGAGCTTCTCCAGGATATTTGTGTTTATGATCTTACTGAGTTCTTTCAGATTCACGATGATGCCCGTGTCTGCATCGGCTTCACCTTTCACTGTCACATACAAATTGTAGTTGTGTCCGTGAAAGTTTTTGTTAGCGCATTTGCCAAAAACAATTTCATTCTGCTCATCGCTCAACTTTGGATTGTAGAGGCGGTGAGCGGCGTTGAAATGTTCTTTGCGGGTGAGATAGACCATGTGCGCGAAGTTAATGGCTAAATGTGTTGAATGGTTGAATGGTTAAATGGCTGCGAAAGCCATTCAGCAATTTAAGCATTTAGCCATTGCTCATTTGCTGAGTCAAATTATTTCTCCGATGTTTATCGAATGAATCTCCTCTTGGTCGCTGCAACATGGGACGAAATAAAGCCGCTCGAAAACTTTCTGCAGGAGATGGATGCGGAAGGAAAGTTTCATGACCACGCTGTTGAAATTTGCGTGACAGGAATTGGCGGAGTGCAGACAGCTTTTCATCTCGGAAAAATTTTGTCAACTGGAAAATGGGACCTCGCTATTCAACTCGGCATTTGCGGAAGTTTCAGGAAAGAATTTCCAATCGGAACAACCGTGAATGTGGCAGAAGAATGTTTCGCTGATTTCGGAGTTGAGGACGGAGAAATTTTTCTTGATGCTTTTGAAATTGGTTTGCTCGAAGCGAATAAGTTTCCATTTGAGAACGGGGTGATGAAAAATAAGAGTGCAAGTGAGACCGCGGTCCCGATTTTGGGGAGGCTGTCCGCGGGGGAGGTTGGTCGTGAAAACTTTTTGAGTAAACTGTCAAGGGCGCGCGGAATTTCAGTGAACAAAGTTCACGGAAATGAAAAAAGTATTCAGCAAATTATTTCAAAGTATGATGCTGATGTGGAGAGTATGGAAGGTGCTGCGTTTTTTTATTGCTGCAAGATGGCGAGTGTTCCGTTTTTTGAATTGAGAACGGTTTCAAATTTTGTGGAGCGAAGAGACAAGAGTAAGTGGGATACCGGGCTGGCGATAAAAAATTTAAATTCAGTTGCAGAGAAAATTCTATTGCAACTTGTTGGTAGCAATGCAGATTCTGAAAATTAATTTGAAAACCTTGCCGGATTGTGATGTTCGTAGTGAACTCTCCTTATGCACTGCCCATCAGTGCCATACTTTCTAACCCGTACAGCCACATCACAATTATCCCAGCACCACGCCGAAGTAATACTCTCCACGATCGAATCACATTCGAGCTTACCATTTTCATAGAAGATACGTCTGGAAATCTTACGATAACCGGCAGCGTCAATTACATATAATGGCGAGATATACTTTACTTTTTCAAACATCCTGATCTTTCCATTTGAATAATAAGTGGTATCCCGGTTTACGGATCTTCGCTTTCTCCAAAAAAATTCAGAGGTTGTATAATCCATTCTTAGACTGGAGCAGCTACAAATTAGCAGTATTAGAATAACCGGGAGATTGCGCATTACTATTCGTATCAAACATTCTCAGGGATTTCAAATCCTTTTGAAAGATTTGAATAAGCTGCGATAGCGATTCTATGCCATAAAATTTATTTATTCGGAAAAAGATATTCTAACCCCAATTTTAAATCTACTCCCCGGCTCCCTTTGAGATTTCCAATAAAATAGTGATTGATTAGCTCTTCCGAATTAATTTTTATCCTTGGCGAAATCCTGAACGATTCTTTGAGACCATAAGTGTAAGCCGTATTGAAACTGTAAACCGAATAAGGCCTCTGCAGGTCCGGATACGTGTCATAATAACGCCATGTTCCTTTTAGACCGAAGAGTAAATCAAAATTGAATTTCCTTTTTCCCAAAATATGAAAATCTGCTTTCACCGGTAAATCCAAATACCGTGTAGTAAAATTGTATACCAAATGATTCACGTCAATATTGCCACAATAGCCCGGCGGAGTATTCTTCCGGGATCTAAAATCAAAACCCGCTTCCAGCCTCCATCGCTTGTGAATTTGATAGCTGAAGAATATTTCTCCGCCAAAAGGTACAATTGCTTCATTCATTGTCTCTTCACCTGCAGGTGCACTCATTGCAGATAGAAAATAAAAAGCGCCGATTCCCAATTGATGTTTGGTAACTTCTGATTGGGCAAAACATAATTGAAAAGCACAGGTAGCAAACAGCACTGATAATAAAAGTCTCATTGAATAATTTTATTTCATTAAAGATATTCCTTTATTACCTGCTGGTAGAATTGGTTGAGCGGGCCCAATGTAACCTACCAAATTGAATGGTGTCGCTCATAGTGCCCTCTGTTTTTACATTTCCCATTGGAATCATACTCCTTAAAGCTTACATGAGTATTTTCATATCCCCAGATGGAACTCATGCTTTCGATAATTGTATCCGATTGAACTTGTCCGCTTCGATAAAAATATCTTTTACAGGTTTTATAATAACCAGCAGCATCCAAAACATGGGATAGTTTTATGATTCTTTCCTTCTCAACCATTCTGATTTTTCCATCCGAATAATATGTTGTGTCCCAATATGTGCCTCTTTCCCGTCTCCACAAGATTTGACTTGTAGCATAATCCCGTCTGACACTTGAGCAACTACAAATTAGTAGTATTAAAATAATAAAGAGATTGCGCATTGCTGTTAGTATCGAACATTTTCAACCATTTCACTTTCTTCTGAAAGGTGACATTCAGTTTCTTCATCGGAAAAAATATTCAAGTCCCAATTTCAGGTCTATACTATTTGTATTCCCGCAACCAAAATAATTGTTGAATATTTCCTGGGCATTAAATTTCATCCTTGGACAAATCCTTACTGATTCTTCAAAACCACCTGTGAGCGCAATAGAAAGATCGTTGTAGGTAGCGTGATAAGATTCTCCCGGAGAAGTAGAATTCACATACCAGTTGTTAACGCTTAAGGTGCCCTTCAATCCTGTAACTAACCCCAAATTAAATTTTCCTTTACACACTAAATTGAAATTTACTCTTAGGGGTACACTCATCTGCAAATTCTTGTAATTAAACGTGGAAGTATCTGTATAGTCAGTGGTAAAAGAAAGGGTTGTTATTTTCACTTGTTTTCTTATATCCAATCCTGTTTCAAGACTCCATCGCTTGTGCAATTGGTAACTGCAAAAAAACTCTGCAGCAAGAGGTATTTTTTCATCGAGCGATGATTGACATCCTATGGCGATGATTTTTGGGTTAATGTAGTATGCTCCAATTCCTAAATGATGATTTGAAGATTTTGATTGCGCAATACCGGACTGAGCCATGCAAAGTGAAATGCTTACCAGGGCGAGGAATTTCATAAGAGAACTGTTTTGATAAAGATATTCCATTTCGATCGTGAGCGAAAATTCAATGTCTGTTTGTTAGAAAATAAAAATACAGCATGGAAAGAATCCCCATGAACATCACAATCTTAATCATAGAACTGACCAAGGAAAAATCTTTTGAACCTTTTGACTGGTACAGAAGATAAAATGTGATGAGCATCGGAAATTCGAGCGTTGTGAAAATGGTATAGACGGAAATAAAATCTCTTCCATTAAACTGAAGCGCCTGAATGTAGCTCATGAGACTCAATACACTGACGAGAAGAGCATATACAATCCATTTTGTTCGCTGCACGCCAATCACAATGGGAATCGTGCGGCAGCCATAGAGGCGATCACCTTCCATATCCTCCATGTCTTTTGAAAGCTCGCGGGCGAATGAAAGAAGGAATGCAAACATGAAGTAGAAGAACAAAATAATGAAGATGGAGTATGCTGCATGAACCACTGCAATGTTTGCCGGTTCGAACAAATGTTTTTCATACAATCCCACAATAAGGATCACCAGGCCGGACAGAAATGCAACAATGATATTTCCGATGAGCACCCTTCTCTTATATCCTGTTGAGTAAAACCAGAGAAATCCGGCAACGATCACATGAATGAAACCGAGCTTCAGGTTTCCGGCTTTCCAGGCGACATAAAAGGCCAGCAACACACCTGCGCCGGTAAGGAACTGGTGCAGCAAAATGGCAGTGCGGTGATGAATGGTTCTGTCAATAAAAATTCTTTGCGGCTTATTTACCTCATCCATCTTCACATCGAAGTAATCATTGATCACATATCCGGCGGCTGCTACAAACATGGTTGAAAGCACAAGGAGAAAAAAATGAAGATCATCGAGCGTGGTGCTCATTCCCGCCTGTGCAAGAATGGGTTTGACCACCGTGT
Organism: Chitinophagales bacterium; assembly: GCA_035638255.1. Classification (GTDB taxonomy): domain Bacteria; phylum Bacteroidota; class Bacteroidia; order Chitinophagales; family UBA10324; genus DASRAJ01. The sequence continues at coordinate 88,030 of DASRAJ010000031.1, forward strand.
ATTGAACCAGGTATTGCGTAAGCGCGATGTACAGCAGGTTTAACCAGCGAATGAGGCGGAGGAAAGAGATCAAGTCAGTTTGCAGTTTACAGTTTGCAATGCGAAATCCAGAATCGTAAATCCGAAAGTTAGTCCCGATTGATCGGGACGATCTCATGAATTCCTTTAAGAAATATTTTAGTCATTCATAATCCGAAATCATTACTCCCACTTCCCCTGCAGCTTCAATACTTTTTCAAGAATGTCGCGCACACAGCCTTTGCCACCACCGAGAGGGGAAATGTATTTTGCGATCGAAAGAATTTCAGGAATGGCATCTGCCGGGCAGCATGGAACTCCGCATAGCTTCATCGCATCAAGATCAGGAACATCATCGCCGATGTAAATTGTCTTTGAGAGATCAAGGTTTCTTTTCCCGGCTAGCTTTTTCAAGGCCTTGCTTTTATCTTTAACTTTCATAAGTATTTCACGAACACCTAAGCGATTAAGTCTTTTAGTCACTCCCTCTGAAATACTGCCACTGATTATCGCAATCACCAATCCATTGAGCACGCCTTGCTTCAACGCGTATCCATCGCGAATATTCATAGTACGAAGCTGTTCCCCTTTTTCAGTAATAATTAATGAGCCATCTGTAAGTACCCCATCCACATCGAGCACTACAGCGGTGGCTGATTTGAAAAGCTGGAAATAGTGCTCTTGATTACCCATCGAATTGCGTTCTAAGTCGTGCCTTGCGTTGTGTGCTAAGGCCGCTAAATGCGCAGCTATTTTTTTGCCTGCTGCCTATTGCTTACTGCCTACTGTGGCCTATTGCCTTTCTGCCTACTTTATTTCGTTAATAGTGAATCGTGTTACGTGTATCGTATATCGTTTTCTTTGCCTACTGCCAATTGCCTACTGCCAACTATTTCTGATTGTCCCGCCACTCATACACCCACGCTGATTGTATCTGCTCAAGATGTGCCTCATTGGACTCTTCACGCTTGCCTGCAAAGCCGGGAATCTGCAGCACCCATTCGATCAAATCAGTGAACCTTAGACGATAAATTTTTCCTTCATTGAAATCATTACCGAATCGCTCGTAAAGTTTCTGCGCGATGTCTTCGTGGTCTCGCCAGTGAATAGGTGGTTCGTGCATTTCAGTTTGCAGTTTGCAGTTTTACAATAGGAAAATTATCGCGGTCTCAAAAGTACAAGAGAATATTCATCGTGAATCGCGTTACGTGAATCGTGAATCGTGATCGTGAGTCGTAAATCGTGTTACGTAAATCGTACTGACCGAGCTTGAAAAAGGAGAGAAAGATAGCGACGCACAGTAAGATGATTACTGCGGAAGACGATAGCGGAGAAGAATGGAATTTTCGTCCGTCAATTGTTTATCGCGGTTCACGATAGTGCTGTTCGAACCGCGATAAAGCTATTGCTTAAATCCTACGGGAGTGTGTTCAAAGGCCTCCAGCTCATCGGATGTTTTATGGATATACTCATACAGTCCGTTAGAGCGGTTGTGATACTTGCAGTTGTATTTCTCATCAGAGAAACCTTTGTTGATGACATCTTTAATCATCAACTTCTGTCCGGTGATTTTGCAGCGGACAAGATCGTAACGTTCAAAGCTTGACATGTGTATGATTTTGCTGAGTGAAGTTTACGTTAATTCTTCAATCAGGTTACACTCATTTTCCACATGGGTTTCGCATCAGTGTACCTCTTCTTTTTTTCTCATTATTAAACCATTGAAAATGATGTAAATCAAAAATGTTTTTTCCGGGAAGGTGAAGAGACACAAGCAAAGTATTTCAGGAATCGCGCTTCACATATCCTTTCCATTTCTCAATCACTTGCTCCATATCTGCGGGAAACTCAGAATCGAAGAACATTGCTTCCCCGGTTGAAGGATGAATGAAGCCCAATGATTTTGCATGCAACGCCTGACGAGGCAGCAGCGTAAAACAATTTTCTACAAACTGCTTGTACTTCGTGTAAACCGTTCCTTTTACAATGCGGTTGCCGCCATACGTTTCATCATTGAAAAGCGGATGCCCGATGTGCTGCATGTGCGCGCGTATCTGGTGGGTGCGCCCTGTCTCCAATTTACATTCAACCAGTGTCACGTAAGTGAAGCGCTCAATCACTTTATAATGCGTGGTGGCTTCTTTGCCGTGCTCGCCTTCCGGAAATACATCCATCACTTTCCTGTTCCTCACACTTCTTCCGATGTGTCCTCCAATCGTTCCCTCATCATTTTTGAAATCGCCCCACACGAGTGCAACGTAAGTGCGTGTAATGGTGTGATCAGAAAATTGTCGTGCAAGAAAATTCAATGCATGTTCGTTCTTCGCAACTACCAACAGCCCGCTTGTGTTTTTATCAATGCGATGTACCAGCCCGGGACGGATATCGTGAGACGTGAGAGGTGAGACGTGAGACGTGAAACGTGAGGTGTGGGTTGGGTTTTGAGAAGAAAATTCCGAAGATGGAGGAAGGTTTTGGAAATGATACAAAAGACCATTCACGAGCGTGCCCGTGTAATTACCTGCGCCGGGGTGCACTACAAGACCTGCGGGTTTGTTCACGATCAGAATGTCATCATCTTCATACGTTATGTTGAGCGGAATATCTTCAGGGAGTGTTTCGAAGATGATCTTCGGCTCTGCCAACATGATCACAATCTCATCGAGCGGCTTCACCTTGTAGTTTGATTTCACCGCTTTGCCATTCACCAAAATCATTTCCTCATCAGCAGCAGTTTGAATTTTGTTGCGGCTGATTCTTTCAATTTTGCCTAAAAGGTATTTATCAATACGAATGGGGTCCTGGCCTTTATCTACACTGAAACGAAAGTGTTCGAAGAGCTCATCTTCTTCATCGCGATCCGCGATTCCCGAATCCCGATTCTCGATTTGCTGATTCTTCTTCACGCAGGAAAAGTAGGAATGAATTGGTTGGCACTAGATTCCAAGCACCAAATACCAAATCACAAAAAAAGTTCAAAGTTCCAAAAGCTGAGCTTGGAATTTGAAAATTGTTTTTTTTGACTATTATTTGTCCCGATTGATCGGGATGAAATTTGGTACTTGGAATCTTCTTTCATCTTCCGTCATCTCGAACCGCGATACGCATATCGCGAATCGCGAATCGAGATCATTTGATCATCACTCCCCGCTTATTGATAAGTGGCACCGTTGTGAAATTATTTTCAACTATACTCTCGGTGACGAAGACATAGCGCTTATCATAGAGAATTCCGTGATGCCAGAAGCTTACCCAGAATTCATTGGTGATTCCAAAAAGTTTTTTCTCGATCAATTCCACTTTCACAAAATTTTTTCCCGCAACTTTTTCCCAGAACTGGCGAAGGGTGGAAGTCTTCACATCCCTTCCGTCAATGTTTCCATATCCTTTCGAACTAATAAGCACGCCATCAATTGCATCGGCCTTCAGGTTCAGGAGATAAACACTCCAATCCGGCTCACCGAGCTCATTCGGCTCAGGAATTACGGCGACAGCCACGTCAGTGACTTTCTCAAGAATGATATCTTTTATCATGATGATTGATTTTCTCGTTTCAATTCATTTCAACACTGTTCCGCAGTAAGAGTTCACAATCGAACAAGGCAGCAAAATGATTTCGAAGCTTCATCTTCACTACTTCCATATCCAATTCCTGCTTCAATTCTTTTTGCATCGAAGTCACACCTTTGTTCTCAATGCCGCAAGGGACAATGAAGTTGAAATAACTGAGGTCAGTATTCACGTTGAACGCGAAGCCGTGCATGGTTACCCACCTGCTGCATCTAACCCCGATGGCGCAAATTTTTCTTGCACGCGAGGGTGATTGAGGTTCGAGCCACACGCCGGTTTCTCCTGCTGAACGTCCTGCTTCAATCCCGTAATCTTTCAAAGTAAGTATCACTGACTCCTCAATAAGTCGAAGGTACTTTCCGATGTCAGTAAAGAAATAATCAAGATCGAGAATGGGATAGCCAACAATTTGACCGGGACCATGGTAAGTAATATCGCCACCCCGATTGATTTTGAAAAATGAAATCTGTTTTTCATTCAATACATCCTGGTTGATCAAAAGGTTTTTCATAGACCCGCTCTTGCCGAGAGTGTACACGGGATTGTGCTCACAGAAAAGAAGGTGATGCTTCGGCACAAAATCACTTTGGGGTTTACTTCTGTGTGAGAGTTTTTGCTGAATGACTTCATTGAATAATTTCTCCTGGTAGTCCCACGCGGACTTGTAATCAATGCGGCCGAGATCTTCGAAAAAAACTCTTTGCTTTTGGTTCGTTGCCTTTTCAGGAATGGTCAACAATGCTTCTTCGTTATTCATGGTGTGATGCGATGCTTTCAATAAACGTATCGGAAGTAATTTCAGTTTGAAACTACATCTTTGAATTTCATGCCGAAAAAAATTATAGAGCCATTTTCCACATCCGGGAGGATTCTTTCCGTATGGGAATTTTATTTTATACGGAAGGAAACCTCAGGAGTTCGAATAAACTTTCAATACCGTTTCACGCAGGGGCGCGCCGGTATCAGAGCAAATCATTTCCATCAAATCAGCAATTTGAGATGCCTTCACCCAATCATCAGGGTTTTTATCGGGCATTGATTTACGATTCTGGGGCGTATCAATGGTGGAAGGAACAAACACTGTTGCCGTCACATTTTTCCCTTTTGCTGCTGCATTCAAAAATTCGACAAGTTTGAAGAGCAGCGATTTTGAAAGTGCATACGCGATCATATTCTTTCCCGACGTTGCATCGAGTGCGGGGCGGGCTCCAACAAAAATCAATCTTCCAAAATTATTTTCCATCATGTGTGTGAAGAGCGGGCGGGCGATGAAGTATGCTGTTTCGAAATTCAAAGAGTATTGCTTCTTTAAATCTTCTCCGGCAGTGACAGCAATATCTCCCATGGCAAATCCGCCAACCAGCATCAACGCGGCATCAACTCTTTGGTATTTTGAAATTACCTTTTGAGTGAAAGCTGTTGCTTCTGTTTCATCTCCCAAATTCACCTGTTGAATCTCTAAGTTTTGATTAGGAGCAAGTCGCCCCAACTGATCATCATTCTCAACTGTCGCAACTACCTTGTATCCACTGCTCAATAATTTTTCTACAACAGCACTTCCAAGATTTCCGGCGGCGCCGGTGATGATTACATTTTTCATGGGGGATTACACGGATTTAAAAATCGGATCGCGATACGCGTATCGCGATCCGAAAAAAAGTTTCACAATAATTCATTTCTCACAGTACACCTGCATCGTACGCAATTTCACCATGTATACCTTCATCCAATCCCATATCCTCCACATGCTCAGGAACCCGAACCTTAGTAATAACATTAATAATTGCCAGCATAATGTAGGTAAAGATAAATGCATACACTGCAGCGCCCACAGCAACAATCAACTGCTTGAAGAAGAAAGAAGACTCGCCGGACATCAATCCGTTAGCGCCGGCAGGGTTTACAGCGGTAGAAGCAAAGACTCCTAGTAAGATAATTCCCAATACTCCGCCTACACCATGAACGCCCCACACGTCGAGGGCATCATCCCATCCGATTTTATTTTTCAGATTGACGGCCATGTAACAAATAACGGAGGACGCAATTCCAATGATCACCGCATCAGGAAGTGAAACAAAGCCTGCTGCGGGTGTGATGGTTGCAAGTCCTGCCACTGCACCAGTGAGCAAGCCCACGAACTTTGGCTTCTTGGCCATGATCCAATCAAGAATCATCCATACTACGGCGGCGAAGGAAGCGGCAGTATCCGTATTTAAAAATGCAAGGCCGGTTATTGCGTTCACATCGAGAGCGCTTCCGGCATTGAATCCATACCATCCGAACCAAAGCAAGCCGGTACCCAGAGCAATCAGCGGTACGCTATTCGGTTTGCTTTCGACATTTCTTCTTCTGCCGACATAAATCACTGAAGCAAGAGCGGCGAATCCCGCGCTCGCATGCACAACGATTCCTCCTGCAAAATCAAGCACGCCCCAATGAGCAAGCAGTCCATGTCCCCAGATCATGTGTACGAACGGGTAGTACACGAGCAGTTGCCACATCACCAGAAATATGAGGTAGGCTTTGAATGTAACGCGGTTGATAAAGGCACCGGTGATGAGTGCAGGGGTGATGATGGCGAACATCATTTGATAAGCCATGAACACGAACTCCGGCATTCGTGGATTGTCAGCAAAGGCAGAGTTGAGCGTAACACCATGCATGAATGCTTTGTCGAGGTTGCCGATGATGCCGTCCACACCTCCGCTGAAGCAGAGCGAGTAGCCGCAAAGAAACCAGAGGATGGTGGTGACGCCCATCGAAACGAAACTCTGGATCATGATGCCGAGAACGTTGCGCTTGTGCGCCAGTCCTCCGTAAAAGAAAGCGAGGCCGGGAGTCATCACCATCACGAGGGCGGTGGCGATGAGCATGAAGCCGGTAATACCTGTGTCGAATTGTGGTTGCATGGAGCGTTGTTTTGTCCGAAGGACTCCTTCGGAGGTGAGAAATGATTTTGTGAAGGAAAGGAATTTTTTGGAGAAAAGGGAAATAGGAAATGTGAAGCGCATCAATTCAATTCTCGAATGTGAATGTGGAAATTGATTTAGCTTCGATGAGCGAAATATAAATTGGATGGAAAAACTCTTCTTAAGATTTCTTTTCTTGACAACAATTGGTTGGCATACACTTGAAGCGCAAATTGTTCCTTCAATTGAATGGCAAAAATGTTTTGGTGGGATCACTACTGAGATGGCGAATTCAGTTCAACAAACTTCCGATGGTGGATATATTGCTGCAGGAGTTACCTATTCCAATGACGGCGATGTTTCTGGTTGGCATGTGGGATATGATAATTATGGAGATCCTTTACCTGATTACTGGATCGTGAAATTGGATGTGGCAGGAAATTTAGTATGGCAAAAATGTCTAGGAGGAAGTGATATAGATGTTGCGACTTCCATTCAACCAACTATGGATGGTGGTTTTATTGTTGCCGGTTACTCTGAGTCCAACGACGGCGATGTTTCAGGGAATCATGGTGGTAATTATGGTGCCACATACGATTACTGGATCGTGAAATTAGATACGGATGTAAATGTAGCGTGGCAAAAATCCCTGGGAGGAAGTTATAATGATGTTGCGACTTCCATTCAACAAGGTATCGATGGTGGTTATATTGTTGCAGGATATGTTAGGTCCAACGATGGTGATGTTTCAGGGAATCATGGTGATTTTGATTATTGGATCGTGAAATTAGATCCGGTTGGAAATTTAGCGTGGCAAAAATGTTTAGGAGGAGGTAATTATGAAGAAGCATATTCCATTCAACAAACTAGCGATAGCGGATTTATTGTTGTAGGAACTTCAAGATCGAACGGTGGTGATGTTTCAGGAAATAATGGTGTTTATGATTACTGGATCGTGAAATTAAATTTTGTTGGAAATTTGATTTGGCAAAAATCTCTGGGAGGCAGTACTGGAGAGAAGGCGTATTCCGTTCAACAAACTATTGACAATGGATTTATTGTTGCAGGATATTCGGCCTCAACGGATAGTGATGTTTCAGGAAACCATGGATTCCACGATGAATGGATTGTGAAATTAGATAGTGGTGGAAATTTAGAATGGCAAAAATCTTTGGGAGGAAGTAACTATGAAGAAGCATATTCCATTCAACAAACTAGTGACGACGGATTTCTTGTTGCAGGATGGTCTGAGTCAGATGATGGTGATGTCTCAGGAAATCATGGTAATGGTGATATATGGGTTATAAAATTAGATACAAATGGAAATTTAGTATGGCAAAAATGTTTAGGGGGAACAAATGGAGATGGTGCATCATCTATCCGGCAAACTATTGATGGGGGATTTATTGTCGCAGGATATTCCCTCTCCGATGATGTCGACGTTTCAGGAAATCACGGCGGTAGTGATTTCTGGCTTGTGAAATTGTCAAGTGACATCCCTACAGGAACCGCATCTTCGTCAAACAATTCTATCTCCCTCTTCCCCAACCCCGTTCAAAATATTCTCACCATAAATTTATCATCAGCATATGCTACTGCCTCCATTGCTGTGTATGATGTGGCGGGAAGAAAAATAGTTTTGCCAACCACTGTTTCAAACAACAAAACCCAACTCAACACCACCACCCTGCCCAATGGAATTTACATGGTGCATGTCATCAACAACTCACAGAGTTCGGCAGGTAAAACGGGGGTTAGTGAAGTCGGAAAGCTTGTAAAGGAGCAATAATTTTTTAACGCTTTACCACTTGTGAAGCAGTTCACCAGCCGCCCCCTCTGGTAAGGATTGACTTGAATACGACAACTTGTTGAGAGGAACAGGATAGTATATTTGATATGCCTAAATATCATGAAACACTCACTCCTCACCTTCCCAACCATTATAGCGTTTGCAGTTGCCGGGTTTTTCAATAAAGCAAATGCGCAAGCTTCTACTTTTCTCAAGACCTACAACAATGGAGACATGGGCTATGCCGTGCGCGAGGTGAACGGCAACACGTATGCCGTATGTGGCGGAACTGATTACTATTATAACTGGCATTGGCTCTCCATGACACCAATTGCCACTACCAATATTCATTTCTTCAAGACAGATGATAAAGGCAACTTGGTTTGGGAAAAAATTTTCAGTCACCTTAATTCACGCACCATCGCCACCTGGTTCGAGCATACGGCGGACGGAGGATACATTATTACCGGGCGCGATAATAAAGATGTAACGTGGCCGCCTGACAGCAATAATGTTGTCCTGATAAAAACCGATGCAACAGGCACAATTGTATGGTCCAAGCTTTATGATTCAGGGAAAGATGAACTTGGTTCTTGTGTACAGCAAACTTTTGATGGCGGATATATCGTGTCAGGATTTCATGATGCAGTGCCTGTGAGCATCGTTGGCAATACCTATGTACTGCTCATTAAAACGGATGCTTCCGGAAATATTGAATGGGGGAAACGATACCAGGGGGCCGTACGCGACTTGGCTACGAGTGAGCCCATGACCTATGTGATTCGGCAAACTGCTGACAGCGGCTATGTGGTGGTGGGCACTACGGCAGGCTCTCATGCGGCGGATGTGTATGTCATTCGCACCGATGTTGACGGTGACGTGGCGTGGGCAAAATCGTATGAGCATGATAATAGCATGAACAGATTTTCCGTGGGTTTAGATATTATGGAAAGTGATTCAGGTGATTTTATTATTGGCGGTTCCATGGATAAAGACAGATTGCTCAATCAGTTTAACTACCCGTACATACTTAAGATCAGCAGCGCGGGAGCTATCATTGATGCCCGCTTCTATGAGTCTGTTCCTTTCGAAATGTTTCAGACCGGCTTTTCTTCCGTAGTTCAAACAACAGACGAGGGATTCTTTTTTACGGGCATGGGCGGATATTCAGGCATCGGAACCCTCGCGCAGCTTCTGAAAACAGATAACGATTTTACTTTGCGCTGGTCACATACTTATACATGGGATGGCAATGTTACCATGGGCTCGCGTTGCGGACTGCAGACAAGTGATGATGCTTATATATTCACCGGTAAAAGACAATTTGCCGGAACGTTGCTGATGAAAACTGATAGCGTGGGTATAATCCCCTGCAAGACTCCGGGTGATCTTGTTGAATATCTACCGGGACTAATCACGCAAACCTGGAATCCGGCTGTATCCGCTGTAATGAACGCGAGTGATCTTGCGTTGACTACACAATCACCTTCGCTCGACACTTCCATACTCTGTGAGGTCGAATTCCTGCCTATTGAGTTAAGCGATTTTTCAGCCACCGCTATTAAGAATAAGAAAGTGCAGGTAAAATGGATCACTTCTTCCGAAATGAACAGTGATTATTTTGTTGTCGAGAAAAGTGAAGATGGAAACTATTTTAAGCAAGCAGGGATAATAAAAGGAGCCGGAAACTCTATAAGCGTATTAAATTATTCATTCATTGATGAACATCCCTTTGATGTGTCCACTTCATACTACCGCCTGAGGCAGGTGGACAATGACGGTGCGGCTGATTTTTCCCGCGTGGTTCCTGTTAGTTTTGAAGGGAAAGACTTTGAATTGTTAAATACTTTTGGCGATTATGAAAATCAAACGATAAAAATTTATCTGAAGGATAATTCTTCTGAAAATATTGAATATACCCTTATTGATATGCTTGATAAAACCATTTCACATGGTTTACAAACTTCGGTTGACGGCGTTTCGCTGATCACCATAAATGCGACACATCTTCCCCGGGGCATTTATTATATTCGGCTCAGCAATGGAAATAAAGTTCTTTCAGGCGGAGTATTTTATTGAAAAAATTCAAGGCCTGCTCTGCAGAATTTGAAAAACTTATTGCTGTAAAAAAGATTTTATCACGGAAACCAAACACCAATGTTCAGCAACACTTCCGTGCGTTGATTTGTGTACTTGCCATCCCAATAAAAAATATTTTGTTGACCGCTGGCAATCAACTCTCGTCCTTCTAACCGGATGTAAGAATTTCCTGTCGGTTTATATTCCGCACCGAGAGTAGCTCCCCATAATTTCAGGCCGACAGGGTTAAGGTTGTCATCAAGTGCAACAATACCTGATAATATTCCATTGTGATCCTGATAAATTTCTGCTCTTGCGTAAACATTAAATTTGGAAGCAGCCATGTAGCGTATGGCAAAGACACTGCTGTACATAGAGGCGGATTCTTTAGGGTTATCAATACTTGAATTTTGCTGAACGCAGAAATCAGCACCCATTACAATCTTGATCTTATTTTTCTCAAAATTCAAAAACGCATTGTTGTAAAAACGAAGATGCTTGACAGTCTCATCCTGGGGAGTTTCATCGCCAATGTAATTATCATACCCTACGCTCAGGTGATCATTTATAGTGTATGTTGCAAGCAGCCCAAGTGATTTCTTTTTGTTGTTGTCTTCGAAAAGATTGTAGCCGTTGAGTGCAAAAAGATTGAGTGACAATTGTGAACATGGCGTATAGCTGAGCTTTAAACCCGCTTCATAATAGGGCTCAAAGTAGGTGGGCACTCCTACTGAGCTGGTTATATTTTCTTTCGGAAAAAGTCCTTCAGCACCAACATGGGTTCGAAAGAATCCTGCATCGAGCCAGAAGTTTTTACAGAGGCGCACTCCCGCATTTGCTTCCTGGATAAAATTAAAAGTGTTTGACCAGGTACTGCGGGGAACATCACCATAATGAATCGCAACCGTACTGCGTAGTCTGTCGCTTGTATAGTTTGCCTTAAGCATGGCCACATTCAGCCCGAATTGCTCGCTGCGTGGTGAAATGGAGGGAAATTTCTGATATTGATAAAGTCCCAGAGAATCGGTATAGTACGCAAAATAGGCATCAGCGTAAAATGAAATTGCGAAGGAAGAATGCGAGGTCGTATCCTGTGCGAGAGCAAAGAAGGATGTAAACGTCGTGAGGAAGAGAAGTTGTGTAAAATATTTCAGCATGAAAAAATTTTACGGTGAAACAATGTTTTCTCAATTACTATGAGTGAGGCAATGTAGGATTTCTCCTGCATTTAAAGAACTATTGTGTGCCATTATTTCTCAGGTGTCTTAATCCTGCTGCCTCAGGCAAAGTTCCCCGCAGTTCGTTCCTCCATAAAAAATTCCCGGAAAGAAATTTGACCAGAGCTGGAAGAGGCTTAAGAAATCTAAACTATGGAGCGTTCATTGTTCGCTAATCACAAGCTGACCCACGAAGGATTTTCCATTCAGGTCTACCTTCACGAAATACATTCCGCCTTGTATTCCCTTCAATGATAATTGTTGAGCGAAATCACTTCCCTTAACAAAAGTGTTGGCAGAGAGAACCGGTTGACCCAAAAGATTCATCAATTGAATATGCAGTGTACCTTCTGTATTCTCATCAACATGAATTTGCAGCTGCACAAAATCCTTTGCCGGATTAGGAGAAAACGCTACGCCAATGGATAGTGGCAATGACGAAACTATTTGCTGATCACGGCAGGAAGAAGTTACAGTAACCTGACCGGACTTTTTGGTGCAGCCATTCGCATCGGTTACAGTCACAATATAGTTGCCTGATGAAGTAACGGTGTAACTTACCTGTGTTGCTCCGCTAATGACTACGCTGTTTTTGCTCCATTGATAGCCGGGACCGATAGCGTTCTTCTCACTGAGCAATACAGAGCCGATACCACAGATGTTCAAATCACCTGTCACTACTATAGAAGCCTTTGGAGCAGGAAGCCTTGTTATGGTAGCAGCGGCCGAATAAGCAGAGCAACCGCCGGAATTTGTTTCCAGCACTTTGTAAGAACCGCTTTCATTTCCCGATGACGTGTATGTTTTTTTTGTAGCGCCGGAAATAATTACATTGTTGAGATACCATTTATAGGTATATCCGCTGCCACTGCTTGCTGTAAATTTCACAGAGGTATTCTTGCAGGCTGTTATGGTTCCTGACGGAGTAAAGGTCGGCGAAGGAGGCGTATGAACTGAGGAATTGGAATCATTGCAATCTGTGTTATCAGAAACGTATCCTTCGGGTTGCGATGATGCATGAATTGAAACCGCCGGATTTCCGTAGCTATCGCTGTCGGCATCCAGGTAATAAGTGCTTAATGAACTGGGAATCGAGATTTGAAAAGTGATGGTGTCGTTGTAAATCTGAATGCCGGCAATAGTGATCAATCCTCCGGAGTACGTCAATGAGCCGGATTGAATCTGCTGATTCAAATGCTTCACACTCCATTGTAATGTTGCTCCTGAGTCAGGCTTAAACTGCTGAAGGCGCCGCAGAGTTATGGTTGCAGTGCACGAGGAAGGAGCAGCAACTACTACATTATTGACTTTATTCAAAGGTCGTGTATAGATTTTCACAATCCAGTTTGAAGCATCATCAGTGATAGTTGAACTCCAATCGAGATAACCGTTACACGTTCCAACAGGATCGCCGTCTGTTCCGTTACCATTACCGGGATTATTGTCGACGCTGCAGCCGGAGAATGCAGGGTAGGAAAGATTTTTTCTATAGCGGTACATATCGAAGTTGCTGCTAAGCCAGGATTTGTTATCGCCCGCATGATCTCTTTCATCATAAAAATAATAGCCGCCGAAATGATTGTTCTCTACTGAATCATACCAAATGGTTTTTTCAGTCCAGCCCAGCAGTGTATCATATCTTCCATTCACGCTGTAGATGACCGGCCAGTTTTTCATGTTGTAGTGATTAATCATCCAGCCGCCATTTAGCAAATTATAGGTAGATAGGCCACTTCCTTCCGGCAAATTGGTGCTTACATATCCGAATTTTTTATCTCCGTCATTGCGATTTTTTTGTCCGGGATTCATGCTGCATTCCGGGATATAATCATTTTGAAAACCAAAATTGAAAATACCCGATGTAAGATTGGCTGCTGCAATTTTTTCAGGGTGAAACATAGTGAAGAAAAAGGCCCCTGTAGCTCCGAACGAAGTACCATCAACATATATACGATTGCTGTCAACGGGACAGTTCGCTATCATCCAATTTATCTCTTTATAAATTCGCTCAGTCGAATAAAAATAGTTTGTTCCTGTTGACCAAACTGAATTGTTTGACTTCTTGTAAGGATCGTACGCTTCATTCGTGCCAGTCCAACCGCTGGCTTCATCATCCGGAAACTTATCCTCAACCCCTAAATTGACTTCTGTTGAACTTACTTTGGTAATCTTATCAAGAAAATCCACGCCGCCGGCGTGAAAGCGAATGTGCAGCGCCTGAGGAGTAGTGGCATTGTTACGAAACACGGCAAAATCATAACCCAACCAGCCGGCTTTCATTCTCAAGGGTCCATTGAGTGAGATTTTGCTCGAAATGAAATCAGCATAAATTTCCACAGGAACATTTTCAATGGTTCGGATTTCCTGCAATACCGGTTGCGGTGTGGCAACAGTTTCTGCTATGGCGGCAGATAGTGAGTTGGTGTTCACAGCGATGGCAGTGTCTTCAACACTGTTAACCACCGTAGTGACTGCATAATAGTATGAGGCATTGGCAACGCTGGTGGTCACAAATAAACCTTGAGTTGACGCTAACGGCGATCCGCCGGTTTGTATAATGTAATATCTATTCGCCAGGTCATGGTTGGTCAAATTGCTATTGAGTGCGGAAGTTTGATTGGTTAATCCCAGGTACTCACAAGAAGAAAGCTGCGAGCCTTGCGTGATTATTGTGGACGACCGATAGAGTTTATACGTAGCTCCGCCGGGTGAAATATTAGTCCATGTAAAAAAGACCTGCCCGTTACGATAGGTTCCTGTAAAGTTTGTAGCCTTGGTTGCAAAACTGGCAGAAAAGCAAATTATCCCAAGGAAAAGAATGAAGAGCTTTTTCATAATAGATGATGTGTTGGTCGCATAAATGGGCAAAGAATTTATAGTTTTCGCACAATGAATATACTAAATTAAAATCCTTCGATGCCGGCAACAAAACAAAACAACGGCCAATTGCAAAACCCGAAGAGCCTCCACTTATTAATGATTCAACTTTGTCTTTAGCAAATAAAAGTAATTTAATCATTCTGAAAAAATAGATTATCTCCGGGAAGAGAAATCACCGATGAACACTGGATTAATTTATACCAAATTCAAACATAGATAGCCAGGAAAAAATACTTTCATCCTGTCATTTCAGCTTTAATGCTCTTATGTGTAAAAAATTTCACCTTGTTGCTACACATCGCAGCTATCATTGCCCACTTAGATAACAGAAATTGAATTGTGCCACTCGTCAATGTATTCATTTAGTGAAGTTGAGGGGAGATATCTTAGAAACCCCTGATAATTCCCACAAAATCGGAAGCCACCAAGGAAGCGCCCCCGATCAATCCGCCATCAACATCTTTTTGAGAGAATAAGCCTTTGGCATTCGACGGTTTACAACTGCCGCCATAAAGGATTGTGATTTCGTCAGAAACACCGTGACCATATTTCAAGGCAATAAGGTGGCGAATGTATGCGTGCATATCCTGTGCTTGCTCGTCGGTTGCAACTTTTCCGGTACCAATAGCCCAAACCGGTTCATAAGCGATTACAACATTTTGAAATTGACCTGCTGAAAGATGAAACAATCCCTGCCGGATTTGTTGCTCCACCAGCTGAGTATATGTTCCATTCTCGCGAACATCAAGCTGTTCACCACAGCAATAAATTGGAGCCAATCCAACAGCCAGGGCAGCATCTACTTTCATTGAAAGCTCTTCATTGGTTTCTCCGAAATATTCTCTCCGCTCAGAGTGCCCTATAATCACATAGCTCGCGCCGGCATCCTTAATCATTGAAACAGAAATTTCTCCTGTGTAAGCACCTGACTTCTCAGAATGACAATTCTGCGCAGATGTATAAATGTTTTTCTTTCCCTTAATAATTGATGAAACTTTTTCGAGAGAAACAAACGACGGGCAAAACACAACCACAGTATCGCCAATCTTTTCATTAGTCAAAAGTTGTAATGTTTCTTCTGCCAGCTTCGAGCTCTCAGTGATTGTCTTATTCATCTTCCAGTTACCTGCGACGATCTTTTTTCTCATTTTTTTGTGATTACACTGATTCAAAATTGATTTCACCGATTCGAAAATTACTGTGTCATGCGAATTGCGTTTTGAGTCCTGTGCCTTGAGTCTTTGATCGCAGGTCTTCGGGCTTTGGTTTTAGGTCCTGAGTCTTCCATCTCACATCTAACTACCCTTTGCCTACTGCTCATTGCCTACTGCCGACTCTTTTCAGCCAGGTACTTCAGAATCTCTTCGTCAATCTCTGACATGTCCACTCCTTTCCGTTCCATTACCCGTTTTGCTACTTCAATCGCTTTATCAATCTTGTATTCTCCAAAACCATTTGACGGACTGCCCCATGAAAATGACTTAATAAATTTTCCGGGAAATTCTCCACCGAAAATATTTGCAAACACTCCTACCACAGTTCCTGTATTAAACATGGTGTTGATCCCGCATTTTGAATGATCACCCATCATCAGTCCGCAGAACTGCAACCCCGTGTCTTCAAAATTTTTTGTTGCATAGTCCCAAAGCTTTACCTCGCCATAATCATTTTTCAAATTACTGTTATTGGTATCAGCACCTAGGTTACACCATTCGCCAATCACACTGTTGCCCAGATATCCATCATGCGCTTTATTCGAATAACCGAAAATCACGGAACCATTTATTTCGCCTCCGACTTTGCAATGCGGACCAATAGTAGTCGGATAATAAATTTTTGCGCCCATCTTCACTTCACTGCTTTCACCCAATGAAAACGGTCCGCGAATCATCGCACCCTCCATTACTTCAGCATTCTTTCCAATGTAAATGGGTCCCTTGGAAGCATTGAGATAGGCAAATTCAACCTTTGCCCCGTCTTCAATAAAAACATCATTGCGATTTATCACTTTGTTCGATTCGTAAATGGTGGAAGAGCGGCGCTTGTAGGTTACCAATTTATAATCATCACGAAGGGCTTCGCTGTTTTTCGAAAAAATATCTGTGAGTTTTCGCACCGTTCTCGGCGAGCTTACAGGCGCGATGATCTTGCTGGATCGGATGATGGCTTGAAAATCAAGCGGTTCCTCTTTCAAAAATTTCTCATCTGCGCAACAAGCAATCAGCATGTCATTTTCTGCAATTGCTTCACCGGTTTGCAATGCATTCACCTGCGCCACCAGCCGCGGATCAGGCAATACGCAGCCGTTGATCATCCAGTTTGTTTCTTTAAGATCAGCAGGAAATTTTTTCCTCAAATAAGTTTCTGTAAAATATGACGGCTTTGCATTGAGTGAACGCTGCCATTTTTCGCGAATAGTGAAAATGCCGATTCGTATTTCTGACACCGGTCTCGTGAACGTAAAGGGAAGTAAATGATCGCGGTAATCGTCGTCGAAGAGAATGAAGTTCTTCTCAGCCATATAGATGGTGCTATCATGATTAGCGGAGCAGAACCACGATGCGCTTGTGAGTTAACATCCCTTGACTCCGCTCAGGATGATACGGGATAGCTGATCAAATTGCGGAACCTACTCCGTTGATTTTGCCTCTGCACCTTTCTTGGCGTATTTCTTATTGAACTTGTCAATCCGTCCGGCGGAATCAACAAATTGCATTTTGCCGGTATAGTATGGATGCGACGTGTTGGAAATTTCAAGCTTGAGCAAAGGGTATTCCTTGCCATCTTCCCACGTAATGGTTTCTTTGCTTCCCGCAGTAGAGCGGGTGAGAAACATCGTGCCGTTCGACATATCCTTAAACACTACAAAACGGTAGTCCTTCGGATGAATTTCTTTCTTCATTGTTAAAAATTTGAGCGCACAAAGAAAACTAAAAGCATCCTCATTGCCAAATGGAAATGGGATAATGGGGAAATTGGATATTGGGATATTGGAGTATTGGAAACCCGGATATTGCTTTGTGCATAATCAAGAATCAAGAATGCTGAGTAGTGAACACCTAATTTCCTACTACCCCCAATAAACTTGGACTTATTGTTTTGTGTATAATCAAGAATCAAGAATGCTAAGTGGCGAAGACCTAATATCCTAATTTCCTCATATCCCAATATCCCAATACCCCATAAACTTTTCTTTCCATGTGTACAATGAAAAGTTCCGTTGATTTGGAAAAGAATAATTTTGAGAAACTTTTTTTTATATGCAGTGGAGAAAATTTAATGGTGACCGAATTCAGACTTCCATCCACCAAGCGGTTGAAGAAGTAATTCGCAATGAATCTAAACAAGGCAACAGGCTGAAAGTGTGTATCGGTACTGATTCACAAGTGCATGGTAAGATCACAGAGTATGCCACGGTAATTGTTTTTCTCAGGGAGAAACGCGGGGGCTTCATGTTCATTCACAATGATAAGAGTTCTCAAAAATTTTCGATCAAGGAACGCATGCTTCTCGAAGTTTCCAAATCAGTGGAGATCGCTTATCATCTTTGCGATCTGTTCGATGCTTATGATGTAGATATGGAAGTACATGCTGACATCAACACCAATCCCAACTTTCAATCGAACACAGCATTGCATGAAGCCATGGGCTACATTCTCTCGATGGGGTTTGCATTCAAAGCGAAGCCCGACGCGTTTGCTTCTTCGAGTTGTGCGAATAAGGTGATCTGATTTCGCGAATCGCGTCCCGATCAATCGGGAGCGTATCGCGACTTGCGGTTTTCAGAAGCTAAAACAGGCAGCGGAGTTTTTACTCTGGCTGCCTGTTTCAATTTGGGTTTTGTCACGTGAAACAAAACCTGGGTGTGGAACTGCACCCCTCTCTTTTTGCTGATTGCAAGAAAATTTTTCTCATTCCAAACTTAGCCTTTCGAAATGAAGAAGCAAAATGTTTGTGAAGAAAAATTTATGAATGCATTGTGGATTTATTTTTTGTAAGCTGAAATGATCTCTTCGATGAAATCAAGAATTTCTTCCCGTCCTGTTCTATCGATTGCCGAGGTGATAAATGTTTGAGGTATCATTTCCCATGTGACCATCATTTTATCATGAAGTAACACTATGTTTTTGTTTGTCGTTTCGATACCATGCTTATCTGCTTTGGTAAAAACCAATACGAACGGAATTTGCCGTTTACCCAAATCATTGATGAAATCAAGGTCAAGTTGTTGCGGCTGATGCCGCGAGTCAATCAGCACAAACACAACCTGCAGTTGCATTCTTTTGCCGAGGTAATCGAAAATCATTTGCTCAAATTGCTTTCGCTGGTCATGGGAAACCTTTGCATAGCCATAGCCGGGAAGATCAACAAAATGAAATTGATTGTTGATGAGAAAGAAATTGATTGTACGGGTTTTCCCCGGCGAATTGGAAATCTTCACCAAATCTTTTTTATCGGTTAACATGTTAATGAGCGAAGATTTTCCAACGTTGGATCTGCCGATGAAAGCAAACTCCGGAAAATTTTCTTTCGGGCAGGCTTCTTCTTTTACGCAGCTTACCTTGTACTCAGCAGATTTGATAATCATTTTTAGAAAGCGGATTTCTTTTCTTCAATGTTGACGCGCCAACTCCAACGGAGTTTTTCCAACTCCGGCAGGGTCACCCGCGCTCGCGAAGAAACGAAACTTCCGCTCCGCACTTCAATGCTTACCTTTGCATTTGAAATGAAAGAGCAGGTTGTCCCGTATGTTGCTTCTTCTCTTTCGAAGAAGAAGCAAGTTGAACAGATGTTCGACAGGATTGCTTTTCGATATGACCTGATGAACCACTTGCTCTCATTCGGCATAGATGTTTCATGGAGAAAAAAAATAGTGAAGTCTCTTCGTCTGCTTCAGCCCAAAACAATTCTCGATGTTGCAACGGGCACTGCTGATGTCGCACTGCTGCTTTCAAACCTTCAGGCAGAAAAAATTATCGGTATTGATATTTCTGATGAAATGCTTGAAATCGGAAGAAAGAAAATTGCAGAGAAAAACCTCAGTAATAAAATCACTTTGCAGAATGCCGACTCGGAGAATCTTCCCTTCGAAGGCAATAACTTCGAGGCCGTCACCGTTGCATTCGGCGTCCGCAATTTCGAGCATTTAGAAAAGGGTATACAGGAAATTTATCGCGTATTAAAACCCGGCGGTACCTTTGTCGTGCTGGAGTTTTCGAAACCAAAACATTTTCCGTTCAAGCAACTCTACCAATTTTATTTCACAACCGTGTGTCCCTTACTTGGAAAATGGATCACGCGTGACAAGCAGGCATATCAGTACCTGTATCGCTCCGTGCAGGTTTTTCCGGAAGGCCAAAAATTTTTGAACATTCTTGAACGTATGGGATTTGAACAACTACAATGCAAGTCGTTAAGTTTTGGTATCAGCTCACTGTACACTGCAAGAAAGCCATAGCATTTTCTTTGCTCCTGGTTTTGTTTCAGCGTGCGCACGCTCAGTACAACGTGTACGAGCATGATGTGCGCTTTGAGCAGCGTAATTTTCATTTCGGGATTTCACTCGGACTTAATTTTTCTAATTACAAAATCACACTTGACTCACAATATCTGACTCAAAATGAAATTCTGGAGGCGCATGCCTTAACTGATCCCGGATTCAGTTTAGGGATTCTCTCTTCGCTTCATCTTTCGAAATCTTTTGAGTTGCGTTTCATTCCCGACCTGGCCTTTGCCGACCGAAGCATTCAATTCAAGATCCGTTCAGCCGACACCATGGCCGTAAAACGAATCGAATCGGTCTATCTCGAATTTCCTTTCAACTTAAAATACCGCTCGAAGCCGTACCATGATTTCAGAATGTATGTGCTTGCCGGATTAAAATGGAGCATTGACATGCAGTCAAATGCATCGGCGCGCCTGGCAGAGAACCTGATCAAAGTGTATCGTAATGATGTGGCGCTCGAATACGGAATGGGATGTGAGTTCCATCTTCCGCTCGTAGTTATTTCTCCTGAAATAAAAGTTTCTTACGGGCTTAGAAATATTTTGAGACCTGATCCTAACCTGATTTATTCCCGCGTGTTGCACGGGTTACGTGCACGCTCAATTATGTTCGCGATTCACTTTGAAGGTTGAGATTTTCTGTGTTGAGAATCCGGAGGATTTCTTTCAATGAGTACACCTGAAACAAATCCGCGCGACTCAAAAAAAATCCTGCGGATTTGTTGGACACGAAATTATTCTCTGAGTTCCTCAATTCAATCTGATATCCTTTGTGTTGATCGAGTCGTGAAACTCAAAGGGCAATCTTTTTTTGAAGATGAATTTTTTCACCGTCACACTTCCGGTGAGTTTTACCGGGATTTGTTTTCCGGAAGTAAAACTGCTAATGCCCGATGGCAGAAGTTTTATCAGTTGTTCATAAGAAGGATTGGTACTTAGGGGTAGCGTAAAATCACTTTGTGATGGCATGCGGATATTTTGAAGCTGAATTGTTGCGATGGGGACATCACTCAGAAAAAAGTCAAGATGAAATTCCTTCATGGTTCCACCGAAAGAATTTGGATTGTGAAGATTCAGATTAACCGACAGTGATGGTGTTGAAGTGAGCTTCTCGACTTTGAAATCACTCAGCGAACGAAACTCCAATGGCTTGAGCGGCGCACAGGCAGTCATGAAAAGAGAAGTAAGACAGAAGATGTAGGACGGGAGACGAATGAAAGACTTCATAACTTAAACTCTAAATCGTGAATCGAGAGACGTGAGACGTGAGACGTGAGACGTGAGTAACTACGTCAGAACAACTCAATTGATATAGTTTCAAATCCCAAATTTCAAATTTCAAATCCCAATCGTGAATCCCGATTAAATCGGGAGAACTCGTGAGACGTGAGTAACTACATCACAACAACTCAATAGGTACAGGTCCAAATCCCCAATTTCAAATTTCAAACCCCAAATCTCAAGCTCCAAATTTCAAACCCCAAACTACCACTTATTCTTCCACATCATGCTCTCCACAGGTTTCAAACTTCGCTGATTGTACTTCGCATTTTTCCGTTTGTTATAAGGATTTTTCACTGTTCCCTCCACCACAAAATAAATCAATTGACCGATGGGCATGCCTGCATAAATGCGCACCGGTTGACGCACAGAAATTTCAAGCGTCCACGTGTTACAGAAGCCAACGTCGCCTTTTCCTGCTGTAGCATGAATGTCAATGCCCAATCTTCCCACGCTTGATTTTCCCTCGAGAAAAGGAACATGCGCATGCGTTTCAGTATACTCTTCCGTCACCCCGAGATACAGCATGTCGGGATAAAGGATCATTCCTTCTTCAGGAATAATCATCATATCAATTTGATTGTGCTTACGGGCATCCAGGATACGGTCTTTGTATGTGGCGATGTGCTTTGCCAGATGAACGTCATAGGAGTTAGAGCCGAGAAACTCCAGTTGAAATGGTTCGATGAGGATGTTTTCTTTTTCGATTTCTTCAAGAATGCTCTTGTCTGAGAGAATCATTTTAATTTCAGATTTAGGTTTTTTTTTGAAAATGGAAATTAGAAATTAGAAAATGGGGGCAGCACAAATTTCCAATTTCCAATTTCTAATTTCCATTTTTAATTTTCCAAACAATAATAGAACGGTCATCACTCGCACTGATTAAAAAGTTGCGCGAATGTAACCAAAGCAACTTATTCACTGAATTAACGTGACCATCATATTTTTCTTTATCGAGTGATTTTTGCAATTCAAAACTTTTTGCATCCCAGATGCGAATAGTTTTGTCTCTGGATGCTGACGCGACGAATTTATTTCCAAGAATCAGTGTGAGGTGATTGATGGTGTAGAGATGAGCTTTAAGTTGAAACCTGAGACGCTGCTGTTTCAAGTCATAAATGTAAAGCTGTGCATCACGCGAACCGGCAATCAATTCACTTCCCACTTCATTGTAACAAACGGAGAACACCGAGTTATCCGGGCCTTCAAGAACAGAGATGATTTGCAATTGATCAATATCAAGAAGATAAATTTTGTTATCGCTGCTGCCCATCGCTGCTTCATTTTTCTCCGGGTGAAAAGCAATCATGCGCAGCGACTGATCGCTGACGGTGATCACCTTCTCAAGCTGATATGATTCAGCATTCCAGATGGAAAGCGTTCCATCTTTCGAGCAAACAAAAACTTTTCCTTCATGCACTTTAATGTCGAAGATGGAAAGCTCATGAAACGTGATGTAGTGAAGTTCCTTTTTCTTATTGAGGTCAATCACGTGCAGACCGCCTGACATGGTGCCGATGAGCAGATGATTTTTTTCAGGGAGAAAAAGCATTGCGAAAATCTGACCGTCAATCTTTGC
Organism: Chitinophagales bacterium; assembly: GCA_035638255.1. Taxonomy (GTDB): domain Bacteria; phylum Bacteroidota; class Bacteroidia; order Chitinophagales; family UBA10324; genus DASRAJ01. Next base: position 110,857 of record DASRAJ010000031.1, read on the forward strand.
AACCGCGATGGGTTTATCCAAAGTTTCTACATCCCATCTTGCAACGATTCCTTCACTGCCGCCGGAGAAAAAATAATTTTCATTTTCACCTTTTTCCAAACTGTAAATGGATCCCTGGTGTAATGTGAGTTTTGCAATTTGATTGACTGTAAGTGACATTGACAACAAAGATATAAGAGTGAAAAGTGAAAGTGCTCACAGGATTTTCCGAACACTTTTCTGAAGGATTCTGCGAACACCTTCCCTATTTTTACAGCATGCCCTTGTCGCTTCATAGAGATGTTGCAGAAAAAACCAAACTCGGAATCTGGAAGATTGAAGAATCGGCCGAATGGTTTCGCTCTCAACTGAAATTAGATGATCGCGAGAATCAGTTGATTGATTCAATCAAACATCCCATGAAGAAACTGCATTGGTTGTCGAGCCGCCTTCTGCTCAGAATTCTGATGAACAACCCCCGCGCATTCATTCACCTTGAAAGCGATGAGCGCGGTAAACCTGTCATTCACAATTTCCCTGTAAAAATTTCTATCTCTCATTCTGCAGAGCTTTCCGCTCTGCTGCTCAGCGAAAATTTGGAAGTTGGAATTGACATTGAAAAAATTGACCGGAAGATCAAAAACATTCAGCACAAGTTTCTTCGCGAAGAAGAATTGCAAAATATTTCAGGCGATCATCACCTTGAACACATTTACGTCTATTGGTGCGCAAAAGAAGCGATGTACAAATTGCATGGAAGAAAGCAACTCGATTTCAGGGAACATCTTTTTGTCGAACCATTTTCATTTACTGATTCGGGGACTGTAACGGGAAGCATCCGAAAAAATGAAGCCCGGCAAACACTAAAAATTTTTTATGAAAAGATCAACGGATACATGATGGCTTATGTGACTGCTCCTTCTTCCGCCGAAGCAACCTGATTATTGTCGTGTCCTGAATTTTCAAAACCACCATCCCAATTTCACATTCAGATAGCCGGGCGCCGCATTGGGCGCTTTCGAGTCCTCATTAGAGAAAGAATAAGTTGCTGTAATTACAGCAAGAGAAAATGGGCTCAGCCAAATGCCACCTCCATATCCTGAGTGCCACGTGTCAGAGGGCTGATTGTCTTCCCAAACAATTCCGTTATCTACCAAGCCCATGATTCCGAAATCAGCGGGAAAAATGTACGCATTGAAGCGAAACAATCGCAACCGCACTTCAAAGTTGTTGTAGAATGTAGACCTTCCTGCAAAGCGCTCTCCCAAATATCCTCTCACGTTTTCACCGGTTCTTCCACCGATGATATTGGCCTGGTAAAATTCGTAAGCATGGGTGCTACCACTCTCATCGAAGTCAATGTTAGTGCCACCGCCAAAACGTGTAGCAAGCGTGAGTATTGGTACTCTGAACTTTGAAGAATAAAAATTGATAAAGAATGAAACGTAGCCGCGCGCGTATCCAAAACTAATAGCACTGCTTTCCATTTCTTTCAGATAACCCACATTCACAAGAAAGCGCACCTGGAACAGCGGCATGGTGTCTTGCTGAAAAGGATCAAGCGTAAACTGAGTGTTTAAACCAAGAAAATTTTTCCGGATGAAATCGGATGGCTGCAAGTCAGGAAAAATTTGGTGAAATGCTACGGTATCACTTTGAATAATGGTATCACTTGAAACCTTTGCCCATGTGAAAATGGGACCGAAAAGAAAACGGATTTTATTTACATGCCCCGCCTCAAGAGCCGGGAAAAGAGTACCCTGATTGATACGCAGTCTGTAGTCTTTACTTCTAAATAGCTGTTGCGTGGTATCCCCGAAACCAAAAAAGTTATACCGGAAGTTGGGCGCCTGAACTCTCGCCTGGATGTTTAAATCCAATCGGCCAATTACATCGGTGAAATCGCCTTTGTAAAAAAAGTTGAAGGCTCCTGTATTCGTCGCTACATCAAAACCTATGGATTGATTTGATGCATACGGCGCACTGTTGTAACACGGTTGCCCTTTCGTGCATGGACCTTTCTTGAATCCAAAAGTCATTCGCGACAAACCTGTTCCCACAAAAACTCCATCATCAGCATTGTATCCGAAAAGAGGATAGAACAGGTTATGGTTGTAGTCATAGGTTTTTGTTGAATATGTATTGAAGACGGTGTCCCTTGAAGTTTTGTTTTTACCTTCCTTTCCAAGGCTCAAAAAATTTCCTTCCTTAGTGTCGTACACTCTTGTCTTTTTTCCAAAGCCACCTACTTTTGATTCATCAACAATCGAATCGTTTCCTTCGCCTCCAATAATTCTAATCAAAGGACCTGTTGATGATTTGCCTTCCAAATGAAAGACGTCATCCGAGTTTAAACCGTACAGCTGAATTTGTTTTGTTTCATCAGAGTTAAAAGCCCGGTGGTAAAAAAGATTTCCTTTAACGCCATTCTTGTATTTATACACAGATATGTCAGTGATGTTGGGTGCGCTCCGCTTCACCTCAAAATAATCCTGCTTCTGGGTGCCTACAATGGTGACGTTCTGCGCAAGAAAAAAGTACTGCTTGTCAGCAATGATCGGCAGATTGTTCCTTCTCGATTTCAACGTCCTGATGATTTCCGGTGCGGACAATTTGTAAACTGTATCCGGCAAAGCTTTGAATGCATCTTCAATTTCCTCATCAGAAACAATCAGCAGCAAGCTGTCAGCCATATCACGCCAATCACTGCGCGTCATTTGTGTGAGCAGATTGTGATCAATATAGCGTGCATTGAAATTGAACCATTTTACATTCAGAGGCATGGGGCGAAACCGCTGCATCTTTTTTGTTGCTGCAACATTTAAGCTGGCAATGGTAGGGAGAAGCCCGTCGAAATTGAAGAATGCCTGGTCGCGATCGCGTGGGATGGGGCGAAACATTTTTGTACTGTCAGTAGGTTTGAATTGCGCCCATAGCCACTGATCTTCATGGCGGTCCCAATCACCAATCATCATGTCGAACAATCGCGAACGGAGTAAAAATTTTTCATCAACATAATTGTCTGCATTCTTGTGAATGGCATCATACACATCCCAGGTGTCTTTCACTTTTGTAAATCCGGTAAGTCCTTCCTCAACGTTAGCATTATCAAGAGTGCGTTCTTCAAACAACACCATCCGGTTTTTAAAATCATTTCTGAATTTCCCCAGGTTGGGATCATCAGGAACATACAGTACCTGTGGATTGGTGTGATAAATATTTGCCGCCCTCGAAAGCGCGGGAATCACCAGAAAGGAGTACGGATGCGAAGCTGAAATTTGGTCTTGTATCAGGTCTGTTACAATGGTGTTTCGAAATATGGAAGATACTGTCTTTGAGGGATCTTTATCAATGGTTCGAATTACGTATTGGTTGCTGTCTGCACCGAGAAAACGTAATGATTTTGTTTGAAGCCCTCCGCCCATTTTTAATGGCGTCAATCCACCCTTCATGTGTTCAATGTCAAGATATTTTACAGTAATGGGTGCCGACCATACCCTGCGATAATGTGTTCCCAATATTATTTTTCCAAAAAGCTGCGCGTGATATTTATTGCTTGCAGCTATCGTGATGGTACTGTCACCATAATTGATGTTGTCACTTGTTTGTGAAAAGACTTTTGAAAAAGACAGCAACAAAGCAAGTATTAGGATTACATAGTGTTTATTTCGCATTGGGTTCGTATTTAAATTCGACAATGTTTCCGTGACCACTTTTTCCTTCATCCGAGATAAACATCGTGCCATCGCGCTTGAAGCAGAGTCCTTCGGGTTGTTTAAAAATGTCGCTACCCAGTGACTCGATGAATTTTATTTTTCCATCACGATCGAGTACCACCATTAGTTTTCCTACTGTAGAAATCACATAGATGTCATTAGTGACCGGATGTATTGCAATCTCTGATGGCTGAAAGGTGAGATCGCCTTTCTCCGGATCAAAGAGGTTTCTGATTTCTTCACTCAACAATTTTTCTTTGTCATACTGAAGCAGAAAACTTTTCAGCTCATCGAGTTTGATGACGAAGACAGGTTGAGAATTAAATGTCATTGTCCGTAAATCAAAAGCGTACACTGCCCTAGATCCTTTCAACCCGCTGCCGGGTTTTTTCTTGCAGGCAATGAGCAGGCGATGATTCAATGAATCGAAGCACAATCCTTCGGTATCATTGTCTTTGTCCAGCGGGGTGCTGATCACCTTCGTGTACTGTTCGGGTGAATCGAAGTAAAGGATCTGATGCAGCTTGCCGTTGCTGCTCAATACGTAGATGGTGTCATGAACATTCGCAATGCCTTCATAGTCTCCTTTCTTTCCAAAGGTGATCGGGTGCTTTACGTCCGCTTTCTTCTCATCGTAAACGAACACAGTGCCGTCCTCATCTTCCACACAAACCAGCTTTGATTTTTTGTAAATGTCAATCGCTGAAATTTCTTTTAGCTCTTTAGGCATCTTGTATTTTTCACCAGGATGCTTCATGTCATAAGGAAAATGTGTTTTGGTTTGGGTGGAAGAATTTTCGGTTGCTGTTGAATCGGTTTCCTCCGGATAAATAGGAGCAGCAGCCGATGAAGTAACGGAATCGGCAGAAGGAATTTTATCGGAAGGAGATTTTCCTTTGCAGCCGGCCATTAAAACAATGATTGTGAATAAAAATTTGAATCGTATCAGTTCCATTTTTGATTCTTTGGTTGAAAGGTAGGAAAAATTGAAATAGTCATTTATGATTCGCGGGATGAGTTTCTTCACTAAATATTGGTAAAGAAAAATCATGTTGCAGGAAATTCCAGTTTAGTTCTCTACATTTCGGATTCAAGACATCATTAATTCATTGGCATGAAAAGAATCTGCAATTTTCACCTTGAATTTGTTTGTTGTATTAGACCTCCCTTTATGCTTCCGTTACCAACTTATTTTATCTTCAAATTATGATGGAGAAGATCGTTGATTTTTTTATCCCTGGTAAATCACGCCCTCAAGCTGATCATTTGCGACGCGGTCGTGTTTCTGTGCTTGTTAATTTTACAGGCATCGCTTATGGTACTGTCAGCTTACTTATTTTTTCTGTAGCACGTTTTCAGTTTGGTATCATCATGGCCTCCTGCCTGCTCGCTACACTCACGCTTGCACTCATTCTGTTTCGTCTTGGGGTTAACAAATACCTTATTGGAAATATCAATTCGGTTTGCCTGATTCTGGTAATCGGTATTTTTTGTTTTTATACCGGTGGTATTGCATCGCCCGGACTGCCATTATTGGCGCTGGTGCCCATGATTGCGCTCCTGATGGTAGATCGCGGGAATGGAATGATCTGGTGCTTCATAGCATCAGCAGCGATTCTGCTCTTCTACATTTTGCAATTGCTGAATTTTCCGTCTTACAAACTCACTGATCGGGCAGTAGAAAATTACATTGCGCTGTCTACCTCACTCGGATTTATTTTTCTTCTGTTCTTCATCATTCGCCTCTCGCAACAGAGTGAGAAAAAGGCAAACAAAGAACTCGCAGAAAAAAATAAACAGTTGGATCAATCATATTCCGATCTCCAGAGTACCCAGGCATTGTTGGTACAATCAGAAAAGATGGCTTCGCTCGGTCAACTCACTGCGGGGCTGGCGCATGAGATCAACAACCCCATCAATTTTGTTTCAGCCAACATCACTCCGCTGAAGCGCGATATTGAAGAAATCATGGTCTTACTTGAGAAATATACCGAGCTGGAACAGGGAAATGTCTCACATAAGCTCGAAGAGATTTTACATTTCAGGAATCAAATTGATCTCAGCTACACCATCAATGAAATCAAATCACTCATTAAGGGAATTGAAGAAGGTTCAAAACGAACTGCAGAAATTGTGAAAGGGCTTCGCAATTTCTCACGGACTGATGAAAATGAAATGAAAAGAACCAACATCAATCAGGGCATTGAATCCACATTGCTTCTGCTGCAGAATAAACTGAATGAAAAAAATATCGAAGTCAGCAAAGTGCTCAGTGATCTTCCTGAGATCAATGGCTACACCGGACAATTAAACCAGGTGTTCATGAATCTTCTCACCAATGCCATTGATGCTATTGGAAGCAATGGAAAAATTTTTATCACCACTTCTTCTGAAAATAATCAAGTACAAATTTCAATTCGAGATACGGGCTCGGGCATGAGTGATGAAGTAAAGAAAAAACTTTTCGATCCTTTCTTTACAACGAAAGATGTTGGAAAAGGAACAGGGCTTGGACTTTCAATCAGTTACGGCATCATTGAAAAGCACAACGGAAAAATTGAAGTGCGGAGTGAGATCGGGAAAGGAACAGAATTCATCGTCTTTTTACCTGTAATAGTTAGTACTTGATCTGACAGTTGGCTTTTTTTATAAGGCTTGTGTTTTCAATTGATCGTTCAAGTTTTTTTCAGGTATAAAGGACAAAGATGATCTTAAAAAAACTGGAGAGGAAGGAGCGATGATCACTCCT